>DASRGZ010000001.1:0-112395 GCA_035650735.1 Chthonomonadaceae bacterium
GATGCTCAGATTCAGGAGAAAGACGGTATGTCAAAACGAATTATCCTGGCGGTGGATGATGAACCGACGTGGACACGGCTGATCAAGATCAACCTGGAACGGGCCGGCTATGAGGTGCACACGGCGAACGACGGAGTGGAAGCCTTAAATCGCTTAACCACGATGAAGGCGGAGGCGCGCAAGCCGGATTTGATACTGCTGGATATCACCATGCCTTATATGGATGGCTTTGAGATGCTGCATCGGATGAAAGAGGATCCGGAGATTAAAGATATTCCGGTGATTGTGCTGACGGCGCGCTCGCGCGACTCCGATATTCTGCACGGGCAGGAAGCCGGCGCCGTTCGCTATCTGCCCAAGCCGCCGCACCCCAAAGATTTGCTGACCTACGTGCGCGAGGCGTTGGGCGATGAGAAAATATAGCCGGGCATTCTCGCCCTCACCCTCGGCCCACTGCTAGGGTCGGCGCTCAACAGTTCGCGCCACTGCCAGGGTCGGCAAGGTTACGGCCCTTGCCTCCGCCTCGCGACAGCCCTCCGCCTAGCGACACCTTGCGACCCCCGACGCTGCGGGAGAGGGGAAAGACCTCACCCCCGGCCCCTCTCCTTCGCAAGGAGAGGGGAGGAGTGAGTCGCCGTAGGGCGACTTCGTGCTCTGGTTGCAGCGAACTGATTCGCCTGCAACTCAAAGGGGAGGACTCACCTCTTTATCGCTGCGGCGTCCCCCTTCCTCCCGGAGGCGGCATCATCTGCTGTGGGGGATTGATTTCTGGCTGCGGGTGGCCGTGATGGCACATATAGCACGACGCCTGTTTGCCGAGAATCTGGTAGTGGGCGTTGAGGCTCTGGGTCATCACGATCATCTGCCGCGCGATCCCTTTCGTTGGCTTATCATCCCGCTCGAAGCCGGTATGGTTGGGATTGATGACGTGGCAGAAATCGCACCGAACCCCCAGCGAAGCGTTGATTTTCTCCATAACCGGAATGAGCTGGTCCGCCGGCAGATTTTTGAGGACTTTGATGTTCTTAAACCTCTGCGGGGCCGTTGGCGGCTTCTTGTGCTGCGGCGCGCCGTGCGTGGGCAGGCCGCTTGCCAGGGTAAGCAGCGCTAGCGGGGCGAGCAGGCTGCCGAGGAGCCATCGTTTTGGAAAGCGATTGGATGAGGACTTGCTTGGCTGCATAGATTAGGAACTCCTTTCACCTCAGGGTGGAGTGAGAGAACCATCGGGCGCATTCTGCGCCCGGTGTGCTAATGCACATCTATTTCCAGGCGGTCGCCCGCAGAGAGGGTTTGCGGCGCATCAAAGGTCACCAGCAGCGTACCGTCTGTTTCCAGAGCGGCGCGGCTGCCCACCGGGACCCGCCGCAGACTGACGTGCGCCGTGGGGACAGCGCGGACGGGTCGCGGCGGGCCGGGCACCCGCAAGGACCGCAGGATCAGGGAGGCCTTGCCGACCGCGCGCTGCGCGGGCGTCGTGGCGGAGAGCGGCAGGAGCCGATCCAGCCGAAAGGTCAGGACTCCGCCCCGCGCCGTAGGTCGGAAGGTCACGTGGCCCCAGAAGGTCGGCGCGAAGAGAGGCGCGGAGAGACTGCGCCAGGTTCCCGGCAGGTTGGGCGCCAGGCGAAACTCGCCAGTATTCAGGTTGCCGGTAAAGCCCTCCAGGGCATAGAGCGCGTTCCAGTCCGCCGCCTGCGCGATGCTGCCCGTGCCCGGCAGCACGGCGCGTCCCGTATCCGCACGGAAGCGGAGCGGGGACTGCCAGGGCGAGCGCAAGGCGTTGTTGCGCGTGGCGTCCAGACGCTCCCATAGTTCGACACCGGCCATCTCCTGTCCCTGCATGAGATAGAGGGCCGTCTGGCAGAGCAGGGAGGCGGGCAGGAGGCAGTCGCGCGCCTCAGGGTCTTCCGATGGGCGCTTGCCGTCGGCGCGGACGCGCTGCGGCGGGCCGAAGGGCATCCCTGCCGCCTTGTCGTTAAGGGCTTGTAGGCTCTCTATTGCGCGCGCCAGGTCGTCCTTCGGCAGCAGATCCTTCCAGCCCAGCGCGCTCGCCGCCCACAGGCCCAGCAGTTGGTCAGTGGCGCAGAGGGCGCCGGCAGCCGTCGGGCCTGCCGCCTGCGCCGGCTCCGCATAGAAGCGCCCGTTCCAAAACCGCTTCTGGATACCGGAGGCGGCGCGGGTCGCGGCATCCACGCACTCCTGCGCGAAACCTCTATCTCCTTCTCTCCGCGCCAGCTCCTGGCCAGCGCGCAGCGCCGCCAGCCATAAGGTCGCCGAGGCCGGTCGCAGCCCAAGCCCATTGCCCGACTCCCCGCCAGCGGGGAACGGCCCATCGGCGGGAGCCGCGCGGGGCAGCCCCTCCGGGTCCAGGTCGTGCTGGAGGATAGCGCGCAATGCCTGCCGCGCTGCGGGGTAGTAGAGCGCAAGAAAAGGTTGATCGTCTGTCCAGAGGGCATATTCTGCCAGCAGCAGGGCAAACGCGCTGGCGCTATCCGGGTCGTCGGGCAGGGCAGGGGATAGCGGCGCCGGGGTGGACGGCGGCTGCGCCTGGGGTTCGCCCGACGTGGGAGCGGGGGCCGGCCAATCCGGGCTTTCCAGCGTGCCCAGGTGGCGCGGCAACGCTCCAGCAGACGACTGCGCCCGCGCAAACTGGCCGAGCGCCTGCGCTTCGAGCGTGGGAAAGAAGGCCAGCAGCAGACGGCTGATAGCCAGATGTTCGGGCAGGGAGTCCAGCGCGCCGGGCGCGACGGCGCGCACATCGCCGGCTCCCGGGGCAGCGCCAACGTTGGATACAAAGGCGAACCGGCCGTCGCGCGTGTGAATCGAATTCTCCGTGAGCGGCGCGCAGGCGTTGATCAGGCGGCGGGCCATCCAGCCGGGCAAGTTGGAGAAGAGCAGGCGTCGCTGCCACTCTTCGGTCAGGCTCAGCAGGCTGCGCCAGTCGGCCAGCAGGAGGCGCGCGGCGTGCTCGGCATCGGGGAACGCCTCGACATAGAAGTGGCCGTAGTCCGCGCCGGAGAGCGCATAGAAGTGGGGCGTGTGCCAGGCAAAGGCGAAGGGGACGGTGGCGAAGCCGCCGGGCTTGAGCGTCAGGCGCACGGCGACAACGCCCGCCGGATGGCTCCTGCCCTCCTGGCCTTGCGGGGCATCGCCAGACACGGAGCCATTGCGGGCAAATTCGTTCCACCAGGCGGGTTGCGCGTCCAGGACATTCCACCCGGCGGTGGTGACGGCAGCGTCCGGCCGTTCCGGGCGGGCCAACAGGACGTACTCGCCGGAGGCGTTGGCGCGCAGGCGATCCGCTGAGCCGGCGTTCGCCGGGATCGGCCCGGTGAACCGCAGGCCGAAGTAGCCCTCCGTATCGGGAATGTGTGTTACCCGGTTGCCCGTGCGGTTGTGGAAGGGGCCGTAGGTCACGGTGCCGCCGACGCCCAGGATATTCTCCCAGGAGAGCGCGACGCTCACCTCCACCGGCACGAGCGAGGTGTTCTTGAACTCGAAGAGGAAGGCCGCGGCGGGGAACGAAGAGTTCTTGATGTCGAAGGGAATGAGAGGCGAAAACGCCCGCAGGGAAACCGTCAGCGGCAGGTCAGCGTTGGGGTAGGTCAGGATCGCCTGCGGATAGAGGCCCTGATAATCGATCCCGGCGATGGCGGGCAGGCCGTAGGGACTTTTAAGCGTCAGGGCGCGTGCATCGGTCCGCCCGGCAGCCCGTGTCCAGAGCGCCGCAAAACAGCCCGGAAGGTCGCCTGTCGGCTGGTTCCAGTTGTTGTTGAAGGTGGCGCGGGAGATCGCTCCATCGGTCATCAGTTGGAAGGTGCCGGCGCCGACCCCGCCCAGCGGTACGCCGGAGGCCAGCCGCCGCGAGTGGACAACGCCCGTTTCGGGATTCACCGCCGGGGCGGCGGAGGGCTGGCGCGCGTCCTGCTGCCCGACGGCCGCGCGGACCAGGCACGCTGCAGCCAGCCCCAGCCCGATGAGCCGCATTGGGAGCCCGCGCCAGATCCGGCCCGGTCGTATGAAGGGGAAAGGTTTCACGACGGGTAGTTCGGCCCCGCCTCCGCCAAAACCTGCTCTTCGGGACGCACCGGCACAATTTTAGGGGCTTGTTTGCGGAGTGGCAGGAAAGGGAACGGGACGATCGCTGTCGAAACTGGTGGCAGCAGACGAACACACATTCGAATCACCCACCCGCAAAGGAGTAAAACACCGCCATGAGCACCGCAGCGCCCACCGCCGCCGAACTGGTTTCTACCCGCTTGCGTCAGATCCACCTGGATTTTCATACCTCTCCGCGGATACCCGATGTCGGCGCTGACTTCGATGCCGAGGTCTTCGCCGATACCCTGGCCGAGGCCCGCGTTAACTGGGTGACGTTGTTTGGCAAGTGCCATCACGGCATGAGTTACTACCCCACGAAAGTCGGCGTCATGCATCCGAGCCTGAAGTTCGACCTGCTCGGAGCCCAGATTGAGGCGTGCAAGAAGCGGGGCCTCGCCACGCCGGTCTATATCTCCGTGCGGGTAGATCAACATATCGGCACGACCCGCCCGGATTTGGTCGTGCGCCTGGAGGACGGTCGGCTCTGGGGCCCGAACGCCGCGCAGGCGTCCTGGTATCAGATCTGCCTGGGCAACAAGGAGTATATTGACTACGTGGCCGCCCAAACCGAAGAGGTCCTCAAGAACTATGACGCGGACGGCATCTTTTACGACATGTGCTACTATCCTCCCGACCCCGGCTGCTTCTGCGAGAAGTGCCTGGCCCGGCTGGAAAAATCCGGCCACTCCCGCAATGATGCTAACGCCCACCGCGTCCAGACCTTCCAGATTCTCCGCGAGTACACGACGCGCCTGGCTAATCTCTGCCGTGAGCTGAAGCCCAACGCCACCATCTTCTTCAACTCCCGCGTCACCCCCAACGTCCATCGCGAGCTGGACACGCTCACGCACCTGGAGATCGAGTCGCTGACGACGGGCGGGTGGGGCTACCTCTACTTCCCCTGCTGGTCGCGAGTCGTGCGCACCTATCCGCGCCCCTTGCAGGGCATGACGGCCCGCTTCCACAAGTCCTGGGCCGACTTCGGCGGCCTCAAGACCACCGCGCAGCTAGCGTATGAGGCGGGCACGATCCTGGCGGCGGGAGGCGCCGTCAGCATCGGCGACCAGCTTCATCCGCGCGGCACGCTGGACAAAGGCGCGTATAAGGTCATCGAGGAAATTTATAAACAGGTGGAAGAGGCCGAGCCCTACTGCCTGGGAGCCGAGCCGCTGGCCGACATCGCGGTGCTGCTGCTGCCCGAGTCAAAGGAGGCGCTGCACTGGGATCAGGATAGTCGCGGCCCGGTGCGTATTGATGCTTCCATCGAGGGCGCGGCGGCGGTGCTGGCCGCGCTCAAGCAGCAATGGAACGGCGAGACGCCTGACCGGGACAACCTGCTCAACTACAAGGTGGTCCTCATTCCCGACCGGGGCGTGCTGGACGACGCGATGAAGGCCAAGCTCAAGGCGTTCCGCGCCCAGGGCGGCACCATCCTCTTCTCCCATGAAGCCACGCTGATGGAGGACAAGTTCGGCCTGCCCAATAGCCCCGTCCACTACCTGGAACCCTGCCCCTGGAAACCCTCCTATATGAGGCTCGGCCCTGTGCTTGGCGCGGGCCTGCCCGAGACAGAGTTCGTTAACTATCGGGAAGGCGCCTACGTCGAGCCGGCGCACGGCATGCAGGTGCTGGGCGAGGTCTGGCAGCCCTATTTCAACCGCGCACCGGAGCACTTCTCCTCCCATGCTCAGACGCCGGTAGATAAGCCGACGGGCCATCCGGTCGCCGTCCTCTCTCCCGATAACCATGTCGCCTACGTCTATGCCGCGCTCTTCCGGGGCTACCGCGAGGACGGCTTCTTTGTCTATAAGGAGATGGTCGCGCGCCTGCTGGAGAAGCTGCTGCCGGAGCCGCTGGTGCGTCCGGGCGCGAACGTTCCCGCCGCGATGGAGATCGCGCTGCTGCGCCAGAGGGCAGAAAACTGGATCGTGGCGCACCTGGTCAACTTCCAGCCGCAGCGCCGCACGGCCACGAACGAGTTTATCGAGTCGGCGGTTCCGGTCAACAACGTGGAGTTCGCAGTGCGAACGGGCCGAGCGCCGTCGCGGGTCTATCTGGCGCCCTCCCGCGAGGAGATCCCATTCCGCCAGGAAAGCGTCTACTGCCACGTCACCGTTCCCTCCGTCCTCACGCACCAGATGGTCGTGTTTGAGGGCGTCTGAAGCCTCTGATGCCCGGTAATTAGGCAGAAAACCTGGCAGCCTCACGGCCACGACCTCTGAGAACTACACGAAAGCGCAATCCTCATCGGCCCAGAAATCATCCCTCGCAGGGAGGAAATTTGGGTGCAGGCAGAGAATCCGCCCGTGCGCCAGGCAGCCCTCGTAGGTTTGCCTGGCGACGCCCAGAACATTTTATGGAGGAATGAGGAAAAGGATGTTTCACGAACTCAAGAAGGTGCGTGCAGCGGTAGGGATTGCGTCCGTGACGGCGGTGCTTGCCATGCTGTGTGGCTGTGGCGGCGGCGACAACGATACCACATTGGTAAACGGGGAAACGCAGCAGGTAGCTGGGCGGAGCGTGACCACCTGGGCGCAGGTGGGTCCAAACAACATGGTGCAGGAAGTCGGGGTCACGGTGCCTGCGGACCTGATTCAGAACCCGCCGGCCCAGGCCGGCGCCGGTCCTGCTGGCGCTCTCGTCACCCCGGCCTTTCCGGCGGTGGTGCAGAACACCACGTTCTTCAACCACTTTGAGTTGCAGTGGGAGCCAAACGGCCATCCACCCGCCGTGTATTCCGTTCCACACTTCGACTTCCACTTCTACGGAGTGCCCGTGGCCCAGGTCCAGGCGGTGACGGCTCCGGATACGGCTGTCCCGGACGCAAGCCGGATACCGGCAGGCTACACGTATCCGGGCGTAAACGCGGTTGTCCCGCAGATGGGCGCCCATGCCTCTCCTGACGCAGATTTCGCTCCGGGCGCTCCGGCGTTCACGAAGACCCTGATCTTTGGTTACTACGGCGGCAATCTAACCTTCCTGGAGCCGATGATCACCCAGGCGTTCCTGAATCAGCGACAGAACTTCACGATAGCCGTGCCGAGGCCAGCCGCCCTGGGCCGGAATACGCTCTATCCGACGTTGCTGACGGTTACATACAACGCGGGCACCAACTCCTATGACCTGGTCTTCTCAAACTTCGTGAGCGTGCAGTAGGCTTTTTACCTTCGAGAACCGGACGGCCCTGAATCTTCCTCGGTTCAGGGCCGTTTTCTCATGGACAAGTTCTGTTATACATGAGTTTGGTTATAATGTCGTGCGGGCCTGGCGGCAGCCGGTAGAGACGGTTCTTTCCGGCGACTTAGGGACGCTGCCGCCGGCTCCCCTGGCGGATGTATCCCAAGAGGCGCTGCCTGGAGTGATCCAGCGCATGGAAGCTAGGATCAACCAAGAGGCGACGCCAACCGACGCAGGTATCTTATGGACCGCAACCTATGTGCTCATGGGGCTGCGCTACCCGCCTGAATTCGCCGCAAGACTGCTGCAAGGAGTAAGAGCAATGGAAGAATCCGCAACCTATCAAGCTATTCTTGCCAAAGGGCGCGCTGCCGGTCTACAGGAAGGACGCACGGAGGGTGCATTGGAGACGGCGCGGACTATCCTGTTGCATCTTGGCGGTAAGCGTTTTGGGCCGCCCAATGCTTCCACGCAGGCGGCCATTGACGCCATAACCTCGCCCGAAAAGCTGGAGCAGTTGACGGAACGAATCCTGGACGTGGAGAGTTGGAGCGAACTGCTCGCCGCTGCCTGAAGCCTCCGCAACAGGAATAACCTGCGCCGTTCCGGTCGTGGCTGGGAGGGTTTGCTGGGCCGGGCGATCCGTGAGGCGTGAAGGCCCCACTCGCGCCCGGCTGCCTGTGAAGCGAAAGCGGCTCAGGCTGCGCTGCGCCCGTCCGGGGGACTCTCTCCCTCGCAAGCTTGCGCCGCACTCCTGCGCTGATCGGCAGAGAACCGTCGGGATTCGCCGCCCACATGCAGCGCCGGTCGCCGGGAGAGATTCGACTCGGCCTGGCGGATCACCTCATGCGTCACCGGAGCCGTGTCTCCCTCCCCGAAGACGATATAGCGCACCAGGAACAGCAGCGGATTGCCTTCCGACCAGCTAAAGTAAGCGTGGGGGATCTTGCCGGTGTGATCCCGAACATAGAGTAGGAAGGCCGCAATCGCGTTGGGCACGGTGGAGCTCTCCGCGCGCAGCACCCGGAAGCGGCCTACCTGCACGCCTTTGACCTTCATCACCCCGGTAAACTCCGAAGCGTCGCAGACGCTCACCTCCAGAAACAGCACCGGCACGTTGGGCGCGATGTTGTTATCCTCCCGCTGCTCCCGCTCCTTTTCCTCGTACTCGCGCACGTCGCCCGTCTGCCGCTTGTTGGCGATGATGTGAATGTCGCCCTTCTGCGCCGCCTCCTCGATAAATTGCCGTGCCATATCATCCAATTCGATCTGCGTCACGCGCAGCTCCATCGAGCGCCAGACGCGGGAGACCAGAGAAGTAATGACAATCGCCGCGATGAAAAAGGCGGCAATTTTGATGCCTTCGGGCCGCTCGATGATGTTGGCGATGGTGGTATAGAAGAACATCAGCGCGATAAGGCCGAAGGCCACTATTCCCGCCCGTGTCCGCTTGCGCCAGGCGGAGAGCGCCACCGCAATCGCCGCCGAGCTTATCAGCACCAGCACGCCGGTCGCGTAGGCGCCTCCCTGCGCATTGACGTCCGCACGGAAGATCAGGGTGACTGCGAAGGCGGTCGCCGTAAAGACCAGCACCAGCGGGCGCACCGCGCGCGCCCAATCCGGGGCCATGCCGTAGCGGGGAAGGTAGCGCGGGACGATGTTGAGCAGGCCGGCCATCGCCGAAGCCCCCGCAAACCAGAGGATGAAGATCGTGCTGATATCGTAGACCGTGCCGAAGCCGTTGCCCAGAAATTGATGCGCCAGGTAGGCCAGCGCGCGCCCGTTGGCCCTGCCGCCCTCGCGAAATTCCGCTTCCGGGATAAGCGTAATCGTCACGAAGCTGCTCGTGATCAGGAAGGCGCTCATGATCAGCGCGGCGGTGAGGAGCAGTTTGCGGGTGTTGCGAATGCGCCCCTCCGGGTGATCGGGGTCTTCGCCGGGCCTGCCCTGCACCAGCGGCATCACGGCCACGCCCGTCTCAAACCCGGAAAGCCCCAGCGCCAGTCTCGGAAACAGCAGGAACGCCAGGGCCAGCATCATCAGCGGATTGCCGTAGCGGGCAAAGAGCGTGCTCTGCCAGTGGGCGACCACCTGGGGATTCTGGATCACCTGGAGAAAGCTGACGACGACAACGACGGCGTTGAGCGCCAGGTAGGCGGCGACCAACAGCACCGCAATGCCGATCGCCTCTTTAAAGCCTTTGAGGAAGACCCCACCCAGGATCGCGATGAGAAACAGCGTGATGCCCACCTGATGATGGTGCAAAAAGGCCGGCGTAAAGGGATTTTCGACGATATGCGCGGTCGCGTCCGCCGCCGAGAGCGTGATGGTGATGATGAAGTCGGTGGCGACGAACCCCAGCAGGCAGAGCACAAACAGCTTCCCGGTCCACCAGGACAGGAGGCGCTCGAGCATGAAGATGGAGCCTTCGCCGTGGGGGCTTTCCTCGGCGACGCGCGCGTAGATCGGCAGCGCTCCCAGCAGCGTCAGCAGCACCAGGATCAGGGTGGCGATGGGAGAGAGCATACCCGCGGCCAGGGCCGCAATGCCGGGCTGGTAGCCGAGCGTGGAGAAGTAGTCTACGCCGGTCAGACACATCACCTGCCACCAGGGATGCTCGTGGTGGCTCTTCTCCTTCTCATACGGCCCTTCCATCTCCTCAGGATGGCCCGTAAGCAACCAGCGCCGGAAGCGATCAGAAGGGCGCTTGGGGCGGATCATGATTTCGGCCATGGTCAACTCCTGCGATCTCTGTGCCTCGGCTGCGAAGGGCCGCCAGGTAGGACGGCCTCCGCATGCGGAGGGATAAGCTTGATTATGGCGGCTTGCTATGCCAGAGCCTCGCACGGCCTCCGCATGCGGAGGGATAAGCTCTCCCGCATCCGCACGAATAGGCGCTCCTGTGGATTGCCTCGCCATGCGGAGGGATGGGTCTTGGGCAAACAGAAAGGCAAGGGAGGAACGAAGAGAAAGCGCAACAGGGCCTTGTTGTCCCTTCCTTCCGAACAGCCTATACACAGGACTCGGATGGGACGGCGACGGTTCCATAGAAATCACCGCAAAAAGCACAAATCACCGGGGGATTTCGTCACGCAGGCCCTATTCCCTGCAACCCTAGAAAGGATGAAGGATGAAGAAAAGCCCTGGCTCTTTTCTGCCTTCATCCCTCATCCTTCATCCTTATTCCCTGACCACTCGTAAGGAACGTCCAGAGCGCCTCGGCTGCGCCCACCGGAGGCCGGTCTGCCCGACAGACCAGATAGAGGGAGCGCTTTTGGCGGAATCGGACGTCACGCACCGGGCCCAGCAGGCCCCCTGCCTCCTCACGCCGGGTTGCTAATGAGGAAAGCACGGCGATGCCCAGCCCGGCAATAACCGCTTCCTTAATGGCCTCCGCGCTCGTTACCTCCACCACACGATCAAACTTTTCCAGCCAATCACCCAGCAACTTCTCGGCCCCGGCGCGGGTGCTTGACCCCTTCTCGCGGAGAAACAAAGATTGATTGCCTAGATGTTCTTCTGCGATCTTCTCTACCTGGCATAGCGGGTTATCCGGTGCGGTTGTTAAGCGCAGTTCGTCTTCTCCGATCCGCTCGTGGCGCAGCTCTCCCTCCGCTGCCATCTTTGGCATCTCGCCAAGCACGCCCAGCGCAACCTGGTAGTCGTAGAGCCAGGCCAGAACCTGGGCGCTGTCTCCCAGCATCAACGTCGGCTCGGCCTCAGGGTAACGCTCCTTGAAGCGGCGCAGCAGACCCGGCAGCAGGTACGCCCCCGGCGTGCTGGAGGCCGCAATTCGGACTTCGCCGCGTACCTGCCCGTGCGCTGCCTTCACGGCATGCTCTATGTCCTCGATCTGGGCGAACAGCCTGCTGGCATGCCGGGCCACGCTGTCGCCGACCGGCGTGAGCGCCATTCCGCGCGGTGTCCGCTCGAACAGAGGCTCGCCATAGCGGGCCTCCAACGCCTTGATATGGGCGGACACAGCAGGCTGGCTGATGCAGAGTTCCTGAGCGGCACGGGTAACGCTGCCGTAACGCGTGACCAGAAGGAAGACGTGAAGCGGATAGAGGTTGAAGCGCTCATTCATAATAAGCAGATTATACCCGACGTTCGGAAAATTGTATTTGACTTATGGATTGCTTTGCCTTATTCTGTAGATAGGTTCAGTAATCCCTCTTCACTGTGTTAACGCCGCGCATCGGCGAGATGGGGATGACCACGATCTGCGGATAGGCAATCCCTCTTCACTGGGTTGGCCCCTCTCCTGGAGCGCATACCTTGCGAGAGGGAGCCGCACGATTGGGGATGTCTACCGGTATGTTCAGACTCTGGAAAAAACCAGCGCCCGCTATCACTCCTGACGAATTGGCCCGCGCTCTTGCCGGGGGCGATGCCCCGCTGCTTATAGACATTCGCAACCCGAAAGAGTACGCGGCAGGCCACCTTCCTGGAGCCGTCAACCTTCCGCTGGCGGAACGTGACCCCTGCATCCAGACGCTCGACCGCGCTGCCAGGATCGTCTTTTATTGAAACCGGGGGATCAGGAGCGATCAGGCCAGCCGTGCGCTGGCTGCCAAAGGTTTTCAGCAGGTATACAACCTCAAGGGTGGTATGAGCGCCTGGTCAGGAGAAGTGGAGAGGCAGCCATGATCCGAGCCGAGGCTCTGCTGCAAGCCCAGACGGTTGCCGCCGTGCTGGGAATGGTGATCCTCTGGCTGCTGGAAGGCTGGTGGCCGTTCTTCACCGAAAGGAAGGGGCGGCTTCGGCACGCGGCACCTAACCTTGCCCTGGCTCTGATCAACACAGTCGTGTTAGGCGCCGTGTTTGCCGGGCTGACGGCAGGGGCTGTCGCCTGGGCCGAGCGCGCTCACTTCGGGCTGCTGCGCGGGATACCGGCTCCGGTCTGGGTAAAAACGCTGGTGGCCCTAGTGCTGATCGATGCCTGGATGTACGCCTGGCATCGGGCCAACCACCGTGTCCCGTTCCTCTGGCGTTTCCATCGCGTTCACCACAGCGACGCCGATGTGGATGTGACGACGGCAGCCCGCTTCCACGTCGGCGAGATCACTTTATCCTCGATGCTGCGTCTGGCTGTGTTCCCGCTCCTAGGGGTGGCGCTATGGCAAGCCCTGCTTTATGAGGTGATCCTCCTGCCCGTCATCCAGTTTCACCATAGCAACGTAGCCCTGCCAGAGCGGTGGGATCGGCTGTTGCGGTGGCTGGTCGTCACGCCCAATATGCACCGGGTTCACCACTCCCGCTGGCGACCGGAAACCGACAGCAACTATGCCAGCATCTGCTCGTTCTGGGATCGGCTGGCGGGAACGTTCCGGCAAGTCCAGGACACCCACGCCCTCCGTCTGGGGCTGGACGAGTGGGAGGGGCCGGAATGGCAGACCGTCCTGGGGTTGCTGCGCACACCCTTTGCCAATCGCGCCCGGATACCCTCGGAGCGGCAGGCCACACCCTCCCTCCCGACGCCACAAAGCCAGGACGGATTGACGGCACGCCGCTAACCGAGAATCCACACTACTTCCCATAGCGCCGCGGCAATTCATGGATTCGCCCGGCAACCCCCGTTCGGCTTCAAAAGGCGACAGGCAGATAGGTCGCCTCCACACCGGCGTATCTCCTCCCCCCCCCTCCCTCGCTTAATTTTATTCAAGACTATTGAATTTTATTCAAACCTGCGCTATAATCTTTAGCAAGCATCAACAGGCGAGGTTGAGTGGGGAAGAAGGGCTTATGGCAGAAGATAGCCCGCTGCGCAACCTGCTGCGGGAACTGGATGAGACCGATCTGGAGTTTATGCTCCGCTTCGTACTGACCTCTGGCTCGCTCAAGGAGATGGCCCGCGTCTACGGAGTAAGCTATCCAACCCTGCGTGCCCGATTGGATCGGTTGATTGAGCGCCTGCAAGCCCTGCTCCAGAAACGTCCCCTCGATCCGATGGCGCTGCTGCTGGGAGACTTAGTCGAGCGGGGCGAAGTCAGCGGTTCCACCGCCCGGACTATCCAGGAACTGCATCGTAAACTCATTCAAGCCCGAAAGGAGAGTTAAGCAATGGCTCAGCCGTGGTGCGATCCCGTCTGGTTTGGCACGTGGTATGGCAGCTTGGTCGGAGGGCTAGGCGGCACGCTGGCGGGGATATTGGGCGCTGTGGCAGGTACGCTGGCGCCGCAGGGCAAAGGCAAGCGGCTCGTCCTCGGTGGGATGCGCGCTTTCATCGTCTTCGGCGCCCTTTCACTGCTGATAGGGATCATTGCCCTTATCGCTGGACAGCCCTATGGAATCTGGTATCCGCTCACCCTGGTGGGCGTGATCTTTGTAGCGGTGATGGGCAGTTTGCAGCCTATGATCCATCGCGTCTACAGGCAGGCGGAAGCGCGTAAGCTGGAGGCCGAGTCTCTCCGCAACAGTTAGACGGTCCATAGAGACGGCGATCTGCAAAAATAACTTCCGTGACGCCCCTTCAAGAGAGAGGAAGGCCCTCTTGGGAAGTTCCCCTCTCTTGAAGGAGAGCGGTCTCGGGCGATGTCAGGCCAGGCAGTTCGCCGCATTGACCAGCGCCCGGATGTAGCCGGTCGCGTAGGCCCGCCCACGATGCCCCCAGGGCGAATCGTTGACCATGTGGGGCACATGGTCGTCAATGATAAAGCCCCGGAAGCCGACCTCTTTGAGTTTCCTCACTGTGGTAAAGACGTCGCAGTTGCCCTCGTCAATGAAGCATTCGGTAAACTTCTCCGCGCGGCCCTGCACGTCGCGCAGGTGGACGTAGAGGATGCGGTTGCGCCGCCCGAACCACTCGATAGAATCGAGCACGCCCTCGCCGCCGCGCATCTCCGACCAGCAGCCGTGGCAGTAATCCAGGCCGTGCATGGGACTGGGGTGGGTCTCCATAGCGCGCTTGAAGTTGTCAAAATTGCGGAAGAGGCGCGCGATGCCGCCGAGCACGGGCACGGGCGGGTCGTCCGGGTGCAGGGCCATGCGTACGCCAGCCTCCTCGCACACCGGCAGGATACGCTCCATATACCAGTCGTAGTTCTCCCACAGCGCGTCTTCGTCCAGGGTAATACCGTGGGAGAGGGGGGCGTCTTTGGCCAACTCATAATCGAAGGAGTTGGAGATGGCTCCGCCGCGCACCGGCGTGGCGAAATCCGTCCGCCAGACGCCGTTGGGCATCCAGTGATAGCCCAGGAGGGGAATCCCGGCGCGTCCCATGTTGCGGACAGTGGCGATCATGTTTTCCAGTTGGCGCTCCCGTCCGGGCTGTCCGAGCATGATTCTATCATAAAAACGGACCGGCACATTCTCCAGACAGATCAGACGCAGGCCGTGTTCCTCGGCACGCCGCCGCCAGTCGCGCAAATCCTCATACTCCCACCGCTCTTCCCCCGGCAATCTGGGGGTGTTTAACAACACATCCTCGACGCCGCATTGCTGGGCAAAAGCCAGCTGCTCATCGGTCAATTCGCTGAACTGGCCGATGGCGACGCGCATCGGAAGCTCCTCCAGGTTGATCATCCTTCTCCTCCTCAAAACCGTCGGATTGGAATAGCGTACTATGGCTCCTGTTCTACCCGGGCCACCGCGATTCCTGTCCCTCGCCCTGGAAACCCAGGGCTATTCAGTTCTCGCCCCCACCCCGGCCTACTGCCAGGGTTGGGGCTACAACGGACGGCCAGGGGCGGGGCTACAACGGACGGCCAGGGTCGGCAGGGTTACGGCCCCTGCCTCCGCCTAGCCACACCCCGCCGCCTTGCGATCCCCAACAACAGGGGAGGGGAGACTCTCTTCCTCTCAGGCTCTTCCGTTCTCCTGTATCTCCCCTCATCCCCGTCCCTTCTCCCTGCTAGGGAGAAGGGAGAGCAGAAGCCAACGCTGTCTCTTCCCTCTCCTTCTCAAGGAGAGGGGTTGGGGGTGGGGCCTTAACCCTCGCAAGCCGGGTTCCCCCTTCCCTGCTTCGCCGCTAACGCGGCAGGGAAGGGGGCCGGGGGTTAGGTGAAGCGGGACAGGAGGCGAGGGCGTGCCGCGCCTACTCCAGCGACAGCAGATACAGGATCAGCGCGTCTAGGTCCTCGGCGGAGAGCTGGGAGGTCTTGCCATGCGTGTCCTTGAGAACCGCGATGTGGTTCTGGGCCAGCACGGGATTGATCTGCCGCTGCCCGTTGACGAAGGTGATGAGAGGAGCCACATTGGAGGTCCCCAACTGGTCTATCTGCAAGATGCCGCTCGGCAGCGTGACGAACGGGCTGTCCAGGCTGACGTAGATCGGCCCCTTGCCGTCGCCCGCCAGCCCGCCGCCGCTGTTACCGAAGGTGATCGGAACTTCGGTGGGCAGCACGACCGGAGTCTGTCCCAGATAGTCCTGCGCCACCGCGCGCCGATGGTCGGTGCGGACGGTGCGGAAGTTGAAGCCGCGCTCGCCGGGCAGCAGCCAGGGCGAATCGGGCGGCAGCAGGATCTCGCGCAGGCTGTGGGCGTCGCCGTGATGCAGCCAGCGTGGTACGCTATCCCAGAAGGCCCGTAGGTGCTTGGTATTGCGGCTGCTGATATTCTGCCGTGACCCCTCATCCTGCGGGGGGCCGAACTTCTGGAAGAAGTAGTCGTTGGTCGGTCGGAAGAAGGGCCCGTTGCCGTCCACCGTCGTCTCGCTGATGACGCCCGGCTCGTGGATGTTGTAGTCCTGGAAGGTGTTGTCCACCACGCCGTTGGTGATCTTGTTGCCATTATGATGGCAGTCCGCGCAGCCGGCCCCGCCCGCCGCGACCTTTGTGGTAAAGAGCCACTTGCCGCGCGCGATCTCCGAAGCCTCCACGTCGGAGGGGAATTGGGTCAGCGGGTTGGGCATTCGCCGCGTCTCGTTCTGCGACCAGAGGATCTGCAGGAACGCCATATCGTAGTAGCCGACCTTGAACGCCTTGCCGCTCAATTCCGGTCGCCCGATGGCCCGCGAGTTCTCCTCCGTCTTCTGAAGCACGTAGGCGTCGCGCGCCTGTAGCCGATCCACCAGGTTGTCCTGCGGGAAGAGCGCGGTCTTGCGCTCCGCCTGGACGAGCTCTCCATTGCAGGCCGAGGCGTAGGCCGTCATGTCGTTGTTGAGGCCCTCGAACCACTCCGGCCAGTTATCGGAGATGTCCTTGTTCTGCGGACAGACTTTCACGCCACCGAGCGCGTTTGCGCCGACATTCCACTGGCAGCCGTCATGACGGCTCTGCCAGTGGCAGTGCCCGCAGGATTTCTGCCCATCGTCCGAGTAAGACTGCGAGAAGAACCAGCGCAGGCCGACCTCCTCGTCCGTCGCAAAGAGGTTCGCGCCGTTGCCGCCAGTCGTCGGGTCCGGCGTGTTGGGCGTCACGCCAACGGGCAGATAGCCCTGCCGCGTCAGGTTCCCGTTCGTGTCCACGCTCAGGAAGGAGACATCCTCCGTCTGCATGTTGGCCGTGTAGACGATCCTCCCGTCCGGCGAGACGGCCACGCCCTGCGGAGTGATGCCGCCCGTGAACTGAGTGCCTATCTCGGTGAGGATCTGGGAGGGATCGGAGGGGGTCTGATTGATCCGGAAGACCTCCACTTTGTCGGAGTGCATCATACTGACAAAGAGGAAGTTGCCCTTCACGAACATCTGTTCCGGGCCGCTGCCCTGGATGATCTTCTGTCCCGCCGCATGGTCGCCCAGGTCCACGATCTGGCCCGGCGTCACCACCATTGAGAGGTCGCGGGTGGCATCCACGTAGCGATAGACGAAGAGGTTAGTGGCGGTGTCGAAGACGTTTAGCTCGCTGCCGATGTCGTCAAAGGTGGTGGCCTTCGTCGCGTCGGTCATGACGGGCGTATAGCCAAGCGGCTGCCCGTTGTTACGGATCGCGGCGCCGCTCGCGTCCTTTTTCGGCAGGCCGTGCCCCGACTCCGGCTGGTTGAGCGCGGTATTGGTCTCATGGCCGCAGACGATGCCCCACCGCCCGGCGATCTTTACGTCGGTCGCCAGGCCGCCGACCGGCATGTTCCTGGCCAGCGTGTTGGCATCGCCCGCCACATTGATGGCCGCTATCGTGTGGCCGAGCGTGTTGGCGACATAGAGCGTGCGTCCATCGGCGCTCAGGGCCAGGTCGCGTGGGTTCGTGCGGTCGAGGTCGTTAGTGCCGGTCGGAATTTCGGCGATCTGGGTGAAGAAGGGGCCGGGGTCCACGCGGAAGGCGCGTATCTGATCCTTGAAGCGGTCGCTTAAGTAGAGGCGCGTTCCGTCCCGGTTGAAAACGGCCTTCTCGGCATAGAAGCCGGTCTCAAACTCGCCTATGATTGTATCCGTTGCAGTATCAATGACACTGGCAAAGTTGCCGTACTGGTTGAGCACGACCATGTAGGGGTTCGGGTAGATCGCCGTGTTGACGGGCGCGCACTGGATGCCGGTCGGGCGCGTGCCGCGTGTCTGCCCGATGGGGCGCAGATCGAGCCAGCCGCGCACGCGCTTCAGGCCCGTATCCACGACCGCGACCCGCCAGTCCGGATAGCCCTCCCGACCGGGAAGCGTCACGAACAGCTGCTTCCCGTCCGGTGTGAGCGCCAGGGAGTTGGGCCAGGAACGGAACGGCTGGTCGCGGTGCGGCCAGAACTCGCCGCCGCTCTTGACGATGGGGTTGTTTGGGTCTATGCGCGTGCCGGGATCGGGTCGTCCGTCGAAGTAACCGGCTCCAAACATAATCTTGGTGTAGCGCTGCATCCCGCCGCGCTCCCCGGCAGGCTCTGCGCCCACGATCTTCTTGACCGGATCGCTTGTCGGGCCGGTGATGATGCGGCCCTGGGAGTCGGTCTTGACCGCCGTTGTGAAGAAGCGCAGATTAAACGGCGCTTCGCCCGGCGGCACGAGGACTTTACGCTCGAACGGCGCAGAGAGCGTGGCGCGTCCCGTCTGCCAGCCGACGGTGCAGAGGCTCGCCACGCCCAACCCGAACGTCAGCGCGGCTGCGATGAGGGCCTTCCTGCCCGATGCGCCCTGCTTCCGGCGCAGCCACGTACTGCCAGGGATTCCCAGGCCATTCAGGCGACTCGAAGTGGGTACAAACATCCTTGTTGCTCCTGTTGCAAGGTTTTAAATTGAAAGGCTACAGCGCCTTTCCGTTGTCATTGCCGGGGAGGCACGGGAACCTGCCCCGGCAATGGCTCTGTCAGACTTTCCAGGGTCCACCGCCACTCTGCCCTGAAGCGTTGCTATAAAGCGAAGCAATTGTCGGAGGATTCATCGTGGCAGGCGTTGGATTCTGGGAAAGTGCGGCCCATTTTACAGAGAGAAGTACCAGGCACATTGATACGTGTCACGCGCATAAATAAAGAAAATTGCAAAATAATGGGGATAATTGGGAGGGGCGAAAGCCCTCCGTGTTTTGCTTTGCCGGCTCGTGGGTCTGGGCAAGAGAGCGGTTTAAGAGAGGAATGAGGAAATGGCGGTAGAGTTGCCAGGAGCAGATCGCCCGCCGTGCCAGGTAAGATGGCTGGGGACGCGGGACTACTGCGAGGCGTGGGAGATGCAGAGAGCGCTGGCGGCGCAGCGGCTCGCCGGGGAAATCCCCGATACGCTGCTGCTGCTGGAGCATCCGCCGACGCTAACGCTGGGGCGCGCTGCGTCGGCGGCACACATCCTGGCTTCGGCGGAGGCGCTGGCAGAGGCGGGCGTCGCTGTCGTGGAGACCGACCGGGGCGGGGATGTGACCTATCACGGCCCCGGCCAACTGGTCGGCTATCCCATCCTAAACCTGCGGGCTACGCCGCACCAGCCTGACCTGCACGCCTATCTGCGCGCCCTGGAGGAGACGCTGATCCGGGCGCTGGGCGCGTTCGGCATCGCAGCGGGCCGATTTCCCGGCTATACGGGCGTATGGACGCAGCTTTCTACGCTGCGCCCGGAGAAGATTGCCGCCATCGGTATCAAGGCCAGCCGCTGGATCACCCAGCACGGCTTCGCCCTCAACGTCTGCCCGAACCTGGCCCACTTTGACCTTATCGTGCCCTGCGGCATCCATGAATACGGCGTCACATCGCTCACGCGCCTGTTAGGTCGTCCCGTGATGGTAAGCGAGGTCGTGCTTGGCGTGCAGGCCGCCTTTGCCGAAGTCTTCGGCCTGGATTGCCGTTAGCGGCGCGTTGACTTTTCCCGTAATCCCGGCTATGCTAATTCCAACGAAAGCGCAGGGAAACCCTTTAGTAGATGTGGATTTTCCCGCCCACGCAGGTGGGCGGCTGGCCGCAGGCTCCACAGCGGCAGGGTTTAGCCTGCCGCAAACTCGGATAAAAGTCGCGAATGATGGCGTTAGATATACTGCATAATGGGATAGTCTATCGGAAAGAGGAGGGGACCGTCACCCTTCACCGCCCGGACAGGAACGGCGGCGCCGGCACGGTGGTCGAGGTGGATGCGGCGCTGGCGGCGAGATACCGCCTTGCGACCGGCGATGTGGTCGAGGGCGACGTGGAGCCTATCGAGCCCGCGCAGTCGGCGACGGCGGCCAGCGATGAGTGCATGGAAGATGCCGCCGCCTGGGACGAGCAGTGGGATGAGCCGAGCGCGGTACGCGGCGCGAGCGTGCCGTCCTGGCTGATTAGCCGCGTCGTGCCCACAGAGCGCCTGGTTGCCGTGACGCGCATCAACGGGCTAACGCTGTCAGAAGCGGAGGAGCGTCCTTTTCCCCGTCAGCGCCGCAGTCCCTACGAGCGCGCGGTGCCCGAGCGCTGGGTTCCGATGGCGGTCGGTCCCTCCGACCTGACGGGCCGGATGCTGGACTTCGCCGCGCCGCTTGGCCTGGGCTACGCAGGCATGATCTACGGCCCGCACGCCAGCGGCCTGACGCGCACGCTGCGGGCCGTCGTCGAAAGCACGCGCATCCATGCGCCCGACTGCGTGCTGCTCGTCTTGCTGCTGCGCGCGCGTGGCGAAGAGATCACCGAATGGCGGCGGCGCTTCCCAGAGTCGGATGTCGTGGTCTGCCCGTCGCCGCAGATGGGCGCGACGCCGGAGCAGACGCTCCAGATCGCCGACCTCACCCTGGAGTGCGCGCAGCGGCAGACCGAGCTGGGCCGGCATGTGCTGCTGGCGGTGGATTCGCTGACGGGGCTGTGGGGCGCGATGCTGGAGGCAGAGGAGGCGGACGCACAGGCGCGCGCCGATCAGTCCCACGCGCGTCAGCGTATCCGCGAGTGGATGCAGAAGGCGGGCAACTTTAGCGGCGAGGGACCGCTGGGCCTTTCCCTGGGCGGATCGCTTACCCTGATCGGAACGGTCTGGAACCAGGAGATAGACCCGGAAGCGGAGGAGGAAAGGGAAGTCCATCCGCACCTGCGCCTGCTGGAACACCTGCTGCACGAGACGGGGTGGCGCGTGCTGCTTTCCGGTCAACTGGCGCAGCAACGGCTCTACCCGGCGATAGATACGGCGCGCTGCCTGTCGGCGCACGAGGAGAACCTGCTGGACGCCACGACCTACGAGCGCCTGCTCTTAGCCCGCCGCGCCCTCGCCAACCTGCCCCTGCCGGCCCGCTATCACGCCCTGCTCAACGCCCTGGAAGCCACTCCCGATAACGGGGCGCTCCTCGAAGCCCTTTAGTGCTGGCTCCGGGGCATGGACTGACCTCCCATGAAGGGGGCTTTCCCGCCCACCCAGGTGGGCGGATGGCCGCAGGCCCCACAGCGGCAGGGTTTAGCCTGCCGCCAAAACGACGGCGCGCTCCTCGAAGCCCTTTAGTTCTAGGCAGGAAGCGGCTTGCCCACGAGGCGGCGGTAGGCTTCCCGGTACTTTTCGGCGGTGCGGGCGACGACCTCCGGGGGCAATTCCGGGGCGGGCGGCTCCTTGTTCCAGCCGGACGCCTCCAGCCAGTCACGGACGTACTGCTTATCATACGAGGGCTGGGGGTGCCCCGGCGCGTAGATGGCGGCGTCCCAGAAGCGCGACGAATCGGGGGTCAGCGCCTCATCAATCAGCGTGAGCGCTCCTGCGTGCAGGCCGAACTCAAACTTGGTATCTGCGATGATGATCCCGTTGCGCAGAGCGCGCTCCGCCGCCCGCTGATAGAGGGCCAGGCTGACCTCCGCCAGTTGCCGCGCCGTCCCCACTCCGACGATGCGCTCCACCTCCGCCAGGCTGATATTCTCGTCGTGGCCGGTCTCCGCCTTGGTCGCCGGGGTAAAAATCGGCTCCGGTAGCCTCTCCGACTCGCGCAGGCCCGCCGGAAGTTCGATGCCGTGCAGCGTGACCGGCTGCGCCTGTCCGCCCGCCTGCCGGTACTCTTTCCAGAGGGAACCGGCCAGGTAGCCGCGCACCACGCACTCTACCGGAAACGCCTGCGCCTTAACGCCCAGCATCGCGCGCCCGGCCAGCACCGCCCGCAGCTCCGGCGTGACGACGGCCCCGGCTTCGGCGATTCGGTCGGCGATAAAGTCATCGTCGGTCGTGATGTAGTGCGTGGAGGCGAGCGGGCGCAGATGCCGCAACCAGAAGCGGGTAAGCTGGTTGAGCACGCGGCCTTTATCGGGGATGCCGTTGGGCATAATCACGTCAAAGGCGGAGATGCGGTCGGTAACGACCAGCAGCAGCGTATCGCCCAGGTCATACACATCGCGCACTTTGCCCCTGGCGAACAGCTTTAGCCCTGGGATCTCTGTTCTCAGCACCGGAGCGGTCATTCTCTTCTCCCCAACGTGATTTCTGGTTCATTGTACCAGAAAGAAGCCTTTTTGACCTAACCCCCCGGCCCCCTTCCCTGGGAGGGAAGGGAGGGACCCGGCTTCTGCTCTCCCCTCTCCCGACGCTGCGGGAGAGGGGCCGGGAGTGAGGGCCAGAACGGAATAGCCCTGATATACGGCGATTGGAATAGGAAAAACCTGGCTGCGGGCCGAATATAGTGGCATCGTCTGACTGCCCGGTTACCGTGTAATTACCTATGCGCTTACTCGCCCCTGAACATAAGACGGCGCTGACCGATCCCCAGACCTGGCGCGACAATCCGTTCGTCCATCGGGACGCCTGCCGTGACGCCAACCGCAAGCAGCCCCTCAAATCCCTGGCCTGGATGAGCGGCACGCTGCTTGTGTTTCTCGCGCTGGCGCTATGGGGCCTGGGCGCGCTCCATGCGCGCCGCCACCATATTCCCTGGTACCTGGGCGGCGATATGGGCACGGCGCTCTGCATTGCCTTCTGCGGTATTCATGTCTGGTACGTAACCGGCACCGCGCAGAAGCTGACAACGCGCATGCTGGCGCAAGAGGCGTTCCGCAACACGCTGGCGCACCTGCTGATGCTGCCCCTCTCCCCGTTCCAGATGGTGCTGCAAGCGGCGGTCTATCCCTGGCTGGCGGCGATGCGCATGGCGGTACTCATGCTGCCGGTCTATGCCTTTTTCGTCGGGCTGGACGGCGTGGCCTGGGCGGACGTGCTCATGCTTTATGTAGTGTTCGCGCTCCTGGCCGTCTCCTTGCCGACCTGGCGGCGGCCCGCGCTGGGCGATAGCGTCCTGTTTATCTCGCCGACGCAGACGGCGACTAACACAGCCATGACGGCTGCCTCCGGCCAGACAGCGACGACGGGAGCCGCCTCCCCGACGGGCGTCTGGGTGATGTTCGCCTGTCTGATGCCGGTCTTTGCCCTGTTCTTTTCCCTGACCTCTCGGCGCGGGGGCGTGGGCGCTGTGCATCACGTCCTGAGCGCCTACATCCCCGACTCGCTTCTGGTTCTGCTGCCGACTTCGATGCTGTCGTGGCCGCTGCTGATGGCCCGTGCGCTCATCACGCCCTTCGACTGGTTCGGCCTGCCGGTGCCGCCGCTGCCCTTCGTCCTCACCCTCTTCGCGCTGAACCGCTACACGCAGGCTGTGCGCACCGGCGAGTACCTGAGCGTGGGCACCTATCGCGATCTGGCGCTGCTGCCGACCTATCTGCCGCGCCGCCGCCTGGAAGGCGCGCTGCGCATCGCGCAGGCATTTGTGGTAACGGGCTACCTGTGGAAGTGGGCGATATGGAACGGCGGGCTGGCGTGGGCGGTAGGGCAATCCGGCGGGGGCGTGCCGGGCCAGATGGGGTTCGTCTACGGGCTGCTGTTCCTGACGACCTACCGGGGCCTGGGACGGGCCGCGCTGCTGGCCCGCTGGCAGCGTATCCGGCAGGAGCGGCGTGCCGTCGTCAGCCGACAGGTGACGCCGCGTGCGGCGGCGCGGTTCCTGGCTGAGCCGTTCGCGAGCGCCGGGCTGTTCTACCTGGCCTGCTGTGCGGTCTCCCGCACGGCGCCCTTTCCCGCCGCCGTGTGCGCGCTGGCGGGCAAGATGCTGGCGGTTGGGCTGGCGGGCGTCGTGCTGAACTACGGCGCCAACCGTGCGCTGGGAATGCTGGCCGCGCTGATAGGATTGATGCTGCCCAGCCTCTGGATCTACGGAACGCTGTTTGCCCATGCGCCGGAAGCGCGTCCGCTGGCCTTTTTCAGCCCGACGCTGGGCCTGCTCAACCTGAGCGGTATCACGCTGCCGGGCCTGCCGCCTCTGTTTCAGCCGCCGCTGCCCTGGTGGATGTGGGCCGTAGATGGCGGGCTGACCGGCCTGCTGCTGGCGCTCTGCGCGCTGCTGGCAGCGCTGCCAAAGCGCCCTCCCGCCGCCGAACCGGACCTCACGCTGGACCCTACGCTGGTTGGAGAGGAAGCTTTCTACGATAGAGCGTTCGCCCGAACCACCGAAGCCGCGCAGGTGGAATCGCCCGTGGCGCTGCGGCTGATCGCGGGCATACAGCGCTGCTGCGATAACGCTGTCATCATCAAAGAGCTGCGGGCACGCCTGCGCGGCAAGCTCCATCCCCAGGGTTTGCGGACGACCTTCGTCACGTTCCTGATAGCCTCCGTCGCCGTCGGCGTGATCTATCCGCCCCTAGCGGCCTTGTTCGAAAGCGGACTGGCGCCGCTGCTGTTTGGCCCTCTGCCTGCCGCCGCACAGCCCGCCGCCAATATGCTCTCCTGCTGGCATCTGCTGCTGCTGTTTGTGAGCTTTGCGAGCGGGTTTGCCGTCCTGCCGCTGGCCTTTGCCGTGGAGCGCGAAAAATCCACGCTGGGCTTCCTACTGATGACGCCGATGAGCGCCCGCTCCATCGTCTTTGGCAAGCTGATCGGGCTGCTGGTTCCCGGCAGCCTGGGGGTAGGCATGATTGGCCTGTGGACGCTGGCGCTCTCGCTGCTGCTGACGCCGACGCTCGGACTGCTGGGCCTCCTGGCCTGGCTGGAGGTGACGGCGACGGCGCTGGCGATTCTGGTGATGATCGGCATGGGATCTCTCGCTGTAGCCAGCCTGTTCCCGCGCACAGTGACGACGCTTGGCAGCGGCTTACTGGCCTGGATACTTTTTCAGGCCTGCCTGCAGAGCTTTATCCACCTCCCGCGCGCCCTGCGCCATGTGTCTGCCGGGCCGTTCGCGCTCTTCGGCCTGCACGGCTACCTCCTCTGGCTTGGCTTCCTGGGCCTATGCCTGGCCCTGACTCTGCTGATGGCGCTGCTCTCGATCTGGGGAGTGCGCCGGATGCGCAAAGGCGATATCGCCTTCGCCGCCTCCAAACGCGAGAACTGAGGCACCTTTCTAAGTATCCGGGCATGGAAAATACCCGTCTAGAGGGCGGCTGCGCCGCCAACCGTCCTTCGGATGGGAAAACGGGCCTATCGGCAGGTGGCTGCCTTCGTAGAGCGGGAAGAACCTGCCGCTACGGAGCGTCCGCCAGTCGCAAGGCCGAGCCGCGAACCGTTGAGCGGCGTCCCTTGCAGTCGCTTGGCCGTAGGCCCTAGAGCCGGGGGGTGAAAACCCCGGACCTAGCCGGGCATGGAAAATACCCGTCTAGAGGGCGGCTGCGCCGCCGACCGTCCTCCGGACGCCCGACCTCACCCCCGACCCCTCTCCTTTAGAAGGAGAGGGGAGAGGCCCACACTCCCAGAGTCTTCCGTTCTGGCTTATCTCCCCTCATCCCTGGCCCTTCTCCCTGCAAGGGAGAAGGGAAAAGAGAAGCCGGGGTTTTCCTCTGCCTGCCTGCGCAGGCAGCATGTTTCGCCCACGTAGGTGGGCGACGGGCCGCAGGCCCCACAGCGGCAGGGTTTAGCCTGCCGGGAGAGCGGAAGCCGGGTCATCTACTTCCCCCTCTCCCGGCGCTGCGGGAGAGGGGGGCAGGGGGTGAGGGCGATAGGGACGGGGGTTAGGTCTGAGGGCAGCTACTTCGTGGCGATGGTAACTACCGCCGAGAGGCCCGCGCGCAGGCGATTCAAGTCTGGCTGGTTGGGATCGAAGACGACCTTGACGGGAATGCGCTGGACGACCTTAGTAAAGTTGCCGGTGGCGTTCTCCGGCGGCAGCAGGGCAAAGGTCGCTCCGGTCGCGGGGGCGATGGACTGCACGCGCCCGGTAAATTTGCGGCCGGGGAAGGTATCCACTTCGACCTCGGCGCGCTCGCCGGGCCGCACGTCCCGCATCTGGGTTTCTTTGAAGTTGGCTTCCACCCAGATGTCGCTGTTGGGAAGGATCGCCATGATCTGCTGCCCAACCGCAACCTGCTGTCCGACCTCCGCCGCCTTTTTGCTGACCGTGCCGCTGACGGGAGCGATAATGCGGGTGTGCTGCAAAGCGATCTCGGCGTTCTTCAAGGCGGCCCTGGCCTCCAGGATACGGGCCGTGGCGGTCTGCTGGTTGGCGCGGCTGACGGCGACCTGGCGGGGCGCGGTGCGCGCCTGATTGAGTTGGCCGAGGGCCTGGGCGCGCTTTGCCTCCGCCTGCGCTACATTTTGCTGGGCGGCGCGCATCTGGGCTTGCGCCGATGCCTCGGTAGCCTGGGCGGCATTCACTCCCTGCTTGGCGGCGGCAAGCTGCGCTCTGGCCTGGGCGATGGCGTCATCGGCGGCATGAACGGCCTCGCGCGTGCTGCTCAGGTCGGCCTGCCGCTGCGCGACGAGGGCCTGGGCCTGCGCGACCTGTTGCTGTGCGCTGTCCAGTTGGGCACGCGCCGAAGCGGCGGCGGCGCGCGCCGCATCTACCGCCTGGGCGCTGACGGCATCCTCGCTATAGAGCGTGGCAAGGCGAGCCTCGTCTTTGTTCGCCTTTTCCGCATTGGCCTGAGCCGCGGTGACGGCTGCCTGCGCGGATCGGACGCCCGCCTGAGCCGTGACCAGCTGCGCCTGCGCCGCACGGACGGCGTCCTGAGCGCGATGACGGGCGCTGATCGCCGCTGAGAGGGCCGCCTGGGCGGTCTTGACGTTGGCACGCGCCGTCTGCTCGCCCGCCAGGGCGCCCACGATGCCGGCACGGGCGCGCTCGACATCGGCCTGCGCGCCGCTGATAGCGCTCTCGGCCTGCGCCACGCCGCCCTGCGCCTGCTGCACCTGCGCCGTGCCGGTCTCCGCCGTGAGGCTGACGCTGGAAGCGGCCCCCTGCGCCTGCGCTTCCGCCATAGCCAGATTGGCCCTGGCCTGCTCGACGGCGGCGCGGAACGTCGAGTCGTCGAGCACCGCGAGGAGCTGTCCGGCTTTGACCTGCTGGTTTTCCGACACGAATACCTGGGCGATGTTGCCGCTGACCTGCGGGGTCACCTGCACGATATCCGAGGTCAGGTAGGCGTCGTCCGTAGAAACATGGGTGGAGGCGAACTGCCAGTAGTGTATGCCCCAGACGATGGCGTAGCCGAGGACCGCCAGCGCCCCGACCACCAGGGCGCGCTTCAGCCAGGAGGGCCTGCCAGGTTTCGCCTGCCCGTTGTCGCCCGCGGCTTGTTCCGAATCCGCGCCGTTATGCGCCGGCTCCGGCGCATTCCTGACGGGAGCGGCTTCGGGCGGCGCCGCAGCGCTCCTCTCCTCTACAGGGCGTTCGGCCACTGCCGGAGCCGCCTGTGCGACCTCGCGTCGTGCGGCTGGGTTTTCCGACGTGAAGCCGTTTTTCTCCAGTGCGGCGGTAGGTTGTGTTTCCAGTTCACTTATCTGTGTCATCGCGCTTTCTCGTCCCCATTCTGCCTGGCATGGTTGTCAGCCGCGAACGCCTGCACACTCTGCCGCAGCTTGATGAGCAGATGCGTTAGCTGTAGGCAGTCCGGCGCCTCCATCCCGGCCCACAGGCGGCGCACGTTGGCAAGGTGCGAAGGCATGATCCGCTCCAGCAGCGCCTCACCCTCCGGCGTCAGCACAGCCAGGACAACACGCCGGTCGCCCGGAAGGTTCGTGCGGCGCACCAGACCCTCGCGCTCCAGCCCGTCCACCAGCTTCGTGATATTGGCGCAGGTCACGCTCATGCGCTCGCCGATCTCCGACATCGGCAGGCGGTTCTCGGTCGCGGCCTTTAAAAGAATTAACAGGTTATATTTGGCTACGGAGAGACCGTAGGGAGCCAGCAGGGCCGTCAATTGCTCGTAGATCGCGCCGCACGTCCGCAGCAGAAGCGCCAGGTTCTCGCAGGCCAGCCGCGTGCCCATGTCGTCGGGAGCCAGGAAGGGGCCGGTGCGCTCGGCGATCTGGGCTTCGATCTCGGCATCATAGAATAAGGGCTGTCCGTTAAAGGTTCTCTGACAGGGCTCTGGTCTGGCCTGAAAATGGACGGTCTTGGGCATGACGGCGTTCCTTAATTGAGGCAGACGCGCTCTTCTGAAGCGGCCTGCCCCCATGGAGAGGGCTTCCCCTCGAAATTGTTTAACACTAGTATTATTTACGAGTTAAGTATCGGAAAGTTTCCCGCTTGCTTCTAATTTGCAGGCCTTTTTCTCTATCCCCTTGCCGTACCGTAATTGCGCTGGAAATTCGGAAGACACAAAGCATTGGATAGACACCCCCAATCGTGTGGATACATCTCAAAAGCGTGCGCTCCATGAGAAGCGTCAACACGGTTGGGAGGGATTACCAAGCATTGTCGTAGCAGCACCTACCGAAAACAGGGCAACAGCGTAGGCGCTGGAGCAGCGGTCTGGGATGCGGAACCTCTTGCCAATAGCCCTGCGTTGTGCTATCATATTGATAACATACCTAAACAAGGAGCCCTATGTCCATGCCTCAGGTGCTAGTGCGGGAGGTCGAACCCGCCGTCGTTGAGCGACTGAAGCAGCGCGCCCAGCGTCACGGCCGCTCGCTGGAGGCAGAGCTCCGGGTCATTCTGCGTCAGGCCGTCGGGTTAGATATGCAAGCAGCGCTGGAGGAACTGCGGCGCATCCAGGATGACTTCGCGGGGCGCACGTTCTCCGACAGTACTGAACTGCTGAGAGAGGATCGCGAGCGCTGATGACCATAGCCTCCGCTTCCGTTGCCTCTGTGCCCTCGGCAGTCGTCGTGGACGCTAGCGTCGCTGTTAAGTGGCTGCTGCCCGAACCCTATTCTGCGGAAGCGCTGAAATTGTTGAGCAGCGCGACCACGCTGCACGCGCCCGATCTGCTCTTGCCGAAGGTCGGCAATATTCTGTGGAAGCGCGTGCGCGGCGGAGAGATCACGGTCCAGAAGGCCCGGCAACTGCTGGAATGGCTGGCGACGCTGCCGATCCAACTATATCCTTCGCTGCCGCTGATGCTGGCTGCCATAGAGATCGCCTGCCAGTACGACCGCACCGTCTACGATAGCCTCTATCTCGCCCTAGCCGTGCAGGAGAAGACCCTTCTCGTCACCGCCGATGCAAAGCTCCTCAACGCGCTTTCCGGCACTCCGCTGGCTGCCTCCCTCCTGCTGGTGCAGGCCCTCTAACCAAGCCGCGCGCCAGATGCCGTGTCCGTCACGCCGCCCAGAGCGCCGCCCCAATCGCCCTCAAAGAGGCCGCTGTTCAGGAATCTGTGCAGGGTGTCATAGCGCCCCGGATAATCTCCGGCGTCTGCACGCCGGGTTCTCTCGCTGGACCAGGCCATCGCGTATGCGCTGGAGGAGGGGCAAGGACGACAAGACACCACAACAGACAGAAGTTGCTTATATTGGCACGATTCTTGCAATCATTCTCTGAAAAACAGGTCCCCCTTACTCCCAGCAAACCCATTTGCTGCGGCGATCAAAAACGGGAGATAATCATGCCAGGGATGAATGAAGCGCAGATAAAGGCGGCATTGGCCGCAGCCAAAGGGTTGGATGCCGCCAGGGAGGCGCGTCGCAATTTAGATCTCCGCCAGGCCAACCTTTCCCAGCGTTTGCCCATACGGGCCAATCGGCGCGCCGTCGGCAATCTGCTGACCCCCTTGTTGACGAAGGCCGGTCTTGAGCTTGACGAATTTGAAAAGATTCGGGCGCACAATCAAGCCGAGTTACGCCGTCTTTTGGAACAGCAAAAGGCGGAGGCCATCCAGCAGTCTTCCTCGGTAAAAAGGACCCTCCGTTCCGAAGTAGCCAGTCTGCACAAGCTGCTACAACAAGTGACAACTCTGGCCCCACCCGATGCCCCTCCGACCTCTCAACCCTTCTATGTCCTGTTGGAGACTCCTTTTCTCATCTGGCCCACACACGGCATTTTCCTCGATGACTCACATGTTGAGCCCGTGAATAGTTGGGCCAAAATTTCTCTCAGTTCAGGAGAATCGGCGGGTTATGAGGAATTGGGCTTCTATTTCCTCTGGGAGAATCCAAGCGATAGGGTCGCCGTCATCAATGTGGATGCCTATATCGCGGTCAATGGATTTTGCTCGGCGGGAGCGAACGGAGGGACTTTTCCCGATGACAGACATAGCAGTTTAGTTCTTAATGTTCGTCTGAACCCCTGGCAGTGGTGGGATCAGCCGCCTACGCAACCCATGCCGCAAGGCGATCAATCGCAACAAGTGCTGAGCCTTTACGCCTTTGCAGGGGGATGGTTTGATGTAGGCGACATCGAAGTTCAAAGCATATTCCGAGGCTATGACCTTAGCTATACTTCGTTTATCATTCCCCCGAACGGCGTGGTGGTATTTGAAACCACGCTGTCCATCTCCTACGGTAATTCGGAAGGTTTCGTTCAGGTGGACCTTGCAAGCGGCGATTTTGAGGTTTTATGTCCGGCGGTGCTGATCGCCATTTTAACTTAGAGTGCCTAACAAACCGTACTCCCTCTGCCTTGCAGGGAGAGGGCCGGGGTGAGGGGAGAGCCTGACAGCCACGTTGTGTTAGGGGTTCTTAAGTTGCCGATTGACAGCAGCGGGAATGCATAATACCGCGCCTCGCTGGTACTGTGAACAGGCCGTAGAGCTTCCTCGGTTCTACGGCCTTCTTTGAGACCCTGCGCCTCGGCCCATGCAGAGGTGGAGCGATGCGGCTATCCAATCCGGTGATAAACCTCCTGAGGAAAGAGCTATGCCCACACGCCCCGCGCATCCTGATCGTCGAATGCATGCAGGAGATCTCCTCTTTCAACCCCGTTCCCTCACAGTACGAGAATTTCCACATTACGCGCGGCGTGGAGATGTTGGCGCAGGAGGGGTTGAATACCGCCATTGGCGGCGCTTTGCCGGTTCTGCGTGCCGCCGGCATGGAGCCCGTTTTCGCGATCTCCGCCCGCGCGGGATCGGCAGGGCTGCTTTCCGCCGAAGGCTGGCAACGCCTCTCGACCGAAATTCTCAACGCGGTGGCGGCGGGCGCGCAATCCGGCATCGAGGGCCTCTATTTCTCGCTACATGGCGCTATGGGCGCCGACGGGGAACTCGATCCCGAAGGCTATCTGCTGGAGGAGACGCGCCGCATCATCGGACAACAGACCCCCATCGTCATCTCGCTGGATCTGCACGGCATCCTCACCGACCGCATGCTCCGCCAGGTGGACGGGCTGGCGATCTACCAGACCTATCCGCATGTGGATTTCGCCGACACGGGCCGGCGCGCGGCCCAATTCCTGGTGCGGCTTCTCCAGGATAGGGTGCGGCCCGTCATCGCGCGCGTGGTCATTCCCGCCCTGGTGCGCGGCGACGAGCTTATTACCAAGTCCGGCTGCTACGGCGATCTGATCCGCGAGGCCCAACGCCTCGAGCGCGACGGCACCGCGCTCGCCGCCGGCATTATGATCGGAAACCCCTTTACCGATGTGCCGGAACTGTGCAGCCAGGTCCTCGTGGCCACCGACGGCCAGGAAGTGACGGCGGCCCGCGAGGCGCACCGCCTGGCCGGGGAGTTCTGGGCGCAGCGCCATCGGATGCAGGGCAAACTGATCTCTCTGGAGCGGGCCATCGCCCAGGCGGCCACGATGTCGGGGCCTGTCGTCTTCACCGATGCCGCCGATGCCACCTCCTCCGGGGCCGCCGGCGACTCCAACCTCATCCTCCAGGGACTGCGCAGGCACAATTACCGCAAGCGCGTGCTGGCCCAGATCGTCGATCCGGCTGCCGCTGCCGCCGCCCACCAGGCCGGCGTCGGCGAGGTGATCGGGGTCATGCTCGGCGGCGCGCTGGATGGCCAGCGTTTCTCGCCGATGCCGGTGCTGGCGCGGGTGCGCTTACTCTCGGACGGGCGAGCGCGCCTGGAAACCTCTCAAGTCGGCCTGGATGCGGGGCCAACGGCAGTGCTGACCTTCGAGAATTTCACGGTCGTGGTCTTGAGCCGCACGGTGAGCCTGTTTGATCGGGCGATGTATTACTCCAACGGGCTCGATCCGCGCGACTTCGACCTGATCGTGGTCAAGTCCCCGCACACCGAATACCACATGTACGACGCCTGGGTGGAGAAGAACTTCAACATCGACCTACCCGGGGCGACCTCGGCCAATCTGCCGACGCTGGGCCACACGATCTGCGCAAGGCCGATCTTCCCGCTCGACGAGGACGTCCCCTTCGCTCCGCGCGTCCAACTCTATTCACGCGCATTCGGTGACAGATAGAGCGTCTGCACTCAGCGTCAAGGAGAAAAGAGGAGATTTGGGAGACCGACGAGGAGATAAGGCGGAGGGCCGGGAAGGGATAGGAAGGAGAACAGGAACCATGCGGCTCGCTTTCAGCGCGCTCTCCTGCCCGGCGTGGACGCTCGTGACGCTGACCGCTCTCGCCGGTGGTTTCTGCGTCGTTTCCGCACCGGCCCCGGCCCAGAGCAAAGGCGGCAAACCTGCCTACCCACTGAAGCAAAGCGCCAACCGGCGCTATCTGGTGGATCAGAAGAATGTTCCGTTCCTGATCGCCGGCGATTCCCCTCAAGCCCTTATGGTTAACCTCTCCGAAGCCGACGCGGACCTCTACTTCGCCAATCGCAAGTCCCACGGCTTTAACACCGTCTGGATCAATCTCCTTTGCAGGCCGGGAACCGGGGGCCGCAAAGACGGGAGCACGTATGATGGGATTCGCCCCTTCACCGTGCCAGACGATCTCTCCGCGCCCAACGAAGCCTATTTTGCCCGCTGTGATCGGATGATACGCCTGGCCGCCAAATACGGCCTGATGGTTCTCCTCGACCCCTGTGAGACGATTGACCACCTCCGCCTGATGCTTCAAAATGGTGTCGCTAAATGCCGCGCCTTCGGGCAGTATCTGGGGAGGCGCTACCGGAAGTTTGACAATATCCTCTGGATGAGCGGCAATGACTTTCAGAACTGGCGGGACGCGAAGAACGATGCGGTGGTAACCGCATTGGCCCTGGGAATTCAGGATAGGGACCGGCGCCATCTCCACACGGTGGAGTTGAATTACCATCTCAGCAGTTCCCTGGACGACCCCAACTGGGTGCCCATCATTGGCCTGAACGCCGCGTATACCTACTATCCCACCTACGCCGAGATTCTCAAGGACTACAATCGTCCCAACGTCCAGCCCGTTTTCCTGGTCGAGTCCGACTACGAGTTCGAGCAGGGAAGCACTCCGATCATCCTGCGGCGTCAGGAGTACTGGACGCTGCTGAGCGGCGCGACGGGACAGATGTACGGCAACGGCTCCATCTGGCCGTTCAAGCCGGACTGGAAAAGCAAGCTGGATACTCCGGGTACGATCCAGATGCAGTACGTAAAGGCGCTCTTCGAGCTGCGCGCCTGGTACGATCTCGTGCCGGATCAGAATCACACGGTCGTGACCGCCGGATACGGCACGTTCGATGCCTCTACGACCGACGCAAATCGCAAGGTGATGGCAAGCGATTATGTGACGGCAGGACGCACGCCGGACGGGAGCCTGGTGATGGCCTACATGCCGACACGGCGCTCCCTGACGGTAGAAATGACGAAGCTGCGCGGCCCGACGACGGCGCGCTGGTACGATCCGAGCCGGGGCGTCTATTTTCCCATTGCGGGGTCTCCGTTCGCGAATGCAGGCACGCGCGTCTTTACGCCGCCGAACACGAAGGGCGATGAAGACGGAGATTGGGTTCTGGTGCTGGAGGCAGGCTCTCCGCGCCAGAATCAGTGAGCTTATCTAAGGGGGTTCTTATGCAATTGACCGAACCGCAAGTACGCTTCTTTCGCACCTTCGGCTATCTAATGTTGCCCGCTCTGTTCTCTCCGGAGGAGATGGCCTGGATCACCGAAGAGTTTGAGATGGCCATTCAGACCTACGGCGGCGGCAAGCAGCATGACGGTTCCGCCCGCACCATGTTTGGCGGGCCGATTGAGCGCACCGAGAAGCTCTGTTCGTTGTTGGACGATGCGCGCATTCTGGGCCTGCTCGGTGGGATATTGGGGGAGGATTTCAACTATTGCAGCGGGGATGGCAACTACTATACCGGTGATACCGGCTGGCATCCAGACGGCAACTGGGGACAGCTTTTCGCTGTGAAGGTCGCCTTCTACCTGGATCCGCTCACGCGCGATACCGGCTGTCTGCGCGTTCTGCCCGGCAGCCACGACCCGGAACATTTCGTCCGCAAGCAGGCGATTGATATGAACCGCTCGCTCGAGCTCTTTGGCGTTGCGCCCCGCGATTTTCCCGGCAGCGTGGCGTTGGAGACCAATCCGGGCGACATGGTGGTATTTAACCACGACACCTATCACTCGGCCTGGGGAGGCGGCTCGCGGCGACGGATGTTCACGATGAACTGTATTCGGCATTGCCATACCCAAGAAGAGATGATCCTGGGTCGTCGGTATCTGAGCATCCATTCGCCGGGCGGCTACAAGGTGGCGACGGGGGCAGGCATGTTTTTCCCCCTGATGCTAGACACCGCCGATGCCGGACGCATGAAGCATCTGGCGCAGCCTGCTCAGATTCATGACGAGCTCTTCCCCGAGTTCGCCCGCTCAGTCTCCGGGCGGTAGGACAGCCGCGCGCTGATCACAAGAAGCGAAGGGCCAGGACATCGAGAATTCGTCCTGACCCTTGACTTACCTATTGGGCTGCGTGCCAGGTCGAATCCGGATGGTACCGGGGTATCGCTCTGGCGCGTTGGGCTGTGTTCGGGCCGAGGTCCTTTGCGTACACAACGCCGTGTCCGGCCAGGAGCATGAGGCGTGTAGGCCAGGCCCCAAAAGAAACCAGTCTTGAGAGGGCAGCAAAGAGATCGCGGCGGGGTAGGGCCAGGCTTATCGTTTATGGTGGGCGGACCGCCAGATATTCTCCAGCAGGACCACGATGACACCGAGGAATAAAAGCGGTGCGTGCCAGGCCGCGCCGCCGGGCCAGCGGGGAATGACGAACGCCAGCACGCCGATCCAGAGCAGCAGAATCACTGCCAGGCTTCCGTCCTCCACAAAGAGACCATAAACTTCCTGTAAAACCGTCCAGATCGCTTTCATGGCCTCTCTCCTTGCTCTGCCATCGGTGCGGCATTGCTTATCGGCGCGACGGCCCGACGCGCCAGCGACACGCCCAACAAAGAGACCAGCAGAAAACCTGCCGCCAGGCCGAACAGCGAAAGATCTTCTCCGGGCCAGCTGACGTGCAGCCCCTCCCCGATCCAGAAGACGCCGAAAGAGGAGAGCAGAACTCCCACGGCGAACTTGAGCGTGTTTTCCGGCACACGCACCAGGGGCCGATGCAACAAGAGTCCCAGGAGGATCACTACGATGCCCGCTGCCGCCGCGCCCAGGCCGGCGGGCAGCAGCATCTTCCCGGTCGCCCCAACCGCGATCACGATGAAGACCACTTCCAGCCCTTCCAGCACGACTGCCTTGAACGTGGTCGCCACCGCCACCCAGTCCAGCCGGGCTGCCTGTCCCCCTGCCTCCTGGCGTAACTCCGCCGTCTCCCTGGCGAAGATGGCTGCTTCGTCGTGAAAGCCGATGATATGAGCTGCCCTCAAAATCGCCTTGCGGAGCCAGCGGATCCCGAACAGGAGCAACAGAATGCCTACCACCAGTTGGAGTGTGGTGATAGGTATCCTTTGCAGGGTCGGACCGAAGAGGAGCACCAGCACCACCAGCAGTCCTGTCCCGGCAAATGTCCCGATCAACGCGGGCCGCCATCCACGCACCGTGCCGACGGCCAGCACGATTGTCAGCGCCTCCACAAACTCCACCAAAGAGGCCAAAAAAGAAGCGAGTACGGAGGTCCCTATATGCGACCAGGTTTCCAAAGTTTTTTCCTCCCATTACATTAAGGGTAATCCCTCCCAACGGTGTGGACGTATCTCCTCAGCAGCAGGCTGCGTGAGATTGATCCACACGGCTGGGAGTGTCTACCACATTAAGCCGCGTGCGACACTAATCAACATCGGCAATGCATCGGACCGAGCCATTGGTCGCTTGGGTCTGCCAGTTGTCGCAATCCAGGCGTCTACAGTGCCACATACGCCGCCGGGAGCCGTCCGCCATCTCCACGGTGACAACCGCAGCGAATGGGCAAGAAAGACAGAGCGACGGTTCGAGAAGATTCACTGTCTGGGGCTTAGTATCCTCGTTTGACATAGCTTACTACCTTTCCTTTCTCCCGCACGGGCTGCCCCGCAGCAACTACAAGCCATCCTCACCCGCGTTGTGCCCTATTATCACGCGCAAAACCGTTCTTGCCATCTGCCCAGAGTCCGGAGGTTTTGCCGGGAAAAAGGCGAGGCATCGCCCCGCCTTGCTAAGGTGGCCGCACCTAAACCTGGGGTTAGGCGCCATTCCGATCTGTTTGCTGGCAGGAACTCTGTTCTCCGGCAGAGCCACTCCAGACCACTTTTCCGCTAAACTGGGAACCGTCAGGCGGCGTGCATGGACTCGCGCCGCGAGGCAAAAACCAAGCAGGAGGTACAGACGCACGCAGGCGCGGCTCCCGCCGCCGGAGCGTCATGACGGAAAACGCGGCGGGCAAAGGGCCGTTGCCCCGGTCCTTCTCAGGCGACCATTGACAACGGCCCTTTGCTCGGAGTATCAGGTTATGGGAACAGGGAGCGACGACGGCCCTGGCTTTCCTGCCGACCTTGATCCCGATCAGTCCGGCAGTACCGGGCTGCACCTGATCACCAGCCTGGTCGGGTGGGATCTGAGCGGATAGGTGCGCTTCGAGAACCGTCCGGATCGGCAAGGCGGTCGCGTGATCGTCACTTTCCCGCTCTAATGGGAGTTCAGGCTAACTGCACCAGACCGCGCTTGAGCGCCGCCAGCACCGCCTGGGTACGGTCCTGGGCCTCCAGCTTGCTCAGCAGTCGGTTGACATGGAACTTGACGGCGGCTTCCGTGATGAACAGCGCCGCCGCTATCTCCTGGTTGCTCTTGTCCTGGGCCAGCTCCCGCAGCACCTCCAATTCCCGCTCGGTCGGTTCCCCTGCCGCGACCCGCTCCGCCAGCTTGGCCCCGATCTCCGGAGGCGCCGCCTTGCACCCGGCCTGCACCCTCCGAATCGCCTCCAGCAGCGTCTGGGGCGAGGCGTCTTTGAGGAGGTAGCCCATCGCTCCCGCCTGCATCCCCCGGTAGATGTCCTCATCCGTGTCAAAGCTGGTCCAAAGGATCACCCGCCCCCGGAACTGGGCCCGGATGGCTTTGAGGACGGCGACCCCGTCCAGGTCGGGCATGCGCACATCCATCAGGACGACGTCAGGGCGATGCCGCCGATAAGCTCCACCGCCTCCCGGCCATTGGTGGCCTCGGCCACCACGCTAAATCCGGGATGCCGCTCGACCAGGGCAATCAGGCCTTGGGGCAGCAGCGGGTGATCATCCACCACCAGCAGGCGGATCGTGTTGCTCTGTGCGGTCGGCTCGGCCTGCTGGTCTTCTATCGAAGCGCCAACGGCTCTAGAAGCCTTCAAGCTCCCACGTGGCCGATGCCGATGCCGATCAGGTAGGTTACGATGCCCTCGACCGCTCCCACGATGGTCATCTCCCAACCGCTGCTCCACCACGACCGCACCGTCACCAGGCTCTTCGCAGCGCCTACCGCGAAGTGCGCCGCCAGCGACACAATCGCTGCCGCGATCACGGCCGGATAGCCGCTCATGAAGAAGAAGGGCAGGACCGGGATGAAGGCGCCCACCGCCGTCGAAAGGGAGCCGGTGACCGCCGAGGTGATAGGGTTGCTCAGCGCATCTTCCGTCAGATTGAGCTTCTCGGCAGCCATCGTTTTCAGAAACTGCGCCGGATCGGCCGCCAGGTACTCGGCGATCTTCTGCGCGTCCTCCTCCGGCACGCCCTTGAGCTGGTAGAAGATGGCCAGCTCCTCTTTGGCCTCCTGCGGCTGGGCCTCCAGCGCCGCGCGCTCGCGCTGCAATTCGGCCTCGTATATCTCGCGCTCGCTCTTGGCCGCCAGGTAGGCGCCGGAACCCATGGATAGGGCGCTCGCGATCATCCCCGCCACGCCCGCCAGCAGCACCAACTTGCTGTTGCCCAGGGTTGCGCCGGAGACCCCGCTGACGATACCGAAGATGGCGCCCAGGCCGTCGTTGACCCCGTAGATGGCATCGCCGATCCAGCTTCCCGTTCCCTGGCGCTGGCGGCGCGTCAGGTAGTCCAGGACTGAGCGGGGACTGCTCTCGGTATAGAGACGCCGCAGGGTGTGCGCGTGCGCGAACTCGTCCAGGATGACCTCGCGCAGGATGGCCCGCGTCTCCTCGTCCTGGATCTGGCGCAGCTGTCGGAGGTAGGTGGCCACGTCGCGGCGCTCCTCCTCCTCGATGGCCAGGATGATCTGCTGCATACCGCCGGGCGTGTCGGCGATGCGGACCGCATGGGCCTTGCCGCTGTGCGTGGTGGGCACCTCCGCACCCAGGTCGCGCAGCCTCTTAGCCCACTGCTCGGCGTGCTTGCGCTCTACTTCCGCGAGCTTCTGGAAGATGGTCCTGCGTTCCGGGATCTTCTCCCGGTCGGCCAGCGTGCCGTACATGGCGACCCCATCCATCTCCAGGGCCCAGTCGCGCTTGATGGTCTCGATGAGGCGGTCTCTGCTGATCGCGCCATCACCGTCCTGCCGGTTCTGTGCGGCCTTTGTTGTCTCTGTCATGATGCCAATTCCCCTCCACGCAAGTCCTCTGCCGCTCACGGAGGATCTCAGCGCAAGCTTCTCGATCCCTCGCTCCAAAACCTCTTCGAGGGCCGACATTGGCTCATCCAATTGCAGCGCCTCCGGGCAGTTCGCCGGCGTGGGAAGGGGCCGGTTCTGAGCAGGAATCGAGGGAATGGCGTCGAAGCAAGAGCGGACCAGGCCCCGGTGGGAGCGGTGGTGTCGGTAAGCGCTTACCAGGTCGAGGTTGGCTGAGACCTTCTACCCTGCCAGAGGCCGGTTGCCAGCCTGGCGGAGGAAGCCGTGAAGCATTACTTGCTCTTTTACGAGGTTGTCGAAGACTATGCTACGCGCCGTATGCCCTGGCGGGCCCAACACCTGGCCCACGCCCGACAAGCTCAAGCCCAGGACACGCTGCTGCTGGGGGGCGCGCTGGCCGATCCGATAGATGGGGCCGTGTTGTTGTTCCGGGCTGCCTCCCCGGAGGCGGTGGTGGCCTTTGCCCAGGCCGATCCGTATGTGCTTAACGGCCTGGTGCGGCGCTGGTGGGTGCGGGAGTGGACGACGGTGGTGGGGGAGGGGGCCATCTGCCCGGTGGAAGACTAGACCCACGCGCGCCAGGGAAGACTATCCGCCCAAAAGGAGGAGCCAGCCGTGTGCCTTGTGGAATTCCCCCCCCGAACACGCCCAGCCCATTTCTGAGTTTCAATCGGCAGGGATCGAAACGGGTAGAATCGTTCCGTCCGCGCCGTAGAATATCTCCCTCACCTTGACGCAGCGCAAATGGGTTATGCCTCCGGAGAGCGATGCGTCATGGTAGAACAGGTACCATTTCCCTTGAAACTCCACGATTGAATGGTGCGTCGTCCAGCCGATCACAGGCTCCAGAATTCGCCCCCGGTAGGTGAACGGCCCCAGCGGGTTATCGGCAGTCGCATAGACCAGATAGTGCGTATCCCCCGTGGAATAGGAAAAGTAGTAGATGCCTTCTCTTTTGTGGACCCAGGCGGCCTCGAAGAAGCGGCGGTCGTGATCGTCGGCATGCAGCGGCTGCCCCTCCGCATCCAGGATGGGAAGCGTCCTGATCTCTCCCGCGAAGGACTTCCTATCCGCGCCGAGTCGGGCTACGCGCGGCATCAACGCCGGGACATCCCCGGACGGTTCTTGCCCTTCCGGATCGAAGTGCCCCGATGTCCAGCATTGCAGCTGCCCGCCCCAGATCCCGCCGAAGTAGAGGTAAGCCTGCCCGTCGTCATCCACGAAGCAGCAGGGGTCAATACTGTAGCTTCCGGCAATCGGCTCCGGTTCTGGCGTGAAGGGGCCCTCTGGAACGGAGCTGACGGCGACGCCGATCCGAAAGAGGCCCTCCTTATCACGGGCCGGGAAATAGAGGTAGTAGGTTTCCCCTTTCCTCGCGGCGTCCGGCGCCCATAACTGTCGGGAGGCCCAGGGAATATCCTCCAGCGCCAGCGCGACGCCGTGATCGGTAACCGGCCCGCCGATGGAATCGAGTGAAAAGACGTGGTAATCGACCATATCAAACTGGTCGCCGTTCTCGTTGGGGGGTATGAGCGTCTCCCGGTCATGGGAGGGATAGAGATAGAGCCGTCCGTTGAAGACGTGGGCGGAGGGGTCGGCGGTGAAGAGATGGGTAATCAAGGGTTGGTCAGACAGGGTATTCACGGTCTTTGCTATTCCTCTTGAGTGAACGGCCTGAACTCTAGCATCCGCGACGGCTCACGGCGTTGCGGCCTGCCGGATGGCGAAAAACGCGGGCTTGGGCTTGCCCTCCCGGTCGAACAGCAGCGGATAATCGGTGCGTCCTCTTACCGGAAAGTTGTTGAGCCAGGAGTCGCCATCCTGCGTGCCCCATAGCGTGACCCGGCCAATGACCTCCGGATGCCGCAGGAACATCGCGAACGCCTGCCGGTACCGCTCGGCCTGCTGCTGGGCCACGGTGTCTGGCAGCCCAGCCGCATAGGGATTCAGGACGGCTTGTTGTTCGGGCGTCATGGTTTCGCGCACCGAGATGTCGGCGCCCTGATACCGCGTCGGCAGCACGCCAATGTCTAATTCGGTGATCATGACCTTAAGTCCCAGAGCCCCAAATTGCTGAATGGCTTTTTCTACCTCGGCGAAATCGGGAGTATTCAGCCGCCAGTGGCCCTGTATGCCGACCGCGTGGATCGGAACTTTCTGGTCCAGCAGCGACCTCAGCAGTTGCAGCGCCTTGGGCCGTTTATAGGCGAGCTCGATGTTGTAGTCGTTATAGATGAGGATCGCGTCGGGATCGGCTTCATGGGCGGCGCGGAACGCCTCGGCAATATAGTCCTCGCCGATGGCCTTCAGCCAGGGCGTTTGGCGCAGCAATTCCCCAGGTCTATCACTGATGGCTTCATTCACGACGTCCCACTGCTTAACGCGGCCTTTGTAGTGGCCCACCACCGTAGCGATATGCTGGCGCAGGCGCGCGAGCGCCAGCTCGCGGCTCACGGGCTGACCATCCGGTCCCTGAAAAAACCAGGCGGGCGTCTGCTCGTGCCAGACCAGCACATGACCAATAGGAGTCGCGCCGCTCTTCTCTGCGATTTCGACGAGGCGATCTCCATCAGCAAAAGTGAACTGACCTTCAACCCGCTGAAGGGCATCCGGCTTCATGCTGTTTGCAGGCGTAATGGCGTTGAAGTGCGTGGTGGCGATGGCCACGTCCATCGGCGCCCGGCCTTGCAGCGCCGGATAGTTCAATGTGGTGCCAATGAGAAACTTGCCTTCAAAAGCAGCCTTGAGTGGCGGTACGTTCCCCGGCACGTCCACAGATCGCACTTCCTGAAGGCGTGTGAGAACGCTCGCCCGGCCAGGAGGGTCCAGGTAGCGCGCCGCGAAGGCCAGGAAGGTGGGCCAGTTCGGTCCCGTGGTATGCCCGCCGCTATGCTGGCGAAAGGCAAGGTCTCCCTCCGTGAGCGCCGTTCCGATGGGGGGCATCTCGGTAGCGCCCAGGTCCTTCTTGCCCAGCAGCCTGTAGACCGGCCCTGCGGCCACCGCCGCCAGGAACTGCCCCCGGCTGTCCACCCAGTTGCCCTCGACCTGGGGAGAGCCGCAACTGATGAAGACGGGGCGAGGCGCGCAGAGCGCGATAAGCTCGTGAGCGTCCACAGGCAGGTCGTTAGGCGTCAGCGGCCCGGCGTACTTGACGAAGTTGCCTGCCATCCAGTGGTACTCCCCGGAACTTGCCAGGTTCTCCACCTTCTCGCCGAAGTTGCGGCGGTAGAGCTTGGCGCCGCCCGCCCCCGACGACCCGACGAAGGCGATGGCGAAGCGCGGGTCATAGGCCATCGTGACCAGGGCGGCTTTGCCGTAGCGAGAAAGGCCCTCTATCCCCACGCGCTTTGCATCCACAGACCGGTCGGTCTGGAAGTAGTCGAGGGCGCGGCTGGCTCCCCAGGCCCATGCCCGCAGCGCGCCCCAGTCGTCGGGCTTGCGGGGCCGCCCTTTGTTGCACAGGCCGATGATGCCCTCCCGCAGCCCCGCGCCATTGTCTGCCTGGATGCTGGCAGGAGAGAGGACGGCGCAGCCCCAGCCCTTCGCCAGTACCTGCTCCTGCCAGTTGGGGCCGCTCCCTTGCGGCGCGAAGTTGGGCGCGGGCGTTCCCGGATGCCTGGTGAAAAGGAAGCCGAGCTCCATAATCACGGGGACGGGACGGGCCGCGTCCGCAGGCGTGGTCAGGGTGAGCTGGATGTCCACGCTGATAGCTGGGTAAGACGTGTTGTCCACGTGCCCGACCAGCCTCTTGGTAATGGCGGGCGTTGCGCCTATGGTCTCTTGAATCGTCTCGGTCACTTCCCACCGGACCTTCGGGGTGGCTCTGGGAACGCGACCATAGACTTCGCGGTCGAACGCTTCGAACAGTTCGGCGCGGCGGCGGCGCCATTGACTCGCGTTGGTTACCGGCTTGCCATCTTGGAAGCGGAGCGGGTCGGGGAGCGTGTAGCTGCCGACCTTCGCCTCGTCGGCGTTGGCGGCGTCGGGCGCATTGGGGTTGCCGTTGGCTCCTGGTCGAAGGGCTTTGATATTGAGGAGCTCCAGCAGGTATCGGTAATCCGCCTGGGTCTTAGCCTGCTGCTCGGGAGAGGGGCCAAAGCGCGGTGGCTGGGGCCTGGGAGCTGTTGCGGTGGAAGGGGACTGGGCCGGCGAAAGGCTTAGGGCACTCAACACCGTCACCAGGGCAAAGACGTTCATCATCTTCGATTCAGCGGTTCCCTCTTATCAAGATAGTCTCCACAGATTCGAGAAGAGCAGGCAAAAGTCCTCCGGGAAACAGAGGAGGAAAGCCCATAGATACCACCGCGAAAGAAGGGCCGTGACATGGAGTAGGACAAGACGAGAGGTTGCCTCCTTCACGGACTTCCGACGGCTATGAGCATCTGCGGGAGTTTTGCCATCTGCAAAGTGACACACGCCTGGATTACACCCTGGTCTTTCAAGTGGACGAGTTCTGGGCGGTCGGCAATTCTGGGCGATCGGCAATTCGGAACTGTTCGTCAGGACTTCTATCGGAACGCAGTGACCACTGTGAATGGGCGTCCGGAAGTATCGGCGACTACGCCACCGAAAGAGCCATCTGCGCCGCAGGAAAATAAGAGCCAGCGCCGCGCCGACTTTTTTGAGACGGTCGGCTACCATCTCGACGATTTCCTCAAAGATCAGGGGTATGGCACGTACGTTGATCGCATCCCGTACATGTGGGATTTCGGATTTTTGCTGTGCCGCAAGTCCGCGTGGGAAAACGCGGTGGAGGCAGATTTGCTGATACCCAACTACCGCGACCAGGAGGCTCGATGCAGCGTAGAGAACGTATGGAAAGCGCTGGCAAAGGTTCAGCATCCTTCCGATTTAGGGGAGAATGGCGAAGCGAGCAAACCGGTAGGTTGGAGAACCTTCTTGCAGGCCTGTGTGGTTGTGGCCTCGGCCCAGGCCACACGGGATAACAAGCGCGTACAGGCTTTTGATCTGGATATGCTGGCCGCCGAAACCCTGTCCTGCTTGGTATTGGAATCTTCACTTCGGAAATCGCGCAGTCCTTATCGGACAAGAAAGGCAACCTGGCAACCTCGATCATTGGTTCCCGCCTAACCGCACGCCGCCATGGGCGCACGCAGGCGCTTCTGCGTCTTCACAGGACAAGCCAAAGCCATTTAGCCTGATTGATATAGTGGAAAACTATCCCCTGGAGTTGTTCCGCGTTTGGCTGCTGCTGGGTGAGGCGCTGCCTGCCTCGCAATTTGAAATAGATGGGCTCGATTTTCGGTGGCGTCCCGCGTATTCCAGCGCTGTCGCCGCCCGCCACTGGTTCTCGACGGCCTGCCAGACCATTCAGGAACAGACGCCGCAAGATCCCCTGCTGCCTGTCGGTCTGCCAGGCCGCTATATCACGCGCGGCGATTGGTTTCTCGCCTGTGCGAAAGGCAGCCGCTCGCCTCGACTTGGTGCATGGGCGCAGGACCTGCTATCCAGCCGCCGCGCCAACTTCACGCGAATGCAGGCAGGGTTGGGGCTGCCCACCCGCGATATTTTGCAGCGAGAGCAGAAGGCCGATTACCGGACACCCCTAAGCGTCTATACTGACACGGGAGAGCGGCAGGAACCAGTCTATTACGAACAGCTGCGCGCTCTAGGAGCTGGTGGTCTGGGCACGGAGATCGACCCCTATCCAGAAGGTCGCCAAGAGATGAGGTGGCTGTGGCGTAGCGCCATGCCCGACTATGATCGGCATAGCCGTATCTGGCACAAATGGCTGTGTCGTATGATCTTCAACTGGGGAGACTGGATTCGCAAAGATGTCGGGCGGGAAATAGAATGCGATGGATAAAAGCCAAAGCGGCTTCGTAGCGGCTTTGAGATCTATGATTGGTGTCGGAGTGAGGCAGCCATCAAGGAGCTGCATACCTACCAGGAGTTCGAAAAAAGGTAGACACTCCCAGCCGTGTGGATCAATCTTACGCAGCCTGCTGCTGAGGAGATACGTCCACACCGTTGGGAGGGATTACCCGAAAAAATGCGGCGGTTCTTATTGTGGCGCTTAATCAGGCAACACCACCTCCCTTCAGGGGTCTCAAAGGGGAGATGTCCTAGCGGCATATACCCCTCTCTTTTAGAGGGTGCTATGCCCTTTTTTGCCTGCTTCGAGAGAGGACTTGGAGGCTGATGACCGCTTGGTGCTCGCTAAAAAGCGAGCACCAAGCCTCTAATGAGCGGCTGGCCTATCTCCTCAAGAGGACCCAAGTGCATCCCACGCTCTAGGGACCATGCCCTCGTGCTGGCTAATAAGGTTATCCAACTCTGCGCCCGTTCGTGATGATTTTGAGAAGGCCTTGCGTGCTCTGGTGGCCAGGCCCTCGCCATGCTATAGCACCTGGAAGGGTTTGGCTCCCGTGAGCGGCTGCGGCTGGCCCAGACCTTGCGGGTGGCCCTGGAGCGACAGGCTGAGCGCGAGAAGCACGCTCGGCCTGGATACGACGCCGCGGTGCCGCCGGAGGAGGAGCCAGGAAGCGGTTTAGTGGATCACTTTTACGCGGTTTGACATCCCCAGTCCATCAGGGAGCCGGGCACCTAGCTGACCATGCGCACCTTCCACACCAGAGGCGTCGCTGGAAACTACCTCACCAATGCAGGAAGGGAAAGCACAGGGGTTGCGGCTGAATATCAGAGGCTTGATGAGCGCGCTAGAAGGATCAAATGACAGACGATCTTTCTTTAAGATGCCAGAACACGAGCGTTATGCCGAAAATGCTCCCGGCCCTTTCTATGTGGAGAAGGATTACTGCCTTATCTGCTGCTTACCAGAACAGGAAGCACCTGATCTGATGGGTTTTATAGAGTCGCCAACAGCCGAGGGAAGCCACTGCTATTTCAAAAAGCAACCTGCTACGCCTGAAGAAATGACACGAGCAGTGGCGGCGGTACGAGTCTGCTGCTGTGGGGCTTTACGATACGCAAGCAATGCCCCTGCTGTTCTTCAATCTTTGAGAGAAGCAGGGCTTAGAGAAGCAGGGCTTGAAGAGCAATGTGATGAGCTGAGCGAATAAGCCGTTGACGGCAGAAGAGGAAGGATGAAAGAAAGCCTTCGCTCTTTTCATCCTTCCTTCTTCCGCTTTCGTTCGAGTGGAGTCGTCAGGCAGCCTGGTTGGGTTGGGCCTCCTGCGCGGCCAGGGCTTGCGCCAGTTCCAGGTTGTTCTGCGCCTCGGCATGCGCGGGAGCGAGCGCCAACGCCTGACGGTAGCAGAGTGTGGCGGCAGCGTAATCGCGCGTCTGGAAGTAGCAGTTGCCCAGCATAAAGAAGCCCGGAGCATGTTCTGGTTCGACCTCCAGGCCCGCCAGGAACGTCTCGGCGGCGCGGTCGTACACGCCAAGCTGATAGAGGAGGTCTCCCGCGTTGAAATAGGCGTTGGCGTAACGCGGGTTGAGATGGATGGCGTCGGCGAAGCTGTCAATGGCGGCGGCTTCCGCGCCGGAAGCGGCCAGCACGCGGCCCAGGTTGACACAGATTTCCGCCGAATCGGGAGCCAGAATTCGCAGGCGCTCATAGAGGTCGCGCGCCTCCTCCAGCAGCCCCAGCGTATCGCAGCAGACGGCTAAGCGCGTCAGCGTGTCGAAGTCGTTGGGCAGGCGCTCGATGAGCCAGCGCAGGTGCGGCAAGGCTCCGGCGTAATCCTGAAGGTTAAAGAGCAGCGCACCTAAGTCACGCCGGGCGTCCTCATGGTCGGGATATTGCGCCAGGATGGTCTCCAACTCCCGGCATGCCTCCGCCGTGCGCTCCTGCTGGGCCAGCGCGATGGAGAGCAGATAGCGCGCCTCCACGAAGGTCTCCTTCTCCGCTAGGGCCTGCTGACAGGCCGGGATCGCCTCGGCGTGCCGCTCCTGCCCGACGAGCGCCAGCGCCAGACCGTAATGGGCTTTGAAGCCGGAGACGCCCACGTCGCCCGTCTTGCCGAATTTGCTTTCTCCGTCCCTGCCGTAGGCGATGGCGGCGCGGAACGCCGCCTCCGCCTCCTCATAACGCTCCAGGTGCAGCAGGCAGTAACCGCGCGCGAACTCGATGCCCGCCTCCTGGATGCCGAGGCCGTCGGCCTGCTGGCAGGCCCGCAGGCCCTCCCCGGAGCGGCCCAGCCGGTGCAGCGCGGTCGCCCACTCCGTAAACAGCGTGACCGTGAACTCCTCGGTCACGTCCGGCTTTTCGGCGGCCAGGCTCAGATAGTAGGCGGCGTTTTCCATGTCGCCAAAAGTGAAGTAGGCGTTGCCCAGGTTGAACAGGTGGAAATGGCGGAACGCCTCGTCCGGGCACTCTTCCACCTCGCGCGTGAGCATACGGATGAACCGCTCGTGCTTGTTGCGCACGGACATGATCTCGGCGGCGTAGCCGAAGTGATCGAGTACCAGCCCCTCGCGGCGGGCATAGGTATAGCCCAACTGCTGGAGCGAGCGCATATTCTGCTCGTGGATGCGGCCTTCAAAGCGCACGCCCGGCACGCGCCGGAACAGGCGGCAGGCATGGTGGATCGCCATCTCCGAATCGGGCTGGCGCTCCGTGGATTGCAGCCAGTTGTGGAACTCGACCATGTAGCCGCCGATGTGGGCGGGCGCCTCCTCAATGGCCTTGCGGAAGGCTTCCTGGCAGCCGGGGGCGATCTCCTCGTCCGCGTCCAGCCAGAGCGCCCAATCGCCGGTGGCGTGCTCCAGCGAGACGTTGCGCGCCTGGGAGAAGTCGTCGTTCCAGGGATGGGAGAGGATCTTAGCGCCGAACTCGCGGGCGATGTCGAGCGTGCCGTCCGTGGAGCCGGTATCCACGACGACGATCTCATCCACCACGTCTCGCGCGCTTGCTAAGCAGTTGCGCAGGAACCGCTCCTCATTCTTGACGATCATGCAGAGCGAGAGCCGGGGCCGATCCGGGGCAGATGGCGTGTCCGCAGCCTGGCCTTGCGGCTTTGAGGCGAGCGCGGCTTCGGCGCGCTGGTAGAGCGCCATCAGGTTCCGGTATTCGGGGTCGCGCTTGGCCTGCGCGCGCTGCTTTTCAGGGTAGCGGCGCAGGACTTTACGCGCCCGTTTCAGGACGCCCTCGGCGGCTCGCTCGACCGTGCGGCGGATGTCCGTCTCCTCCGGCGTAAACTCCAGGGCGGCGAGCGCGTGTTCCAATGCCTCCTGCGGCCTCTCTTGCGCCAGCAGAATAAACGCCAGATTATGATGGAAGTCGCGCGGGTTGGGCGCGGAGGCGATGCCTTTGCGCAGCAGTTCGTGGGCGCGCTCTACCTCGCCCCTCCGGAACCGGACCACCGCCAGCGCGTTGACTACGTCCCAATCGTCCGGGCGCTCGACCAGACAGGCTTCCAACTCATCGGCGGCGTTCTGCCAATCGCCCGCGCGGGTCTCCTGCAAGGCCGCCTGCTTGCGATCCTCGTACATATCGCCGAGGGCGCGCAGTCCCGGCGTGTCCCCCAGCAGCCGCAGCCCGCCCAGCCCGGTCAGGCCGAGGTTGCCCAGACCCATCGGGAGCGCGAAACTCGTCGCGGTCGCGCCGCTCTCCTCGGAAAGGGCCGCCAAGCGGTCGGCGGCGATGCGGGCGGCATCGGCCCAGGTGTGCTTCGCGGCGATGTCGGCGGCGGCGCGCGCGCCCTTCGCGGCGGCTTCCTCCCGATTCTCCACGACGCGCCGGAGCAGGGCGCGCAGGGCCTCCCGGTCCGGCTCAGCCCAGAACGGGTGCTCCACCGTCTCCATGCCGCTGATCTGCTTTTCGGGCAGGCGCTGGAGGGTGCTGGGAATGAGATAGGCGTTGGCGTCGTTGGCAAAGTCGAGGGCGGCACCGTAGCCGGTGAGGATGGTCGGCTTGCCGCAGGCCATTGCCTCTGCGATGGGCAGGCCGTAGCCCTCACCACGGTAAGGATGCACCAGACAGTCGCAGGCGGCGTAGAGGGCGGCGATCTCGGCCTCGGACATGTCGTCGGTCAGGTAGACGATGTCGGCTGCATTGGGCTTGGCTTGCAGCGCCTGGATGAGCGCGCCCGCGCCCTGGTTGGCGTAGAAGCTGTTGGCGCCGAAGTCCTTGACGATGAGGGTGACGTTATCGCGGGCAGTGAAGGCGCGGTCATAGGCGTCGAGAAGGACGTCTATGCCCTTGCGTGCGATGGTGCCGCCGACGAACAGGAACTTCACCGTGTCCGGCTTGAGATGGCGGGTCTTGGGATTTGCGGCAAAGTTATAGGGCGCGACGCCGGGATGGAAGCGGGCGGGGTTGACGCCGTTGGGCACGACGACGACCTTTTCGCCCGGCACGACGAAGCTCCTCAGATAGGTGTCGCGGACAAAAGTGGAGGGCACCCAGACTTCATCCACCGTCGCGGCGATAGATTCCACCCAGACGCACGGCAGCGAACCGAACTCCCACGGCTGGATGAGCACGAGTTTTCCCGTCTCCGGCCTGGCAAAATTGGGCGGCCAGCGATGGCGGACGGTGATGCGCAGGTCTTGGGGTACGGTGTCTTCCCGCGCCTGCAGGGCGGCAAAGCGGACGTCCACGCTCGCGTCGAAGGTGGGCGGCTCGTAGTGCTGAATGCCGAGGTCGAAGCGGCTGGCAAACGTCTCGTCGTCGAGCAGGGCCAGCGTCAGTTCTCGGTTGACGAGCGCCAGACTATGATGTACGAAAAAGGAGCCGTTCCATAGGATTCCCGGCTTTCCCGAAGCGATGCGTAAAGGCATGATGTATCTCCTGATGACCTGAGCGCTCAGCCGTCCTCACCCCCGGCCCCCTTCCCTAATTCGCCGCTAACGCGGCAGGGAAGGGGACCGGGGGGTTAGGTTTTAAGCAGCACGGCGGGTTCTCATCTCCTCCAGCGTCCAGAGGGGGGTGTGGGCGGCGGCGGCGTAGGCGGCCTGCTGTGGCGAGAGGTCGGCGGCGTCGCCCACGATCACGGCGTCGGCGACGTGAAACAGTTTCCAGGCATCTTCCGGCGCGAGCGGCTGGTTGAGCAGGGTAATGTTGGGCAGGGCCGAAGCGGGCAGGCCCAGATCGCGGACGAGAAACGCTTCCAGTGCGCGCAGCAGGTCTTCGGTGGGCGGGTGCGCGTGCGGGTCGGCGCGCAGCATCAACAGTGCCGGGTCTATGGGCCGGTAGGCCGCTGCAAAGGCGCGCACAAGCGCCTGCCATTGGGCCGGTTCCTGCCAATTCGGGAAGGCGAGCAGCCGCGTGAGCGGCGGCGCGGGAGCGGTGGCCTGCCGGGCCAGTTGCTTGGCCTGGTAGCGCAGGCGGTTGCAGGCGGCGCGCACGGGCGCATAGATGGGGCAGCCCTCCAGAAGCGCCGCCCACTCTTCCAGCAGCGCCAGGGCTTCGTCGGCGCGCGCCAGATCGAGAAGGAGCTGCGCCAACTCCTCCCAGGCCGTCAGCAAGAACGGCGCCTCCTCCAGCGCGCGGCGATAGGCGGCAACGGCTTCCTCTACCTGGCCGCACGCCCGAAGCGCGCGGGCCAGGAGGTACTGCGTTTCCCCCAGTTCCGGCCTGCATGCGGCGGCCTGCCCGGCATGGCGCAGGGAGAGCAGAAAATCCCCGCGCGCATAGGCGGTCTCGGCCAGCGCCGTATGGACGCGCCAGGCCAGCAGCGTCTTAAACTTGTCGCGCCACGCCGGCGTTCCCGGCGTAAACTGCCCCCAGATGCGCTCCGCCTCCACATCGAACGTTTCAAAGCGGCGCGGGAAGTAGACGCCCCGCAGCTGCGCCGCCTCGACGTTCTCTGTTTCCAGCGCCCCGGCTACATCTCGCAGCGCCGCCTCCCCTTCGGCTGCCCGGCCCCAGACGAGATAGAGAAATCCCAGGTTTGCTCGCGCCAACAGGTAATTCGGCGCGATTTCCAGGGCGCGCTGCGCCGAGGCAATCGCCTGCTGTAAGCGGGCTTCCCGCTCCGGCGAAGGCGGCAGGCAGTTAGCCCACTCGCCATACAGGACGGCCTGCTGGTTGGCGGATTCAGGCTCCGCCTTCCATTGGTCTCTCGTTTCGGAAGGAGGAGCCAAAAGCGCCACTACTTTTGGATAGACGCGCCGGTCTGAGGAGAGGAGCCACTGCGCGGCCCGGCGCGCTCGCCGCTCCTCGACGGAAAGCTGGCAGAAGGCGCGCGGCGCGCTGCCGGCAGCCTGCGCGCGTTTGGCGGCGATCAGCGGCTCCAGCGTGCTGAGCATCTGGGCGAAATGGTGCGCATAGGTATGATCCTGAACGCGCCGCCAGCCCGCCTCCGCGATGCGCTCCCGCTCCGCCGCGTTCTCGGGCGCGAGGTAGTAGTCGAGCAGCGCTTCCAGGTTGCTTGTATCGTAAAGAACACAGTGCTCCCTATCGGTAAACAGCGCGCGGATCTCGGCGTTCTCCGCCTCGTAGAAGAGCAGTGCGCCGCAGGCGGGAGCTTCATACGCCCGCATATTGATCTCGCCTCGGATGCTGCGGTTGAAGACGATTTTGGCGCGGTTCATCGCCCGCACGTACTCTTCGCCAAAGATGCCGCTGGTCAGCACGACGCGGTGCTTGCGCGAAAGCCTGGCGGCGCGGGCCAGCCAGCGCGCCCGCTCCCGCTGCACCGCATGGTTAAAGTTCCCGATCATCAGCACGTCAATGTCGCGCTCAACGCCCGGCAGACGGCGGTGCTGGCTCGGATTAAAGGCCCAGAGCGGCGCGTAATGGACGTTGGAGAACCCGGCGCGGCGCAGCAATTCGCAGCCGTTGCGGTCGGCAAACAGGGCGTCGAAGGCGCCGCCGATAGCGTGCAACGCCTGCCCGCCCAGGTTCCAGTCCCCCACGACGCCGACCGTCAGGCAGTCGGCGTGCTCGATCCCATCGGGAACGGCGTTGTACTCCAGGCTCCAGTGGATATAGACATCCGGCTTCCATCCGGCGGGACAGCGTGCCAGAAGGTCGGCCCAGGCCATGCCCGGCTCGTGAGTGACCTGCTGGTAGCCGTTGCCGAAGGCGAGGATAGCGTCCTGACAATTCTCCCGGCCCGGCAGCGGACGGTGGAGTAGGATTTCCGGCATCTGGTTGGTATGTCCGACGAGTACGCGCATGATGGTTTACCTAACCCCTTGCGTAGGGTGTAGGGTATAGGGTGTAGGGTGTAGGGGCACCCTCATCCCCGGCCCTTCTCCCTGCAAGGGAGAAGGGGGAGCAGAAGCCAACCTTGACCCTCCCCTCTCCTTTAGAAGGAGAGGGGCCGGGGGTGAGGTCTACTGGGCGAAGGTTATCAGGCCAAGTGTTGCAGCTCCTCTGCGAGGATCTGGGCGACGGCAGGATAGGTGAAATGGGCCTCCAGGTCGGCGCGGGCGCGCTGCCCGATCTCGCGGCCTCCCTCCCGATCCGCAAACGCCCGGCGCATCAGGGCGCGCAGGTGCGCCACCGACGGCTCCGCCCAGCGATGGCCTCGGTACGTCGGCGTCTCGCGCCAGGCGATCTCCGGCACATCCACCAACTCGTAATCCAGCAGCAGGCTGTTCTCCGCGTTCATGAAGGCGGTCTGTCCGCTCCAGCCCGTAGCAATAACCGGCAGGCCCAGCGCCATCGCCTCCATGAAGGGACGTCCCCATCCCTCCCCGCGCGTGGGCATCACGTAACAATCGGCGGCGCGATAGAGGTTGGGCATGCGCGCATCCGGAATGTTAGCGTCCTGGAAGATGATGTCGGGAATGCGATTGGGGTCGCGGCCCAGGGTGTCGGTCAGGAAAGCGGCCACCGTATCGGCGATCTGGCCGATGGTGTAGCCCAGCGAGGAATGGGTCTTGATGAGGAGCGCGACATCCTCGTCAGGCCGGAACTCCTCCACAAACGCGCGGATCAGCACGTCCCAGCCCTTGCGCAGCGTCCAGTCGAATACCGACAGGAAGTTGAAGCCGCGCGCGCCGTTGATCCTGAGCGGCGGGCACGCCGGATCGTAGGGCTTGAGGTCAATCGCGCCCGGCACGATGCGCAGCTTCTCCGGCGGCACGCCCGCCCGCGCGAACGTCTCCCGGTTGAACTCGCCGGGCACCCAGACGGCATCCATCTGGCTGCACGCCGCCGCCCAGCCCGCCGGCAGGCGGTCGGTCTCGAACATCGTGCGGCCTACGTTGGCGCGAACCTCCGGGAGGCGCTGGAAATAGGGCGCCAGGATATGGCAGACGTGGATGGCTCCCTTCGGGAGGGGCCGCGCCATCTGCCACTGTAGGATTCGCTCCCGCTCGGCAGGCAGGACGGCTATCTTCTCGCTCCACTTGATGGGCCGCGCCGCCACCTCGATTCCGGCCTCCTCCAGCGCGAACAGGAAATGCCGTGCCTCGTCCGCGTAGCCGCTCGGATCGCGCAGCGGCGCCTGCCAGATCAGAGGAGCGGGCAGCCGGCAATCGGGGGTCGGCGGTCCGGAGGGAATGCTCCCCGTTTGCTCTTCCCGCAACCGGGCGCGCAGCTTTTCGGCGGTGGCGGCGTCGCCCATCGTCTGGGCGATACGCAGGCGCAGATGCAGGGCCTCCGCGCGCAGCTCCCGGTTGGGCGCATGGCGCAGGGCGTCCTCGGCCTCCGCGACGGCGACGGGCGCCAGCCCCGACTCCAGCAGATCGCGCGCATAGTTGAGGCTGCCGCGCGTCGCATCCTCCGGGCGGCCCAGGTAGTCATAGGGGCATTCCGGATCGTCCTCCACGCGCACGGAGAACGGATGCGCCTCATCCCAGGTGACCTGGACGGTCGTAATGTTGCGGAAAGTGATCTCGAAGGCGCGCTGCACGTCGCGCTGGGTGTAGAGCAGAGGCACTATCGCGCTCTTGAAGGGGATGGCGTCGAAGGGCTTGCGGCGGAAGACCAGCGTACGCGTCGGCGCCTCCCACTCGATCAGCCAGCGGTGCGTCGGGTGGCCGTAGAAGCTCTCCCAGAAGGTGTTGGGCGTCTCCAGAAAGCCGCGCCGGGCCACCCGCTGCAATTCCCGGCAGGCGGCGGCGGGGTCTGGAACGTGCTCCAGCACCATGCGGCAGCAGGCCACGTCGAACGCCCGGTCGCGGAACGGCAGCCGCTGCACATCGCCGCAGACCAACGGCTTCTCGCGGCTGATGGCCTGACCCTGCCGGTGCAGCCCCTCGAAGACATCAAAATCTACGCTCACGTCAGCGCGTCGGAGGGGCCGCTGCCCGCCGCCGACATCCAGCACGCGCTCGCCGGGCCGGATAGCCATGTCCTGCGCCAGCCGGTCGTCAAAGCTGACGAACGCATAGTAGACCTTGCCCGCGAAGTTGGACTCGATGTCTTCCTGATCCTCGCGCGGCGGCGGCAGCAGCACCAGATAGGGAGCGGACGCGCTGCCGACGGCGCTCGCGCGCAGCCGCGCGTTATAGGCGTATTCGCGGCGCTCCGGCTCCAGGCGGCCCGCCTCCGCAAAGGCCGCCAGGGCCTCCTCTTTCCGGCCCATCTGCCAGAGCGCGCAGCCGCGCGTGTTGTGGGCGATGGCCCAGTCTGGACAGAGGACGACCGCCCGATCAACATCGGCAAGCAGGCCGATTCCCGGAATGCCGCCAAAGCGCAGCCCGTTCAGCGCGGAATCCAGGTGCGCTTCCGCCGCCTGCGCCGGAACCTCGTAATCAAAGCCGTCCGGATCGTCCTCCACGCGGAAGGCGAACGTCCCCTCCCAGGCAAACTGCGTGTACATCAGGTTGCGGAACTGCCGCTCCCAGCGAAACCGAAAATCCTCGTCCGTGTGCCAGCGGGGACGGAGCGCATGGCGGAAGGGAGCGCGGCGGAACGGCTTACGGCGAAAGACCAGCGTCGGCTCCGTGCCGGGCAGCCGCTCCACCCAGACCAGCCAGCGGCTCGCTGGGTCGCCGCCCAGGTACTCGGCTACCGGGCTGGGAGTTTCGACAAAGCCGCGCCGGGCCACGCGCATCATCTCCCGGCAGGCGGTGGCAGGATCGAGGGCACGCTCCAGAGCCGAAACACAGTAGGCCAGGTCAAATTCACCCTCCGCAAAGGGCAGCGCCTCGATGGGACAGGGAACGCCCGCGCGCCCGGCCTGGGCGCCAGGGCCGGCAACCGCATCCGCCCGCGCAAACGGCTTGCCGCTGCCGCCGATTTCCAGCACGCGCTCGCCTGGCAGAATGCCAAGCAGCCGGGTCATCAGCTCCTCTTCGCCGGTGGGATAGTTGCGCCCGACAAAGTTGGTCAGCGGCACGAGACGGCGGCCCGTTCCCCAGCGCACCGGCAGCGCGCCGGCCCAGACGGACTCATCGTCCTCCTTCATGAAGAGGGCATGGGCGGCTGGAATTCGGTCGGAAGCGTCGGTAGCGATCATGGCAGTATGCCGTCCTATCCTGATCTAGCTCAGGCAAGCAGAGAAAGTGTGGAATAGGTCCTGTGGGGCACGAGAACGGCACTCCGCGCCGTCTCCGGACAAAAAGCAAGTCCCGGTAAAAATATCGGGTGGCAGGCAGGAGAACTTTAGAGAGACGAGCCGTACCTGGCCGATCAGGCCCTCACCCCCGGCCCCTCTCCTGCTGCCATCAAAAGGTACACAACATACTTTTCATTCGACAAAATACCGAGATTTCACGTAGATGAAAGTACAAGATAGTATTCTTAGCAGGGGTATGTTATAATGATTTTCCCGGTGGTCATGCAAACCTATCTTTCACAGAGTCACAAAACTGGCACTTCGGTATGACCTTTATCGCCGGTAGACAAGCCGCTATATAGATGACAGCGCGCCCGGATAAGTCTGTGCCATCTATATCCATCTCCATTTTCCCTCACTCGCACTTCTTCTTGCCACTGTTTCTGACCCCTTGTAACTTTGCTAGTATCGCCTGAACGCCATGCCGCTCTGTTTCCATAGGAACTAGCCTGTGCAGAATACGGGGAATTCGCCGTTTGTCGGAGGCGCGCGGGCTATGGCCCTGAGGGAACCGGGCGGCTGCCCCGATAATGAGCGCGAGGTGAGAGGAGACCGTTATGTCCCCGACAACAGAGAACCTGAATGCTATCTCTCTGGATACGCTGCGCGAGATAGGCAACATCGGCGCCGGCAATGCGATGACCGCCCTGGCGGCGATGCTGGATCAGACGGTGGCTATGTCCGTGCCGCAGGTAGGCCTCGTCTCGCTCAGTCAATTTACGCAGATGGCCGGCGGGCCGGAGGCGCTGAGCGTCGGGATCTATATGCCCGTAATGGGCGCCGCGCCGGGCCATGTGGCGTTTCTGCTGCCGGAAACCGACGCCCTGCGCCTGGCCGATAGGCTGCTGGGACGTTCCCTCGGCACGACCGCCGCGCTGGAGGAGCTAGAGCGCTCTGCGCTGATGGAGGTCGGCAATATCATGGCCTCCTCGTATCTCGTCGCCCTCTGCGAGCTGACCGGACTTTCTCTGGCTGTTGCTCCCCCGGCCCTCGCCATGGACATGACGGCGGCCATCCTATCCACCATTGCCTCGACGTTCGCTTCGGCGGAGGACAGGGCCATTACCATTGTCACGCGCCTCCAGGAAGAGCGCGGCGTGCTAGATGGCTTCTTCATCTATGTTCCTGAGCCCGGCAGTCATGCTGCCTTGCTCGACGCCTTGCGGATGGACGGGTAAATGGGAGAAGCGCTGATGGTGGGCATGGCCGAGGTCAAGGTCACCCGGTCGCCCGAGGACGTCCTGATAGCGCTGGGGCTTGGCTCCTGCATCGGCGTCTGCGCCTATGACGCGCAGGCGCGCGTGGCGGGGCTGGCCCACGTCGTTCTGCCCAACAGCGCCGGCCATGAGCCGAGCCCGGGCAAGTTCGCGGACACGGCGATCCCGCTGCTCCTACAGGAAATGATCAAGCTGGGCGCGGTGGTCGAGCGCATTCGGGTGGCGCTGGCCGGCGGAGCGCAGCTGTTCGCGAGCGGCGGCCAGGGGACACGCCTGGAGATCGGCTCACGCAACGCCGCCGCCGTGCAGGCCGAACTGAGCAAGCGCAACCTCTGTATTCTGGCGGCCGATCTGGGCGGCTCCGTGGGGCGCACGGTAAATCTGTATGCCAACGGCTGCGTCCGGGTCAAGACCATCGGGCAGGGCGAGCGAGAACTAGTATCGCTGGCCGATCGCGAGGTACCTGCCGGCATGCCGGGCGCAGGCAGCATCCGCATCCCCGGTTCCCCCGCCGCTGCCGGACCGCCCGGCAAAACAGGGCCGGGTCCCGTCAGGGATGCAGAAAAGAGAGCGGTATTTGAGCAAGAAGCGAGACGAAACGCATGGAGCAGCGATCGCATAGGATAATTGAGGCGGAGGCAAGAGCCCGCTCTTCCGAGACCGCGCGACGGCTCCGGCAGGCAGCGGGCGCTGGCAGTCCACAGGGGCCGGCGCAGGGCGCGCGCGTCACGCTGGAGAGCATCGTCGAGGCGGTACGCCACCTGCCCGCGCTGCCCTCTGCCGTCCTCCAGATCATGCGGATGACCAACGACGAAGGCGTTTCCGCCCGCGACGTCGCCAGCGTCATCAGCACCGACCAGAGCCTGGCGGCGCGCATACTGAAACTGGCCAACTCCGCCTATTACGGCCTGCCGCGCGCCGTCGGCACCGTCAGCGATGCCGTGATCCTGCTGGGGATGCGGACGGTGCGCAACATGGCGATTGCCGCCGCCACCCACAACACCCTGAGCAAAGAGGTGGCCGGCTATGAGCTGGGACGCGGCGACCTGTGGCGGCACTCGCTGGCCTGCGCTCTGGCCGCTCAGATGCTGGCCGAAGTCGCCCACTATCCGGAAAAGGAGGAGGCGTTCGTCGCCGGGCTGCTTCACGACATCGGCAAGGTTGTCCTGGGAGTGCATGTCCGCGACGCGATAGCCCTGATCCAGCAGCGCGTGGAGACCGAGAACCTGACTTTTCTGGAGGCGGAGCGGGCGGTGCTGGGGTTTGACCATGCGGAGGTGGGCGGGCGCATCGCGGCCCGGTGGAACCTGCCGGCGCCGCTGGAGCAGGCCATCGCCTGCCACCATCAGCCGATGCAGAACGGCCAGGTCGCGCCGCTGACGGCCCTGGTGCATATTGCCAATATCCTCTGCCTGCTGGCGGGCGTCGGTCTGGGCGCCGATGGGCTGCACGCCAGGCTCAGCGATTGCGCGCTGGAGACGCTGGGGCTGAACGCTCAGGACATCGAGCGGGTGCTGGCGCGTCTGGTGCACCGCATCGCGCAGGCCCAGCCTCTCTTTAGCGCGGAGGCCCTGCTCGATGCGCCCAGCGCCGGCAAGGGCTAACCAGGAGGTGCTTCCTATCGTGCCTAGCTCATGGAGCAAAAGCGAACCCTATTCGCCCAACCCGGGCGCCGCTACAGTGCGTGTTCTGGTCGTGGATGACTCGGCCTTCATGCGCAAGGTGGTCTCTAGCATCCTGGCTTCGGCGCCGGGCATCGAGGTCGTCGCCACAGCCCGAGACGGCGAAGACGCGCTGGCGAAGGTGCCGGAACTACAGCCGGACGTGATCACTCTGGATCTGGAGATGCCGCGCATGGACGGCATGGCATTTCTGGAGGCGCTGATGCGCCTGCGTCCCACGCCCGTCGTGATGGTCTCCAGCCAGACCTCGGAAGGCGCGGACAAGACCATCGCCTGCCTGCAGCGGGGCGCGGTGGATTTTGTCTGCAAGCCCTCCGGGGCTATCAGCCTGAATATGGAAACGGTCGGGGAGGAGCTTATTGCCAAGACGCGCGCAGCAGCCAAGGCGCACCGGTGCGGCCTGGCCGGGCTCGTCGGGCGTAGCGCGTCCCCGCCCTCTGCCAAGACCCTACCGACGGCCCCTTCTTCGGCATCGTGGTTCCGACCGCAAGACTCTCTTCTGGGGCCTGGGAACGCGGCAGCGGCGCCTGGATCGCGCGCCTGTTCCCCCCGTCATGAACATGAGCTGAATGCCGATACGGTCGTGGTCGCCATCGCTTCCTCGACGGGAGGCCCGGCGGCGCTGGAGGCCATTCTGCCGCACTTGCCTGCGGATCTCAACGCCGCCTATCTGATGGTGCAGCACCTTCCGGCCAACTTCACCCGCTCTCTGGCCGCGCGCCTGGATAGCGCCTGCGCGTTGACGGTGCGCGAGGCCCAGGCAGGCGAGAGGCCGGAACGCGGCGTTGTGCTGCTCGCGCCGGGCGGGCGCCATCTGGAGCTGGATGCGCAGGGGCGCGTCGCCCTCAACGATGATCCGCCGTTGTGGGGCGTGCGTCCTGCCGCCGATGTGATGATGCGCTCGGCCGCCGCGCGCTTTGGCCCGCGCGTGCTCGGCGTTGTCCTGACGGGCATGGGCTGCGATGGCGCCCTGGGCGTTAAGGCCATCCATGCCGCAGGCGGCCTCTGCCTGGCTCAGGACGAGGCCACCAGCATTATCTACGGAATGCCGCGCGCCGCCTACGAGACCGGGGCGCTCGCCCAGGTCGTTCCCCTGCCGGACATGGCGGCGGCCATTGTCCGCCAGATCACCTCCTGGCCGCGCAGAGATAAGGGGGCCCTCAATCTATGAATTCCTACGCAGCAGATCACAACCTTTCTGGTCCCACGCCGATGACGGAGTCAGGATTTACGGAAACGGCGGACTATCGCGAGTTCAAAGCGCGCGTCTTCCAGAAGACGGGCATTGATCTTAATCTCTACAAGCAGCAGCAGATGCACCGCCGCCTGCTCAATATGGTCGAGCGGGCCAAAGCGCGCGACTTCGTGGAGTATTACCAACTGATCGAGGGCAATCCACAAGAGTTCGCCGCGTTCCTGGACCGGATGACCATCAACGTCTCGGAGCTTTTCCGCAACCCGGAAAAGTGGCAGGAGATGCGGGAGAAGATTCTGCCTCCGATGCTGGCCGGCAAGCGCCCTCTAAAGGTCTGGAGCGCCGGCTGCTCCTATGGGGCGGAGCCTTACTCCCTGGCTATCCTGCTCGACCAATTGGCTCCCGGCGCAGCGCATACCATCCACGCCACCGACCTGGATCATAAAATTCTGGCTCGGGCGAAAGAGGGATTGTTCCATGCGTCGGACGTCAAGAACCTGGATGCGGCGACGCTGGAGCGTTACTTTCTTCCCCTCCAGCCTGGCGCGGCGCCGTCCGCTGCCGCCCTGGAACCGGCCTATCAGGTCAAACCGGCGGTGCGGGCGCGCGTCACCTTCCGAGCGCATAACCTGCTGGCCGACCGCTTTGAGACCGGCTATGACCTGATCTGCTGCCGTAACGTGGTCATCTATTTTACGGACCCGGCCAAAGAGCGGCTCTATGCGCGATTCTGGCAGGCGCTCCGTCCCGGGGGCGTCCTGTTCGTCGGTGGGACGGAGCGCATCTTTAATGCCCGCGCGATCGGCTTCGATTCGCCGCTGCCCTTCTTCTATCGGCGCCGCGAGCAAGAATAGGCTGTGCCGCCGGGGCCAATCTGCACTAGAGATTACAAGCAATTGTGACGATACTAGAACTGCTCTCGGAGAGAGGAACGAAAGGAGCGGGAGCGGTTCGCAGTCCATGCGAACGGGGACAGGAGGCAATACCAGCGATGCCAAAGCGCGTTTTGATTACCGACGATGCCCTCTTCATGCGAATTACGCTGAAAAACATTTTGACTAAGGGCGGTTATGAGGTCGTTGGGGAAGCTGCCAACGGCAAAGAGTCCGTTGACCTTTATCTGCAGATCAAGCCCGACCTGGTGACGATGGATATCACCATGCCGGAGATGGATGGCATCACGGCCGTCCGCGAGATCAAGAAGCGCGATCCAAGCGCCAATATCATTATGTGCACGGCGATGGGACAGAAGAACATGGTGATGGAGGCCGTGGCCGCCGGGGCCAAGGACTTTATCGTCAAGCCGTTCCAGCCGGACAAAGTCCTGGAGGCCGTCCAGAAGCTAATCGGATAAGGCCGATAGGGAGAATCGAGCACAGAGATGAAAGTAGAGTATGTCAATCCCTTTATCACCGCCGCGTTCAGCGTGATCGAGACGGCGCTGAATATAAAGGCGGAGAAGGGACCGTTGGCGATGCGGCCCTGCGTCTTCACCTCCCAACAGTGCAATATTATAACGGGCGTGACGGGCATGGTGGAAGGCCAGGCTATCTATGGGATGAGCCTGATTACGGCCGACAGGATCGCCTCCCAGATGCTAGGCCAGCAGATTCGCACGTTTGATCAACTGGCGGCCAGCGCCATTGCGGAACTAGGCAATATGATAACCGGCAACGCGATGGCGCTACTCTCGGAGGCCGGCTACATTTGCGATATTACGCCGCCTTCCATCGTGCGGGGCACCAACGTCAAGATCTCAACGCTGAATATTCCGGCGCTGGTCGTGCCGATCTGCCTCGGGCTGGGCGAGATCGAGCTAACGGTCAGTCTACAGCAGCGCTCCTAAGCCGCTATTCCAATTCAACAACCGGAGAACAACGAACATGGATGTAAACGCTTTACAGACCGCTTCGGCGGGTATGACCGCCAACCTCTTGCGCGCCGCCGACCAGAACCCGGAGGTAGCGGCCAAACTGCTGAAGAAGGCAATGGAATCGGATAGGAATCTGGTGGATACGCTGCTGCCGACGGTCAGCTCTGTCGGAAGCCGCCTGGACATCCGCGCTTGAGAGATCATCGTCCTATTCTTCCAAGAGGGATGGGATCAAGAGGTGCTGAGGGTTCTGAAGTTTCTGAGGGTTCTGAGGTCTATCCATCGAGGAGGGATAGGATCGAGAAGCCGCAGTAGAGCCTGCCTCCTGGAACCTATTCCCTTGCGATGTCTATCAATCGAAGAGGGATGTGATCGAGAGGTCGCTGTTGGCACGGTGGATGGCCTCGCCAAAGAGAGACGCGACAGAGAGAACGGTGATCTTGGGGTGGCGTTGGGCCTGCGGCAGCGGGATGGAATCGGTGACGACGAGCTCGGCGATCTCAGGCCGGGAGCAAAGCCGCTCCAGGGCGTCGCGGGCGAAGACGCCATGCGTGGCGGCGATGTGGATCTGGGGGTTGCAGCCGTGTTCGAGCAGGGCATCCACCGCCTGGAGAATGCTGCCACCGGTGGTGATCATATCTTCGACGATGATAGGGGTTTTGCCGCGCACGTCGCCGGCCAGGTGCGTCACCTCGGAGACCATGTGGCTGGGATGGTGCTTATAGCCGACGGCTAACGGGGCCTTGAGCGCGACCACTACCTTGCGGACTTTCTTGACGCGGCCCTCATCGGGGGAGACGACGACCACGTTTTGCAGGCCGTCCTGCATTTTCTGCTCGAAGTAGTCCACGAACAGGTTGAGAGCGGTCAGGTGGTCCACCGGAATATTGAAGAACCCCTGGATGGCATCGGCGTGCAGGTCGAGGCACATGACACGATTGGCGCCCGCCACCGTGATGATGTCGGCGATAAGTTTGGCGGTAATGGGCTCGCGCGGCTTGTCTTTCTTTTCCTGGCGCGCGTAGCCGTAGTAAGGGATCACGGGCGTGATGCGCCATGCTGAGGCACGCCGCAGCGCATCAATGGCTTCGAGCAGCACGACCAGGTTGGTATCCACCGGCGGGCAGGTCGGCTGCAGGATATAGGCGTCGGTGCCGCGCACGCTCTCTTCAAACCGCACGTAGTTTTCGCCATCGGCAAACTGACTATAGAGCATTTTGCCGAGCGGCACGTCCAGCCAATCGGCCACAGCCTGCGCCAGCGCGGGATTGCCCGGCCCGGCAAAAAGCTTCAATTCGTGCTGAACCGCCATTTTACCCCGAATCTCCTTACTTCCTGCCGCCCCGGTCTCCCTTCCCGGTATAAAGAGGCGCGAGAAACGTCTCAGTATAGCGCAGGCGCATTGACCTTGTCAACGGTGTTTTGTCCGCCAGCCCGGCAGGGAAGCAGAGGCAGTGGTAGCGGCCAAGCGCGCCTGGCTTCTCTCGGCGACGGACGGTTGGCAAGCCCGGCAGGCTGAACCCTGCCGCTGTGGGGCCTGCGGCCTGGTGCCCGCCTACGCGGGCACTATCTTTTAATACATGCCGCAAGCCATGCTATAATGCAGCAATGGAACTGGAGGCCAGGCACATGGCACTGCCCAAGATGATTGAAGGAACCGGCGAGGAGTTGCAAGACTATCTGAAGCAAGCCCCACAAGAGCGCTTCCGGCTTATTCACCTGCCTGCCCAGAAAGCTTCCCCTCCAGAGAACTCGCTCAAGGGGCAGAGCCTTGCGGAGGCTCTCAAGGACTACATAGGCATTGCCGATTTCGGGGATGCCAACCTGTCGAAGGATACCGGCAAAAAGTTCGCAGAGCTTCCCGCTCAGAAACATCGGAAGGTGCTGGCCTAGGGCTCGGACGAGATATAGGCGGAATCCGTGACTCGAATTAAGGTCGAGAGCCGGCCGGCTTTTGTAGAGGCGAGAATGGATCAATATTCTCTGTTCGATGCTATGACCGCCGTTCGCGATCATCTTGAGGCGGAGATAATGATGCAGCGCGTAGATGTTTCGACGATCTGATCGTTACCTTCCAGACGGAATGGAGTGCTCGCAATTTCGCGTCGGCCTGCTTTGAACGACTGGGAACGGGAGCGAGCCTGGATCGAAGCAGGCATTGCGCTGGCACTGGAGCCGAATAACTAACCCAAGTTGCTACCTAGGAACACGTTTGAGAGAGAATCGCTCTGGAAACCGGCTTTTGCATCACCGTTTGCTTTCTCGAAGAGGCAAGGTAGCAACTTGAGTTAACTACGCTGCGTACAAACGGTTTGCCCGCTACCTTGAGCGCGAAGGCCAGCGGGACGCAGCCCAGCGGGTTCTCGTACGCGGGTGGGAGCAGATGAAAAAACGGTATCCTAAAAAGCAGTGGGCAGACCAGCGCGCTCTCTATTTTGCCTTCTCGGAGGATGACTTGCCTTCTCACCTCGCTGATCGTTGGCGTAGCGAGCACGTCCAGCCCGCCCAGATAGAAGAGATCAAAACCGCCCTCAAACACTATCTGAGCAGAAAGGGCGAGTAGGCCGGATACGGCCTGACCCCACCTCCCTTTCTTGCACAAGCTCAAGATGGCCGACGATGGCAGACGTTGATTTGCGATGATGGACTCCTAATGAAAAGCGGGGGCTGCGCTGGCTAGGGGTTTCAGGGGAGCGCCGAGCGTCCCCTGCTTTATCGAGTGTAAGATCGCTGTGTTATAATGGGAGGAGTATGCAGCCAGAGGGAGAAAAGAAGATGGCACAGCCCCACGTTTTTGAAGGCACACCGGAGGAACTTACCCAGCATATCAGTTCGCTCCCCAAGCGGAGGCGCTATAAAGTGACGATTGTTCCGGAAGGAGAGGACGAGCACGAGTTCTCCGACGAAGGGATTGCCGCTGCGGATGCGGCCCTGGAGAAGACGATTGTTTCCTTGGGATACCCAACAGGGACCGATAACGAGGGGATTGACGCGGACCTGGCCCGCGCGTATGGCGCTCCCCGTGCCCCTGTGAATGGGAAGAAGCCCTGATGCTTCTGGATACCTCCGGGCTTCCTGCCTATCACAATGACAAAGAGCACGACCATGAGCGAGCGGTGAGGCTGTTTCGAGGGCGCAGGCGCAAGGTAGTCTACAGCTATGTGCTTGCGGAGTTTGTTGCCTTGGCTCAGGCGCGAGGGCTGCCTCGTGCTCCGGTTCTTGTTTTTCTGAACGCGCTGTTGGTGCATCCTCGTGTTACGGTGGTATGGGTAGACGAAGGGCATCATCGAGAAGGGATGAGGCTTCTTGAGCAGCGCCCCGATAAGGACTATTCTCTATGTGATGCTGTAAGCTTTGTTCTCATGCGCCACTTTGGTTTCACGGATGCTCTTACTACAGACCATCATTTGGAGCAGGAAGGCTTCCGCCGCCTGCTTACCCCGTGATCTTTATTTCCAGGTGTCCCTCTTCACGAAGGCTGCCGATCTGGGAAGTTAGCGGGAAAGTCTAGGAGGAATGGCGCGTATTATCAGAGATTGGTTCCTGCCTTTCTCACCCATCTACGAATTCAACAGAAATGTCGGAAACTCGAACACGTATCAAAATTTGCGGAATTACCAATCTGGAGGACGCCCGCGCCGCTGTAGACTATGGCGCGGACGCGCTCGGATTCATCTTCGTGCCTCAGACGCCCCGCTATATCGGCGATAACCCGGAGGCGCGGAAGATCCCTGCGCTCCTGCCGCCGTTCGTCGCGCGGGTGGCCGTCTGCGCCGATGCCGCGCAGGACGTCTCCGGCCCCGACTTCGATACGCTCCAGTACTACGCGCACAGCGCGCCGGCGCTCCCGCGCTCCGGCAAGCGGCTGGTGCGCGCCTTCCGTATCCAGGATGCGGCCAGCCTCGACGAGATCGCCGCCGCGCTCGCGCAGGAGCAGCCGCACGCCCTGCTGCTGGACGCCTATCACAAGGACAAGCTGGGCGGCTCCGGCGAGACCTTCAACTGGGAACTGGCAAAGGAGGCGAAGGCGCGCTTCGGCCTGCCCGTCCTCCTCGCGGGCGGTCTTACGCCGGAGAACGTCGCCGAGGCCGTCGCCGCCGTGCGCCCCTACGCCGTGGACGTTTCCAGCGGCGTGGAGGCTGCGCCAGGCCGCAAAGACCACGCGAAGCTGAGAGCCTTCATCCGCGCCGTCCGGCAGGCCGATAAGATATAGCCTGGCGAAAAGACGGGCTATGGGCGGCAATTCCCATAGCCCGCAAAGAGGCCCCATTCCGCTCGCAGCAGCTACCGTCCAGGCTTTCCCTGAGCGCCTTCCCTACCGCCAGCGGGCGGATTCTCCTCGTCATCGAATTTTAGATTATGGTCGCCGTCCTCATCACCGGTGTGCGCTCCCAGCGCAACCGATAGGTTTGACTCTGGCGAGGGGGTCAGCATACACGTGCTACAGGGTATCGTACCTGGCTCTAAACCACTATCCAGGTAATCTCGCCGAATCTTATTTATAGTGCCCTGGATCAATTTCATGGACTTTTTTAGAACCGAGCCTGCTGTTGGAATATCCGGCAGGTTGAGCACGTTTGTCGCTCCGTATTCTGTTTCTGCGTCCAACAGTTGCGAATAGAGGCCAGGAAAATCCTTCTCCATGTAGCCAAGTATCTTCTTAGCCTGATTCAGGTTATGGTCGTACATGATGTGGAAGAGCCGCGTTTTGCCATCATGATGGATAGCTGCGGTCAAATCCTGGAAGTGCAGTTGAGGGAATTTTGTGTGATTCTCATCTTCGCCCGTATCAATGAGGATGGTCCAGATCGGGAATTGCGAACTCATCCTCTCCATCAGGTCTTTTCGGTAATAAGCTCTAGCTGGCATAGCGCTCTGTTCCTCCTTTGTTGGATGGGATTGCGTTGCGGGAAATGCGAATGGCGCCGACACGCGCCGTGAAATGGGTCGTGTCGGCGCCATCCTAACGGACGGATAAGATGGTCTGCTTACAGCGGGAGGTTGTGGTTGACACAGTTAAAGTGACAGCCGATAGGACAGGATACGCTCCAGTCTGGGGCCGGAGTGAGTATCATGGCGCTGCAAGGGCAGGCACCGGGAAAGATGCACGGGTTCGTAAATCTCGAGGCCCGCAAGTTCACCTCAACCAGCTCCATGGAGTCTCTTAGAGAGTCGTTGAGATCCGGCAGGCATAAAACGTTTGTCTCTCCGTCCTCGGTTTGCGCCTCGAGCAACTGGGCATAGAACCCAGCAAAGTTTCTGGCCATCAGTTCTACTACGCGCGCGGCGCGATCCGTGTCGTAGTCATACATGATGTGAAAGAATCGGGTTTGACCGTCATGTCCGATGGCCTCGGTCAGATCCTGGAAATGAAGCTGCGGAGCCTGTCGCAGATCGTCAATACCAGGCACCTGGAAGAGAATGGTATACACCGGAAATCCGAACCTGCCCGCAAGGTCGCCTCGAGGGTAAGCTGTTGCAATCGTATTCATTGGTATCCTCCTTTTCGCGGTCTCAGAAGCCTCATGGAAACGCCGGTGGCGCCGATAGGACGTATTCTACAGCATGGTCGAGTGTCGGCGGCTCGCCCTCTAATGGGGCATGCGCTGCTTCTGGCAAAGCGAGAGAGGCCGTCTCCGGCATCCCAAGCGTCCTCTGAGCATGAGCGGCGGCAGTCAGCAGTTCATCGGCTAAGGTCAGGACCCCGCAGCGCGCATAGAACCTGGCGAGCGCTTCCAGGCAGCGAGCCAGTTGCACCTCCTCCCTTTTCTCCCAACACAGGCGCACGGCCGTGCGGTAGCGCGCTTCGGCCAGAGCGAGATTAGCCTGCGCTTCCGCAATGGCGGCGAGGGCGAGGCTGGCATGGGCGATACCGCGCGACTGGTTTTGACTTTGAAACAGCGCCAGGCTGCGCTCAGCCATCTTCGTCGCCTGCTCCAGATCGCTTGGCGTGAGCACGCAGGCCAGCACATACAGCGCCATTGCCTCCGAACCGCCATCGTCGGCTTTGCGCGCCCATTCGATGCCCTGGCGGGCATGGGTCTCGGCCAGGGCATAGTTTTGAGCGCGCAGGGCGAAAAAGGCCAGCGTGCTGTGCAGATCGGCGACCTCGCCAGGAGCGCCGCAGGGCAGCAAGCATTCCAGCGCCTGGGACTGAAACTGCACGGCCTGCACAAACGCGCCGCGCGTGCTGGCCAGCCGCGCCCGCGTGTTCAACAGTTTGCCGATGCGGTAGGTATCGTTGAGCCGCCGCAGGGCGCTCAGGGTGGTGTCCAGCCAGGCTTCCAGGTTCGTCGCGCGCGGCAGCAGGGGGGCAAAAAAGGTGACTGCCATTCCCAGGTCGGCGATGATCTGCGGCTCGCCATCCTCGCACGCCAGCATCCAGGCAGCGCGAAAATTATCTAGATCGGCCCGCATGCCGCTTAAAGCGCGCCCCTCATCGTTGTCATAGTAGGCATCGCGCAGGCTTTGGGCTTTCCGCGTAAAGGCCGCGATGAACCGCCGGCGCACCGCGCCCGTCGGCGGGCCAAGACAGTCGCGGGCGTACTCGCGCAGCGGAATCAGCAGGCGATAGGGCCGCTCGCTCGCCGTCTGGTCGAAGCAGATCAGCGACTTGTCCTGCAAGCGGCGCAAACCGCTTCCCAGGTCGGCCCCAGTACACACGTCGTACACGTCCGCCTCGCTGAAGGCGGTTTCAAACAGCCCCAACTGGGCGAAGAGAGCACGGTCGGCCTCGCTCAGTTGGCGATAGGACCACTCAAACGTCGCGCGCAGCGTCCGCTGTCGGGGAGAGCTGTCGCGCAGGCGCCTTTCAATGTCGAGCAGCTCGGCGTGTATCTCTGAGCGCAACTGGGCCAGGGGACGATAGCGCGCTTCCGCCGCCACGATCTCCAGCGCCAGCGGCAGGCCGGAGAGCGCGCGGCAGATCGCGGCGACCTCCGGCGCGCTCGCTTCTGTCAGCTTGAACTGGCGATGGACGGCCTGCACCCGCTCGACGAACAGCCGGACGCTCTCGCAGGTGGCCGTTTGCCGCAAGGAAGCGTCCGGCGCCGGGACCTCCAGTGGGTCGAGGTCATAGATCCGCTCGCCATGCGCCTGAAGCGGCTCCCGGCTGGTCACCAGAAGGCGCAGAGCGGGCAGCGTCTCCAGCAGGGTAGAGACCACGCACACCGCCGAGAGGGCCTGCTCGAAATTGTCCAGGACCAGGAGCGCGCGCCGTCCTGTCAGGGCGGCCTGCAGCAGGCAGAGAATGTCCGCGTTTGGGCTGAGCGAGAGAGACAGGGCCGAGGCGAGGCGCGCCAGCACATGGCCCGCCTCGGTGGACTCTTCCAGCGCCACGAAATAGACGCCGTCCGGGAAGTCGGCCTGCGCTTCGCGCGCCACCTCCAGGGCCAGGCGCGTCTTGCCGCAGCCGCCCGTGCCGACCAGCGTGACGCAGCGCTGCACCGGATCGGCCAGATAGCGGCGCAGCGCCCGGAGCTCCCGCTTGCGCCCGACGAAGCGATCCAGCGGCGGGGGCAGGTTGCTCCTGGGGCTGGGTGGCAGCGCCGCCTCCAGCCAGCCCGGCGCGCTAAGCTGGAAGAGGCGAACGGGTGTATCAAAGCCCCTTAGCCGGGCTTCGCCCAGGTCGTGCAGCCGGTATTCGGCGGGCAGATAGGGCTTGATCTGGCTGGCCCAGGACTCGGAAACGAGGATCTGGCCTCCCTGTGCCGCCTCCATGATCCGCGCGCCGAGCGCCGCGTCCGGCCCTGCGATGTCGCCATCCGGCAGGCGGCTGACCGCGCCGATGTGCAGGCCGACGCGCAGGGAAACGGTCTTGCCGAAAGCGTCCGCGCTCAGCGCGCGCCGTCCCTGCACGAGCGCTTGCAGCGCCGCGTGCGGATCGCCAAAGACGGCCATCACGCCATCGCCGGTGCTTTTCAGGAAGGAGGCGCCGGCAACGCGCAGGGCTTCCCGCCACAGGCAGAGAGAGCGGTAGAGGTCCGCGTTATAAGCGGCATCCTGGCCTTCTCGACGCGCCTTTACCCATGGCGGCGTGGAGCTCACTATATCGCTGAAGAGGATGCACAACATCTCGGTTGGGCACTGCGTTGGACTCATCAGACCATACCTTCGGCTGTTTCGCTGGCTAGCGGGACAGAATAGCCAGGCAAAAGGGACAGGATTGCCCTTCCAATGGGAATCATAACACAAGAATGGCGTTTTGTCACGCGATTAGCGCTAACCGCTCTGCTTCAACGCCCGTGATTCGGGCTTCGTGGTTCGTGGCTCGGAATGAGCGCCAATCGCCCGGCTTCGCCTCTCTCAGACGGGCTCTCCGGTCTGCCTACCGCATTTTGGCCTATCGCAAGCCGCGCAATCCAGTGTATAATGATAGGAGCAATCTTTTGGTGAGGAGTGTGGAACCACAATGGCAGAGGTAAGTGCGGCTCCGGCGTTGCCCGGCACGATAGCTTCCGGTGTCGTGCCGGATGCGCGCGGGCGATTTGGGGACTATGGCGGGCGCTTTGTGCCGGAGACGATTATTCCGGCGCTGGACGAGCTGGCCGCCGAATATGAGCAGGCTAAGGCCGATCCCGCGTTCCAGCAAGAACTGAGCTACTACCTGCACGACTATGTCGGGCGGCCCACGCCGCTCTATCATGCCGAACGGCTCTCGGCCCATTGCGGCGCCCGGATCTACCTGAAGCGGGAGGACCTCTGCCACACGGGCGCGCATAAGATCAACAACGCTATCGGGCAGGTCTTGCTGGCGCGGCGGATGGGCAAGCCGCGCATCATCGCGGAGACGGGCGCGGGACAGCACGGCGTCGCCACCGCTACCGTCTGCGCGCGCTTCGGCCTACAGTGCGATGTCTATATGGGCGAGGAGGACATCCACCGCCAGGCGCTCAACGTCGCCCGCATGCGGCTGCTGGGCACGCGCGTCATACCGGTCACCAGCGGCACGCGCACCCTCAAAGACGCCACCAACGAGGCGTTCCGCGATTGGGTCACCAACGTCCGCAACACCCACTACATCATCGGCTCGGTCGTCGGCCCGCATCCCTATCCGATGATCGTGCGCGATTTCCAGGCGGTCATCGGTCAGGAGGCGCGGGCGCAGGCGCTTGAGCGCGAAGGACGCCTGCCCGACTACGTGATCGCCTGCGTCGGCGGTGGCTCCAACGCGATGGGCATCTTCTATCCTTTCCTCCAGGATGCGAGCGTGCAGCTTCTCGGCGTGGAGGCGGCGGGCGAGGGGTTGGAGACCGGGCGGCATTGCGCGCCTCTGACCGCCGGCATTCCGGGCGTGCTGCACGGTTCCGCCAGCTACCTGCTTCAGGACGAAGACGGGCAGGTCGCGCCGTCGCACTCGATTTCGGCGGGCCTGGACTATCCAGGAGTCGGCCCGGAGCACTCTTATCTGAAAGATACGGGCCGCGCCCGCTACGTCGCCATCACCGACGCTGAGGCGCTCGCCGGCCTAGAGCTTCTGGCGCGCACCGAGGGCATCATCTGCGCCCTGGAGTCCGCGCACGCCGTCGCCTACCTGGACAAGATGAAGGGGCAACTGAGGCCGGAAACCATCGTCATCCTCAACGTCTCGGGTCGCGGCGACAAAGACATGGATACGGTCGTGCGCTCATTGAGATTAGAATAAACCACCCGCTACGCTAGAGAAGGAGAGAGCGTGAGTCGTTTATCGCAGAGATTTGAGCAGTTGCGCGCGCGGGGCGAGAAGGCGCTGATCTGTTTTGTGACGGCGGGCGACCCGTCGGCGGAGGGCACCGTCGAGATCGTGACCGCGCTGGGCCAGGCGGGAGCCGATGCCGTGGAGATCGGCATACCCTTCAGCGACCCAATGGCCGACGGTCCCAGCATACAGGCGTCGTCCCAGCGGGCGCTGGAGGGCGGCATGACCACGGCAAAGACGCTCTCCATTGTGCAGTCGATTCGCCAAGCGTCCCCGGATCTGCCGCTGATCTTGATGACCTACTACAACCCGGTCCGCCGCTATGGGCTGCCGCGCTTCGCTGCCGATACTCACGCCGCCGGGGTGGATGCCCATATCTTGACCGACCTGACGCCGGAGGAGGCGGGCGAATGGAAGCGCATCGCCGCCGTTCACGACCTGGATACCGTCTTCCTGCTGGCCCCGACCAGCACCTCGGAGCGCATCGAGATCGTCAGCCGCCTTTCGACGGGGTTCATCTATTGCGTCTCGCGCACGGGCGTCACCGGCGCGCGCCAGGATGTTCCTGCCGAGCTACGGGAGGTGGTGGCGCGCATCAAGGCGCAGACCGACACGCCGGTTTGCGTGGGCTTTGGCGTCTCCCAGCCGGAGCACGTGCGGCGCATCTGCGCGTTCGCCGACGGCGCGGTCGTGGGCAGCGCGCTCGTAGATCTGATCCACCGCCACTCTCAAGGGCCGGATCTGCTGGCGCACGTCCGCGATTACGTCGCCTCCCTCAAAGCGGCCACCCGGCCTTGTAAGGATGAAGGATGAAGGAATTAAGAGCGGAAAGAGGGATGAAGGATACACAAGGATGGTTGCTTTCTTCATCCTTCATCCTTCATCCCTCATCCTTTGGAAGGAGGAGCCACCACCCTGCATGACCCTCTGCACGCAGTTCCAAATGTGATGGCCCGTTGTGAGGATACCTCCCCGACGCAACGCGCTCACGTGCCCTGCACAGGGCCGCCTCTCGAAAGCGCGCCGCCAGGAGCGCTCGCCGTCCAGCCCCTTCCGGCAGAAGCGGTTCCCATCCTGGGCAGGCTTCCCTTCTGGCCTGACGGGCGTGTGTTTGCGCAGCGGGCGACAGGTCCGCTGCGGTGGGGCCGATAGCGCGCGAACGTGACGTAGCGCCCTCGCAGGTCCTCCCTGCCGCGAGAAGCCCTTCGTCTCCACGGAAGCGACCTCCTGTCCGCTGCGACCTCCGTTTCCACTTTGGATGCAGCCTTCCCCGGGATCAAGAGCGCTCCATCTTCCCTATGGGTGGTTATTCCCGCTCATGGACGCCGGCCCTCCTGACCAGGATGCCGGGTTTTCGGCGGCGAGTCTGCCCTTAGAGTCCGAAGGGCAGGAACCGGAAGAGAAGGGGCGCGATCTGCTGGAGAAAACTCGGACGATGCTGTTTGGGCAGCACGAACACGGCGTCGCCAGGCTCGATCTCCCAATCCGGCTGTTTGCCTTTGGCGATCAGTTCCAGGTCGAAAGGAAGATCGCGCGTCTCGGCGGGGTTATTGAGGTAGCCTTTGCGGAGCAGCCCCTTGCGGCGGTCGGCCTTCTTGGTCAGCCCGCCCGCCATCTCCAGGGCGCGCAGGAGCGTTACCTTTTCTTTTGGGTTCCAGTCGAAGGTATTGGGCTCCAGCACCTCGCCCAGCACCGCATAGCGCAGGCTGCGGTCGCGCTGCCCGACGATAATGAGATCGCCCGCGCTTAACGGCAGGTTATGTACGGGGTCGTTGGCCAGCACGCGGTCGGCGTCTACCTCCAGAATGCGGCCGTCCGCGCCGCGCACCAGGCGGATCTTCTCCCGGTCGGCGGTCTCCTTGAGCCCTCCGGCGCGGTCGAAGGCGTCGCGCAGGGTCATGCCGGGGCTGAGCGGCAGGCTGGCCTCGCGATTGACCTCCCCGACAATGCGGACGAGCTTGGGTTCGGCGGAGACCGTTGGGGCCGGCACCGCCGGAAGGATGATCTTGTCGCCGGACTCCAGGGCCGGGTCGTCCTGGCTCTCCCCGCGCATGAAGGCGGCGAAGTTGACGGCAAGGGTGCGCACCTTGCCCGGCGTCTTGCCGTCGCCTTTCTCCTGCCGCAGAATGCGAATGTTGGCCAGATCGGCCTCGGGCTTGTAGTGGCAGGCGGCCAGGGCGTCGGAGAGGTGGGCCTTCGGCGAGAGATCGAGCTTGCCGGTGGTCTGGGCGGCCCCGGAGATAAAGACGCGCACGCGCGGCAGCTTGGCGAGGATGACCTGCACCTCCGGGGCGAGGATGTAGCGCTTCAGGCTCTCCGCGATGACTCCGCGCGCCTCCTCCGCCGTCCGGCCCTGGACGTTGACATCCCACTCCTCCTTATGGCCGCCCTCCTCGTCGGTCAGGGTGAAATGGATCTTGCCCTCGGCGTCTACCGTGAAGGAGCCGGAAAGCTGCGGCGCGTCGGTAACGAGGATAGCGAGCACGCAGCCTGACGTGATTTTGGTTGTTGGCGTCGCCTCGGGATCGGGACTGGGCATCGCGGCTTCCGCCTGCAGGGGACGAGCCATCACGGCGCTCACCCGGAGCGGCAGCGCCATAGCCAGACCTACGAGCAGGCAGGCAGACAGGGCGCGTTTTAGCGCCGTCCCTCTTCTCATGAGGTGAACATAGCCCTCATCCCCGCCCCCTCTCCCGGCGCTGCGGGAGAGGGGAGAGGCGTTTTCATGTGAGGGGGTACACCCCGTGCATGAAAGGCTGGCGTGAAGCGTTCGCATAGCGGTCTTTCCTTATCGCGGGGCAGGCGCCGGACGCGGCTTCGAACCGCGCTGCCTCGCCCGGTATCTGTATTCGACATACCGGGGCGCTCTTTCCTACAAAGATTATCGGCATTTAGCCAGGCCAGGGCGTAATCTGCTAGAGGCAGACGCCCGCAGCATTTCTAGAGGCCCGGTGCGTGTGCCGATCTATCTGCTTGCCGTGCAGAGGGGGCCATGTTATAATGAGCGATAGTCAAGATTAAGCATTTAATGAAGTCTACTTTAGCCTACCGGAAGGAAGACATGATGCAAAGGACAATGCGCGCAGGATTCACTCTTATCGAGCTTCTCGTCGTTATCGCCATCATTGCCATTCTAGCAGCGATACTCTTCCCCGTCTTCTCGCAGGCGCGGGAGGCGGCGTGCAAGACCGCCTGCCTTTCCAATATGCGCCAGATCGGGATGGCAACCCGGATGTATACGGAAGACTATGATGAGCGCTTCCCACAAACCAAAGCCTTCACCACATCCCAACCGCAGATAGATGACGCGGACGGCAGCAAGGAAGACCCGGACTTAGGCTCCATCTTTGACATCATCTTTCCCTATACCGGACAGGGCAAAAAGGCCCCTGATGAGCAGTTCAAGCAGCATCTCTACGCCTGCCCCTCCGATCCGGCCCCATTCGATCCGCTCTGCCCGCAGCAGTACCATCCGGGCGGCCCCAACGTCATCTCTTATCTGGTCAACGGCTACTTTATCTGGGGTCTCACCGATGCGGGCATCCGACGGCCTGCCGATACCATCATCTACGCCGAGCGGCGCAGCCAGCAGGCCAACGGCGTAGACCCCTTCTGCGACGACATCTACCATCCCTGGTTCTATCCGCCTGCGAATCCGTTGACGCCGGACGGGTACAACGAAATGGATGCCATCACCGGCGCAATGGCGACCCATCGGCATCAAGAGGGCGCCAACTACGTGTTTGCCGATGGGCACTCCGGCTGGAAACGCTACACGCAAACCTGGAGCCCGCCGAACATAGACCTGCACACGCCTTAGGCAGCGTCTTAGATGTCCTTTTTGCCGTCCGGCAGGGATAACGGCATGCCCCGCCGAAACTTCCCGCGTATCGGAAGGGCATTGCCGCTCCTGCCGGTTGGCAGGGTGCTGCAAATCCTCTCCAATGGGAGGCATAGGGCTTGAGCGCGATCTCTATCTGTGCAGAAGCAGAACGCGAACCGGGTGCGATGCGGGTCGGCACGATCTTTCGGCTGTGGCTGCCGCTGGCGGTCAGCTTTGAGCTGATGATGCTGGAAGGCCCGGCGGTGCAGGGGGCCATCGGGCGGCTGCCCGATCCACCCCTGAACCTGGCGGCCTGGGGCCTGACGATGGCCCTGTCGCTGCTGGTCGAAAGCCCGGTGATCATGCTGCTGGCGACAGCCATCGCGCTGGTCAAGGACGCCGCCTCGTACCGGGCGCTGCGCCGCTTCATGCTCTGCCTCTGCTGCGGCTGCACGGCGTTGACGGCGCTGGTCGCCTTCACGCCGCTCTTCTACTGGATTGCGGGCGACCTGATGGGCCAGCCGGCCCCCATTGTGGCGGCGGCGCGCCCGGCCATGCAGCTCATGCTGTTCTGGACGGCGGCGATTGCATGGCGGCGCTTCTACCAGGGCATTCTGGTGCGGCACGGCCAGACGCACCTGGTCTCCTGGGGAACGGCGCTGCGGCTGCTGGCGACCGTGAGCGCGGCGGTCGTGCTGGCGTGGTGGGGAAAGCTGCCGGGAGTGCAGGTCGGCGGACTGACGCTCATGATCGCCGTGATTACGGAGGCGATAGCGACCACGCGGTTCGCCCTGCCGGTCGTGCGCCGTGATGTGCTGCCGCAGAGGGATTTGGACGGGGAGCCGCTGACCCAGCGAGAAATCTTCCGGTTTCATGCTCCATTGGCCGCTACGACCCTGCTGACGCTGCTGGCCCAGCCGATGACCTCGGCGGCGCTGGCCCGACTGAGCGCGCCGCAGGCGACGCTGGCGGCCTGGCCGGTCGCCTTCATGGTGCTGATGGTGCTGCGTGGGTGGGGAATGGCCTTGCAGGAGATCACGGTGGCGCAGGCCCGGAAGCCGGAGGCGCAGCCTGCCCTCCGCAAATTTACCTGGCTGGTCGGCGGCGTCACCTCCGGCGCGGCGGCCATCCTCGTCTGCACGCCGCTGCTGGGCCTCTATCTGGATAGGGTCATCCACCTGCCTGCGGATCTGCGGCCTTACGCGCATCTGGCCGTCGGCGCCTGCGTGGCGCTGCCGCTCATCACGGCGCTCGGCTCCTGGGCGCGGGGACTGCTGGTCGCCGGGGGCGCAACGCGCCTGATCTACCGGGGCATGGGAATCAACCTGGCGACACACGGCGGGCTGCTGGCGCTGGGCGTGGCACTGCATCTGCCGGGAATGTGGGTGGCGGCGGGGGCGTTCTCACTGGCCGCCGCTGTCGAGTATGTCTATCTCTCCCGCCGTGCCGCCGCGCTCTACGCCATGTCTTCCTTCTCAAGGAGAAGCGCGGCAGAAGAATAAACAAGGCGCTATCCTCCTATACCTCGGAGAAGCGATTTCAGGGTGAATCAGGAAGAGAAAGATGAATGGTCTTAACAAGGAACAGATCGCTTTCTTCCGTGAGAACGGTTATCTGCTGCTGGAAAAGGCGCTGGACCCGGCGGATTTCCAGCCCTTGATTGCGGAGTTAGAAGCGGTGGTGGACAGGCGGGCGCGGGAGGCGCAGACGGCAGGACGGCTGACAAACATCTTCGAGGGCGAGCCGTTTGATCGCCGTCTGGCGCGCATCGGCCAGGCGCTCGGCGACCCTACCGACCTCTGGGCCACCATTCAGGGCAAGGGCCACAAGACGGCAGGCATGTTCGCCGTCCTCACCCATCCGGCGCTGCTGGACATCGTCGAATCGCTGATCGGGCCGGAGATACTGGCACACCCGCAGTTTAACCTGCGTGCCAAACTGCCCGCGCATGAGATTGGCGTCGTGCCCTGGCATCAAGACCTGGGCTACCTGCGCCCGGAAGCCGACGAGACCCCGATGGTCAACTTCTGGATTCCCCTGGTGGACGCCCCGATGGAGACCGGCGCGCTCCAGGTCATTCCGGGCAGCCATCGCTGGGGCCGCCTGCCGCACGAGAATTTAGGGTCCTATCTCGGTATTCGGGATGAGTCGCTCCCGCCGCATACGGTCGTGGACTGTCCCCTGCCGCTGGGCGGCGTCCTGGTCCTCCAGCACAAGATGGTGCATCGCTCGGTTCCCAACACATCCGACAGAGTGCGCTGGAGCCTGGACTTGCGCTATAGCGATCCCTCCTACCCCACGGGACGAGCGGAGGTGCCGGGTTTTCTGGTGCGCAGCCGCGCCCATCCGGAGGCCGTCGCCACAAGCCACTTAGATTGGCTCGCGCTGTTCGAGCAGCCTGTGGCTTGAAGAATGGCGCCGTACCTCCGGGGATCTGGCCCGCCACCCCTGCCGGCCCGGTTCCTCCAGCGGTCCCTTACGGGTACGCGTTGGGGTCTTCGACGCTCAGCCCTTCGGCTGTGGCCGCCACATTGAGTTCAGCATCCGCAGAAAGCAGGGTGATCGGAGGCAGACCGGCGGCGAGGTAGCTTGCCTGCACACTCCGCGCGGCCGCCAACTGTACGGCATCGTAGCCGCGCAACCCATGCGTTTCCGCCAGAGTCATCGCCTGATCGACCAGCGCTTCACTCACCTCGAGCACCTTGTATTCGGTGGCCAGATGACTTCGAAAAGCCATGCGCGCCGCGTTAGCGTCCACAGAGGCAAGCATCCCGCCCCGCTCCTGCGAGTGAGGGCGGCCGCGAGTTCCACGGCCGTGATGCGCACGATATAGACCGTGCAGCCGGTGGCCGGATCTAGCTGGGCCAGGAGCCACGTGGCGCCTGGCTCAGCGACATAGCGTTTGGAGAGGGCGCTGGTATCGGCAAAATAGACGTCCGCCACTAGCGGCGCTCCTCGATTATGGTCTCGGAGAGCAGCTTGCCCTGGATGGGAACTGGCACGTAGTCTACCGTGCTCTGTTGGCAGCGGGGCTTGATCTCTTTCAACAGCCCGGCCTCCACCAGCGTCTGCATGGCTTTCCACTCTTGAGGCGAATACCCCGCCCTTTCCAGCCGTTGCTGGATAGCGCGTTCTACCGATCCTAGTTCACTCAAATCCAGCGTTCGAATGTCTTCCAACACACGCTGGAGTGTCGCCTGCGCCATGATGCTTTCCCCCTTTCAATCGCCGCTGATAGCAACGGCGCGGTTGAAACCTTGCCTGCATTATAACACACAGCCCGGTCTGATCGGCGAGCTATAACAAACTCCAGACGTTTAAGGCTGGTTGATGGGCTTTTACCTCCGACCGCCGTAGTCCTCGCCGGAGGGCGCGCGGGTCGGGTCCGTGCGCCGATAGGTTTGCAGCGTCTCGGCCAGTTGAGAGCGCACGCGATCTGGCAGTTCATCCCGCCGCGCCGTGCCGGAGCGCGCCGCCACCGCAGGGTCTATCTCGGCGACGATCAGCCGCTCGCGGAACAGGCCCGCCTCCGCGATGGCGACGCCGTTGGGGTCGAAGATGGCGCTATCGCCGTAGCCGAGGTCGTCGGGCAGGATGGTACCCATGCCGATCACGTTGGCGCGCACGACGAACACGCCCAAGAGCGCCGCCAGCCCGATGTGGTTGTTGCGCACCTTGATTCGATGCTCGTCCATACCCGCCATTACAATGGCGTTGTAGTGCGGGCTAAAGATCACCTGCGCGCCCTGGTAGGCCAGCGTCTGGGCCGGCTCGACAAATGAAGAGTCGTGGCAGATGATACAGCCGAAGGTGAGGCCCTTCGCCTGGAATACCGGCAGGTCGTAATCGCGGCAGAAGCCCATGTCGCGGGCGTCGCCGCCGGTCAGCATCGTCTTGCGGTAGTGGCCATCCGCTTCCCTTCGGCATAGATGGCGACGGTGTTGCCGATGGCGCCCTCGGAGAGCCGCTCGGCCAATCCGACGAGCAGCACGAGATCGCGGCGGGCGGCCTCGGCGACGAGTTTGGCCAGGCGCGCATCCTCCAGCGACATGGCCCCGCGCTCGACCAGCGCGCGGCTGCCGTACCCGCTCAGAAACGCCTCCGGCAGACAGAGGAAATCGGCCTGTTGCTCCCCCGCCTCGATAATCGCCCGGTGCGCCGCCGCCAGGTTTGCCTCCACGTCGCCGTCTACACAGCGCCCCTGCCATGCCGCTAACCTCACAGTGTCCACGTCTCTCCTCCTGTTCTCTCCGTCCGTGTCACGCGGATCACCGGCTATTCTACAGACCAGTCCAGGACGACGCCGAGGGCGCGGGTGCGGTCTTCCAGGAGCATCTGGAAGGCTTCCGGAGTCTGCCGCCAGGGGTAGCGATGGGTAATCAGCGGGCGCACATCCAGCACGCCGGCATCCTGCCAGTCAAAGAAAAGCTCGATGTGCCGGGCGATGGACCAGGGGGTATTGGGCGTCTCGGCGGGCGGGTGGACCATGTTGTGCGCGCCAATGATCTCCAGGCCCAACGTGTGTACCTCCTCATGCAGGTCTATGGTCACGGGGCCGCGCGGGCTGCCCAGCAGCACGACCCGTCCCAGCTTGCGCGCCAGTTTCACCGCTCCGACCATCGCCACCGGATTGCCGGTAATGTCGAAAACCACATCGGCCATGCGGCCTTTGGTCAGCCGCTCGACCTCCGGCACGGCCTCCTCCGCCGTCATCGGCAGGACATGCGTGGCCCCGCCCGCCCGCGCAAATTCCAGCCGTCCCTGCGCCGGGTCCACGACAATGACGGGCCAGGCGCCCGCGATCCAGCAGTAACGCGCTGCCAGCTGCCCCAGCAGCCCGGCCCCGACGATGACCACCGATTCGCCCAGCATCACCCGGCTCAGGCGCACCCCGCCCAGCACGATCTCGCCCAATGTGGCAAAGCTGGCCGCCTCGCTGTCCACGCCGGGCGGGATCGGATGCAGACGCTTGGCCAGGCAGAGGGCATGGGTGGCGTGCGGAGCCATGCTCATGACCCGGTCGCCCACGCGTGCGTTGTCTACGCCCTCGCCCACTTCCAGCACCCTGCCCACATTGCTGTACCCGACGACAAAGGGATAACGCATATATCTGGCCCAGCGCGAGTTAGGCGGAAAATCGCCACTCAGCCCGGTCAGTTCCGTGCCTGTACTGATAAGCGTGCGCTCGGTGCGAATCAAGACCTCTCCGGCCTTCGGGCTTTCGTAGGTGTGCGGCTCCAGGATCACCTGGCGCGGGGCAGGAAAGACGGTTCGATAACCTTCAGCCATGAGCGAAGTCCTCCTCAATGCGTTGGGGCGTTGATCGTCCCGGCGATCTTCTCCACGACGGCCCACAGTTGCGGGATTTGCGCCTCGGTGGCCTGGCCGCCCGTCTGCCCCCAGGCCATTCCCTGCTGGCTGGGGAAACGCCCGGTGGCAAGGAAGTCCTCGCAGGCTGCACGGATGTCCTCAACGGCTACGTACTCGCCCGGCTCACTGGGCACCGGCGTGCGTTGGATAGAGGTTTCGGGCACGGTCGCGATGCTTCCGGCTGCAACGAAAAGCAGGTCATAGAAGCCTACGAACGGGCGCGAGTCGATCAGGCGCGTCAGCGGACGGGACGCTTCGCCGCGCAGATAGCGGAAATAGTCCCGGACGTTTTCCAGCAGCAGGTCGCGGTTGTCTGCCGGCCCGGCCTCCTGCCTGCCGTCCTTCCAATCTATGCGGTAGCCACGGCGCGTAATGTAGGTGATCGCCGCCTGCTCGCACTCCACCCGCTCCCACTGTTCATGTGGCCCCGCTACGGCATGCGTCGCCGCCACCTGTACCTCGACGCCGTTGGCGCAGAGGCCGCGTGCAAAGACGGTATCCAGGCTCTCTATCGCGTGGGCGCGGTAGAGTTCCGCCTGCGCGGAGACCACCGGCTCCCAGGAGAGGAGTTCCTCCTGCCCGGCCCAGAACAGCAGGTTGTGAATGTAGTGGGCCATCGCGTTGCCGATGCAGGAGTCCAGCACCAGTTTGCCGTCGAGCAGGAGGCGCCCGGCCCAGGGCGCGCGGGTGAAATAGGTGGTCGCACGCGGCCAGAGGCCCAGGAAGCGCACGGCGCGCACCGGACCGAACTCCCTCTGTAGAAGCCGCTGCTTCAACTGCTGTCGGGGCGCTTCCACGATGAAGCTAAAGCCGACCATCGTGCTTTTGGCGGCGCGCGCCTCCGCCGCCAGCATCTCCTCCAGCTCGGCAGAATCGAGCGTGGGCGGCTTTTCGAGATAGCAGGCCAGGCCGTGCTCCACGCAGGCGCGGTGCATCGGCGCATGGAGTGGTACGGGGGTCGGCACAGTCACCAGGTCCAGTTCCGCCGCGCACGCCTCCAGCATCTGCCGGTAATCGGGAAAGGCGCGCACGCCCCGTTCGGCGAACCGCCACGCGGCCATGCTCTCCCGAAACGCCTCCAGATTCGGATCGCACGTACAGACCAGCCGGCATTGGCCTTCCTGCTCCAGCGCCCGCAAAACCCGGTGATGCTCCTGCGCAAAGCCGCCCATGCCGATGATCGCCGCGCGCAGCGGTAGCTTGCCCATTGAGAACGCTCCTTCTCGCTCAGAGTATGGAAATCCGGCACAACCCTAAAGGACCGGGCTGTGGGCGGCAAGCCCCATCAATGGGGCTCTCCCTTCTTGTAGCCCTAGAAGGAGCCTGACCCACCCCGCATAGCCCGCTTGAGCGGGCTTGCCGTCCGCAGCCCACTCGTTTACGGGTGGGCTGCCAGCAGGCGCTCTCAGGACTTGCAGACCCGTGTGAAGAACGCGACCGCTTTGGCGATGACGTCCGGCTGAAGTAGTTGGGTGCCGTGCCCGCTCCCGCTGATCACCATTAGCGTATGATCGGTGGAGACGGTGATGTTGTTAATCTGCTGCGGCCCGCCGTCGGCGATATTATCGTTCTGCGCGTGGAAGATAATCAGCGGGCCGCGATACTGGCGGGCGGGCGCAAGCGCATCCAGGCCGTGATAGTTGGCGCCGGGGGAGAACAGGGCCAATCCCTTGACCTGGTCCGGGTGCGCGGCGGCGTAGATAAGCGCGTTGTTGGCCCCGTAAGAGGCCCCGGCCAGGCAGACCGGCCTCTTGCCGGGCAGGCTGTTGATCGCGGCGGCAATGTCTCCGGTCGTGTCCCAGGGGGCGTTATCGCCGGTGGGGCCCGGCCCCTGCGTGGAGCGTCCTGCCCCGCGCAGATCAATCGCCAGCGCCGTGAGCCCCGCCTTCTGTAGCTCCTGGCACAACGGCTGCCAGTCCCCCGCCGCCCCGCTGCGCTGGTGCAGCAAGATCACCGTGCCCTGCGATGTCCCGGTCGGCGTGTAGAGGTCGCCCACGATGGTCCAGCCGTCGGCCGTCTTGAAGGAGACCTCTTTGACCGGCCCCGCCGGGGATGTCCGCGCCGTGGTGGCGGGCGCCGTTGTGCCAGACACGCCTGTCGAGGCAGCCGGCCCAGTCTCCACTGTGGTCTTCTGCGAGGGACAGCCCGCCAGCGCGCCGGCCAGAAGGACCAGCGCGCCAGCCCAGAGCATTCTCGTTAGAGGCCGCAGCGCAGCCCCTTTGCCCCAGAGTTTCCCTTTCATGGCAAGTTTGCCTCCTTCGGCCCCTGCGCCTCACCCGCGCCGCCCGAAGCGCTGCGCCAGCAGACTCTCCAGGAACAGCAGCGGCAGGACGGCCCAGATGAGCGGGCGCCACATCTCGGCGCCATAACGGGAGCGGCGCACCGAAGCCTGCAACTGCTGCGGCGTCGCGGCCACGGCAAGGCGCTGGGCCGGCAGGCCCGCCTGAACGGCAGAAGCGGTTGGGTCGGCGGGCGCCAGGTCCGACTCGTCGGGCGGCAGGCCGACCGCGAAGGCGTCCTCCGTTTTGGCCCCGGAGACGGCAACGCGGTAGAGGCCCGCACGCCGGGTCGCCAGATAGGTGAACGTGACGCCGCGCGCATCCAGCACGCTGTTCTGTACGGTCGTGCGCCCATCGGGAGCGGTCACGCGCACGGGCTTGTTGGCGTCTGAGACGGGCAGCGCCAGGAAGAACGGCTCATCTTGATGCAGATTGCGGCGCGCAGTCGCCTTCAGGCTGAGATACGAGAGCAACTGATAGATCACAGGCGGATAGCTGGACCGGAGCGGCCACTCGTTCCACTTGGCGCTGGCGCTGCTCGCGGCCAGAACGATCCGGCCCATCCCGATCCGCCGCTCCACGAGGGCCGGATCGCCGTTGCTGAAGCGCAGCATCACCTGCACGGCGTTGGGATCGGCCTCCTCCGTGACCGGTTCGAGCGGGTAGTAGGTGGTGAAGCGCGCGCTGCCCAGATTCCAGTTGGCTGTATCCTGGAACCGCGCCAGGGCCGGGTGCGCGATGGTTGCCGGATTGAGCGTCAGCGCCTGCGTTTCGGGGAGGGTACGGCGCGCGCCCAGCTTCGCCGGGAGCAGGCCGGCCAGGTCGGCGTTGACGCGGCGGGCGTCGGTATGCGGGCCGGGGAAGAGCAATGCGCCGCCTCCGGTCCGGACATATTCCGCCAGGGCGCGGCGGTCTGCGGCAGAGAGAGCGGTCAGGTCGGAGAGGAGGATCGCGTCATACGTGCCCAGGCTGATGCCGCTCAACCCTTCGCCCGTGTGCAGCCTGGGAGACAGGCTCTCCACCGCGCTCAGCAGATAGTAGGACTCGCTGCGGGCGGGATCGCCGGTCGGCGTCATGTCCTGCACCAGCACGCGGATGCGGTCGCGGGCCAGCACCACGAAGGGGACCGCGTTGTCGTGCTCCAGGCCATCGGCGTGCGCCGCGTCGTCGAGCACAATCTGGCCGGTATGGATGCCGGGCCGGCTGAAAAGGTGGGGCGCAAAGCGCGCTATCTGCCCTTTGCGCGCCGGGAGGGAGACGCGGGTGGAGTCAACGAGCTTGCCGTCTATCATCAGGTGGACCAGCACGTTGTTGCGCGGCTTGGCGCCATAGTTGACGATCTGGGTCTCGATCTGGAGCGGGACCTGCGGCGTCACCAGCTCGCGGCCCAGCGTCGGGGTCTGCACAGCCAGGTTATCGCGCGCGCCGGCAGGCGCCCCCACCGATACCCACGTCACCCGCGCCTGCCTTCCTATCTCCTGCCAGACGGCGCGCGCCGCCTGACTCTGGCTGGTGGCCCAGGCGTTGGCCTGATCGTCGGTGAGCCAGTAGACCTCCTTATCCGGGGTCGGCGACGCCTTGAGCAGCCGATTGACCGCCTGCGCGGCGGCAAGATAGTCGGTGGCGCGGTCGCCGACGCGGGCGGCGCGCACCCGCTCCCGCACCAGGTCCAGGTCAAAGCTTGGCGCGCTGACCGCCGCCTCCGGCCTGTCGGAGAGCAGCACCAGCGAGGCCGAGTCGCCGGGCCGCAGGATATGGGTCAGGATGTCCTCCGCCGCCGCTTTGGCCCGGTCAAAACTGCGCTTCCCGTCGCCCGCGCCCTGATGGTCCATGCTGAAGGAGTTATCCAGCACCAGAACGGCATAGATGCGCGCGTTCTGCGATAACAGCGGCACGCCGAGGGCGCGCAGCACGGGCCGGGCAAAGGCCAGCACCGCCAGCGCGATGATCAGCATCCGCAGCGCCAGCAGGATCAGCTCCTCGATCCGCAGCCGACGCCGCTGCCTGCGCTGCGACTGCCGCAGAAACTCCATCGCCGCCCAGCGCACGACCTTGAGCTTGCGCCGCCGGAGCAGGTGGATAAGCAGGGGAACGGTGACCAGCGCCAGCGCGCTTAGAAATCCAGGGTTCAGAAAGGACATTGCGGGCAACAGCTCAATAGATCAATCGCGATGCATCCGCTGCGATAGGTAGCGGGTGAGGGCCATGTCAATCGGCTGGTCGGTGGAGAGGGGCACATAGTCCATGCCCAGCTCGCGGCAGCCGCGCTTGAGCGCCGCTAGATACCGATCAACGGTCTGTAGATACTCCCTTCTCAGGGCGTTAGGCTCGGCCATCAGCGGCTCCTCGCCCTCCATCCCTTCGAATAGGGCCGAGTCCCGAAACGGGAATGTTAGCTCGTCCGAGTCGAGAATATGGAAGAGGATGACCTCATGCTTGCGGTGGCGGAAATGTTGCAGGCCCCGCAAAATCGAATCCGGATCGTCGAAGAGGTCGCTCAACACGACGAGCAGGCCGCGCCGCTTGATGCGCTCGGCCAGATCGTGAAAGGTATCGCCGAGGCTGGTTTTGGGCTGGCTGTCCTGGCGCTCCAGCATCTCCAGCAGCAGGCGCATGTGGGCGCTGGTGCTGGCCGGCGGGATGTACTGGCGCACGCCCGCGTCGAAGACGGCCAGCCCGACGGCATCACGCTGGCGCAGCAGCAGGGTCATCAGCGCCGCCGCAATAATGGCTCCGTATTCGCGCTTGGAGAGCGGAGAGTTTGCGCCCCGATAGTCCATGCTCGCGCTGGCGTCCAGAATCAAGGTGGCTTTGAGGTTGGTCTCCTCCTCAAACTGCTTGATGTGGTAGCGGTCGCTGCGGGCGTAGACCTTCCAGTCAATATGACGTATCTCGTCGCCCGGCACGTAGTCGCGATGCTGGGCGAACTCCACGCTGCTGCCCCGGTGCGGGCTTTTGTGCATACCCGAAATCACGCCTTCGACGACGGCGCGGGCGCGGAGCTCCAATTTCGATATACGGGCCAGGGTTTGCGGATCAGCAAGCATGTGTAAATCTCATCGGGAAATCTTATTGGGTAGATCGTCTAGGTCAACCGCTGGCTTTCCATCGCCGCGCGGTAGTGGCGGTAGGTCAATCGCCAGGTTTACCCTAATCCAATCCTTACCAGCACATTCCGCTTGATTACTGTAGATGGTTCTATTTACGGCCCGGATCGGTGGGGCGGGGCGTCTGCTGGAGAAGCTTCTGCACGATCTTATCTGCCGTCATGCCCTCCGCTTCGGCGTTGAAGTTGGTGACGATGCGGTGGCGTAAGACCGGCAGGGCGACGGCGGCGACATCCTCCGTGCTGGCATAGTTGCGGCCGTAGAGGGCGGCACGGGCCTTCGCGCCCAGGATGAGGTACTGCGAGGCGCGCGGCCCTGCGCCCCAACTGACGCACTCACGGACGAAGTCGGGCGCCTCCGGCTCGTTCGGGCGCGTGGCGCGGGTCAGCGCCATCGCATACCGAAAAACGTGATCGCCGACCGGCACGCGGCGCACGATCTCCTGAAGGGCTAAAATATCCTCGGCGTCCAGCATTCCCTTCAACTCCACCTGCTGACTTCCGGTCGTCGCCTTCATGATCGCCAGCTCTTCCTCTGCCGAGGGGTAGCCGACCGTTACCATGAACATAAAGCGGTCGAGCTGGGCTTCTGGCAGCGGATAGGTGCCCTCCTGCTCGATGGGGTTTTGCGTGGCCAGGACAAAGAACGGCTCGGCCAGCCGATAGCTCTGCCCGCCGACGGTGATCTTGTGCTCCTGCATGGCCTCCAGCAGCGCCGCCTGCGTCTTGGGGGGCGTGCGGTTGATCTCGTCGGCCAGGATCATGTTGGCGAACAGCGGCCCCTGCAAAAAGACGAATTTGCGTTCGCGGGTCAGCGGGTCCTCCTGGATGATCTCGGTGCCGGTGATGTCGGCGGGCATCAGGTCAGGCGTGAACTGGATACGCTTGAAGGAGAGCGAGAGAATGCGCGAAAGCGTGCTGACCAGCAGCGTCTTCGCCAGGCCCGGCACGCCGACGAGGATGCAATGCCCCCGCGCGAAGACGGCGATGAGCAGCTCCTCAATGACGGCGTCCTGGCCGATAACCACGCGCCCGATCTCGGAGCGAATGGCGTCGAAGGCGGCGCGCAGACGTTGAAGGCGAGCCAGGTCGTCCTGTTCGCCCGGCAGAACGGCGGGTGTGGAAAGGGAAGACGAGGCAGACTGGGCAGCAGACATGGATAGGGACTCTCTTTCGTTAATTAGTATTTCACCTCAGCCCTCCCTGCGCGGAGTGCATCCCCTCGCATGAAAACACCTCTCCCCTCTCCCGCAGCGTGGGAGAGGGGAAGGGGGTGAGGGCTATTTTCACTCTAGGCAACCGGGCTTCGCCGGGCGCGTTCCTTACCCGGCGGCAGGGCGGCTGCGCAACGTGAGTTAGTGCTTCAAGCAATAGGACAGGGCGATCAGGGTATAGCTGGTGACGAGCGGCGGCTGGTTCTCCCAGAAGCGCGCGTTGTCGTTGTACCACGAGCCGTCGGGCCGCTGGATGGCGACAAGCTGAGCGGCAAGGTCGCGCGACCAGTCGTGCTTGTTGCCCCGAACATCCTGCACGATCTTCTGGCCGTAGACGTCCAGGGTCTTAGCCATCGTGTGGTAGTAGTAGTAGAGCGACGTATTGCCCATCCCCGGATGCTCGGTGACGGTATAGTGCCCGCGAATCCAGTTCCAGGCGGCCTGAGCGCGCGGGTCGGACCGGGTGACGCCGCAGTAGATATAACTTTTCAGGCCGGCGTAGGTCATGGAGCCGTAGGAGGCGTGCTCGCCGCCGCTCTGGGCGAAGCTGCGTCCCTGGCTGTCGTAGAGAAAGCCGCCGTCATTGCTGCCCTCTTTGGCCCAGGGCTGGTCGTTGCTCTCCCGGCGGTTCTGCACGCGCTGCAAGAAGATAATCGCCTTCTGCCAGACGGGCGCAGAGGAGGGCGTCCCCGACTCCTTGAGCGCCTCCAGCGCCATTTGCAGGTTGGAGAGGTCTGGCCGATCCGGATGGGAGCCGTAGCCGATGCCGCCGTACATGGGATTGGCGGGCGTGATGCCTTCCTCTTCGTCAAATTGCAGTTTTTCCAAATACTGCTGCGCCTTGCGAATGGTGGGTTTATAGGCCGGGTTGCGCGTCAGGGTCAGCGCCATCATGCAGAGGGCCGTGTTATAGTTGGGCAGGGCGGTGGCCGGGTTCGCGTCGCTGTAGATGGCTCCGTTGGGCTTGGCCGCGTGCAAAATATACTGGACGCCCTTTGCGACCGCCGGATCGCTGACCTCGGTGCGCCCGTTGCGGAGGAAGGCGGAGACGGCCAGCGCCGTAGTCGCCGGATACGCGCTCCAGGAGCCGTCGGCCTCCTGCACGCGCCGCAGATAGGCCAGGCCCCTGGCGACCGCCTGCCGCGCCTTGACCTTCACCGGGTCGGGCGGGGCGGCGTGCGTGCTGCCTACCGGGGCCGTCAGCCAGGCTGCGGCAAGTAACGCGGGCAGCAGGAAAAGCGTTCGCTGTTTATGGATAAGCATGGCTCTTACCTCAATTTTAGCAGGGCTGTTGCGGTCGTAAAAGCTGACTGGCATCGGTCTGCGCGGCGGACTGCGCCGGACGCAGCAACGTATCGGGCGCGGCGGCCTCGGATGGCTCTGCGGCCCGCAGCAGCGTCTGCGCCTGCTCGCTATATTCGGCGCGCATTTTCAAATAGGGCAGGCACTCTTCGGCAGCGCGCCGCACATCCAACGGCTCGTTGCTCTCAATAATCCATTCTACGTTGGGCAACGCCCGCTCGTCACCGATCTGTTCCAATGCCTTTAAGATCGCGATCCGCAGCGGGTCGTCCCGACCGACAAGCGCCTTGAGCAGCGCGTGCATCTCCAGCGGTGAAATATAGCGCTTATCGCTGGCCTTCACCTTCGGCAGCAGTTTCCGAAGTGCATTGGCGGCAGTATAACGTACCTCTCTATCAAGGTCTGACAGGCACAGGGCGAACGCGCCGACCAATCGTGGGTCTCCTGTGTTTGCCAGGGCTGTAACCGCTGTCAGCCGGACGTTCGCCGCCAGGTCAACATATTGAAGCACCATCGCAGCAATCAGCAGCGCAGACGATAAAATTCCCACAAAGCCGATAAGGCCCTGTCCCCAATCTATAAGTTGTGAGAGAACCAGGGCGCAGAACGCTACTATCACTACTTTCTTGCCGAGCCAACGTACCAAGAGGCGGCGATTGGCGGCGATTTCGCGGTACAGTAGTGCGCGCATAGCCTCGACGGCTCCGTCGTCATGGATGCCCTGAAGCGCATGGGCTGCCGCTGCGCGCACTTTCGCGTTGCTGCTCTGCAACGCGCTCGTCAGCCGCACGACGCCGGGTTTGCCGATGCCTGCTAAGGCCCTGGCGGCAGCCTTCCTGGCTCGCTCACAGCGCAAGGCCCAATCGTTCATCAGCGGCTCAGGAAGCTGAAGCACCTGCATCAGCGGTTCGATAGCTGGCTCACCGATGGCGATCAGGCATTTGATAGCCGCCAAGCGCCGCTTCTTGTCAGCAGAGTACAGGCACTCTATCGCGTCCTGGATGACTTTGTCTTCCGCGTCGGGCATGGTAGGTTTTCAGCGATAGGAGCGGCGCAACCGAAACGCCGCCCCCCCCAGCGCCGCCGCCCCGATGGCCGCGAACAGGCCCGCCGAAGCCAGCGGCGCAGGATAGGTGAACGGGTACTCCGGCGCGCTCGTATGGTCGTAGAGCCAGTTGGTGCGCAGAACGTCCAGGTCCAGCGCCGTCGCTACTGCCGCCACCGGATTGAGCAGCAGCGCTCCCTCGATGAGCCGCGTCGGATCGTCCCGGCGGCGTATCTGCGGCTCTGCCAGGAAAATGGCGGTCAGGCAGAAGGCGACCAGCAGCAGCGCCGCCGCCGCGCCCCGCCCCCACAAGCGCCCGGAACGCCCGCGTAGCGCAAACAGAAATCCGACCGCCCCGATCATAAAGACGGCGCAAAGCAGCACCAGATGCGCCGCCAGGATTGGGCCCAACCCGTGCAGCGCGCCGGGAACGAATCCCCAGCCTAATTGCGCCGCCATCCAGAGCGCGCACGAAGCCAGCAGCGCCGCCTCCAGCGGCCACAGCCCGGCCAGCAGGCGCCCCGCGCAGATGTCAAAGGCGGTCAGGCGCGTCATCAGCGCGGAGAGAGTCGCCTCCCGCTCGACGCTCGACGGTGCGGCCCCCGCTCCTAGCACCGCCGCGCATGGCAGCAAGAGAAACGCTGCGCCTGCCGCGCCCATCGTCAGCCAGCGCAGCAGAAAACGTGGCGCACTGCCGGAATAGATGCTGACCTGCGCCCAGGTCACCTGTAGCACCGCCGAAAGCGCCAGCAACACGCCCAATAGCACGCCCGCCCACGCCAGATCACGCCAGACGCGGCGGCTGCGCATCTGCCGCCGCAACACCACCGCCACACCGGAGAGAGGCAACCAGCGCTCTGCCAGAGTTCGCCGCGCCAGGTCCGCCAGCGGTACATTCATCCTTCCAACCCGTCCAGCACCAGGATACGCAGGTCCGTCACACGCTTCAGGGTCACATCATTGGTCAGGAAGGCTTCACAGCCGACACTCAACGCGGCAGCGATCTGCAAGGCATCCGGCGTCCGCAAATTATAACGAGCGCGTAGCTCAGCAGCACTTTCGGCAATACCGAAATCGATCCATACGGTGCGAAAGTGGTTACTATGAAGCAACAAATCTCGATACTCCTGCTGGAGACTGGCATTTCCTAACCGCATGGGCAGGGCGAGTACTTCCGTCAGAGAGATAGCGGAGGTATATCCTGTTAGCGTACCATTCCCGATACGTTGGAAGACTTCAGTGACCAGGGCATCGTATGCCGGATAAGCTTCAATAAGGTGGATGAGGGTAATCCCTCCCAACCGTGTTGACGCTTCTCATGGAGCGCACGCTTTTGAGATGTATCCACACGATTGGGGGTGTCTGCCTAGATGAGAGGAGCGGTATCCAACCCAAGATGAGTGACGTTGGACAGCGCATTATCGGGTTTCATCATGGGCGATGATCCCATTCTTTTCTTAACTCATTGACGTACTCCTGCGCGTCAACGCCCTGCCATATCTCCGCCCCTAAACCATGCAGTTCCCTAATACTGCGCTGGGGCTTTTTAGCGGCCTCAGTGGGTTGTTGGGCGAGGTCTTGCGCCGTCATCGCCAATAATCGCAGGCGCTCGGATGGCGGCAAGGGCTTTATATATCGCTCATAAATCTCCTCTACGCTTACCGTTGCCATTCTCTGCCTCCCTTGCCCTATATAACTATAATACGGCCCAACTGGCCTTCGGAACTCAGGGAGCCTTTTTTGAATTCCTCGGTTCCTGGCTTTTCGTCTCTTGCCTGGAAGGGGCGGGCGTCAGAGCCTTGAGAACAAACTCAACCGGTGTGCCGCGCCTGGGCGTGCGCTTGGCGTTGACGACATAGGCATTGTTCCCGCCGCCGGGCAGCGGGTTATCCAGGATCGCCGCCGGGTCGTGCCAGACGGCCACCAATGACTTATCCAGGTCGGCCTCAAAGCCCTCCTTGAGGATACGCGAGCCGGTAAAGACCCAGGGATGCGGCGGCATCGGTTTGCTGCCGGGCATCTGCGCCACCAGTTCCTCGGCGCGCACGTCCTGCGTATTCCCGTTCGTATCCCGCCAGCGCACGCGGATTTCTACCGGGTCTCCCTGCGGTGTCGCCTTGTCGCCCTGACGCTTCAGCACGTTCTTAGGCTCCAGGCCGAGCAGCAGCAGCGCCACCTGTAGATGCAGCGGGCGAACCTCCACCGCCAATAAGCTCTCGTGCGTCTTGCCGTGTGGCGCGACCGCCAGATACTCGATAGGGCCGTTGTCCATATTGATCTCGCCCCGGCAGGTCACGGTGCGCTCCGCCGTGTCCACCATCGCCTTGCCGACGCGATAGAGGGTATCCGTAATGCGCTCTGCGGGCGGCAGCTTCTCCTTCGGCTTGGGCGCCTTCTGCGCCTGGATTTTGGAACCACCCGCTGCGCTAGAGACACAGAGACACAGAGGAAAAACAAAGACCGAGAAAAGCCAAAGCCATTTAGACAGGATTAACGGGATGAACCGGATTTCCACAACACAGCAAAACAGGGCTTCTCTGTTTTTGTCTAATCCTGTAAATCCTGTCTGAATCTGCTTTGGTCCTCTGTGATTCATATCCTTGCTCACTTCTGATAGATGGGCAGCAAGCCTGCCGGGACCTGCAACACCAGGGTCGCCATCGCCGTCGCGTATTCCGGTCCGGCCTCCGAGTACCCGTCCATGCGCGACCAACTGCCGCCGCTGTCCTGCATACGCACCAGCCGATCCCGCACGATGGGGAACCACTGCCGCCAGTAGTCGCCGCCCGCCTGGTACATCGCCTGGGTGACGTAGTAGAGGGCGTAATAGAAGTGCTCGCGGTAGGGCCACTCGTTGGCGCGGTCGAGGGGATGCTGGACCAGATAGCGCAGCCCGTTCTGGCACTCCGCCGTATTGCGCAGCCCGCCCATGATCAGCGAGAGCACGCCCGCGCCGGTGCGCGCCGGGCCGGACTGCTGCTGCCCGACCTGATAGCTGAAGCCGCCGTCGGGGTTGTTGGCGCAGCGGCGCATGTAGGCCATGGCGCGGTCAATCGTGGCCTGCGAGACCTTGATGCCGGCGTTGCGCGCCCCACGCAGGGCCAGCACCTGCACCACCGTCACCGAGATGTCGGCGTCGCCCTGCATCGGCTGATAGCGCCAGCCGCCATCGGTATATTGATTGCCGTTTTGCGTCTGCGTGTCCTCGATAAGCTGGACGGCAGCCTCCAGCTTGGGCTTGAGGTCACGGCGGTGCGTCATGCCGTAGGCCTCGGCCAGCGCCAACGTCGCAAAGCCGTGCCCATACATTGCCGGGCCGGACTGCCCGCTTCCGCCGCGTATCAGTCCTTTGGGCGCAAAGGTGCCATCCATCCGTACGCTGTTTGTCAGATAGTTGATGGCCTCATCCAGTACCAGGCCATAGCGACCACGGCCCGGCTGATGCCCCGAAGCCAGGAACGCCATCACGCACAGCGCCGTGATGCCCACCTCCGCGCGATAGCCGCCGCTGCGCCAGTGGCCGTCGGCCTCCTGATGCGCCGCCAGGTAGGCCAGGCCCTTCCTGACCGCCTCCTCCGACTGTGGCGTTCCCAGATACTCGCGCGCCTCCACATCCCACGGCGACATGGCAGTGCGTCCCGGCGGCTTCACCGCTCGCCGTTGCGCCGGTATTTTGGAACCACCCGCTGCGCTAGAGACACAGAGACACAGAGGAAAAACAACAGCGGAGAAAAGCCAGTATCCCAACAGGATTGAGCAGGGTTGACGGGAGGATGGGGAAAGAAGGGCTGGCTGCTTTTGGCCGTTCTCATCCTGTAAATCCTGTGAAATCCAGTTCATCCTGTTGAGGGCGTTTTTCATCGCTTTTTCTCCGCCAGGGACTTATAGTAGCGATCCACCAGGGGCTGGAACTCGGCGGGGACGCGCTCCTGCTGGCCCTCGCGCATAGTGCGTTGGGCACGTGGCGTGAGCGCACCGAAGCCGCGTCCGAGGCGCGGATCGGGTGAGAATGTTTTGCCCCGTCGTACCTCTTCGATGCGCAGAGCGCCCCGACGGTCGGGAGAGTTGCCGCGCTGCTGTCCGGGCTGGGGGGCGCCCTGGCCCGCCTGCTGCCGGGCCTGCTGCTGCTGCTCCTGCTGTTGGAGAGCCTGCTGCGCTATGTTCACCGCGCGGTCCAGATGCCGGAGCGCCGTGTCCTGATGGGACTGGGTCGGCTGGCCGGTCTGCTGGGAGAAGAGCTTTTGCGCCGCCTGGCCCATGTGCTGAGTCGCCTGCTGGATAGGCTCCTGCAGGCCGGGAATATCGCTCAAGCTCTCCCCGGCCCGTCGGGTGATATACTGGGCGTCGCGCTGGCCCTCGGTAAGCTGGTTGGCCTCCCGCTGCTGCGCGCGGGTGAGGTTCTGATCCTGGTTGCGCGCCCGCTCCCGATCCAATGCGCCCGTGTCCTGGCGCAACTGCCGCTGGAGGCCCTGCGCCAGCATCAGTTCGCCGAGCGCCGCCGCCGCCTGCGCCTCCTGGGGCGACATATTGCTGCCGCCCTGCTGCTGCCCGCCGCCGCTCTGCTGTCCACCGCCCTGCGCCTGCTGCTTGAGCGCCTGCGCGATCACGTCCAGCGTGCGCGCGGCCTTGCCCTGCGCGGTTTGCGTCTCCGCGTTGGGCAGAGGCGGATCGTGGTTGAGGTTCATGGTCGCCGGATGCATCTGGCGGGAGGCCCCGCGCAGCGCCTGCTTGAAGGCCAACGAGGGGAAGCGGTCGGCAAGATCGCGCGCCTCATTCTCCAGCCGCTCCTGCTGAGCAGAAACCTTATAAAGCTCACGCTGCTCGTTCTCGTTGAGCGCGCCATGCTCTCCGGCCCGCTGCAGCCGCTGGGTCGTCCGCTGGAGTCCGTGCTGCACCTGCGCCAGCCGCTCCACGCGCTCGCGCAGCTCGTTGGCGACCTGCTGCTGGCGCATCTGCCGCGCCGCCTGCATGGCCTGCTGCGCCGCCTGCATGAGTTGATCCACTGCCTTTTCGGCGGACGGCGAGGCCGCCTGCGCGTTGTTCTGGCTGAGTTGCTGCGCGGAACGGCCCAGGTTCTGCTGCGCTCCCTGGAGGCTGCGCTGGGCATTCGCGGAGCTGTTCAGGGACTGCATGACCTGGTTGGACTGCTGCTGCAGGGCGCGTTCCTGCTGCGCCAGTTGGCGGCTCTGGGCGGTGTTCGCTCCCTCCGATACCTGGTTGGCGACCTGGCGCTGCCTCATCGCCATCTCCCGCAGCTTCTCCGCCGCCTGCTCCAGCCGGTCGGCTGCCGCCTGGGGCGTATCGTTCTGGCTCTGGGCCGAGGCCTGCTGCGCGGCCTGCGCCGCCTTTTGCAGGGCGGCTGCCGCCCGTTCCTGCGCGGGAGCGGCTGCAGCGGGCTGGTTATGCTGGAGGCTGTTCTGCGCCTGCCGCTGGTTGCCGGTGACGTTGCCCTGCCGCATGGACTGGGCCGCCCGGCGCAACAACTGGGCCATGTGGGTATCGCCGCGCTCCTGGGCGGCGCGCGCAGCCTGCTCCAACTGCTGTTGCAGCCGCCGGGTATCGGCGTTGGCCTGGGCCTGCTGCTGGCGCTCGGTCTGCATCCCGATCTTCTGTTCGGGCGTCAGTGCGGCGCGGCCCTCCTGCGGGCGGTTGGCATGGATGTCTTCGGCCAGCGAGCGGGCGCTATCGGCCAAGCGCTGCTGCTCCTGGGCCAGCCGCGCCGCCTCCGCCGCCAGTTGGTCGGGCGGGGGCGTGCGGGACAGCAGCTCCTGCGCCCGCTCGATGTCGCGGCGGATGGCGCTCTCCTGCCGGTCGGCCTGCGCCAGCGAGGACGTGCGGCTGGAGCGCTGAATGGCGCCGGCGGCGGCGGGCATCTTCTGCTGGGCCAGATTCTGAAGGACATGCTCAGCGGCGTCACGGCGCTGCTTTTCCGAGGGAGTGGCAAGCCGATTGCTCTCCAACTGTTCGGTCAGCTCGCCGACGCGCCGGGTAAGGGCGCGCGTCTCCTCGGCAGTGGAGCGCTGGGCCTCCTGCGCGCGGGAAAGAGCGGCGTTGTTAGGTTTCTGCCGCGCCTGCGCCAACAGCTTCTGGGCCTCGATCTGGCGCTGACGGAGCTGCGCCAGCGCCCGCGCCTCCTCGTCTAACTGCTCCTTGAGCCGCGCCTGCATCTCCGGCAAGCTGACGACGTGGATGCGATAGGCCAGCGAGCGCCCGGTATGCGGCCCGCGGATAGTATCGTTATCGGTGGCATCAACCTCGTAGCGTATGGTGTCCCCCGGCTGGGCCTGCACATTGGTAATATCCAGGCGGTCGTCTTTGGCGACCTGTTTTGCGCCGAACGGGCCAGGCAGCGGGGCGGAGCCGCGCCGGATATGCGACTTTCCACCCTCGCCGCGCAGATGGTCGTAGACCAGCCGCATACCGGCGATGCCGTAGTCGTCTGTGGCGTGGGAGGAAAAGGACAGGATGCCGTTAGGAACCAGGTCTATATCGGTGGCGGGCCGCGTGATCTGAACGACCGGCGTCTGGTCTTTCTGCGCGCGGATATCGTAGCGCGGCGCGGTCAGATTGTCGAAGCCGTGCCGGTCGGTCAGCTTCAGGGAGTAGGAGCCGTTCTTCCAGATGGAGAAATGGCCGAAGGCTTTCTCGCCCTGAACGCGCCAGCGGTCCGCCGCCCCCTCGCGCTCGCAGAGGACGGAGCGTAGGGGCTTATTGGCGATAGCTTCTACCGCGACCTCCGTGCCTACCGGTGCGGCGATGTTGCCGGTGGAATCGCCCAGGCTCTCCACGCCGCGATGCGTATAGGCCGGATACCGCAGCGTCAGGCGCATCTTCAGCAGGGTGGGGCGATCTTCGACCGTGACCTGCCGGGGATTGGAGCGTCCATCGTTGGCCGTCGCGTATAGCTCGATGTTGCGCGTCACCGCGGGAAAACGGAACTGGAACTTCTGCGCCTTGCCGTCGGCTTCCAGGCGAGTCGCCGTTTGCTCCGAGGCGGATGGCCGAGCGGCAGCCGGGGTGGGCCGCGTCAGCTCGACCGTGTTCCAGGCGTTGGGCGGATCGCCCTCCAGGCGATAGCTCAGGCGGCAGCGGTCGGCGGGCGCGCCCTGAGTCAGGACCGCGAGGCTTAGTCCTTCGCCGCGCGGGAGGACGTCGGCGGCGGGCACCACCCAGACGCGGGTATGGGCGTAGGGCGCGATGTCGGCGCGGGGAGAGATCATGCGCCGCAGCCAGACGGCAAACGCCTGCGGCGCGAACACAATATGCAGCGCCAGCAAGGCCAGCGTGAAGGCGGCGGAGAGGAAGGCGACGCGCAGAGGACGGGCGCTGACGGCGCGGCGAAAATCCAGGTCAGCGGCAGCGCGGCGGGTCTCCTCGGCCAGCGCGGCGATCATCGGGGCAGAGAAGCTGGAGGAAGAGGTGTTGGACCCGGCGCCGGAGGCGGCCAGAGCGGGCGCCAGATCCACGGTCGTGAGCAGGCGCTCGCGCAGGGCCGGATAGCGTCGCTCCACATAGGCGGCCAGGGTCTTATCGGGCAGCGGACGCAGGAGGGGGCGCACCAGAGCCAGCACCAGCGTGATGAGGGCCGCCACGCCGATGCCGAGCCGCCACTTCTCGCGCGCCAGAGCGGAGAGTACGAGCGCGCGGTCGGCGTGGTAACAGATCAGGCCCAGTAGGACGACGACGCACACGACCCAGGCCAGGCCGGCCAGGAGGCGCATCGTGCGCCACCAGCGGCGTGTCAGGGCCAGTTTCTGCTGGATAGGATCCCCGGACTCTTTCATCTCTCGTCTCCCTCCGACCGAACGCGCGGCCCCATGGCGAGTTGCACGGGCCTTAAGAATTATCGGCACATAGCCGGCATACGCTGGCGGAGCGTTTGCAAGTTAGACGGCAGGCGTCTTTAAAAGTTACGCGCTCACTATAAGGGGCCTACTTTGAGGGGCTGCCTGCTTTACCTGGATGGAAGAACCTCCTTATCGGGAGAGGCTCTAAGCTACCGCAAAGGGCGTTCGCGCGCGCAGCTCTGGAGGATGGAAGCCCAGCACAATGTCCTCCTGGGGAACGCCGTTGGCAAGCAGAAAATCGGCTATGCCGAAGGCCGTTCCGTCAGGCTGGACCCATATTTTGTCACCGATAACGTCGCAATGAGCCAGGCAACCGTGAATGCGGCGCGGGCCATCCCAGCCGACTTCCAGCAGTTCATAGTGTTCGTGCTCCTCGTCGAAAACAAGCTCGGTGCGGATAGACTCTTCTTTTGGTATTTCCGCTGCAATCTCGCAGAGGGCCTGTTTGATGAGTTCGCGATAGCGCCCTATTCGATCCATTGCTCGACTTCCTCCTGCGTCTGCCTGCCACGCCGCAATAGGTAGGGATCGTGGGTGATTGTCCAGCCGTCCTTGATGAGAGCGTTCTTGCAAGCGTCGTGGAAGAGGTCTCGGCGTGCCATGTTCTGTGTTTCGCCACTCTAAAACAGAACCCCTCCTTGCCGCAGTGTAAGGAGGGGTTCGTTTGTTCATTCGGTACGGCCAGAGACTTAGCTATCGTAGTTCCTGCCACCAGGGTCAGGGCTACCCACCGATGCCTGCTGCGGCTCCGCGATGACCGGCGCTGTGTTGGGCTCACGCCAGGCGCGAAGGCAGCGCACCGATTGCAGAGGGAGCCAGCCATCCTCGCACGTCAGATAGCAACACCCGTGTCTCTCCTCCACCTTGTAAACATGAAACGCCCGCGTCTGTTCGATGCCCTCATGGTCGCAATAGGTGATGACGAAGACGCCGCCACGACCGATACGCTTGCGGGCACATTCCGGGTTAATCCGTTGGGATTTCATGCCGCTTCTCCTTTCGACGCGCTCCGTCGGGCGGTTTGGAGGCCGCATCCGGCGAAGCGCGTCTTGCCCGTGTGTCAGCGTGACGGCGCGAATAGCAGCACGATGTCTATGAGCGCGGCGAGCGGGGCCACGCCAATTGTCACCTTCACCAGCCACAGTACGGTGTCGCATAGGGCGTCAAACCGATTCGTCCCGTCCTTGTTGGCCTGGCGCTCTTGACTTTGCGGTTTCATAGGGTGTCCTCCCTGGCGACTCCGCCGCAGAGGTTCGGCGACTGCAAGCAGGAGTCGTTCTGTAATGCAGCGAAAGAGTTGATGGTTCGGCGACTGCGGCAGTAGCCTTTGTCGCCTGCGGGTCTCGCGCTTCCAACACGAGGCCCGCTTACCACACTATTATAACGTGGTATTTGCTGTTACTTACTGTCTACAGTGTTCATCTATTGCCTATGGACAATTCGTAGACAGGCATGGACAGGGCGGTCAGAATCAGGGAGGTAGAGCAGTGGCACGGATGGGGTTCTGGCTCTTATCGGAGGATTATAAAGAGGCGATTGAGGAGATAGTTCACAGCAGAGGAGACGTCGCAAGCTTTTGTAAAGCGACGGGCGTCTCTCGCAGCACTTACTATAAAGTTATAGGGCGAAAGGAAGGGTGTGAAAAGGCGACCATCGCGGAGGTAATCACAGCAGCCGGACTGGATAAAAACGACGCCAAGTTTTATGAGAATACCAGAAAGAGAAAGAACGTCACCGGCCCGACCGAGACGCCGAAGAGCGAAATCTGTACCGTGCTTTTCACCGACATAAAAGATTCTTGCGACCACTGGACCAAGAAGGGATATGCCTTTGCTCGCGTCTGGGAGTGGCATGACCAATTCCTGCGGGACTGCACCGAAGCGCACAAGGGGCAGGTTATCAAAGGGACGGGCGACGGCTTCTATTTAAGATTCGAGGAGGCGAACGACGCTATTCTGTGTGCGGTGGAGGCACAAAAGAAGCTCGGCGCGGGGGGCTTGAGCGCCGAGCATGAGGGAAATACAGAACTATGCGTCCGCATGGGTATACATACAGGTCTATTCCTGCTGAAAGTTAAGAACGGCGTACCCGACCTTATTGGGCCTGACGCCAATCTCGCGGCACGGGTTATGGGGGCGGCCTATGAGGGGCAGATTTTGATTACGGATGCCGTATGCGGAGCCATCCAAGCCGAACAGTTGCCGCTTCGCCTGGCCTATTTGGGAAAACCGACACTGCGTGGAGTGGACCCCGTAGGGTTGTGGGAGGTGCAGTGCGAAGGCGTGCGCTCTAACTTCTCGCCGCGCATCCGAGTCGCCGCCGATCAACTCTATTGGCGTGTCCCCTACGAGCAAAACGACTACTTCACCGGGCGCGACGCCATTTTTGAGGAGTTATGCGCAAAACTGCCGCGGACCGGAGCCACCGCACCCTCGCAGGCATTGCGCGGCCTGGGAGGAGTCGGCAAAACGCAGACGGCGGTGGAGTATGCCTATCGCTGCTGCAAGCGCGAACCCGGCTATCCCGAATACAGCGCCATCCTCTGGGCCAATGCCGCCACCCGCGAAAGCCTGATTGCCGACTACCGCGACATCGCCGAAACGCTCGGATTGCCGGGCAAGGACGCGCAGGACATCAACGCAGCGGTCGCGCAGGTGATCGCGTGGCTTGCCGATCCCACGCATCCGGGCTATCTGCTGGTTCTGGACAACGCCGACACGCCCGACCTGCTGCCCGAATTCCTGCCCAACTCCCGCAAAGGCCAGTTCCGGCAGGGGCATCTCCTTGTCACCACGCGCGCCGCCAACCTGCGCGGTATCGCCATTCCTGCGTCCATCGAATTGAAAGAGATGCTGCCCGAAGAGGCGGTGAAGTTCCTCTTGAAGAGCACGGGCCGGGAATCAGTCGATGCTGAGGAGCGCAAAGCCGCTGCCCAACTGGCCCACGAACTCGGCTATCTGCCTTTAGCTCTGGAACAGGCCACCGCCTACATTAGCAACCATGCAAAGTCGTTCGCCAGCTACTTGCGCCTCTATCGGCAGCTAAGCCTGAAGCTGCTGGAACAGTACGCGCCGGAGAAGGGCGAATATCCCCTGACGGTTGCGAAAACCTGGGAGATCAACTTCCGGCAGATCGAAGCGCACTATCCCAGTTCGGCGGAACTGCTGCGCTTCTGCGCCTTTCTCGATCCGGATGCCATCCCGATGGAACTGGCGTTGGCAGGAACCGCCATAGGAAACACGGCATTGGCCCAACGTATGAGTCAAATCCGCTCCGACGCCGAAGCGGAACTGCTTTATGACGAACTGCTGGAGCCGCTGAACCGCTATTCCCTGGCCCGCATAAACGCGAACACAACCTTTAGCCTGCATAAAATGGTACAGGCCGTGCTGCGCGACCGAATGCAGGAGGATGACAAACGGCAAAGCTATATCACGCGGGTCGTGCAAGTCTTAAACGCGGTATTTCCCGACGTGACGGACTTCCGCAACTGGCCCGCCTGTGAGCGCCTGGCGGTCCATACATTGGCTTTAAAACGCTGGATCGAATGGGCAGAACTGGAGACGGAGGATGTCGCCCGTCTTTACAATCAGACCGCCTATTACCTGTACGATCGCGCTCAATATTCAGAGGCCGAACCTCTCTACAAGGAGGCCCTGGCAATCCGGCGTAAGGCTTTGCCCGAAGGCCATCCAGACATCGCCCTAAGCCTCAACAACCTGGCTGGACTGTATCGAAGTCAAGGCCGCTACGATGAGGCCGAACCTCTCTATCAGGAAGCGTTCGCCATCTTTATCGCGGCGCTGGGACCGCAGCATCCGAACACACAGACCGTCTTTCAGAACTATCTGTCCTTTTTGCTGGAGGCGGGAATGGAAGATAAAGCCGAAGCCCTCTGGCCTGGCATCGTGGAGGAGATTCGACTTATGGGGAATGCAGAGGAGTAGTTCGGAACGTTCGGTGAGTTCCCCCACGCAATAAAGGATGTATTCCGCGCAAGGAAGGCAATCCTCGCGCGGTTTTTTGTGTCGCTCTCTCCGGTTGGGGGCGCACTCTTCCGAAAATGGGAGCGATTCCCGGCAGGTGGGGCGCACCTTTGCACGCCAAACTACGCCGACGCGCTGCCGGAGGAGGAGATTTAGCGCATGGGGCAGGACTTCCTTCCCAGAAACGACTCGGAATTTTCTCTGTGGCTTGCCAACTTCAACGCCGTCGTCGGAGATAATCTCGCCGCGCTCGGCCTTTCTGCCGCTGACCTCGCGGCCGGCGAGGACGCCCTGGCTGCTCTGCGTGCCGCGATTGCCCAATTTACCGCTGCGCAGGCGGCTGCTCTTGCCTCCACGCAGTCCAAGCGGATGGCCCGCCAGGATGCCGAAGAGGAGGTGCGCGCTCTAGCTCGCCGCATTCAGGCCAACCCCGCCGTTCCCGACTCTCTGCGCGAGATGCTGGGGCTGCGCGTCCGCCGCAAAGCGATACGCCGTCTGATTCCCCTATCCCCTGCCGAACTCGTCGTCACCGGCCTGGATAGCGGCATGCATCTGCTGCGCTGGAAATCCGGCGGCAACAAACCCGGCACGCACTATCTAATCGAGGCGCGCATCGGTCCTTCCGAGTCCTGGACTCTGATAGACGTAACGACGAAAACAAAGTACCGTCACACCGATCAGACGCCCGGCGTGCGCGCCGCCTATCGCGTTCGTGCCAAGCGCGGCGACCGGACCTCCAGCTACAGCAACGAAGCCCTCCTCTACAGCGGAAGCCAGGCATAAAAAAGCCCCTCTCCCACGCGATGGGGGAGGACTACTTCCCTGCGATGTGCAGATAGCCGCGCGATAAGTAGTCGCTCAGGGCGAGAGTAAAGAGAATGCCCAGCCAGACGAACCCGACGCCGGAGAAAATCCAGATCAGCTTCTTGCTGTAGCCGACGTGCATGAAGAAAAAGATGACGAGCAGCGCTTTGGCGGCGGCGATGAGCAGGGCGACCACGACGTTAAACGGCCCCAAATTGACCCAGGCCAGGCCGGCGGTCAGACCCAGCAGGAGCAGCAGCGCCACGCCGATAAGAAGATAGGTTTTCGGAGAAGGAAAGGTTTTCATAGGTGTCGCCCCGGCAAACATAGCAACCGGTGGTCCGTGATGAGTGGCCAGAAAGGGCACTTTCACGCTTGGCGTGTGGCCGTGATATTGGCGCGCGGCATCTGGTCCGTGATCAGGGACCAGAAACGGCGCTTTTACAGATGTCGCCCCGGTAAATAGAACAACGGATAGAGAAATATCCACACGAGATCGATCAGGTGCCAGTAAAGGCCGGTCAGGTCAATGGGGATATAGTGCTCCTTCGAGAACCGGCCCCGCCACGTCCAGAAGATCATCAGGCTGACAAGACAGCAGCCGACGGTGAGGTGAAAGGCGTGCAGGCCGGTCATGAAAAAGTAGAGCAGGAAGAAGATCGCCTGATGGCGCGTGAAGTTGTTCGTGATCGGCCAGTTGAGTCCGGGCACGATATGGCTTTCGTAGTCCAGGTAGTACTCAAACCCTTTCAGGCCCAGGAACGTCAGCCCCAGGAAGAGGGTTGCCAGCAGGAAGCGCAACAGTGCCTTGCGCCGGCCCTCCCGGGCGGCATGTACGCTCAGCGCCATCGTCACGCTGCTTATCAGCAGCACGCCGGTATTGAGCGTGCCGATCCAGTAGACCGTTTTGTTGCTGGCCGCCGCAAACGCCCCCGGAAACGCCTGGCGGTAGGCCGTGTACGCAAAGAACAGCCCGCCAAAAAGCAGGATCTCCGTCGCCAAAAAGACCCACATCGCCAGGATGGAGGCTTCCCGCTGCTGCTCGATGTCATCGAATTGGTGTCCGAGCAGGATGCCAGGACTATCCGACATGCTGCGCCTCTCTTTCAGTTGCCTCTCTTGCCGTTGCTAATGTCTGCTGCCTGCTTCCTGAATTTCCCTTTCTGCTGACTCCGCTGCCGCCTCTCTTTCCGCTGCCTCCGGGGAGTAGTCGTAGGGGCCTTCCGTCACCACGGGCGTCACCTTGAAGTTGTACGTAGGCGGGGGGGAGGGCGTCTGCCACTCCAGGCCGGTAGCTCCCCAGGGATTGGCGGGAGCGCGCTTGCCGTACTTGAGGGACAGCAACAGGTAGAACAGCGGCAGGAAGTAGCCGACCGCCAGGATGGACGCGCCCGCCGTAGACATCACGTTCAGGATTTGAAAATTAGGATCGTATTCATAGTAGCGGCGCAGCATCCCCAGCCGTCCCAGCAGAAACTGCGGCAGGAAGGTCAGCATAAAGCCCACGAAGATGGTCAGCGCCGAGAGCTTGCCGAAGAGCTCGGGATACATCCGCCCGCTGATCTTGGGCCACCAGTAGTGAATGCCGCCCAGGTACGCCGTCACCATGCCGCCCACCATAATGAAGTGGAAGTGCGCAATGACGAAATAGGTGTCATGCAGGGAGACATCCACCGCCAGTGCCGCCAGGAACAGGCCGGTCAACCCGCCGACGGTAAACAGTCCGATGAATCCTAGCGCGTAGAGCATGGGCGTATCGAGCCGGATCGAGCCTTTGTAGAGCGTGGAGGTCCAGTTAAAGACCTTGATGGCCGACGGGATCGCCACCAGGAAGCTCAGGATCGAAAAGAGCATACTGCCGTACATGGACTGCCCGGCCACGAACATATGGTGGCCCCAGACCAGAAAGCCAATAAGGGCGATGCCGAACGTGGCGAAGGCGACGAACTTGTAGCTGAAGAGCTTTCGGCGGGCAAAGCAGGGGATGATCTCGCTGACGACGCCCATGCCCGGCAGGATCATGATGTAGACGGCCGGGTGCGAGTAAAACCAGAACAGGTGCTGGAACAGCAGCGGGTCGCCGCCGAGCGACGGGTCGAAGATCCCGATCCGGAACACGCGCTCCAGGAAGATCAGCAGCAGCGTGACGGCCAGCACCGGCGTCGCCAGCACCAGGATCAGGGAGGTGGCGTAGGTGGTCCAGACGAACAGGGGCAGCCGGAACCAGGTCAGGCCGGGCGCGCGCATCTTGTGCGTGGTAACGATGAAATTCAGCCCCGTCAGGATGGAGGAGAAGCCCGTAATGAACACGCCCGCCGCCGCCAGCAGCACGTTGGAGTTGCTGTAGGTAGTGCTCAAGGGCGTGTAGAAGGTCCAGCCGGTATCCACGCCGCCGGTGATGATGGCGACGAAGGTAAACGTGCCTCCGAGGATAAACAGGTACCAGCTCAGCAGATTCAGCTTCGGAAAGGCCAGGTCGCGCGCCCCGATCATCAGGGGCAGCAGGAAGTTGCCCAGCACCGCCGGGACCGAGGGAATGAGAAAGAACCAGACCATGATGACGCCGTGGATGGTGAACAGCTTGTTATAGGTCACCGGCTGCACCATATCGCCGCGCGGCGTCGCCAATTGCAGCCGTATGATCGTCGCCGCCGCCCCGCCGATCAGGAAGAACAGCGTGATGGAGATCATGTAGAGGATGGCGATGCGCTTGTGGTCGGTGCTCGTCAGCCACGATTTGAGGGTGTAGTCAACGTTCAGGTAGTTTGGCTCTTCCCGCTCCGCGACGACCGCCTCCTCCAGCGCCTCCCGGCGCGGCGTATGCTCGGCGGGCGGGGCTGCCTCCGGCTCGACAAACGACTCTGCCTTGCGCGCGGTCAGGGCGCGCAGCGCGGAACTGACGCCCAATGCCCCGCCGATCACCGCACCCACACTGGTCAGGGTCGCCCATAGCGAAGATTTTTGATCCCTGGACTCGTTCACAGACTGCCGCCTCCTTGCTGCGCGCGCTGCGTCTCCCGCGCCCGCTCTTTGACGCTCTGCCGCTGCTCCTCCACGCGCCCTGACCCGCCACCGCCCTGCGGCGCACGCGGCTCCTCCCGGCCCTGCTTCTCGCCCAGGGATTTGATGAACGCGGTCAGCTCCAATACCTGCTCCTCGGTGATCAGCCCTTTGAAGGAGGGCATGACCGGCTTGTACCCGGCGACGACCTGCGCCTTGGGCAGCAGGATCGAGTCATGGATATAGCGGTCGTCGGCGATGACGATTTGCCGGTTTGAGAGCGGCACCGGCTTGCCGTAGATGCCGTCAAGACTGGGCGCGCGGACGGTGTTGCTCGCGCCATGGCAGCCGCTGCATCCCAGTTGCTGATAGAGCCGGGCGCCCTCTGCCGCCATGGACGGCCCGGTGCTGCCCTGGCTTAGCCACCGCTCGTAGTCGGCCTGCGGCATGGCGTAGACCCAGCCGCGCATCCGGGAGTGGTTCATGCCGCAGTACTGGGCGCAGAAGATGCGATACCTGCCCGGCTGGGTGGCCTCAAACCAGGTCGTCGTGGTGCGGCCCGGCAGCACGTCCTGCTTGATGCGGAAGTCGGGCACAAAAAAGCTGTGGATCACGTCCTGCGAGCTCAGAATGAGCCGCACCGGGCGGCCTATGGGCACGTGCAGTTCGTTGATCTCGCGCTGGCCTTCCGGGTGCTGCAACTTCCACATCCACTGCTTGCCGACCACGTAGATGTCAATCGCTCCCGGCGGCGCCTGGTATATATCCACATAGACCCGTGCCGCCCAGACAAAGATGCTCAGGGCGAGCAGGACCGGGATTCCGATCCAGGCGGTTTCCAGGATGATATTGCGGTTGGGCGGGTTGGAGCGGTCGGCCTTGCTGCCCCGACGGTACTTGACGCAGAAATAGATGATCAGGAAGCAGACGCTCAGGGCAATCAGCGCGGCTATCCCACTGATGGTATAGAAGAGCGCGTCCACGCGCGGAGCGATGGTGGATGCCTGCCGGGGCGACCACCGAAAACCCTCTTCCTGCGCCCGCGCCGGCAGCGCGAGCCACAGCGCCAGGAGGAAGAGGCCAACCCTTCTTGACCTAACCCCCCGGCCCCCTTCCCTGGGAGGGAAGGGAGTGACCCGGCTTGGGAGGGTTGTGGCCCTCACCCCTGCCCCCTCTCCCACGCTGCGGGAGAGGGGAGAACCCGACTTCTGCTCCCCCTTCTCCCTTGGAGGGAGAAGGGCCGGGGAGGAGGGGGGAACCTGGCTGCTGCTCTCCCCTCCCCTAGAATTGGGGATAGCCAGGCGGAGGCGCGAACCGTTGAGCGCCGACCCTAGCAGTGGGACGGGGGTGGGGGCCTTCCCCCTTCTTACGCAGGAGCGGGAAGCGGGAGGGAAGGTAGTTCTCATGGCGTCGTTCCTCCCGAAGCAGGCGCTTGTGGCACGGGGGGCCGATTGGCAGGCTGTGGGGCGGCAGGCGGCGGGGGCGTGACCGGAAGGCCCTGCTGCAAAATCAACTCCTTGGCCCGCTCTATGGGTATCCGCACGCGGCCTGTGTTTTTATCTACCCAGCCATAGCTGTTCAGTTGGGCCTCTTCCTGCGCGCGAAACGCGGCCAGATCCAGCGGTGGGCTGACCTCCAACTGCGTGCCCTGTAAGCGCGGCGGCGGCGGAATCCGTTTCGCTTGCGCCAGCGGCGAGAGCGACACATCTGGCCGGCGCGGATGGTGGGCCAGGAAATTCATCAGCCACCAGACCACGACATGGATGACCAGGGCTGTAAAGAGCATCGCCAGCGCGATCCCAAAGAGCGCGCGTACGTTGACGTCACGCAACTCATGGCGGCGATTGGCTTTGCGTGCGGGATGGCCCTGGGGAACCGCATCAGCCACGTTCCAACGCCTCCTTTACGTTGAATTGTCCCGCCAGGCGCGGGTCCTGCAGCGGCACCAGCGGCGCCTGCTTGACCTGCCAGATGAACCAGGCCATCCAGAGCCCGCCGAGGCTGATGGGCAGAAGCACATCCATCCAGTGAACGGTGAAGCCCCCGGTATAGAAGCTGGGCATGATCATCCAGAACACATCCACGAAATGGGCAAATAGCAGCAGCGCCGCGATTGCCGCCAGCGAGCGCACGTTGCGCTTGATGTGGCCGAACAGCAGTAGGATGAATGGGAACAGAAAGTGGGCCGCGATCAGGAAATAGGCCACGCCGCTCCAGCCGTTGTGCCCGTGGTGGAGGTACCAGCTCGATTCCTTGGCCGTATTGCCCGACCAGATGATCAGGTATTGCGAGAAGGCCATGTAGGCCCACAGCAGCACGAAGGCCAGCATCAGGCCGCCCAGGTCGCGGAACGTGTCGGGCGAGACCGACTCCACCAGCAGCTGGCGCCGCGCCAGCCAGATCGCTACCGCCAGCATGAAGCCAAACGTGCCCACGCCCTGCCCGCAGATGACTAGCATGCCGAAGATGGTCGAGTACCACATCGGCTCCAGCGACATGATCCAGTCCATTGCGGCAAACGAGATCGTTAGCACATAGAGCACCAGGCCCCAGCAGCAGACGTACTGAAAGCGCGGCGTGAGCGCCGGATCGCCGGTACGGTCCTGCTGCAATGACCACTTCCGCAGCAAGACGGCCAGGCCGATCCAGACGATAAAGTAGACACAGTACCGGATGATGAACCAGGGCACGTTGAGGAAGAAGCCGCTCTTGTTGCGTATCTCATGGGCCGTCGCGACGGCCGCCATCTGGTCGGGGTGGGTCCAGATAAACAGCGATTTCATGCCGATCAGGATGGGGATGCCCAGCACGCACAGCAGGATCAGCGTCGTGGAGGCGGCCTCCAGCAAGCGCCGGATGACAAAGCCCCACGCGCCGCCGGTGGCATGGTGGGTCATCTCCACCGCCAGGCTGCCGACCGCGATGCCCACCCAGAAGACGAAGGCGAACAGGTAGGATTGGAGAAACTGCGTCGGGTTAAAGAACGCTCCCACGATGCAGGCGATCAGGGCCGCCACGCCGAGCCCAAGCGCACCGCGCTGGATACGGTTGACATGCCGGTTGAGTTCTTCGCTCACATTCATCGCGTCGTTCCCTCCAGTTCGGCCTGCGCGCCCGGCGGCAGGTCGGCAAAGGTGGCGCTGCGGCTGCGCTGCAATACGCGGATATAGGCGGCAATGGCCCACCGATCCGGCGGGGCCACGCGGTTGGCGTAGCTGTACATCAGGCCGTAGCCGTTGGTGATAACGTCAAAGAAATGGCCGATGGACGCCCTCCGCAGCCGGTCGGTATGGTACGAGGGCGGACGCGGGAAGCCCCGCTGCACGATCATGCCGTCACCGTCGCCGGTGCGCCCGTGGCAGGGCGCGCAGTAGATATTGAAGCGCTCCTGTCCGCGATCCAGCAGTTCGCGGGTGAGCGGCACAGGCAACTGCGTCACGGGCTTGCCCCCGGCAAAGCCGGTGTAGAACGCGGTCAGGGCAACAGGCTGATCGCGGGATACCGTGTCCGGAATCAGCCGCCGCGAGGAGCGGTCGTCGGCAAAGACCGGGCTGGGTTCCAGCGGCCTAAGCTTCGAGCCGTTCCGCATATTCTGCACGCATCCGGGCAGCAGCGTCAGGCTAAGCACGAGGAGCCACCTACCCCCCCAGTCCGGCAGGCTAAACCCTGCCGATGTGGGGCCTACGGCCCGCTGCCCACCTACGTGGGCAGAAGACAAACTCTGGCTTCTCCCTCTCCCCTCTCCCGCAGCGTGGGGGTCGCAAGGTGTCTCAAGGCGGAGGGCCGAACCGTTGAGGCCCGACCCTGGCAGTGGCGCGAGCCGTTGAGCGCCGACCCTGGCAGTGGGCTGGGGGTGAGGTCTGGCCCCTCCCCTGTTCTTGGGGGAGGGGTGGCCGCAGGTCGGGGTGGGGGCCTTAACCGGAGCGTGGGCCATAGGCCAGCGGGACAGGTCAACGTTAGCTCGCAACTTCGGACACCCCCAGCGCGCCGAGATGGCTTAGAAATTGCCACGTCGCGCGCTCGTCGAAATGCGGGTCGTCAGCCTCAATGCACAGGAAAAACCGATCTTTTGTCGCCAGGTCGAAGCGGGGCGCTTTGAATACCGGGTGATAAGGCTTGGGCAGCCCGCAGAGGCCCAGCATGGAAAAGAAGGCGGTGAGAGAGGCCCCCAGCACACCCAGCTCGAAGGTGATCGGGATATAGGAGACCCAACTATTGAGCGGGCGTCCGGCGACGTTGATAGGATAGCTGACCGCCATGCCAAACCACTCCATGAAATAACCAAGCCCCGCGCCGGCAAAGCCGCCAATAAATACCAGCCAGGGCAGGATGTTCCAGCGGAAGCCGACCTCCTCCGCCAGCCCCTCGACCTGGAAGGGCGAATAGGCATCCATGCGCCGGTAGCCGGCTTCCCGCGCCTTGCGCGCCGCGTCCAGCAATCTCTCCGGCGTATCGAACTCGGCCAGCAGGCCGTAAAGGGGCGTCTCCTTTCTCACCGTGCTTTCTCCTCAACAGCGCCTCGAACGCGCCTCGCCCTTCCTATGTCCTTTCCTTCTCGTGCCAAGCCCCATGTTGAGAGAGGCCGGGCGGGCTTGCCTACCCCTCCTGCGGCTGCGGGCTGAGGACCCGTTGCGCGGCATCGGAAGGCTCCGGCGATTCCGGATGGGGCTCTCGCGCGTGCGCCAGATCCTGGACCTCATGGATCGAGATCATAGGCAGCAGGCGAATGAACATAAAGAAACAGAACGTAAAGAACCCGATGGTGCCCAACAGCGTCGCCCAGTCCCAGGCCGTCGGGAAGTACATGTACCAGGCCGAAGGCATGAAGTCTTGATGCAGGCTCTGCACCACGATGACCACGCGCTCCGTCCACATCCCTAGCTGCACGCATAGCGAGAGAATAAACAGCCAGGCGACGTTGGTGCGTGCCTTGCGCCACCAGAGCGTCTGCGGCAGCACCACGTTGCACGTGATCAGCGTCCAGAAGGCAAACCCGTAGGCGCCAAAAGCCCGGTCCACGACCATATGCCACTCGTTGATGTCGCCGCTGTACCAGGCCATGATCGTCTCCTGGAAATAGCTGTAGGCGACCACCAGCCCCGTCGCCAGCATGATCTTGCCCATGTTCTCCAGGTGCTGCAAGGTGACATAGGCTTCCAGCCCGTAGAATTTGCGCAACGGGATGGAGAGCGTGAGCACCATCGCGAACCCGGAGAAGATAGCGCCGGCGACAAAATAGGGCGGGAAAAAGGTCGAGTGCCAGCCGGGCACGAGGCCCACCGCGAAGTCGGTGCTGACGATGCTATGCACCGAGACGACCAGCGGCGTCGCCAGAGCCGCCAGCAGCCAGTAAGCGGACTCGTAGTATTTCCAGTGTTTGGCCGATCCGCGCCATCCCAGCGCGAGTATGCCGAAGAAGAGATGCTTGAGCGGGTGCCTGGCCCGGTCGCGGACGGCGGCCACGTCAGGGATAAGCCCCTGGTACCAGAACAGCAGCGAGACGGTAAAGTACGTGCCGACGGCAAAGCAGTCCCAGACGAGCGGGCTGCGGAACTGGGGCCACAGGCTCATGGTGTTGGGATAGGGCAGCAGCCAGTAGAAGTTCCAGGGACGGCCCAGGTGCATCAGCGGGAACATGCCCGCGCACATGACGGCGAACAGCGTCATGGCTTCGGCGAAGCGGTTGATGGAGGTGCGCCACTTCTGGTTCAAGAGCAGCAGGATGGCCGAGATGAGCGTGCCCGCATGGCCGATCCCGATCCACCAGACGAAGTTAGCGATGGCAAAGCCCCACGCGACCGGGATGTTGACGCCCCAGATGCCGATGCCCTTGATGAGCAGCCAGGTCACGGCATACATCAGCAGCATCACCAGGGCGAAAGAGATGCCTGCGCCCAGCAGCCACCCCGGATGCAGGGGCCGCTTGATGACGATGCTGGTGATCTTCTCATCTATGGTGGCATAGGTCTGTCCGGGCAGAAGCACCGGCTCAGGCCGATCCAGTCCCTTCGCTTTTTGCTCTCGCCACTCCACTGCCATGAGACTATTCCGTTCCTTGCTTCGTTGCCGGGTTAGGATTGGTCAGTCGGGCCAGGTAGGTCGTACGCGGACGGGTGTTGAGTTCCGTCAGCAGGCCGTAGTTGTGCGGCTCGGCCTTGAGTTTGGACACCTGGCTGCTCGGATCGTTGAGATCACCGAAAATGATCGCGTTGGTCGGGCAGGCCTGCTGGCAGGCCGTCATCACTTCTCCATCGCGCACGCGCCGGTTCTCGATCTCGGCGGTGATCTTGGCGTTCTGGAGGCGCTGCACGCAGTAGGTGCATTTCTCCATGACCCCCGTGGTCCGCCACGTCACCTCCGGGTTGCGTATCAGGTTCATCACCGGCGCCTGATAGGGCACGGGCGAAATGGCCTCATAATTGAGGAAGTTAAAGCGGCGCACCTTATACGGGCAGTTATTGGAGCAGTAGCGCGTGCCGACGCAGCGGTTATAGACCATCTGGTTCAGCCCGTCCTCGCTGTGCAGCGTCGCGTCCACCGGGCAGACCAGTTCGCAGGGCGCTTTCTCGCACTGCATACAAGGCACGGGCATAAAGTAGGCGCCCGCCGGGTTATCCAGGTCCTTGCCCACGTAGTAGCGGTCGATCCGCAGCCAGTGCATCTCGCGCCCGCGCAGCACCTCCGCCTTTCCGACGACGGCGATGTTATTTTCCGCCTGGCAGGCCACCACGCAGGCGTTGCAGCCGATGCAGACGTTGTTGTCAATCTCCATAGCCCAGGCGTACTCGCCACGAGGCGATTCGGGCAGAAGCATGGGCGGCTTGTCCGGGGGATACTCCTTGCCGTGCGCGAAATCCGGGTTGCGGCGAAACGCCTCAATATCGGTAAACCGGATCAGGTCGCGGCCCTCCATCGTGTGATGGCTGTGCGTGCAGGCCAGGCGGTAGAGGTCGTCGGTGTTGCGCACTTGCAGGCCCGCGCCAAACCAGGGCGCGTCCGAGGTGCGCAGCGCGTAGGCGTTGACGCCGACGCCCGTGCCGACGTTGCCAGCGCGTGTTCGACCATAGCCCAGCGTGATCGTGATGGCGTTATCCGGGTGGCCCGGCAGTATCCAGACCGGCGCGCGCAGCCGGCGCCCGCGATACTCCAGTTCCACGACCTGCACGCTGTTGGCGAGGTTGGTATTGGTATCCCGGGGCGATAGCTGGAGTGCTTCCGCCGTGCGCGGGCTGACCAGGGCGGCGTTGTCCCAGGTCAGCTTGCTGAGGGGCTTGGGCAGTTCCTGCAGCCAGCCGTTATTCGCGTAGCGCCCGTCCCAGATCGTGGGGTCGGGCCGGAAAACAATCTCCAGGCCCGCGCCGCCTGCACTAAAGCCCTCACCCCCGGCCCCTCTCCCACGCTGCGGGAGAGGGGAGGTTTCTGTGGTGCCGGCTTGCCTCTGGCCCACAGCCGGAGCGAGAGGCGCCGGAGGTAGGGAGAGCGGCTGAAGCGTTACCGTCTTCACTGGCGCGGCGGTGTCGGGCACCACGCCGTCGTGCAGGGCCTTGCGCCAGAACGTCTCAAAATCGCCTCCCGGACTCCGGCCTTTCCAGTACGCCTTAACGATGTCGTGGCTGGAGCGGCCGGGCGGCGTCAGCAGCGCATCCAACAGCTCGTGCGCCGATTTGCCGTCCGTATACAGCGGCGCGATGAGCGGCTGAAGGATGGTGGCCGTGCCGTCGTAGGTACGGGCATCGCTCCAGGTCTCTAAGTAGTGCAGTTCCGGAATGTGCCACTGGCAGAGCGCCGCCGTCTCGTCCTCGTAGAGCCCCAGATGTACGCTCGTCGGCACCTTCGCCAGCGCTCCGGCAAAGTCAAGGTCAGCCGGGCAGGTATAGACCGGATTGCTGCCGAGGATAAGCAGCACCCGTACCTGTCCGGCCTGCATCGCGCTCACCAGATCCTTGAGCGAGGCCATCTGGTCCACAGCCTCTCCCACAACCGGCTCGGTGTAGACGACGGTGTTGCCCACCGCTCCCAACGCCGCGTTCATCGCGTGCGCCAGGGCATGC
>DASRGZ010000002.1:0-4205 GCA_035650735.1 Chthonomonadaceae bacterium
ACCCGGCTGTGCCCGGCCCTAAAGGACCGGGCTGTGGGCGGCAAGCCCCCTGAAGGGGGCTAACCTTCCTTCTTATAGCTCCTATAGGGGGCTAACCCACCCCTCGTAGCCCGCTTGAGCGGGCTTGCCGTCCGCAGCCCACCCCTTCAGGGGTGGCTGCCAGAAGTTAGCGTACACACTCCGAGAGCAGGAGAAGTTCACGTCGGTGCGTCTCTTTGTCCTCTCCAATCGCAGATTGGCTCGCGCGCAAGCCGCGTTCGTGGCGCTGCTCTACGTGTTTCTCTGCACGTTCGGCACGCTGACCCATACGCACGCCACGCTGCGCGGGGAGACGGAGTCGGCGGGGTTTGCTGCCTCCGTCTCTGAAAGCAAAGCACCCCGCCAGGCGGCGATCTCCGCCGGGCGAGTCCATCCCCAGATCGCTTACTGCGGATTCTGCGAGTGGCAGGCCAACAGCGTCTCCGCCGCTTTGACGCCTTTCCACATCACGCGCCCGGTTCTCCGGCGCGTCCTTGTTCTGCTGCCTCTGCCCGCCCTGCTGCACTCCACCTATCTAGCGGGCTTCTCCTCGCGCGCGCCGCCTCTCGCGTAACCCCTACTCTACTTCCTTAGTTCTCGCCACCGCCAGGCTGCTTCAAAAATAGCCCTTGTGCGCGGACGATTTCTGTCCGCTTTCGTGCTGTTTTGAGGCAACGCCGTTGTGTGCGGCCCTGCCGAGCGCGTCACCGTTACGCCTGTCTGCCGGCAGCGTGCTTGTTTACCTGCCGTCTGGTGTGGGCTACATTCTGAGGGATGAAAGCGACTTGCTTTGTTCATCCTTCCGCCTTCCTCCTTCATCCTTATAAAGAGAGGCCGTGTTCATGTCTGCCGTCCTGACCTTTATCAAAAACGGCGGGGTGATGATGTACCCGCTGATCCTGTGTTCGATTGCATTGATTGCCATTGCCATCGAGCGCGCTATCTCCTTGCGCAAGGCCGCAGTGGACGGAGATAACCTGCTCGATATGGTGAAGGCTACCTATAAACCAAACTCCGAATCCGACAGAGCGAAAGCCATTGCCATCTGCGAGAGCATTGGCGGGCCGGTGGGCCGCATGTTCGCGCGCGGCCTGAAGAATGCGCACCGCCCTGCCGACGCCATTGAAATGGCGATGGAGCAGGAGGCCGCCAACGAGATTCCGCAGTTGGAAGCGTATCTGCCTGCCCTGAAAACCATTGTCAATATCTCGCCGCTGCTGGGACTGCTTGGCACCATCGCAGGCATGATCGCCTCGTTCCATGCCGCCTCGCAGAGCGGCCTGTCGAACCCGACGCAGGTGCTCGCCGGCATCTCCGAGGCCCTGGTTTCGACGGCGACCGGCATCAGCCTGGCGGTGCTTGGCTTCCTTTGCTATAACTACTTCGCCAACCTGTCCAAGAAGATCGTCGAGGACATGGAGTACTATGGCTCGGAGCTGGTCAACTTCCTGACCGGGCGCGTGGATTAAGGGGGCAGACGCCGATGGCAATGCGGAAACGGGTGCGCATCGCGCGCCGAAAGCCCGTTGAAGAGGCAGAGATTATCGTCATTCCCATGATTGACGTGATGATGTTCCTGCTCTTCTTCTTTATGGTGGCCTCGCTGGCGATGGTCGTCCAGAGCGGCCTGCCGGTCAACCTGCCCAAAGCCTCTACCGCGAACGAGCACTCTTCGCAGAACGTGACCATCACCATCATGGCCGATAATCGCATCTTCCTCAACACTAAGCCGACGACCCTGGAGAACATAAAGACCGGCCTGGAGGCGCTCAAGGTCGGCGCGAACAACCTGGTCATCATCAACGCCGATAAGCGCGTGCTGCACGGGCTGGTGGTCGGCGCCATGGATGAGGCGCGCAAGGCGGGCGTCACCCGCTTCGCCATCGCCACCGACCGGGGGTAACACGCCATGCGACGCAGAAGACACCAGAAAAACCCGCTCCTGATGCGTATTATAGGCATCTCCATCCTCGTGCATATCGTGGCGCTACCCGTCCTGGCGCATTTCGGGACGTTCAAAAGGATACAGCAGCATTTCATCGAGACGCGCATGGTGGTGCTGCCCCCACCCCAGCCGATAAAGGAGAAGCCGGAGGTCAAGAAAGTGCAGCGCACAGCGCACAAGCCTGCACCGACCGCCAAAAAGAGCGCTTCCACGACGCCGCACCAACATCAGGCGGCCCACAGGAGCAACCTGAATCAGCCGAAGGTCATTGCCAGCGCGGGCAATGCCGGCGGGGAAGAAAACAACAGTGAGTCGACGGTAGACGCCAACGGCACCGGCAAGGCGGGCCAACTGCCGACGGAAAAGGCAGACACCACGCCGCCGACGGTCAAGCAAGAGACGCCGCCTCCGCCAGAGAAGAAGGAGGAGCCTAAGCCGACGCCCGCGCCGCCCCAGATCGCCCGCAATGAGGCGCCCAAAGAGGAATCGCCCAAACCCGCGCCGATGCCGGAGGTCAAGAAAGCGCCGGTCTTTGTGGAGGCCGAGGCTATCTACGCGCCGCAGCCGACCATTCCCGACGACCTGCGCAGCGATGCGCTGGACAAGACCTTCGTCGCCGAGTTCACCGTCTCGCCCGACGGCACGCCAACCGACATCAAGGTTTCCCAATCCACCGGCAACGACGAGCTGGATCGCCTCGCCCTGGAAGCGGCCCGGAAGTGGAAGTTCAAGCCGGCCACCCGCGACGGCCAGCCCATCGAGAGCCGCGTGCGCCTGCATATCGAGTTCCAGGTGAGTTGATGCTGCGAGGTAGATTACCTAACCCCCCGACCCCCACTGCTAGGGTCGGCGCTCAACGGTTCGCGCCTCCGCCTAACGACCCTAAGAGGGAAGGGAGGGACCCGACTTCGTGCGCTTCTCCTGCACTTCCCCACTCTTTTTGCCGTACAAAGGCGAGAGGGCAGAGATGGCATTCAAAGCTCCGCACCTCCGTCCCAGAGGAAAAGGGTTTGAGGGATGAGGGGGCGAGCAAGGGAGCGTATCAACCTGGGCCACCCCCTTCCCTTCCAGGGAGGGGGGCCGGAGGGTTAGGTGCAACACCAGGGAAGGGGGCCGGGGGGTTAGGACTCCTTCTCCTGCTTTTGCTGCTCTGCTGCCGGGCGCAGGCGCGTGGATTGGAGCGGGTGCGCTTTGTGGTGGTGGATGCGGTCACGCGCCAGCCTGTCGCCGGGGCGCGCGTGACTATCGAGGATGGGGCCGGCGTCCGTCCGGTCTGCACCCTCATCGCCGGTTGGGAGCCATCAGGCAAAACGCCGATCTTTAATCTGCGGGCCTGGACGGTGGATTACATGGCGGGCGGCGTCTCCCCAACCGTCATCGTCCTGCCGGTCGGGACCGGCGTAACGCTCCAGGGGCAGACGCAGCCGCCCGTCAAGGAGATCTATATCAAGGTGACGGCCACGCGCCTGATCCCCCAGCACGCCAACCCCATTGCGCCCGGAACCACGCTCAACCGCCAAGAGATCACCAGCAAGGCCGGCGTGGGCGGCAATATCAATCGCGTGATCGAGGGCACGACCGGCGTGGCCTCCGACTCCGCCGGCCAGCAGCACGTCCGGGGCGAGCACGCCGACATCTCCTACGTGGTGGACGGCGTGCCGCTGCCCGATACGCTTTCCGGGCGGCAGGGATCGGTCGTTGTGCCCGCCACCATCCAGCGGCTGGAGATCCTGACCGGGGGCTTTGCGCCGGAGTTCGGAGGGCAGACCGCTGCCATCCTCAACGTCACGACGCTCCCCGGCGTGCGCAAAGGTCGCAGCAACCTGGCCTTTCAGGGTGGCAGCTACGACACCACAAACGGCGACTTCACGGCACTGGGGCCTCTGGGTAAGTACGCCAACTACGTGATCGATCTTGCCGCCACACGCACGCGCAACTGGCTGGAGCCGCCCCAGCCCGACGACCAGACGGCGCACAACGCCGGCTCCTCCTTAAGCTACTTCACCAAGCTGCACTATACGCCGGGCCGCCGCGACATACTCAACCTGACCCTGAGCCGCAATCCCGATACCTTCCAGGTCGCCAATCGGACTGGACTGCCGGCCTCGTTCGAACAGGCGGGACAGGGCTTCGGCTTCCTGGGCCTGCGCAACGCCAACGGTGTTCGCCCGGATGTGACCTCGGAGAACGCCGACCTGCTCGGCGCGCAGACTATTCCGCTGCCCTCCCAGCAGGCGGCGGG
>DASRGZ010000003.1:0-11655 GCA_035650735.1 Chthonomonadaceae bacterium
ATTGGGCTTGGATTGGGGCATAATCCGGATGCATGTGCAAGCGACCTCCTTACGGGTAATTGAGCCTGGTAACTCACATCTACCGCAGGAGGTCGCTTGTGTCGAGTCATGCTAAAATTCGCGATGACTCATGTTTGCCATAACCAGGTTTCTCCTTATGCCGTCTGCGCCTTCTGGCCGGAGAGTTTCCGGAAAGCGCAGGAATACCGTGCCCGCCGCCGAATCAGACAGATACAAGCGTGCTCCTGGCAGCGTCGCCACGAGCGTCTGCCCCACACGGGGAGGGAAACGCAAATCCGCAAGGAGGTTCTCCATGAAGGACTACGAACCGCTTGATCTGTCTGCACTCTATAACGCCGGGCCGGAGGTCTGCGGCCCGGAGCGCAAGCCGGCCCTCGGCGCGCAGACGTTTCACGGCCTGCCGTTCCAGATCGGCGAGGGCGAGCGCAGCTTTATCGCCTTTGGTCCCAAGACGTCCAATCCCCCGCAGCCCCTCTCCATTCCCATCGGGCAGACGGCGCGGCGCATCCTCTTTGCCCATGTGCTGCTGGAAAGCCGCCTCCATGAGGGCGACCCCGTAGGCCGTGAGGTCGCGCGCTATGCCTTCGTCTTTGCAGATGGCGAGCGCGTGGAAGTCCCCATCCGCGAGCGATTCGAGATCGCCGTCATCCCGACCGCCTGGGGCGAGCTGCCGTTCCTGGCCGTACCGGATAGCAAAGACAGTCTGGCTGACCGCTATCAGGGCGAATGGGGCGCGACCGGCTTCCGCCAGACCGAGGCGCGGCAGGCGTGGCCGCGCGACTACTACCTCTGGGCCTGGGAGAACCCGCGTCCCGATGTCCCGGTGGATAGCGTGGAGATCGTTCCCGCAGAGGCCGAACCCCTCTCCTTCCTGATTGCCGCCATCACGCTCGGCCACGTAGAGGAGGAGCCGTTCCGCCGCAGCGCCGGCCTGCCCGTCAAGCTGACCCTGCCGAAAGAGGAGGACACCGCCAAGCCGTTCGCTCTGGCCGTCGAGGTGGATCGCGGCGTCGCCACCTACCCTTACGCCCTGCCGGAGCAGCCCGCCGACGCCTTTATCGGCGACCCGCAAAAAGGCTGGGGCGAGAAGCAGAACCCGGCCAATAGCCCGGCCTATACCGAGATAGCGGCCATCCCCTCCGCTACCGTCACGGTCAAGCGCAACGAGGAGACATTGGGCAGCGCCAACTGGGGCGAGTTGGAGGAGAAGCGCGTTGTGGAGACGGAGCGCGTCCGCTTTGAGGTCGTGGATACCGGGCGCAACTGGGTGCATACGACCGTCGTGGACGCCGATACCGAGCAGCCCATCCCCTGCCGCATCCACTTCCGCGCCCCCAACGGCATTCCCTACGCGCCGCACGGCCACCACGCCCACGTCAACTCCAACCTGGGCACCTGGCACATTGATGTGGGCGGCGACGTGCGCCTGGGCCAGATCACCTATGCCTATATAGACGGCAAATGCCAGGGCTGGCTGCCGCGCGGAGAGGTTATCGTGGATGTGGCGCGCGGCTATGAGTACGAGCCGCTGCGCGCCAGAGTCGAGATCCAGCCCGGCCAGCGCGAACTGACTCTGCACCTCAAACGCAACGACAACCTCAACGCCGAGCGCTACTTCAGCGGCGACACGCACGTGCACTTCCTCTCCACGCAGGGCGCGATCACCGAGGCCGCCGCCGAAGACCTGGATGTGGTGAACCTGCTGCTCTCGCAATGGGGCCACCTGTTCACCAACACGGAGGAGTTCATCGGGCGTCCGGTGGAGTCGGGCGACCGGGAGACCATCGTCTACGCCACGCAAGAGAACCGGCAGCATCTGCTCGGCCATCTGACCCTATTGGGCCTGAAGGAGCCGGTCATGCCCTGGTGCTCGGACGGCCCCAGTGAGGCCGAGCTTGGCGGCAACCTGGAAACCACGCTCTCCTACTGGGCCGACGCCTGCCACGCACAGGGCGGCACCGTCGTCATTCCCCACCTGCCCAATCCCAACGGCGAGCCTGCCGCCCTCATCGCCACCGGACGCGCCGATGCCGTCGAGATGCTAGTGCATAACCCCTTCTTCCACCTGGAGTACTACCGCTACCTCAACGGCGGCTATCGCCTGCCGCTGGCAGGGGGCACCGACAAGATGGACAGCGGCGTGCCGGTCGGCCTCTACCGCACCTACGCCTACATCCCGCCCGACGAGCCGTTCACCTATGACAACTGGTGCAAGGCGCTGCGCAGCGGCAATACCTTCCTCTCCGGCGGGCCGCTGCTGCGCTTCACGGTCAACGGCGAGCCGATAGGCAGCACGGTCCGGCTCGGCAGGGACGGCGGCACCGTGGAGATCGAGGCCGTGGCATCCAGCATCTTCCCGATCCACACGCTGGAGATCGTGCAGGGCGTGGGCTGCCAGGGCGGGGGCGGGGAGCAGTTCCGCATCGTCGCCTCTACGGAGGAGGCCAACGGTACACGGGAGCTGCGCCTGCAAACCACGCTCAAGATAGACGGCACGACCTGGCTGTGCGCCCGCTGTGCCGGGCCGAACTATACCGCCGTTAAGCACTATGATAGCTGGGGCCGGGGCATCATGGCGCACACTTCACCGATCTACCTGGCCTGCGGCGGCGACTATGACCTGTTCAGCCCGCAGACCGCCCACTACATGCTGACTCTGCTCGACGGCAGCCTGCAATACATCCGGCAGCGCGCTCCGCAGTGGCGGCCCGGCACGGTCACGCACCACCACGGCGAGCACGACCACCAGGCGTTCCTGGAGCGCCCGTTCCAAGAGGCTATTGCCGCCCTGCACCAGAAGCTGCACGAGCACGGCATCCCGCATTAGCGCTTCCCTGCCGTTCTCGATAGCGGGCGAATGAGTTCTTTTACCTAACCCCCCGGCCCCCTTCCCTACTCGCTCATTCCTCGCTAGGGAAGGGGGGGACCCGACTTCTTTTCCCCCTTCTCCCTGCTAGGGAGAAGGGCCGGGGATGAGGGGAGAACCTAGCTTCTTCTCTCCCCTCTCCTAGAATTGGGGATCGCCAGGCGGAGGCCCGAACCATTGCAGGGCCGACCCTGGCAGTAGGTTGGGGGTGGGGGCCGCGCCCCTCTCCCGCAGCGTGGATCGCCAGGCGGAGGGGTGTCGCAAGGCGGAGCCGGAGGCCGTAACTCCGGCGACCCTTGCAGTGGGCCGAACCATTGCAGGCCCGACCCTAGCAGTCCGTTGAGCGGCGTCCCTTGCCGTCCGTTGAGCCCCGACCCTGGCAGTAGGGGGATAGGGGGTGAGGGCTTTAGCCGCCCGAAAGGAAAACGCTCGAACGAACAGGAGCCGCTCCATGCTCAGCCGATACAACCCGATAGAGGTCGAAGCCGCCTTGCAGGCCGCTTCCGTCCCGCCGCCGTTTCCCCCGGCTGCCGACCGTGCGGCCTGGCAGGAGATACGCTCTGCAATCGGGGAAGACAAGGCCGCGCGGATTGTCGCGCAGGCGGGGGCCGAGGCGCAGCGTCCTGTTCCGGCTCTGCCTGCCACGCTCTATCTGGACTGCCAGCGCACCGGCGAGCGCAAGGGGTATGAGATTCCCTACTCGGTCCGTCGGAGTATGCTGAGCCGCCTGGCGCTGGCCGAGTGCCTGGAAGGGCAGGGCCGCTTCCTCGATCCGCTGCTGGATGTCGCCTGGGCGATCTGCGAGGAGAGCAGTTGGGCCTATCCGGCCCATCAGATCACCCTGGCCGACGTGGAGCGGCCCGTCCTGGACCTGGGCGCGGCGATGACGGCGCTGGACCTGGCGGAACTGGACCTGCTGCTCGGCTCCGTGCTCGACCCGGCGCTGGGCCGACGCCTCCGCTACGAAATCAACCGCCGCTGCCTGACGCCCTATCTGACCCGGCACGACTACTTCTGGCTGCATAATCATGGGGAGAGCACCGTCAACAACTGGACGGCGGTGTGCAGCGCGGGGGTCGTGGGCGCGGCGCTCTACCTGGAGCCGGATCGGGCGCGTCTGGCCGAGATCGTGGCGCGCGCCGCCCGCTCCCTGGACGACTATCTCTCCACCTTCGACCCGGACGGCGGCTCTACGGAAGGGCCGGGGTACTGGGCTTACGGGTTCGGCTACTATGTCCTGCTGGCTCACCTGGTCGAGCAGCGCACCCAGAACCAGGTCAGCTTCCTGGAAGGCGACCTCGTGCGCCAGATCGCTCAGTTTCCCCTGCGCACAATGCTCAGCTCTGACCATTACGTCAACTTCTCCGACGCCCCGCGCGACATCCATTTCCACCCGGCGCTGCTCTGCTACCTGGGCCGTCGGCTCGACCTGCCCGACCTCCTGCGCTTGGCCGGTCAACAGCCCGCCGATGCCGATTCCACCGGATCGCTCGCCTGGGAATTGCGACGACTGGTCTGGCGTCCCACCCCGGAGCCATTGGAAAAGTTCATTCCTACGCGGCACGACTGGTTCCGGGGCATGATGTGGATGATCGCCCGCTACGATCCAGTAGATCCGAACGCGCTTGTCCTGGCCGCCAAAGGCGGGCACAACGATGAGATGCACAATCATAACGATGTCGGGACCTTTATCGTGCATCTTGGCGGCGAGTCGATGATCGCCGATGTCGGCTGCGGACGCTACACGCGCGCCTACTTCAGCCCCACCCGCTACGAGCACTTCGCCGCCTCCGCGCTGGGCCATTCCGTCCCCGTTCCCAACGGGCAGGTGCAGCGGCCCGGCAGGAACTATGCCGCCGCCTTGCGGGAACATCGCGCGGACGCGACCATAGACCTGCTGGCGCTGGAGATGAAGGACGCCTATCCTGCGGAGTCGGACCTGGCCTCGCTGTGGCGAACCATCGCCCTGCATCGGGAGCCGCCGCGCGGGCGCGTGGAGTTGGTGGACGAGGTGCGCTTTGCTACTGCGCCCGGACATCTGGAGAGCGTGCTGACGACGTTCGGGCAGGTGGAGATCGGCGCGGACGCGGTGCTGCTGCGGGGCGAGCATGGGGCGCTGCGGATCGGCTTTGATGCCGCGACGGTTACGCCGCGCGTGGAATGGGTGCCGCAGGTGGACCTGGCGGAAGGGCCGAGGGATGTGCAGCGCGTCGTGTTTGCGCTGTCAGAACCGGCGCGCGAGGCCGTCATTCGCCTCGACATTCAGCCCGCCGGATAGCGCTCCCCGCAATGGCGGCCTGGCACAATGACCCACCACTGCGGAAGCGTGACCAACCCAATATCCGACCTTCAGACGGCGGCCCCACGACCGGGCGCGGTACGGCGGGCCATCTGCGGGCCATGCGTCGTCTCCCAGCATCCCTTGGAAGTCGGAAAGATCTTGCCAGGGTTGCACAGGTCGTTGGTGTTGAAGACGCGCTTGAGCCGGGCCATCAGCTCCAGGTCGGCGTCCGAGAAAAGCCAGGCCATCGCCTCCATCTTCTCCACGCCGATGCCGTGCTCTCCCGTCAGCGAGCCGCCCACCTCCACGCACAGCTTCAAAATCTCCTCCCCGGCGTGTATCACATTTTGCACCTGCTCCGGGTCGCGCTCGTCGAACATCAGGTTCGGATGCAGGTTGCCGTCGCCGGCATGGAAGACGTTGCCGACCTCCAGGCCGTGCCGCGCGGCGATCTGGCGCACCTGGCGCAGCACCTCCGGCAGCCGGGTGCGCGGGATGACGCCATCGTGAGTGACCATGCTCTTGCCCAGCCGCCCCAGCGCGCCGAACGCCTGCTTGCGCGCCTTCCAGAGCAGGGCGCGTTCTAGCTCCGTTTTGGCCTGGCGTACCTCCCGCGCACCGTTCTGCATGGCAATCTCCCTGGCCCGCTCCGCCTCCTCGTCCAGCCCGACCTCCAGGCCGTCTACCTCGATGATCAGCACGGCCTCGGCGTCCATCGGGAAGCCCAGATGGAAGGCGTCCTCGCACGCCTTGATGATAAACGTGTCAATCATCTCTAAGGCGGCGGGCAGGATGCCGGCGGCGATGATGTCGGAGACGGTCTGCGTGGCGGCGTCGGCGGTCTCGAAGACGGCCAGCAGCGTACGCACCGACTGCGGCAGCGGCGTCAGGCGGACGATGACCTCCGTGACCAGCCCCAGCGTGCCCTCCGAGCCGACGACCAGGCCGACCAGGTCGTAGCCGGGCGCGTCCTCCTCCTTGCCGCCTAAATGCACGATCTCGCCGTCGGGCAGCACCAGCGTCAGGCCGGTGACGTGGTTGGTGGTGACGCCGTACTTGAGCGTGTGCGGCCCGCCAGAGTTCTCGGCGACGTTGCCGCCGACGGTGCAGGCCCCCTGGCTGGAGGGATCGGGCGCGTAGTGCAGGCCCTCCGCCTTGACCGCCTTCGTGAGATAGACGTTGACGCACCCGGCCTGCGCGATCATGCGGCGGTTAGGAATATCTATCTCCAGGATCTTATTGAGGCGCGTCGTGGCAATGACCACACCGCCGCCGATGGCCGTTGCGCCCCCGGAAAGCCCCGTCCCGGCCCCACGCGGCACGAACGGCACGCCCAGCCGGTTACAGAGCTTGACGATCTCGGCGACCTGCTCCGTATTCTGCGGCAGGGCGACGGCATCAGGGTAGCGCTTTTCGGGCGCGTAGGCGTCGCAGTCATAGGCGCGCAGCGCCGTCTCGCCGGTCAGGACGCCCTCGCGTCCAACGATGGCGACGAGCGCGCGCTCCAGTTCCTCGGCAAACGGCGGTTTTGGTGGTCGTCGTGTTGTAGCAGCGGAAGCCATAGAATCTCCTGTTACTGTTAATGATTATAGACGGGCATCAAGGGAGCATTATCGTTTCTGCGGCAGCCAATCTTCAATATAGTAGTCGCCGCTCTTGCCGATGCGGTAGGTAACGGTTATGGTATCGCCGATTTTCGTTCGTGCCCATTTATCCTCATCTGTCGTGTTCAGGATAGCCGAGCGGTTATTAAGGCGGAATTCCAGGAACAGAGCGCCGCTGCCTAACGGAGGGCGAAAGCCGCTCAGAGCGGATTTGCTGTTCCCAAACCAAGCACTCTTCCAGATAACAACCGCGCTTCCTACCTGCAAAGGCGCATCCGCAATGTCCTTCTCGCGCTGCCTGACGATAACGCTAAGCACTACCGGCGTCGAAACGATAACGGTCGCTACTGCCACGAGCAAAAGGGGAAAGCCCGCTTCATACACGGTTCTAGCCCAGGACGGTTTTGCCGTAGGGTCTGCGGCGCGGCGGCGAAAAAAGGAGGGCGATTCCTGGTCTGGCGCTGTCATCTGGCTGTCCTCCGCGGGGCAGGAGCCTTGACAGGCTGCTGAGATGGCTCGACAGCGGCAGGCGCTGCCGTCACGCGCGGCAGTTGCAGCCAGGCCGTCAGCGCGGCCACTCCTGCCAGCAGCGCGATCTGCGCGATAGCCAAGCCGATCAACAAAGCGTTTATCCCTCCGCCAGGATAGAACACGCCTGGGGGCGGGCGGCTATAGCGCGCATATTCGGCCAGCAAGAGAGCGCCAAATGTGAGCAACTGCCGAACCCCATCGCCGATAAAGCGCGCACGGTCGCCCTGATAGCGTCGCCGCAGCAAAAACTGTACGCCGATCATCATGAGACCGCACAACTCGATCCAGCGTCCTAACCGAGCTTGCGGCCCACCGAATATAGCGTTGGCCTCATTGAACGTTAGTCTTGGTCCAAGTTGCACGGTCGGTATAATCACGAACCAAAACGTGACTAACCCGCCGAGCCATACCGCCAGAGCGAGTGCGTGCAGCGTATCCAGAATGAGAGGTACGGCGCGTTTCAATTCGTTATACGCTCACGAACGAAGTCACGGTTAGCGGAGTGGAACCGAAAACTTCCGAACCATGCTCCAGTGTGGTTCCCTATATATCGGCATCTTTCCTCCACCAATGTCCTATTCTGAGGATCAGGGTCCTTCCATTCACGGGGCTTTTGCGTTTTTGGCGTCCGCCAGGACGCTTGGCCGCAGGCCCTAGAGCCGGGTATTTTCAATGCCCGGCGTCGAGTGCCGGGAAACGGAAGGACCCTGTCTGAGGATAGTCGGCGCAGGAATCCTATGGCATTCCGCAGAATGTAGGGGTAAGTCTGGACTAGCCGGATGCCTGGCCTTTAATCAAGCCAGCGTAGAATTGAAGCACTGCAAGGAACGTCATGCCATCGCGCCTGCCCCACACCCTGCACCTTTATGGCCTTGCCCTGGGCCTGCTTCTGACTGCCTGGGTCGTCCTCGGCCTCGGACGATGGCTCTGGCTACGCCTGCCGCGTGCGTGGCAGAAGCCGACACAGGCGGCAGCCGGCTACGCCTTCCTATCCCTCTTCGCCGTCGTCTTTGTCGCGCCGTTCCTGTGGATGCTCTCTACGTCGCTGAAAGTGGATACCCAGATATTCAGCCCGGATATCCGCTGGCTGCCTACGGTCCCCACTGTCAAAGAGAGCCTGGTGGACAGCAACGGCCTCGTCAAAGAGTCCTATGTTCCTGTAAAGACCCTACTGGAGGCCAGCCATACCGTGCGCGTGGCCGTGCTGGAGGAACTGGAGAACGGCAAGAGCCGCGTTCGTCGGCTCGACGGGCTTGGCGCTGGCGGGAGCGCGGATCAGGTCGTGGACTCCGCGCGGCTGAAAGATATCCAAACCATTGCCCCCCAATGGCATAACTACCCAGACGCGCTCAACTCGTTCCCCTTCGTAACCTACACCATTAACACACTCATTATCTGTGTCGTAACCATGATCGGCACCGTGCTGTCGGCGGCGCTGCCCGCCTATGGCTTCTCACGGCTGCGCTGGAAGGGCCGGGACGCCCTGTTCTTCCTGCTGGTCGCTACCATCATGCTGCCCCCACAGGTCACGATGCTGCCCGTCTTCCTGATCTTCCGCTGGCTGGGCTGGACCGGCACCATGCTGCCCCTGACGGTGCCCGCTTTCTTCGGCTCGGCCTTCTATATCTTCCTGCTGCGCCAGTTCTTCCTGACCATCCCCCAGGAGCTCTCCGATGCGGCCCGCATAGACGGCTGTAGCGAGCTTGGCATCCTCTGGCGCATCCTGGCGCCTATCGCCCGGCCTGCGCTGGCCACGGTCGCCCTGCTCTCCTTCACCGCCGCCTGGATGGACTTCACCGGCCCTCTGATCTACCTGCATGACGAGCGCACCTACACGCTGGCCGTCGGGCTGCTGGCCTTCCTAGGCCGGCACAGCGGCGAGTGGAGCCTGCTCATGGCCGCGGCGACCGTCATGACGCTGCCGATGCTGATCCTGTTTTTCTTTGCGCAGCGCACCTACATTCAGGGTATCGCGCTTACCGGCCTCAAAGGCTGACAGAAGGCAGCCTGCGGATCACCGGGCTTCTGCCCTTCGCCTCTCTAACTCGGCCCTCTGCCTGCCGCAGGGTCCCCTAAAAATTAGGGGCAAAATTGCCATAATGAGAAATGATAGGGCGTTCAAGATTCCGTAGCCAGCCCTCTTCTCTGCGCCCGTAATCCACAACGTATCGCCGCGATGCCTTGCGCCTTCGTGTGAGGAGAAGTTTACCCGTGACATTGCCTACCGCACAGGAAACCATCCCCGCCTCGGTCCAGGATCTGGCCGAGGTCGGAACTCTCCCCTCCACAGCCGTCGTGCCGGCTGCTGCCCAGGCGCCTGCCTCCTACTCTGTACCGCCACCAGACGCCGCCCAAAACCTCGTGACCCATGCCCTGACGCAGGCCGCCGCTGCCGCCGCGCTGCAGGAGGTAACGGCCCTCCGCCAGCAGCTTTCGGAGGAACGCACCGCACACGCCGTCCAGCGCGCCAACGCCGAGCAGGCCCGTCGCGTCGCTGAATGCCAGCGCGCTTTTGCCGAGGCGCTACTCGAACACCTGGCGCACCCCTGTTTTGGCCTGGATCGCGACGGCTGCGTGACGCAATGGAACCCCGCCATGGCGCGATGGTCGGGCCTTGCCGAGGTCGAAGTGATTGGCAAATCGCTGACGGAACGGATCTGCGCGCCGCTGCGCGCCCCGCTGGCACAACTCACCCGCGCTGCCTTTGGTTCCCGTGCTGCTGCCTTGACTCCCCGCACCCTATCCGGCCCGCTGCCCTTCCTGCCCGGCCTAGAGGCCGCCCGGCTTACAGTGATTCCTCTCTCCCGTATTCCCGGCTGCGTGGAAGCCGCTATGGTGCTTGTCGAGCCGCAGTCCTGACGCAGCCCTGTTGTCTGCCGTCGCGATGCGGCCCGCCTGCCGATGCCCGGGGCGCGCACCCTAACTTCCTCACCTGATAACCCTCACAATATATCCCCTTCGGCCCTCCCGCTTACCATATCCCCTACATCCTATCCCCTACACCCTATCCCCTACACCCTATACCCTACACCCTATACCCTGCTCACAATATATCCCCTTCGGCCCTCCCGCTTACCATCGTGAGCAGGAACCGGCATGGTGTATCAAAGCGCACAAATCGCGATAACTCCCCCGGGACACGGTCGTCTATTGGAGCAAAGCATACGCAACCCAGCAATTGTCAGCAGTATGCAAATTCCCGAGGAGGAGAGGCAATGCGTTCAGAATTGCCCTGGATGGAACCCAAGTCTCCCTGGGCGCGGATCGGCCCATCCGCTCTGGCCCTGGCTATTGTGGGCCTGGGTGTCGGCGGCGCCGTCCGAATCGTGCTCGCGCAAGACAGCGCGGCGGTCAGCACCGTCGCGAAAGCGGCCCCCAATATCCCCCAGGCAGTACCGCTCCAGATAGAGCCCCCCCCGCCGCCAGCTTCCGAGGCGGAGAAGGCGCAAACGCCCAGCGATGCAGAACGGCAAAAGCTCCAGCAAGAACTGGACTCCCTGTACGCGCAGCGAGCGCAGTTGGACAATCGAATCGCCGACGTGCGCAGACGGCTGGGAGACCGGAATCGTAACCGAATCAGCCTGCGCTCCCGTCCGGGCGATGGCAACGTCTATGCGTTCGCTCTCCCAGATGCTTCCCGCCTGACCCCAGAGCAGCGTAAGCAGTACGAAGAGGCGATGCGCGCGGCGCAGGAGGCGATGCGGAAAGCCCAGGATGTCCTCCAAAAATCGCTGGCTGAGAAGGGACGAGAGTTCCGATTCGTCGTGCCGCCGACTCCGCCCGTGCCCGCGCTGCCTCCGGGTGCCTGGCAGGCCCAGCCGTTCCGATTTGAAGGCCCTGGCGCGGATGCCAGGGCCAGGGAATGGGACGCGCGGATGAAGGAGTTCGACGCGCGCATGCGGCAGTGGGAGCAAGAATTCCACGCCCGCATGGACAAGTGGCAGCAGGAATTCGAGCGGAGGATGCGCGAGCAGTTCCGCGACGAGAACAAGGCCCGGAAAGGTAGCAAGGAGGAAGGCCCCGTCATCGAGCCAAAGGAAGAGAAAAGCGAGGAGCGTGAGGAGCTAGAGCCGGTCCCAACGCCCGAACCGTCTCCCAGGGGCACGTCCGTCCCGCGCCCGCGTGCGTATTCCGGCCGCGATGCCATCTAACCCCTGAGACACAAGCAAAAGCCCCTGGAGAGATAACTCTTCAGGGGCATAAACAGTCCTAGAGAAAGGTTTTGTGTGGACCCTGCCTCACTTAGCCCTGCTTGCCTGCCTGCCTCTTGCTCACCCAACCTATCGACCTGGGATGCTGCCTTAAGTCCCACAGGCATCCAGAAAAACCCTGCGGTCTTTGCTAGACGCTCT
>DASRGZ010000004.1:0-10391 GCA_035650735.1 Chthonomonadaceae bacterium
TACATGGGCGGGTGTGTGGCGTCAATGGGGTCTTTGGTGACGGGCGTATCGTCCTGGGCGCCCTGGGCGATCCAGCGGCGGAACAGGGCGATGTCGGCGGGAGGCAGCGGCGGGCCGCCTTTAGGCATGAGCGTGCGCTTGCCGGTCAGGTAGTCCAGGAGGGGACTGGCCTCCGGCTTGCCGGGCTGAAACGCCGGGCCGTGCTCGCCGCCCTTGCGAAACTCGGCGTAGGTGGTCAGCACCAGCTTGCCGCCCGCCGACGCGGGCTGATGACACATCTGGCATTTGGCCTGGATGAGCGGCCAGATCTGCTTATGGTAACTGACTTTCCCGGCTTTGATGGCTGGTTTCGGCGTCTTCGCCTGCGCGCTCACCCCTGATGCCGCCATGGCTAAACTCAAGGCGATCAACGCGCCCGCGCTTGCCGACCGCAGCCATCCTACATACCTTCCACGCATACTCCTGCCTCTCCCGTAGCCATACGGCCACTGCAAACTCAGAGTCATAGCGCCCAAAACTTACCACTTTGCCCCATTATAACGGCTTTGGCAACCGAGGGTCAACCCTAATTTCCTGGCCGTGCGATTATCGAGGAGCAACCTCACGGCTTACGTTTCTATATATTATGGCCAATTCGTCGGGTTCTGGCTCTTATCCTCGGTCTATGCTATAATTTCGCTGGAGGTAGAGATGCCATGACCGCCATACCGACACGCCACATGACGTTAGAGGAATTTCTTGCGCTGCCTGAGGGGCCGCCCCACTACGAGTTCGAGGAAGGAGAACTGATTCCATTGCCCTCGCCCACACTGGATCACCAGGATATCCTTCTAGCCCTCGCTATGGCGCTCAAGCAGTTTGTTGATGCCCGCCAGCTCGGACGCGTTTTTATGGAGGTAGATGTCTATCTTCCCGACGGGCGCGTTCTCATTCCTGACCTGGGCTTCCTTTCCGCCGAACGGTTCTCTCTCATCAATCCGGTGGATCGTAAGATCCACGGCACGCCCGATCTCGTCGTAGAGATTACCTCGGAGGACCCGACCCGCGACCGGATTCATAAATTTTCCGTCTACTTCAATAACGGCGTGCCCTGGTACTGGATCATCGACTCGGCCACGCTGGCGGTTGAGGAGTACAGGGCGACGCCGGAGGGCTACCTGCGCGTCTCTAGCGTCGGTCCGGGAGCAGCGTTCCAGCCCCGCTTGTTTCCGGGCTTTGCCGTTAATCTCGCCGAGCGGTTGGAGGTTGCGGCCCCGGAGACTGAGGCCGAGCCGCCGCAGGATTAATCTGGCACGTGTCCATCCCGTATGCTATACTAACGGGGATCTATCCCACTTTCATTTGCCTTCTTGCATCTTAAGCGCAGGAGAATCCGCCCTATGGCTCTGCCGGAAGTTTCCTATACCCGCCGTCCCACCCGCCCGGTGCGCGTCGGCGACGTCATCATCGGGGGCAATCATCCCGTCGTCGTCCAGTCCATGATCACCGAGGAGACGCACAACGTCTCCGCAGCCGTCGAGCAGATCATCGCCATGCACAAAGCCGGCTCGGAGATCGTGCGCGTCACCACGCCCAACCTGGCCGAAGCCCGCTGCCTGGCCGAGATCAAGGCGCAACTGCGGAAGCGGTATCAGGATGTGCCACTGGTAGCCGATGTGCATCACCAGGGCACCGAGATCGCCGTCGAAGTGGCGAAATACGTGGATAAGGTGCGCATCAATCCAGGGCTGTTCGTGTTCCGCAAGCGCGTGCAGCGCACCGTCGAATACTCGCAAGCCGAGATCGAGGAGGAGCTGGAGGCCATCGAGCAGGCATTGCTGCCGGTCATCGAGGCGTGCAAGGCGCGCGACATCGCCATGCGCATCGGCGTCAACCACGGCTCTCTGGCCGAGCGCCTGATGGTCATGTACGGCGACACGCCCGAAGGCATGGTCGAGAGCGCGATTGAGTACCTCCAGATCTGCGAGCGGCACGACTTCCGCAACCTGGTGATCTCGCTTAAGGCGTCGCGCGTGCCCGTCATGCTGCAAGCCAACCGCCTGATGGCGCGGCGCATGGCCGAGCTGGGCATGGACTATCCGCTGCATCTGGGCGTCACCGAGGCGGGCGACGGCCAGTACGCGCGCATCAAAAGCACGACCGGCATCGGCACGCTGCTGGCGGAGGGCATCGGCGACACCATCCGCGTCTCCCTCTCCGAAGACCCCATCGAGGAGCTTTCGGCCTGTTACGATATTTTGCAGGCGCTGGGCCTGCGCCGCACCAAAGTCGAGTTCATCGCCTGTCCCTCCTGCGGGCGCACCAAGTTCGACCTGCCGACGGTCAACGCCCAGATCAAGGCGGCCACCGCCCATCTTGGCGGCAACATCAGCATCGCCGTGATGGGCTGCATCGTCAACGGCCCCGGCGAGATGGCCGATGCCGATTACGGCTATGTAGGCAAGGCGGGCGGCAAGATCTCGCTCTATCGCGGGCGCCAGGAGGTCAAATCGAATGTCCCGCAGGAGCGGGGCGTGGAGGAGTTGATCGCGCTCATCAAGGCGGATGGCCGCTGGGTAGACCCGCCGGAAGGCTATCAGCCTCCGGAGCCGCCGCAGTCCTTTAACGAGCGCATCAAGGTCAACATCCCGCTCATCTCGAAGTAATTCCTTCTCGGCATGAAGGCATGGGTTGCTTCTCACGATGCGCTTACGGACAAGTTCCTTCAAGTAATTCCTTCTCGGTATGAAGGCATGGGGCCTGGCGGTTGTATTGTGGCTTTCCTCCCCCGTTCATAGCACGGGGGCCTTCTAGCCGCGTTGGGTAAACGCATGCAGCCCAATCTATGTCTAAACTCCTGACCTGCTTCCAGGAAACCTTTCTCCTGTCGCTGTTTCCGCAAGGGACACGCATCACGGCGGTCCGCTTCATGCAGACAATGACGCCCTGCCCGCTTTACGTGCGGGTTGCCTTGCCGGATGCCACCGAGGCAGAAGTCGTGCTGCGGATAGCGCGCAACAGGGAGGGCGTGGCGAGGGAGGCCATCATCTTCCCGGTTCTGGCCCGGTTCGGTCTGCCTGTACCGAGCGTGCTGGCAGGGCCGGTTTTGGACCCGGATGCGCCGGAAGCGGGTTCTATGACGGTCAACAGCCTTCTGCCGGGAGAGACCTTACAGGCCATCAGTTGCGCCTCTGCCGCAGGGCTGGAATTGGCGATTGGGCTGCTCATCGAAGCGGTATCCCGCCTGCATCAGCTCACAGAGCCATTACGCCAGCAAGCGGCAGCGCAGCTTCTGCCCCGCAAAACGCTGCTATCGGACCTCCAGTTGCTTATTCATAGCGGAAACCGGTGGGTGCAGGAGCCTCTCTTTGAAGAGGCCGTGAGCCGTCTTCTCCCCATTGTCGCCGCCATTCAGACACCGCTCGTATTCTCCAACGGCGACTATCAGCCTGCCAATTTCCTCTCAGATGGCAACCGCTTGACGGGGTTTGTGGATTTCGAGAAGGCTTGCTTTGAAGATCCCCTGATTACTTTTGCCAGGTATCCAACCTATGCCCTGGACCCCCTCAATAAAGCGGAGATTGTAGACCGTTATCTGAGAGCGCACGGCTATTCAGACTACGACTTCGCTTCCCGCCTGGCTGTCTTCTGCCTGCGTACCCTCTGCACGAAAGTTCCTGTGTCTGGCGGAAATACCCAACAACAAGAGCGCCGAGAGCATGTCCTGGGCCTGTTAGGCAAGGCTCTGGCTGCGCTGAATTGACGAAAAAATCTAGCTCAGAGCACGCTCCAGCCCGTTTTAGCGACATTTGCTGCGCTCGCGGGTGCTGGCAGCCCCCGGTCTGCGGAGGCAGGAAACATTTCTGCAAAAATCTACTCCTGCTCCCTTGACAAAGATATTTTGCTTATGTAAACTATGTGGAAAGTCGAACCTTCAGGAAGATCAAACTAATGAGCGATCCGGAACGTATCCCTTCCTCCGGTGGGCGCACCGGAAAATCCCAGAGCCATCTTCCCTGCGCGACTGCGGGGGAAGTGCCCCTCAGCCGTGCCTGGTTTCGGGTCGCGCGCGCCATGATGTTCGATGAGACGCCCATTCCCGAACTCGACGCCCTGCCGCTGGCCCAGCTGCGTCTGCTATGGACGGTGCGCCATTGGCAGGACGCGACCATGAAAGATTTCAGCGAGCGGCTGAGCGTCTCCCAATCTACCGTTACGCAACTGGCGGATCGCCTCGTGCGGCGCGGCCTGGTGGAGCGGCACACCGATCCGGAAGACCGGCGCGTCGTGCGCCTGCGCGTGAGCGCGCAGGGGCATGCCCTTCTGGAGCGGGCCGAGATGCAGCAGCGGCAGACCTTTCGCGCCGTCTGGGACGCGCTTTCTATACCGGAGCAGCAGGAGGTGCTGCGCGCCCTGGAGGCGCTGGGCAAAACGGCCGAGTCCGTGCGGGCCGCGCAGGGCCGACCGCTGCCGTCCTGGTCGGAGTCCTGCCGCCAGGAGACGCCTGCCGTTTCCGAGGCGGCGCAGCCGCAGCCGGTGGTGAATCTGATGGCGCGGCGGGTGCGCGGGCGCGCTGCCCGTGGGTAATGCCGCCGCAAGTTTTTCGAAGTTGGCGAAACGCAGCCCGGCCAGGCACGTCAAAAGAGGAGGCGCCCCGGCGTTTCTGCCCGGAACGGCGTTGCGGGCGCTCAGTTCTCCCAACTTCCTAACCCCATATCCGAAAGGAATCGCGACTCATGAATCGTCCCGTCTGCTTCCGTGCCGTTGCCCTTGCCTCAATGGTCCTGGTTGAGCTTACGGGCGCGGCGGTCGCAGCCGAGCAGCCACCGTCTGTCACACCGGCCCGGCAGACCGAGACCAACCAGACGCCTCCGCCGCAGTCCCCGCCGATGGGCGCGACCCAGCCGCCCCCGGCCCCGACGGGTGGAACCGCGCCGCAAACCGGAAATGGAGCGCAGAACAACAGGGTCACGCGCGTGGGGCGCCCGCAAACACAGATGACTCCTGCCCAGCAGCGCTACGGCCTGCCGCGCAATCCCATCGTCGGCGGGCCGGTGGATACCGATCTGAGCAAGCCGCTTTCCCTGGAGCGTGCCGTGGCCATCGGGCTCCAGCAGCAAAATGCCATCGCCATTGCCAGTACCCAGGCGCAAGCGGCCTCGGCGCGGCTGGTGCAGGCCCGCGCCAACTACTATCCTCAGATCACGCCCAGCTTTCAATACACCACCAGCCTGCGCCCTGGTGGACGCGTTTTCATTAACGGCACCAGCTTTGGCGGCGCGGCCTCTTCGGAGACCGTCACCGACGTCATTGTGGCCCGCCAGCTTATCTGGGATACCGGCAGAAGGGAAGCCACCGTCGGCCTCAACCGCCGCAGCCTCTTCTCCGCCGAATATAACCTGGCCGACCAGCGCCAGGCCGTCATTCTCAACGTCATCTCCAGCTATTACGAGGTGCTGCGTGACCAGGAGCTGGTGCGCGTGGAGGAGGAGAACGTGCGCCGCTCGCAAACCACTCTCGAATCCATCCGTGCGCAGGTAGAGGTCGGAAACGCAGCCCAGACCGACACCCTGCAGGCCGAGGCCGACCTGGCCAACGCGCAGGTGGCGCTGCTACAGGCGCGCAATAACCTCGACGTCGCCCAGGCGACGCTCAAAAACGCGATGGGAGTGATCTCCGACCAGCCCTTAGCCCTGTCAACGCAACCGCCCACCCCCAGCACCGTCCCGGATACGAGCGGGGTGGACCACTATACCCAGGTCGCCTACGCCAACCGCCTCGATCTCAAGGCGCAGCAGGAGCGCATTAACGCGCAGGGCTATAATGTGCGGCTGGCTAACATTGACAACGGCCTCAGCGCTACCGCCGACGTCACCGAAGGCTACCAGTTAGACCCGGATGCAGGCGAAGAGCGCCAGTTCAACGTCTTATTCTCCTATCCGCTCTTCAACGGCGGCAGCACGCGCGCTGCCGTGCGCGAGAGTAAGGCCACGCTGGAGCAGGAGCGGCGCACGCTGGATCAGCTTGAGCAAAACGTCCGCCTGGATGTCGAGCAGTCCTATGTGACGCGCGAGCAGGCCCGCCAGCGCATTGTCGCCAGCCAGACGGCGGTGCAGGCCGGCCAGACCAACTACAACGCCGCGCTGGAAAAACAGCGCAACGGCCTGATCAATATCCTGGACGTGCTTAACGCCGAGGCCCAGCTTGTCAACGCGCAGGTCAATCTTGTCCAGGCCATCTACGATTTCTATATCGCCGATGCCCGCCTGCAGCGCGACATTGGCCTCAACGATCCCAACTACGTTCCTAACGTGCCTGATTTCAAGCGGGCTGTGGTGCCGCCTCCGCCGGCGCCCGCCAAACCGTAGCTCGTCGCTCGGGACGCCCTATCGCGTCCGATTGGCCCGCCTCGATAGCCCGGCGGGCGGAAGGAAGTCTCTACTATGATCAAGCGCGCCATCACCATTATGGTCGTGCTAGCCGTTCTTATTGTCGGCGGCCTCTTTACCGCCAAAAGCCTGCGCGCCAGCGCAAGCAAAGATCCCAATCAGTATCGGATCGCTGCCGTGAAGCGGGATATGGTCAAGAAGACCGTCACCGCCACCGGCATCCTCACGGCCTGGACGACCGTAGACATCAAGAGCAAAGCCGGAGGCCGGATCGACCGCCTGGCGGTGGATGAGGGAAGCATTGTCAAGAAGGGAGACCTGATCGCCCAGATCGATCCTTCCGATACCCTGCTGACCTACAACACGGCCAAGGCGGATATCGAGGCCAATCGGGCCAAGGTGGACGAAACCGCCAAAACGCTGGCTTTGCAGCAGAAGCAGACTCGCGTTTCCATCGAGACGGCGCTGGCCAACCTGAACTCGGCGAAGGCGGCGGCGGCCTCGGCGAGAGCGCGCTACGAGTCGGCCAAAAACCAGGCGGATGCGCAGAAGGATCTGACCGAGGCCACCGTCGAGAATGCCCGGGCGACCCTGGCGGCAGAGCAGGAACGCCTGAACCAGTTGGTCAGCGCCTCCCATCCGCAGGAGAACGCCAGCGCGCTGGCGGCCCTGCATCAGGCCGAAGCCAACGCCAAGAACGCCGAAGTGCAGTGGCGGCGGCAGAAGGCGCTGTTGGACAAGGGCTTCGTGGCCCAATCCACGGTAGACCAGGCGGAAGCGGCCTACGAAGTCGCCAAAGCGACGCTGGAGAGCGCTCGCGAGAAGATGAACACCATCCAGCCGGAACTCGATGCCGATCTGAAGGCGCAGCGGGCGCGCGTTCGCCAAGTGCAAGCGGCGTTAAATCAGGCGGAAACGGGCCGCGTGGATGTCAAGCTCCGCCAGCAGGCGGCGCAGGCGGCATGGGCAGACTACCAGCAGGCGCTCGCAGGAGTTCGGCAGGCGCAGGCCAAGGTGGAAGAGGCCAGGGCGGAACAACTCAACAACGTTATCCGCAGGACCCAGATCGCTCAAGCCATTGCCGCTGGCGCCCGCGCCCAGGCGACGATGGTCAATGCCAAGACCCAGCTCGATCAGACTCGCGTGGTAGCCCCCAGCGATGGGATCATCCTCAAGAAATACGTGGAGCAGGGAACCCTCATCACTTCGGGCGTCTCCTTCAACTCCACCGGCACCAGCATCGTCCAGCTTGGAGACATCTCCCGCATGTACGTGGATGTTCAGGTGGATGAGACCGACGTGGCCAACGTGGATATGGACCAGAAGGTAGACATCACCTTCGATGCCTACCCCACTACCCCCTTCGAGGGCAAGGTCATCAAGGTCGACCCCCAGGCCGTGGTGGACCAGAACGTCACCACCGTGCACGTGCGCGTCGAAGTGGATAACTCCGTGCCCTCCTACCGGCTGCTCAAGCCGGGCATGAACGCCACCTGTGAGTTCATCGTGGACAAGAAGGACGATGTGGTGGCCGTTCCCAACGAGGCGTTGAAGACCGACGAGAATGGGGGCCACTATGTCGAGATAGCGGTAGGAGGGAAGGTGGCTCCGGCGGACAAGGACAGCGAGAAGGACCCGAACCTGTTGGTGGACATCAAGAAGGTGAAGCGTCCTATCGAGATAGGTCTGGAGGGCAACGACTTGACGGAGGTGGTGAGCGGGCTGAAGGAGGGGGATCGCGTGATCACCCAGACGATAGAACCGAGCACCAACATACCTGGCGGCAATCCGTTCGGCGGTGGCAGAGGGCCAGGGCGCAGGTAAGGCGAAAGGCGGAAGGAGGAAAGAGACTTTGCTTTCTTCCTCCTTCCACCTTTAGAAGAGGGTACGAACATGTTGGTAGGATTGACTTCGGCCCTGCGCGGGCTGGCAACCAACAAACTGCGCTCCTTTTTAACGATGCTGGGCGTCATCTTCGGGGTGGCGGCGGTCATTGTCGCTGTGGCGCTGGGCCAGGGGTCGCGCGACGCTTCCATGCGCCGCTTCCAGAGGCTCGGCACGACAACGCTGACCGTCTTTCCCGGACGCGCCAGCAGCAGGGGCATCAGCTTCGGGCAGGTCAATACGCTTAAGTATGAGGATGCGGCGGCGATCTTGCGCGCCTGTCCTTCCGTGCGGCGCGTCTCGCCAGAAAAGAGCGGCTTCCTGCAGGTCAAATACGGCGATAAGAACACGAACACGACCGTCTACGGCACCGGTGCCGATTTCCCGATCATTCGCAAATTCGATTTTCGAGAGGGCGCCTATTTTACGGACCAGGACGTAAAAGCCAAGCGGATGGTCTGCGTGCTCGGCTGGCAGGTGTATAAGGACCTCTTTGATAGCGGCCCCTGTGTCGGTCGCCGGGTCTATATCAAAGGCCAGAGCTTCAAGGTGCTGGGGCTGTTCGCCGAGCGCGGCGGCGGCGGCTTTCAGAACGAAGATGACCGCGTCTATGTGCCCGTCACGACGGCCTTGCGCCGCCTCTTCGGCTCGGAAAACGTGCTGAGCGGCATGAGCGTACAGGGACGCAGCGAGTCGCTGATGCAGAAGGCCCAGCAGGAAGTGGACGATGTGCTGCGCAAGCGGCATAAGATCGGCGAGGGCAAACCCAGCGACGCCATCATCTTCAACGCGGCGACGGCGGCGCAGACCAGCAGTGAGCAGGCCGCCGACTTCGAGCAGTTGATCAACTGCCTGGCGGCGGTGGCGCTGATTGTGGGCGGTATCGGCATCATGAACATCATGCTCGTCTCCGTCACCGAGCGCACCCGCGAGATCGGGGTCCGCAAGGCCATCGGGGCCAAGCGGCGCAACATCCTCTCGCAGTTCCTGCTGGAGGCCCTCTTCCTGTCCCTGACTGGAGGGCTGATTGGAGTGATCTGTGGGATCCTGTTCACCATCTATGGGCTGCCCCGTCTGAAACCGGATTGGGAGACGACCCTGACGCTGATGCCGACGTTTGTGGCGTTCGGCTTCTCGGCCCTGGTCGGTATCTTCTTCGGGTTCTACCCGGCGCTCAAGGCGTCGAAACTGAACCCCATCGAGGCGCTACGCTACGAGTAACGGCAAGGCACTACTCATCACCACTGCGGCGCCGGCAATCCTAGAGGCCGGCGCCCACGCAGGAGAAGACTCATGAAACGGATGCAGGCTGTATGGTTGGGGCTGGCGACGCTGCTGGTCGCCAGTGTATGCGCCGTGAGCGCGCCGCGCGCGCAGGCACAGGGGAACTTTGGCGGGGGGCAGATACCCCCGCAGATGATGGCCCGGATCAAGGAGTGGCAGAAGTGGCGCGAGGCCAATAAGAATCTCTCCAACCTGGGCATGATGGTTATGCAGGTGCGCGAGACGGACAAGGATCCCGCCACGCGGCTGACCAAGCCGCAGGCCACCAAGATCCTGAATATTATCCGGCCCTGGCGCAACAAGCCTACGATGACCAACGACCAGGCCAGGGAGGTCTCCAAGCAGATCGGCGCTGTGCTCACCGTCAAGCAGCTTAAGAAGATGAGCACTATCCAGCCGCCCTGGGCGCGTCGTGGCGGCGGCGGTGGCGGTGGCGGTTTTGGCGGCGGACGGCCTGGCGGTGGTCCAGGCGGCGGCGGTCCGCGTCCCGGCGGATTCACTTTCCCCGAACCGCCCAAGCACGGGTATAACCCGTTGAACCCGGATACGATGCCCTTCCCCCAGATGCGCGCGCAGGCCCGCAAGAGCATGGATGAGTTCCTGGCCGATCTGGCGAGGCGCTAAAGGTTAAGGAGGCGGCCCTCACCCTACAGCGGCAGGCTCAACCCTGCCGCTCGGGGGCGCAAAGCGCCCGTCACCCACCTACGTGGGCGAAACTCTCTGCCTGCGTAGGCAGCAGGGCTGCCCCTAGAGAACGATGGTGACGCCCCTGGCGTTGTCAACGGGTATTCTGCCCGCGTCGGTGTCGCAGGGCGGAGGGCCGAATTATTGCAGGCCCGACCCTGGCAGTCAGCA
>DASRGZ010000005.1:0-11772 GCA_035650735.1 Chthonomonadaceae bacterium
TATAGTGGCCCAGTTTGTCAAGACACCCGACAGGCATTTTGTAAGTTAGGGTCTGCTCCTTTCAGCTCGTCTTCTTGAGTGGTGCCGAAATAGACTTCGGCGGGCGGGCGATACCCCAGCGATGGATGGGGACGCTTCTCATTATAGTAGCTCAGGTAACGGCACAGCCCCTGCCGTGCCTCCCGAGGCATCGGATAGTCATGGAGGTAAACTTCCTCATATTTGACCGTTCGCCATAACCGCTTGGTAAAGATGTTGTCCATGGCGCGCCCCCGACCGTCCATCGAGACGGCCACCTGCTTGGCCAGCAGCCGATCCACGAATTGGGGGCTGGTGAAGTGGCTGCCCTGATCACTGTTGCTGATGGCTGGGGGCGCTCTCTCCAAAGCCCGATCCAGACACGCCAGCACGAACCCGATTTCTAGCCTCTGGCTGAGTTCCCAACTCACCACATAGCCTGAGTACCAGTCCAGGATCGCTACCAGATACATCCAGATACATCCAGCCAGACAGCAAGCGGACATAAGTGATGTCCACTCCCCAGATGTGATTGGGGTAACGCGCCGGCACGCCCCGCAGCAGATACGGATAGCTCCGATGCTCCGGCGCAGGCTGACTCGGATCGGGCTTGGGATAGATCGCCTCCAATCCCATCTCCAGCATGTAGGCTCGCACCGTTTTGCGGTCCACCCGCATCCCTTCTTCTCGGAGCAGATGGGCCAACCGCCGCGCGCCCAAGCAGGGATCGTGAGTAAAGAGTTCATCCCTCCGATGCTTGATCGCCACCTCCCGCGCATCGGAGGGGCGGGGCACATAATACAGACTGGAGCGGCTCAACGACAACAGAGCGGCTTGCTCCGTCAGCGGCAGTTGAGCGTCCGCCCGCTCAATGAGCCTCACCCGCTCGGCCCTCCTCAGGATCGAGGCCAGATTTTTTTTCAGCCAGGTCACTTGGGTGCTGAGCCGACCGATCTGGGCATAGAGTTCTTCGAGTTGCTGTTGATGGGCCGCTTGCTCGGCAGCCCGTTTGCTTTCGCGCTCAAAGAGCGAGGGCAACCCTTGGAGCGCGGTGGTTTTCCAGGCGCTGATCTGGTTGGGGTGAATGCCGTTCTCGGAAGCAATTTGAGCGATGGTTTTCTCTTCTTTGAGCGCTTCGGCGACGATTTTGGCTTTGAAAGCGGGGGGAATGCTGTTTTCTCATGGCACTTTCAGTCTAACTTATTTCTGCCGCTTTTCGTGTCCAAATTTCCTGGGCCATTATAAAGATAAAGCACACAGAAGCATGGAGAGAAAAACACTATCCTTGCACTTTTGCAGTTAAGCCTTGAAGGCACGGCTCGTTCTGAGGGAAAATGGTAAGCGCCAACCCACCATATTCCGAGGAGCGAGCCATGCCTCTACCTATTACCTGTGCAACAGAGGCACTTTGTCAATGCGTTTCTGCCTTTGCAGAGCATTTCAGCAAGCCCCAGCGCAAGTACTTTGCGACCGTACTGCTGGCGCTGCTGCTCTGTGAGGAACGCAGAACCCTCACCGCCTTACTGCGCAGAATATTAGACGCTCGCTCGCTCTCAGGACTGTCGCGCTTCTTTGGGCGCGCTCCCTGGTCGCAAGAAGAGGTGGCACAGACCTGGCGCAAACGCTTTGACCCCCAAGTGCGTCCTCTGGTCCTCGCCGCCCATCAACAAAAAGAGCAGACACGTCCCAAAAGGCGGGGCAGACCCAAGGCAACCGTCGTGACAGGTTACCTTCTTCTGGATGACAGCACCCATCCTAAGAGCAAGGGACGCAAGATGGGCGGATTAGGAAGACATTGGTCGTCTACCCAAAAGGCGCAGGTCAGCGGACACAGCCTCTTTCAGGCCCTGTATGTGCTGGAGGGACGCCAGTGTCCCCTGTCGCCGAAAATGTAGTGCACCAAGAGCGCCTGCCAGAAGTTAGCGCAACCCTTTAAGAGCAAGATTGATCTGGCCATTGCGTGTGTAACCGACTTTGAACCCGTCGAGCAGACACAAACTCAGGCCCTTGTCGACTCCTGGTTTGCCTGCCGCAAACTCTGGAGAGCGGCCAAGAAACGCGGCTTTGCCATCAGCGGCGGACTCAAGTGCAACCGCAAACTGCGCCTTGTGGATGCGGAGGGCAACTCCTTTTACTGCTCCCTGGCTGAGTATGCCGCCACACTCACACCAGAGCAGTTTACCGAGCATGTCTGGCCCTCGGCTTCGGGAGGCAACGCGGTGTTTGGGCATCGGGTGCGCACCTTTGTTAAAAAACTGGGTGCCTGTCAGGTACTGATCGTGCGTGCTAGGGCGGATGCCTCCCTCAAGCAGACCCGCTATTTTGTCTCGATTTTGCTGGAGGCCGACACACAGACGCTCTTGGATATTCTTGCGCTCCGCTGGGGGATCGAAACCTTCTTGGACGACTTGAAAGAACTGTTTGGCAGCGATCATTATCCAATGATGAGTGCCAAAAGCACTCTGCGATTTTGGACGCTTGCCTGTTGCGGATATGTCTTTTTGGAAGAGCAACGGGCACTTCGTAAGGCGGCAGGCTCCTTGCTAGGAGTGATCCGCCGACAACTTTACAACGAGCATTACAGCCGCTTACTGGAGTGGCTGAGACAAGGTTTTCAGGACGGCGCTGTGCCACAGGAGATGGTTCAGCGGCTGGCTGCCTGAAAAGTGCAAAGATAGTGTGGCCTAGTATAAGCCCTATCGAACAAGGAAACATCCGCCGCATGGCCGATTGTGGAGCACGCAACGCAAATGGCAGAAGCGAGATTGACCTCACTAATTTCGTCTATACACTAGCAAATTATGTGGATAGCTCAGCTCGCGCAAGCGCCTATCGGGCGCGCAGGGCATTCAGGATAGTCGCCAGGTCCAGAGCTTCCTGCAAGAGCGCGCCGACTGCCGGGGGAATGGCGCCCAGGCTGGCCAGGAGCATCAGGAAGATACTGGCTCCGATACCGAAGAGGATACCCTGCCGTGCGACCCCGACCATCCGGCGTCCGATTGAGATCGTATCGGCGACCCGCTCCATGTTTTCTACGGTGATGACTACGTCCGCGGCATCGGTAGCAATTCCCGCGCCATAACCGCCCATAGCCACGCCGACGCTGGCCGCTGCCAGCGCGGGCGCATCATTGATGCCATCCCCTACCATCATGACCGGGCCATCCGCCATGATTTCCCGAATCGCCGCCAGTTTGTCCTCTGGGTGCAGCCGTGCCCGAACCTCCTCGATCCCGACTTTAGCTGCCACCGCCAGCGCTGTCTCTGGCGTATCGCCCGTCAGCATGAGCAGGCGCGCGATGCCCAGCCGATGCAGCCGCTCTAGCACTTGCGGCGCTTCCGGACGGAGCTTATCCTCAAAGAGAAGCATCCCGACCGGCAGGGAGTCCACGGCGACGTAAGCGACCGTATAGCCCTGTGCGCTCAGTTGGGCGCGCTCACGCCGGTGCTCCTCCGTTACCAGGATGCCTTGCGAGCGCATAAAGCGCTCGGAGCCAGCGGCGATACGCCAGCCCTGTACCGTCCCGCTAATGCCAATGCCAGGAACCTCATGGATGTCTGTGGCAGGCTCCAGCGTCAATCCGCGCTCGCGCGCAGCCTGTACAAGCGCGTTTGCCAGTACGTGAGCAGAGAACATCTCCACCGCAGCGGCTGCCGACAGCAGCGCATCCGGCTGGGTCCAGGGGGGACGGGCGTCGGCAAAGCAGCAGATGCCGCTTAATGCGGGCGTGCCGACCGTGATGGTTCCGGTTTTGTCAAAGACAACGGCCTGGACGTTGGCCGCCTGCTCGATGGCGGCGCCGTTCTTGACGATGATGTTCAGGGAAGCTGCCCGATTCATGGCGGAGAGGACGGCCAGAGGGGTGGCGATAATCAACGGGCAGGGCGTGGCGACCACCAGGACAGAGAGGGCGCGGACGCTGTCGTGGGTCGTCAGCAGAGTCAGCGCCGAGATCGCCAGGGTCAGCAGCGTGAAGGCAGGCGTATAGTGATTGGCCAGCCGGTTGATGGGAGCGCGCTCTCCCTGCGCCTGCTGGACCATCCGCACGATCAACTCATATTTGCTCTGTGCGGCGGTATTGATCGTGCGGATGCGAAAATGGCCAGAGAGGTTGATCGTGCCGCTAAAGACCCGGTCGCCGGGCAGTTTGGGGAGCGGAACCGGCTCGCCCGTGAGCGCGGCCTCATCCACGTTGCCCTGCCCCTCCATCACCACGCCATCCGCCGCGATGATGTCGCCGGGGCGCACCAGGAGAACATCTCCGATAGCCAGGTCTGCCGCCGGCACATCCACGAAGGTGCCGTCCTGCTGGCGATGCGCGATGCTGGGGGCGCGGCGGAGCAGGTTCTCCAGGCTGCGGTTGGCCCGCCGCAGGCCGTAGTCTTCGAGCGCCTCGCCACCCGATTGCATCAGGACCACCAGCGCGCCCGCCAGATACTCCCCCAGGAGGATGGAACCCAGGATCGCCAGGGTCGCGATCGCGTCCACATGAAAACGTCCACGCGCCATGTTGCGGATGGTCGCCCAGGTCAGCGGTATCCCTCCGCCGAGGGCGACGACAGCAAAGACGCGATGCGCCGCCGGGGGCTTAAACGGGAACAGCAGCGCGCCCAGGAGCAGGCCGAGGGCCGCCAACGTGGCGACCGGATAGGGGCCTGGAAGGGCGAACCGAGCCTGTGTTGCTCGCTTCTGGAGGGAAGGCGGAGCGGGCAAGCTCAACACGCTGCCCCTTGCGCCCCAGAAGCCTCGAACCGCAGGCACAGATGGACGCTATCCTGGGTTCCGTGGGCCGTGACAACGAAGCCGTAACGCAGCAGCAGGTCAATCATCCTAACGTTATCCGCCTGCACATAAGCCTCAAATCCTGCCAGATGCTGCTTCTTCCCCACTTCCAGCAGCGTGCCCATCAGCAGCGTGCCGATCCCTTTCTCCTGCCAGTCATCGCGCACTGTGAAGGCTAACTCCGCCATGCGCGTCCTCTCATCCAGATAGTAGCGGCCCACGCCCAGTATCTCCTCGCGGGCCTCTCTCTGCCGCACGACCACCAGCGCCATCTCGCGCTCGTAATCCACATTGACCAACTTCATCCGCTCGCGGCGCGGCAGCGATTTGATCATATGGCCGTAGCGGCGGAAGACGGTCTCCTCCGAAAGCTGGTAGTGGAACTCGCGCAGAGGCTCTTCATCGGTGGGACGGATCGGACGCAGGAGGACCGGGGTGCCATCACGCAGGCGCGCAGGCTCCTCAAACTCCTCCGGATAGCGCGGGATGAGGGCCTGGTCGGTCTGATCCGGTGGAACAAGATGACGCTCTTTGGCCGCCGCGAGGAGTTCGCGGCGAAAGTCGGGATGCGCGATGCGGATTAACGCCAGCGCCCGCTCACGCAAGCTCTTGCCGTGCAGGTAAGCGACGCCCCACTCGGTGACAACATAGTGGACGTCGCCGCGTGAGGTCACCACGCCCGCGCCCGGCTTCAAGGCAGGCACAATTCGGGAGATCATGGTTCCGTCCGGCAGGGTGGCCGTCGAAGGGAGCGCAATGATGGGCCTGCCGCCCTGGCTGCGGGCCGCGCCTCGGATGAAGTCTACCTGCCCGCCGATGCCGCTGTAGAACCGCTCTCCGATGGAGTCGGCGCAGACCTGGCCGGTCATATCCACCTCAATGGCGGCGTTGATGGCGACCATCTTGGCGTTTTGGGCGATGACGAAGGGATCGTTGACATACTCGGTGGGATAAAACTCGACCGCCGGGTTATTGTCCACAAACGCATAGAGCGCCTGCGTTCCCATGCAGAAAGAGGTCACGATCTTGCCCGAATGCAGGCTCTTGTAACGGCCCGTCAGTACGCCCGCCTTCACGAGCGGGATTACCCCGTCGCTCAACATCTCGGTGTGGATGCCCAGATCCTTCTTTCCTGTCAGTGAAGCCAGCACCGCGTCCGGGATCGCGCCGATGCCCATCTGCAATGTCGAACCGTCCTCGATCAGGTCGGCGATATAGCGGCCAATCCGCTGTGTGACCTCACTTTGGGGCGTGGGCGCCAGTTCTAGCAGCGGGCGATCACTCTCGACGAAGGCATCTATCTCACTGACATGCAGAAAGCTGTCGCCGAGCGTGCGGGGCATCTGCCGGTTGACCTCGGCGATGACGTAGCGCGCGCTCTCGACGGCGGCTTTGACGACATCCACCGAGACTCCCAGGCTGCAATAGCCGTGCGCGTCGGGCGGGGATACCATCACCAGGGCATAATCTAACGGGACCTGCCCCTTGCGGAAGAGGGCTGGAACCTCGGAAAGAAAGATGGGGGTGTAGTCGGCGCGGCAAGCGTTGACGGCCTCGCGGACATTGGCGCCGATGAAAAAGGCGTTGTGGCGAAACTGGTTTTCAAACTGCATGGCCGAGTAGGGGGCCGTTCCCAGGGTCAGGATATGGACGATCTCGGTATCGGCGAGGCGGTCGGCGCGGGCCGTGAGTGCGTCCACCAGCGTCTGGGGCTCGGCGCAGTTGCTGCCCACAAAGACCCGCTGCCCGGACTTAATCGGGGCAACGGCCTGTGCCGCGCTCATTGTGCGTTGGTCATAAATCTGCTGCCAATCCAAGGCGACTACTCCTTTGGAATAGGACCGACGATCAAGGCCGGATCGCGACCTTTATTACACCGTCCCTCCGCTCCCCAAACAGCCCGTAGGCTTCCTTGATGTCGTCCAGCGAGAAGGTGTGAGTCAGCAGCGGTGTCAGATCTACTCGCCCGTTCTTGACGGTTTCCATCAAGCGGCGCATGCGCTCTTTACCGCCCGGGCAGAGCGTCGTCACGACTTTGTAGTCGCCTATGCCGGCCGCGAAGGCGTCGTAAGGTACCTGCAGCTTGCCTGAGTAGACGCCCAGACTCGACAGCGTGCCCCCCGGTCGCAGACAGCGCAGACAATTCTCGAATGTCTCCTGTGTTCCCAGGGCTTCTATCGCCACATCCACACCCCCGCCCGTCAACCGTTTCACTTCTGCGACCACATCCTGCTCTTTAAAATTGAGCGCCACGTCCGCTCCCATCCGCTTCGCCATCCCCAAACGGACAGGGTCGCTGTCCACACCGATGATGAGCGATGCGCCCATCAGCCGCGCGCCCGCTGTAGCGCACAGGCCAATCGGCCCCTGTGCGAAGACGACGACCGTATCGCCGATTTTGACCTGGCCTGCTTCCGCCCCACTAAACCCCGTCGAAGCAATATCGGCAAGTAGCACGACTTGTTCATCGCTCACTCCCTGCGGGATTATGGCAAGATTTGCCTGCGCGCTAGGAACGAGCAGATATTCCGCCTGCGCGCCGTTGATGGTATTGCCGAACCTCCAGCCGCCGAGGGCTTGAGTGTCCTCACCGTGACCGCACTGAGCCCAATGGCTGGAGAGACAAGCGCGGCACTGTCCACAGGGCGTGATCGCGCCGACCAGCACGCGGTCACCGACTTTGTAGCCGGTGACGCCCGGTCCTATTTCTTCTATGATCCCGACCGGCTCATGTCCGATCACCAGTCCCGGCTTGACGGGGTACTCTCCGCGCACAATATGCAGGTCGGTTCCGCATATCGTCGTCAAGGTGATTCGAATGACTGCCTCTCCTACTGAAGGATGCGGCTTTTTCACTTCTTCAATGCCGATGTCATTGACACCACGAAACACATTAGCGCGCATCGTTCCCATGCTCTATCTGCCTTTCCTGACGCACAAATTCCTACTTCTCCTGAGACGGCTCTTGGCCTTCCCTCAGCTTACGCTTGAGGCGAGAGCGTCCGCGTGCCGTTGTGCCCGCGCCTCGGCGCGCTGCTTGATCTCCAAGAGCATCTTGCGTTCCATGATGAAGTGGGCCGGTTCGAACACGGTATAGTGCGTGACCCGACCGAGCAGGCCGGGTATCCAGTCCCCGCCCCGGCTCCGGATAATCAAGCGTGTCGTCCGTGCGTCCTGTTCCTTGAGGTGGAAGCCCCATATTCCCGGTTCGCCGGTGCTGCTGCCGAGCACGAGCGTGCGGCCCGGTTCGACCAGGACAACAGGCAGCGGCGGTGCTTTAGGATGCAGCCACACGTTGTCCCCAACCTGAATGTGCTGCCACGCTGGAACGATCTGCTCCGCGTTGCGCATATGACAGCCGACCAGGTTTTCCAGCCAGGCATAGCTGTAGAACCCACCTCTGTCTTGACCGATCTGAACCAGCCACGGCCAGACCTGAGCAATAGGCGCGTGAATGGTGATGGCATGCGTTATCTGTTGCTTCGGATGAGGCACGAGGTCATCACCGGGCAGGGGTTCCTGAACCTCAGCCTCCGTCGCCCCCCAGCGCAGATGCCAGGGCCGCACGATCCACCAGTAGGCTAAGCCACTGCCCAAGAGAGCCAAGGGCAGGGAATTCCACAGGGACATGGATGGGTTCTCCTTTCCTGTTCGAATGCGTTACGTTGCCAGTATAGCGGTTTGGCTCCTTGAAAACATCCGCTAAATGGCCGATTGTAATACGGTTTCGGTGACGACGCATCGAAGAGGCGAGGTACTTTGCCTTTTGGCACGCCAGCGTTTATCGCACATGAAGGGTGAGCTTGTCGCCTGGAGCAGAGCGAACCGTTCCAGCGTTAACGAACTCAGCGGTCCACTCCTTCAGGAACTGATCGAGTGCTTCCCAATCCGTATACTCGGTATTTCGCGAGGTGTCAATGGAAGTGCCCGATAGCCTGGCAATCAGGCGGATCATGAACCGGAGGAACGGACCATACTGGCGATACATGAGTGCGCCCGCGACGGGAAACACGCGTGCCGGGCGCCAGCCGGTCTCCTGGATGAACGCCTCGATCATTCGCTTCACCTTTGCAGTGGAGCGCTCACGGGCGGCTGGAGAGGCAGCACGGTCCTCGGCACCCGCTTCGGACGCGCTCACCGAGAGAAATACGGCCCGCATCCACTCCAGTTCGGATCGGTGTGACTGGACAAAGGCGACAATCTCCGGCTCGTGCTTGCCGAAGTGGACCGAAGCGGCGAGGATAGCAGCCTCATAGCGCGCGAACGTGAACTTCAGTGGGAGCGTCGCGGCATCTAGAACGTCCGCATCAAATCCGTTCCTGCAGAGCGCGGCTCCGACATACTCAGCGATACGGCGCGTCTGCCCTTCCCGCGTAGCATACAGAACGAGAATTGGTTTCATAGCATCTATCCTCCCAGGCTGTTTATAGCACGCCGAGCGCGGTACGGACATCCCCACTTTGACGGATTCTGCTAACGCCCCGGTGCCGCAGGGGAGCGCGGAACAGTTCTACCCGGCAGCCGCTTCGGCTGCGGTGTGGCTTTGTCCTGATGCCTCCCCACTAGGCGTGGTCCGGGACGACCGGATAGCAGGAGCGGAACCCCGGCCAAGCTGGCGACGAGCAGGCCGGCGTCTTCGGGGACGCCCAGCCGGAGGGCCGCGTTAAAGCCCACCAAGGCCCAGAGGAAGGGAATGACTAGCAGAGAGGCCGGCACGCTGCCCTCCGCCCACAGGAGCAGCCCGAAGGTGAAGATCACCGTAGGGCAGGGGGTCAGGCCGAAGCTGGGCGAGAGCGGATAGCCATGCCCCAGGATTGCCCCTAAGACGGGGTAGGCCAGCAGGGCGTACAGCAGGAACAGGCTGCCCACGAACGCCCGCAGGGACGTGCCCAGGCGGAAGGCGATGTCGGGGCGCCTGGTTGCGACCCACACGAACAGACCCGATTGCAGCAGGAACAACGCACCGAAACCCAACGCCGCCCAGTCGATCTGAAAGTGGAAACATCCAAACCCTGACCGGCCTTGGCTTGCCAGTGTAAATCCGGGCGCGTCGGCCCCAGCAGATCCACTCCAAACTCTTTGTGGCTGGAGACCAACAGGTCGGCATCCAAGTAGCCGGTGTCCACAATATGGGTTTTGGGCAGCAGGTCTTTATCCTTGAGCGCCTGATGTACCTAAGGCGTTGCTTCGCCATCGGCTATCGGTGCGGCAGTCGTCGCGACATGAGTAATCAGCGGTGGTGTCTCGTCTTCGCAGGTCTCGGTCAGATGCACTTTGTAGCCAACCCAGCAGGTATTGCCTTTCTTGCACAGATGCGCGTCCGTATCGTAGAGCGAACTCAGAAAGCAGGTGGCGGGAGGGATGTTGTCCGCTTCCCGCCATTCTAATCCTTTCTGTGTCTGCTGATAATTCTGCACCCAGATCTGGCGCATTCCCTGAACCGCTGGCAATTGGCGTAACGAGATAGGCGCATGGGGAGTATAGACCGCGTTCAAGAGCGCCAGGCCGTCCGCGCCGATGGTTTGTGCCAGTGCCTGACGCTCCTCCGGCTTGGCAGGCAAGCGCTCCGGTTCAAAACGGCGCACATAGCGTTTGGCCCATTCCGGTTGCAGACGAGTGCGTAGCCAATCGGGATCCGCAACGGCGAGCGCATCCAGCGTGGCACGCATCGTCTCCAGTACCAGTTCGTAGCGATTGATGGCCCGCACGGCTGCCAGCACATGGGTGGAGTCGGCGCGCTGTTTGCCGCCTGCCTTGAGTAATTTCTTCTCTCGACACCAGGTAAGCAAGGTGTCCAGTAGCAGATGTTCGGCATTCCCTTCCAGCAAGCGAGCACGGAACTCGCACAACACCGAGGGATCGAAGCCAGGATCTTCCAACTCCAGGGAGAGCGCGTATTTCCAGTCGATACGACTGCGCACCGCTTCTGCGGCCTGCTGATCGGAGAGGCCTTCGGCGAACTGCATGATGGTCACCAGTGCCAGACGCCAGGGCGCTTCAGCAGGCTGTCCTCTGCATGGAAACAGGGGAGCGAAGATTTCATCCTGAAACAGAATGCCCAGTTGATCGCGCAAGGTGAGGTAGGGATTGCCTTTGGGGAAGGCGGCTTTGGCCATGCGTACCGTCAACTCAGGAACCGGATCGACAGGTCTTTGTTGCAGGGACATAGAGTGCCTCCTCGAAAATCAAGAACGCGCTCCTGTTCTGCAGGACGGTTCAAGCTTCCTCCGAATTCGCCAGTGGTATCTAAAGAAGTGGCAGAACCCTCTGCTGATTACGTATAGCAAGCGGCTTGGAATACGGCACGTTCAGTCAGGAGTCCTCCTGGCCTTTCGGACAGGAGGCTTTGCCGTAGGAATGCCCTGCTCCCCTGGCAGGGTTATTCAATTCTCGGCGCTGTTGCGTTTTTGGCGTCCGCCAGGACGCTTGGCCGGAGTCGTAGAGCGCCGGAGGTTGAAAACCCCGATCCGTGCCGGGCACGGAAAGTACCCGGCTAGAGGGCGGCTGCGCCGCCGACCGTCCTCCCGGACGGAATAACCTGGCTTTCCTGTGCGTCCGCCAGGGCGCTTGGCCGTAGGCCCTGGAGACGGGGGTTGAAAACCCCCGGCGTGCCGGGGCGGTTACGCCGCCAACCGACTGCAAGGGATGGCACTTCGCACGCTCGCTTTGCCTTGCGACTGTGGATGGAACCACCTGGCTTGGCTGTGCGTCCGCTAGTCGCAAGGCCGAGCCGCGAACCGTTGAGCGGCGTCCCTTGCAGTCGCTTGGCCGTAGGCCCTGGAGACGGGTACTTTCCGTGCCCGGCGTCGAGTGCCGGGAAACGGAAGGACCCTGCCCAGCGGCCGGGAAGTGAGCCGAGGAGAACGGTCCGATTGAGTGCCTACCCTGCTAGCCACTGGTCCAGCCATGCGAACGCCTCCGCCTGCATCGGGCCGTCGAGCTTGTGACCGCCCGGATACAACGAAAGGCGGA
>DASRGZ010000006.1:0-7610 GCA_035650735.1 Chthonomonadaceae bacterium
TGGGGCGGCGAGTTCGGGCGCACGCCCACCGTCGAGCTGCCGACCCCCGGAGCCAACGCCGGCAAACAGAACGGGCGCGACCACAACCACTACGGCTTTTCGATGTGGATGGCGGGCGGGGGCATCAAAGGCGGCCAGGTCTATGGCGCCACCGACGAGTTCGGCTTTAAGGCTGTGGAGAACCCCGTCCACGTCCACGACCTGCACGCCACCATCCTGCGTCTGCTCGGCTTCGACCACACCAAGCTCACCTACCGCTACGCCGGGCGTGACTTCCGCCTCACCGATGTCTACGGCAACGTCATCGAGCCGCTGATCGCGTAACAACTACAAAATATAATAAAAAACGCAAGCCCCCGTCTCTTCCTGATAGAGTAACGGGGGCTTTGCCGTTGGCGGCTCGGTATTAATTCATCCAAGTTTATCAGGCGTGGGGAGTGTCACTGTTTCTGGTAAACCAGCGTGATGTCCTGGAAGGTGCCATTGCTGAACTTGAAGTTAAACGTGTTGTTACCTACATTGGCCATGTTGACGGCCACGGAAGTCCCGCTTCCGGTCGGAGTAAAGATGAGCGTCGAGCTGCTGAGCTCGTAGGTTCCATGGCCGCCGAGGGCGCCGCTGTCCACGCCCGTCATGACATAAGTGCCATCGGCGTTAAGCGTCAAGTCATCCGTCGCGCCGCAGGAGAAGGTGGTATTGGCGTTGGTGGCGGAACCGGGGCAGGTCGCTCTCGTTCCTGTGCTGCTGATGAGGCCGACATTGCGGTAGGTGCCGGTAACGCCCTGGTTGGGGTTATGGCTGCTGCTGCCGCCGCCACAGCCAAACAGAGCCAGACAAGGCAACAGTGCTGCCGCCCCAAGCAAGGCCAAACCTTTTCTAAAAGACATTCATTCCTCCCTAAAGTGATTGCTATGAGGTTCCCGGCGGCAAATTCTCCTGACAGACTGCCGGCCGGTATCCTATCCTGGTTATCGGTAGAAAGAGCCGGCTTTCTTCAGACGTCTCGGAAGTTGTGCCGTTTTAAAAAGAGGAAATAGGATTATCTAGCAGTGGGAGGTTTCCTGTGGCAGATGCGTTTTCAAACTCAAAGCGCAAAGGGCTAGGCTGTTGGCAAGCCAGCCTAAGGCGCTATGGATTGCGCCAGGGAAGTATGCGCTGCTGCAGTTCCGCCTCGGCGAGTTCCAGACCTAAACCGGGCGTATCGGGGAGCGTGAAGAGGCCATTGACAGGACCGAGCGGGCGCGTGAAGACCACATCCTGTGTGCCCGATTTGTCGTTGTACTCACAGGGATAGTGCGCGTGGGCCAGGGCGGCGACGAAGTGGAGGTTGGCCCGATGGCCGACCGAGGGCTGGGTCTGGTGGGGTACGAGATCCACGCCATAGGTACGCGCTAAGACGGCCATATCCATCAGGCCGGTAAAGCCGCCGGTCTTGACGATGTCGGGCTGCACGATTTCTACTCCGGCTTCGATCAGCCGCTTGACGCCCTGCAACGTGTACTCCTGCTCTCCGGCGGCGACGGCGATATCCAGGGCGGCAGCTACCTTCGCAAAGCTCTCCATGTGGTAGTGCTGGACGGGCTCCTCAAACCAGGCATAGCCTAGCTCCTCCAGCGCTCTGCCGACGCGAATCGCTCCCTGCACCGAGTAGCCATTGTTGGCGTCAAAGGCCAGCGGAAAGGCATCGCCGACCAGCTTGCGCACGGCGCGGGCTTTGGCGATGTCGCCCGGAATATCTCTGTCGCGCTGGGTACGGTCGCCGTCAAAGCGAATCTTGACCAGGGAAGGCTCCAGCCGCATCCATTCCTCCACGACACGGCACACCTCCTCCACGCTGCGGCCCGCGTTATTGCCGACAGAGGCGTAGAACGGCAGTTGCGTGCGCCAGGCGCCGCCCAGCAGCTTATAGATGGGCTGGCCCAGGAGCTTGCCCTTCAGATCCCAGAGCGCGATGTCCACTGCCGCCAGGGCGCCCGCCAGTGCGCCGTCCGGCCCAGTCTTGATAAAGGCATGGAACAGCCGATCTTGCAGCAAACGCACGTCGAGCGGGTCGGCGCCGAGAAGATGAGGTGTGAAGGTGCGAATTAGCTCCAGCGAGGCGTTGCCGTTGTGCATCGGGCTGGCTTCGCCCAGGCCGCACTCCCCGGCATCGGTCCAGAGGCGCACCCACGCGCTCTTGCCTCGTCCCCAATCTACATGAAAGACCTCCACCTTCGCGATCTGGGCCATGCTTTTCTCCTTATTTACCTAACCCCCCGGCCCCCTTCCCTTCTAGGGAAGGGAGTGACCCGGCTTCTCTTCCCCCTTCTCCCTTGCAGGGAGAAGGGCCGGGGAGGAGGGTAGAACTTGGCTTCCCCGTTCCCCCTCTCCCGCAGCGTGGATCGCAAGGCGGAGGGGTGTGGCAAGGCAGAGCCGTGTCGCCAGGTGTCGCAAGGCGGAGGCAAGGGCCGTAACCTTGCCGACCCTTGCAGTCCGTTGAGCGGCGTCCCTTGCAGTAGGGGGTTAGGGGGTGAGGGCGACCCTACCCCCTACACCCTACCCCCTACACCCTATCCCCTACACCCTATCCCCTACCCCCTACACCCTGCGCGAGGGGCCGGGGGTGAGGTCACGCAAACCGATTATGCAGGGCCTTTAAATCCAATCGGCCCGAAATATCCGCCGCCAGGGCCGCGTTCGCAAGTACCTCCTCGGTCCTGCGCATGCCGACCACGACGCAATCTACTTCCGGCGTGGAGAGGACAAACTGGATCGCCAGTCGGGTCACTTTGTCCTGATCCAAGTCGGGGAAGGCGGCTCCTAGCAGCTTTTGCAGGAAGCCGCAGGTCGTCGGGCGCATCGTCGTCACGCCCAGGCCCAGCGATTTTGCCAGCGGAATGATGCCGGTCGGCGCGCGCTGATAGTCGCAGGCAGCCTGATAGATGAGGTTATAGGCGATCTCCAGCACATCGAAGCGGCCCGTGCGCAGCAGATGCTCCAGCGCGCCGGAAGGCCCCTCCGCCGTGATACCGGTAAAGCGGCAGAACCCCTGCGACCGCATGGCGTCGGCCCAATCCAGCACGCCCGAGGCCAGAATGCGATCCGCCAGGGCGTCATCAAAGACGCCGCCGTGCAGTTGCAGCACGTCCACATAGTCGGTGCGCAGGCGCTGGAGGCTATGCCGCAGGCCCTGGGTCTGCCGTTCCGGCGTAAAATCCTCCCGGAACGGATACTTGGTTGCCAGAAACACCTGCGAGCGCCGGTCTGCCAGCGCCGCCCCCAGCAGCCGCTCCGAGCGTCCCTCGCCATAGCCAGGCGCCGTGTCGAAGTAGTTGATGCCCCGCGCGACCGCCTCCCGGATCGCCCGCAGCGCCTGCTCCTGGAACTCTGCGCTATCGCGATCCTCAGGGCTCAAATAGCCGGGGATACCGATAGGCGCACCGCCAAAGCCGATGGCGGAGACTTTCAGGCCCGTCCTGCCCAGCGTGCGATACTCCATTGCTCCCTATACGCTCCCCTCCGCGCCCGTTGCGCTTTCCCGGCGGCGCGTATCTCGCCGCTCTGGCCGCGTCGCTTTTAGGTTGGCCTGGAGGCGGCCCTTTCCCTGCCCGCAGGCTGCCGGGCCGAGAAAAGAATTGGATTTGGGCTCAGATCGGCCCTCGGCGGAAACGCCGCCGGGGAAGGCTTGACAGCAAATGCGCGGTGATTTATAATGGGGAAGTCCGCGGCCCTACAAACAGGGAACGCTTGTGGTTTCCGGATGTGCGTCTGCGCCCCGGCGCCGATGCCCCCACCGCGTAACCCTCGCTGCGGTTTGATCGTCGAAAGTAGGGGGACTCTTCCCCTCTCAATGGCTGGCCTGAGGCCCACGACCTCAGGCAATCTGCGTTTCCACCGAACCAGGGGGTTAGTGACCAATGAAGTTACTGCCTATTTCTTGCCGTGCAGCCTCCCTAGCCCGCATCCCCGCGTTTGCGGCTGGATTGCGGCGTGGGCTGCGCGTTTGCGCCGTATTGTCCGCCCTCGCGCTGCCCATTGGGTTCCTGGCGCTTGGGTCCGCGCGCGCCGCCGAGCCACACGCGGCGCCCGCTGCGGCGCCTCAGGAGGAGCCGACCGCCGCAGCGGCCGGGGGCTCTCTCACTATGCCGCTGGCCGTCTACTGGAAGTATACCGGCGATTTCTACGGTAACAATCCGGCGGCCCCCATCGTGACCGAGGATACGGCCTATTTTGCCACCGGCAACCGCGTCTATGCCGTCAACCTTAAGGATGGCTCGCTCAAGTGGCGCTATCCCGGCGATACCACGATGGCTAACTTTGTCCAGACCACGCCCGCCGTCAATGACGATTCGCTCTTCATCGGCACCGGCGACGGCCTCTATGCCCTCAACCGCGCTGACGGTAAGCTGCGCTGGCCGCAGCCCTTCCACATCAAGAATGGGGTCACCGCCTCGCCGATAGTCGTCGGAGATACCGTCTACTTTGGCGGGGGCAATGGCCGCATCTATGCCCTCAACGCCAAAACCGGCGATCCCCCCGTCGGAACCTGGCAGCAGGGCGTGGACGCTGGCGGCGATTTCAGCTCCGATTTCTCCGTCGGCGGCGACATGCTCTACTACATTACCGGTGGACAGGACCTCCACGCGGTCAATCTCACCTCCGGTCAGCACCGCTGGCTGCAGCGCCTGCCCGCCCTGACGCGCGGGAGCGTGAGTCCGGTCTTGAGCGGCGAGTCGATCTATATCGCGGCGGGCAACTCGATCTCCAGTTGGCGGGCCAACAACGGTCAGCAGCGCTGGTATCTGCCGCTGCCCAGTGATGCCGCGACCGCGCCCGCTGTGGACGCCAACGGCAACCTCTATATCATTACCTCCGACCGCAACATCTACGCGGTGGATAAATCCGGTCGAGGACTCTGGCATCAGGCGGCCAAAGTGGACTTCGAGGTTACGGCCCAGCCGATTGTGGACGGCAACCTGTTGTTCGTGGGCACCACTCAGGGCGGCGTCTATGCCTTTGATACGGCGACCGGCGCGCTCAAGTGGAACTACCTGATCCATCCCTCGGCCCGCGACGCCAACGCCCTGCCCGCCTTTACCAACGTCTCCTCGCGCCCGGCGGTCTCCGGAGGCACCTTCTACGCCCTCACCGACGACGGCACGCTGACGGCGTTCCGCCATGATGCCGCCGACGACACGCCGCCGACCGTCAGCGACATGCTCCCGACACCGGGAGATTACATCAACGGCCGCCCGCCGCTGCACTTCGGCGCGCGCATCACCGATATCGGCTCGGGCGTCAATGAGAGCACCATTACCGTTCGGCTCGACGACCAGACGATCCCGCGTCGCCCTCCAGGACGCGAGAACCAGGATAAGTTCGGCTATACCTATAACCCGGATGAGGGCACCATTGACTTCTACACGGTCGAGACCAGCGTTGGGAGGTCCAATGCGCTGCCGGACGGGCATCACAGCGTCACCGTCTCTGCCACCGACTGGATGGGCAACGTCACGAACAAGACCTGGACGTTCTACGTGGACGATACGATCCCGCGCCGTACGGCCCGCACGCAGGGGCGGGGAACCACTCCTGGTCGCTTCCCCGGTCGCTTCCCCGGCGGAGGTGGCCCGGGCGGCAAAGGCGGCGGCGGCTAGAGCGTAAGGAATCTCACCTCCGGTTAAGACCCCCACCCCTTCATCCCCTCCCCCAAGAACAGGGGAGGGGAGAGTCTGAGCTTCTCGGTTCCCCCTCTCCTAAAGCTAGGGGTCGCAAGGCGGAGGGGTGTGGCAAGGCAAAGCCGTGTCGCTAGGTGTCGCAAGGCGGAGGCAAGGGCCGTAACCTTGCCGACCCTGGCAGTGAGGCGAACCATGGCAGCCCCGACCCTTGCAGTCCATTGCAGGCCCGACCCGAGCAGTGGGGACAGGGGGTGAGGGCTGTTAGACCATAGGTAAGGCAGCTACCAGGCTCTTTCTGCGTGGCCCAGCTTCCAGGTGGAACCGGGCCGTGCTTTTCCCAACCCTAAAACTCCGATGACTTCCCGCACCCCCTCGGAAACACCTGATTATGTTCCCGTACCGCCTGCCGGGGACGCGCTGCGCGCCTGGCTGCGGCTGGCCAACATGCAGTTCACCGCCTGCCTCACGACGGCGCTGCTGACACGATTTGCTGGCGACCCACAGGCCATCTTTGCGGCAGCGGATGCCGAGCTCGATGCCGTGCCCGGCTTCCAGGCCCGCCATCTGGTGCGCCTGCGTGATCCGGCGCTGGAGGCCAGCAGTCGGCAACTGGCCTGGGTGGAGCGCCACGGCGTCGCGCTCGTGCTGCACGGCCAGCCGGAGTATCCGCGCCTGCTACGGCATATCCCGGACCCGCCGCCCATCCTGTTTGTGCGCGGCTCCCTGACGGAGGCCGACCGGTTCAGCATGGGCATTGTCGGGTCGCGGTATGCCACGCCCTATGGCCGCGCGACGGCGCTGCGCCTGGCGCGGGAGCTGGCGGAGCAGGGCGTGGTTGTGGTCAGCGGTGGGGCGGTGGGGATCGATACGGCGGCGCATCAGGGCGCGCTGGCAGGCGGTGGGCGTACCCTGGCCGTCCTGGGCTGCGGCCTGGATGTGAACTATCCGCGCGAGAACCAGGCCCTCTTTGAGCAGATCACGGCCCAGGGCGCACTGATCACGGAGTATCCGCTGGGCGCGCAGCCGGAAGCATGGCGCTTTCCGCTGCGCAATCGGATTCTAAGCGGGCTCTCCCTGGGCGTACTGGTGGTCGAGGCGCCCCGGCAGAGCGGCGCGCTGATCACGGCGGCGCGCGCCGCTGAACAGGGCCGTCCCGTGATGGTGATCCCCGGCAACATAGACCGCCCCTCCAGCGAAGGCTCCAATGAGCTACTGAAAGAGGGCGCCGCGCCGGTGACCTGTGCGGAGGATGTGCTGCGCGGCCTTAACCTGATGACGGCTCCGGCGCGTCCCCAGCATCAGCGCGCCCTGGATCTGGTTCTGGAATCGGCAATGGCAGAGCCCTCTGGCGGCGAGAGCGCTTCCGCGCCGTTCGCCTCGCAGCAGGAGTGGGGAATTCCCGGTGAGGAGGGAGCCGCGACGCGATCCCAGGCCGCGCGGGACCTGCTGGCCCGTCAGATGCCGGAAAGCCAGCGCAAGCTGCTGGAGTGCCTGTCGTTGACGCCCCGGTACATTGATGCCATCGCGCAGGAGGCGGGAATGACGACGGTACAGGCGGGCGTGGAAATTACATTGCTCGAACTGAGCGGCCAGGTGCGCCGCCTGCCCGGCAATACCTACATCCGGGCCTTGTGAGCCGCGTTTCCTGCCGTGCCGGGTAGGTTCCATGCCCGGCGCTGAGGAAGCGTTCTCGGCCCGGCGTAAAAAAGCAAGCCTGCAATACGGTGATTGCAGGCTTGCTTTCAAATGCACCCTATGAATCTCAGGTCGCCTTTGACCTGGGATTGCCCGGAGCATCCTTCGGCCCTACCCCTTCAGACGAAGGCGGAAGGGCCGAAACCACCAGGGACATTAGGAGGCATCGCGGCCAGGCTGATAGCCCGTGTTGTTGCCATCGTCGGTCTTGTCGTGATCCGGGATGGTGCAGTGAATGGTGATCGGCCCCTGGTTGTT
>DASRGZ010000007.1:0-8351 GCA_035650735.1 Chthonomonadaceae bacterium
CGAAGAACCTGGGAGTAAGGCTGCTCCCCTCTCCTTTAGAAGGAGAGGGGCGGGGGGTGAGGGCGACCCTATCCCCTACACCCTATCCCCTACACCCTACACCCTACACCCTCACCAGGGCCGGGGGGTTAGGTAAGGGCGCTAAACCGCCTGTAAGGTGCGCTCACGCTCGGCGGCGTGCTGCCGGGTATGCTTGCCCTCGGCAAACTCCTCGATCATCTTCTGGTTGAAGGCGGGAATGTCATCGGGCTTGCGGCTGGTCACCAGGCCGTTATCGGTGACGACCTACTGATCCACCCAGTTCGCGCCCGCATTCCGCAGATCCACTTGAATTGATGGCCAGGAGGTCATCGTGCGGCCCTGCACCACCCCGGCATTGATCAGCGTCCAGGGGCCATGGCAGATCGCGGCTACGGGCCTGCCTGCATCAAACATCGCCCGAATGAACTGAATGGCCTGCGGATAGAGCCGCAGCTTGTCGGGGTTCATGACGCCGCCTGGCAGCAGCAGCGCATCGTAGTCCTCAGGTTGTGCGTTGTCCAGCGGCACCTCCACCGGGAACTCGTCGCCCCATTTATCATGCTGCCAGCCTTTGACCTTGCCCTGCATGGGCGAGACGATAAACGTCTGCGCGCCCTCCTGCTCCAGGGCCTTCTTCGGCTCGGTCATCTCGACCTGTTCGAAGCCATCCGCGACTAGAATCGCAACTTTGTGTCCCTCAAGTCTACCTGGCATTTTGTCTTACCTCCACAAGAACCGGGCAGCGCTCAGACTGCCGCGCCGCCCATTGTGTATTGTGTTATGCGCCCGCTATGGGAGACATCCTGGCCTCCCGCGGCGGGCTACAGCTTGTGTTAAACCCTCCCGACATCAAATAGACGCCGCATATCGGTATCGCCGAGGCTGCGCGCGATCAGGCCCAGCCCGATAGGCGCCAGCGCCGAGCCGATCACGCCGCGCTGCCGCGCGCCGTAGATCGCCAGGACGCTCCCGGCGACGCTGGCTATCAGCCGCGCCATCGGTGACCACTGCGCCGTTCTCGGCCCGGCTTGCGCGTTCAGGGGTGTCTGCGTATCCCGCAATCCCGGCACATGGTCCGTCCGCTCATGGATCTCCAGTTGATTCTCCAGGCCGGCGACGCCGCGCACCGAGGACACGCAGCGGATCAGCGTATCCAGCTCGCTGGCCGGGATGGGGCCGCTTAAGATCACGCGCCCATTATCGGCGGTGACCTGGATGGCGCCGGGATGGGAGACATAGTGCCCCATCTTGGAGCGCACGCGCGCCACCAGCTTCTCATCCGAGGCCGGTTCCAGCGAGAACAGAGACAGGGTTGCAGCCAGCAATCCCTGCGCGCGGTTGTTCAGGTCGCGTGTGGTCGCGCCAAAGGCATCGTTCGCCTTATGGGCAAGGTGCACCATTTTGTCGCGCAGCAGAGAGCGGCGGGTTCTTCCCATCTCCGGATCTAAGAGATACATCGCGCCCGCGCCAATGCCAAGACCATAGAGCAGGGCCATCGCCTTATTCATCGTCGTATCCTAATCCTGATCTCTATCCTGTTCCTGAAAGGGCTACATCAATAATCCACCATCACCGGCTCATCCTTCTGCTGCCAGCCCATCACCGCCGTATCATGGAGCCAGAAGAGCGGTCCCTGCCCCTTCTTGCTCTCGTTGGCGTCCTTTTCCACCAGCGGGCGCACTTCTTCGATCAGTTGGGCCTCTTCTTCCTCGGACAGCGGGCGAAAGTTGGCGGCGATGTCGGCGATCTGGTCTATCTGGATTGGCACATCCATGCCGACAATCGCCAGAGAGACGCCGGGCAGTCCCAAGGAGTAGCGCAGGGCCAGTTCCACGTTCTTGAACTGGCCGTGCCCCAGCGTCTTCATGGCGATGACACCGACATTGCGCTCCCTGGCCTCCGGCAGCAGAAACGTCTCCGGGCTGGTCACCAGGCGATCCGCCATGCCGAGCGCAACCAATACAGTATCAAAGGGATACTGCGTCAGGGCATGCCCCAACAGCTCCGGCCGCGCGTGGCCCGTAATGCCGATAAAGCGTGCCAAGCCTTGTTGACGCGCCTGTTCCAGAGCGTGAACCGCGCCGTCCGGAGCCAGGGCCTGCTCTAAATCGGCCCAGGCGCTTACCGCGTGGATCTGTACCAGGTCCACATGGTCGGTCTGAAGCTTTGTAAGCGATTGCTTTAACTCGTCCAGCACGCCGTCCATGCTGCGCTTGTTGACTTTGGTCGCCAGGAAGACCTCATCGCGGCGGGTGCGCATTACCTGGCCAATATGCGGCTCGCTGCCATAGTCCGGCGAGGTATCCAGATAGGTGATGCCGAGGTCAATCGCGTGGTTAAGGCAGCGGGCGGCGTGCTCCGGCGTGATATGCTGCTTGCCAAGAGGCGCCGTGCCATAGCCGATAAGCGGAACGGTCACGCCGGTTGCGCCGAGCGGGCGCGCTGGCTGAAGCCTGGCGGGCATTGAGAAACCTCCTTCAAAGGACTGGGCCGGGTTTACATGGGCTGCCCTGCGCCCCAAATTACACGGTCAAGACGGATTCTCCAAAAACAAGGTTCCGCTTCCTGATAGTCTGCCAGAGTGAGAACCTTGTAGAGAAAATCGCGCCGGACTGCAACTTTCTCTGCGGAGGACTGGTCATCCATTTGGAACGTGCCGTCCCAGGATTAAGTTACCTGGAGAAGTTACCTGCGCCGGGAGCCGATACGAAGGGAGGAACACACCCTGAAAAGCCAACCGCATGGCCAGGACCTCAGCACCGTGAGCAAAGTCACCGGCTTTGTGACGCGCGGCGCGGGGCTACAGCGCGAGCTGCTGGTCTTCCGCCATCCGCTGGCGGGCGTGCAGCTTCCCGCCGGAACGGTCGAGCCAGGGGAGGCTGCCGAGGCAGCAGTCCTGCGCGAAGTGTGGGAAGAGACCGGCCTGAAGGATGTGCGTCTCCAGAGGAAACTGGCGACGATAGAGGAGCTGACGGAGCCGAAGGCGCGGATGCTGACGCGCGTGGTGCGCTTCCACTCCGAGCCGGATGAAGCCGCCCCCTGCCTGGATATTCCTCTCGGCGGCGGCATGGTCGTGCAGCAGCTTGGCCGGGGCAACGTCGTCCAGCTTCAGGAGACCACCATCCGCCACGCCCGCGTCGTCTATACGGTGTACGACCTCCAGGGAGAGCGGCTGATTGTCTCCGAAATCGTCACCGGCTGGGTTCCCGCCGAGGCGCTGGCCGCGCGTGTGCAACGGCATCTCTTCCATCTGCAATCCACCGCCCCGACGCCCGACCGCTGGACATGGAAAGGCGACCTGGACTTAGATTTTCAGCTCTACTGGGTTCCGCTCTCGCAAAATCCCGGTCTGATGCAGTGGCAGGATAGATGGCTGGAATGCGTTCTTGAGCAGCTACAAAATGCGGAACGGTAGAGAGAGGCGTTACGTCTTCTTTCGGGTCGAGATTGACAGACGACAGCAGGCGCGGTCATACTATAAGCGTTTGCGACTCTGAAGGAAAGGAGAAGGGGCGCGACAGAGCGCGCAGCCCATAAGCGACGAAAATGGTATATCTGCGGATGTCAGCCCTGTTCCCGGTGCTTCCGCCGGGGAGCCTGCTCATGGCTCCCATGCGTCCGGACTCTGCCGTCCCCGCCTGCTGCCTGTCCTTCGGAGGTTGCTGCCGCTAGAGATTTCTCTCTTCCACAACCGCTTTCCCAGAGGCTACGGGCGCGACGCAGAGCAAGGCGCAGCCCGTAGCTTTTTTTGCAACTCATGGAGGCTTTTGTCTCACGCCGATTGTGTGCCAGGAGGAACGAATGTCAAGGCTCGAACCTGCGTATCATGCAGAAGAAGCGCATGAAGCAGCGCTCGCTCACAACGAAGAGGTGTTAATCCGGCTAGACGGCGACTTTGCCGAGGATGGCACGTTCGGCCATCGCATTCTTGAAGTCACACGCTCCCTGATCCGGGTGCTCGACCCAGGCGGCGCCCTCTCCTTCCAGATTCCCATCGAAGAGGTCAAGTCGGCCCGCAACGAGCCGCTGGTGGGCGGCGGACGGCTGGAGGTGACCACCAAGACCGGAGAGATCGTCCCGATCATCACCTACTCGCAGACGGTCGCGGCCAAGTTTTCGGAGGCGGCGCGCGGCATTGAGCAGCTAGCCAAAGGCGAGCCGCTCCTGATCAGTATCAAGCAGGAGCGCACCCGCTGCCCCAAATGCAACCGCCTCCTGCCGGAGAAGGACGGCATCTGCCCGGCCTGCATCAACCGGGGCAAGACCCTGCTGCGCGTCGCCCGCTACCTCAAGCCCTACCGGAAGCAAGCGGTCGCCCTGGCGCTCTTGTCGCTGGTAACGACGGGGCTAAACCTGATTCCGCCCTACATCCAGGGCACGCTGATCAACAAGGTGCTGGAGGCGCACCGAAACCTGGGGATGCTCTGGGTGTTGATGGGGCTGTGGCTGGCGGTGCTGGCGGTCAATATTGGCATCCAGATCGCCAGCGGACGCCTGATCGCCCATCTGGCCGGCCATATCGCCGCCGACTTGCGCAGCAGCCTCTATCGCGCCATCGAGTTCCTGCAACTGACCTACTTCGATAAGAAGCAGGTCGGCGCGATTGCCAGCCGCGTCACGCAGGACACCGACCGCGTGTGGGGCTTCCTGGTTGAAGGCGTTCCCTACTTCCTGACCAACGCCCTGCTGGTCGTGGGCATCCTGGGCTTCCTGCTGCACATCAACTGGAAGCTGACGCTGTGCATCATGGCTCCGCTGCCCATCATCGTCGGCATCAGCGGCTACTTCTGGAAACCGGTATCGCAACTGTTCCACCGGGTCGGCCAGAAGTGGGCGCGGTTCCATATGAACCTCAACGAGGCGTTGACCGGCATCCGGGTCGTGAAGGCGTTCGCGCAGGAGGACTACGAGAACGATAAGTTCCAGCAGCGCAACGTTGAGTTGCGGGAGGCAGGCGTCCGCGCCGATAGCCGCTGGTACACGATCTTCGGCGTGATGACCTTCTTCACTGGCCTCGGCACGCTGATCAACTGGGCGGTCGGCGGCTACATGGTCTATACACACCAGATGAACTTCGGCGACTTCTGGATGATCAATGCCTACCTGGGGCTGGTCTATGGGCCGCTTCAGTGGTTTGCGATGATCAACAACTGGTTCAGCCGCGCGATGGCCGGCGCGGAGCGCATCTTCGAGGTCATGGATACGGAACGGGAAGCCTACGACGCCGCGCACGAGCCTCACTCGATTAGCGGCGAGGTGACCTTTGACAACGTGCGCTTCGGCTACGACAAGTCCAATCCTGTTCTCAAGGGGATCAACTTCACGGCCAGCCCCGGCGAGATGATCGGCCTGGTGGGCAAGTCCGGCGCGGGCAAGTCCACGACCATCAACCTGATCTGCCGCTTCTATGAGCCGGATGCGGGCAGCATCCGCATTGACGGCAAGGACTACCGGGAGATCGGCCTGCAGGATATGCGCCGCCAGATCGGCATCGTGCTGCAAGAGCCGTTCCTGTTCAACGGAACCATCGCGGAGAATATCGCCTACGGCAAGCCGGGCGCGAGTTTCGAGGAGATCGTCGAGGCCGCCAAAGCCGCTAACGCCCACAACTTCATCCTCTCCAAGCCGGACGGCTACGATACGATGGTGGGAGAGCGGGGCGCCAAGCTATCGGGCGGCGAGCGACAGCGTATCTCGATTGCCCGCGCCATCCTGCATAACCCGCGCATCCTCATCCTCGATGAGGCGACCTCTTCGGTGGATGTGGAGACGGAGAAGCAGATCCAGGAGGCCATCGCCCGCCTCATCTCAGGCCGGACGACATTCGCCATCGCGCACCGCCTGAGCACGCTGCGCAATGCCAGCCGCCTGATCGTGCTGGAGAAGGGCGAGATCGCCGAGATGGGCACGCACGCCGAACTGATGGAGAAGAAGGGCGTCTTCTGTAATCTGGTCGAAACTCAGAGCGCGGTCAGCCAGATTATTGGCATCGGGGCGGAGTAGGCGCCCTATCCCCAACTGACCTCACCCCCGGCCTAAAGCGGCAGGGTTCAGCCTGCCGCTCGGGGGCGCAAAGCGCCCGTCGCCCACCTACGTGGGCGAAACGGTCTGCCTGCACAGGCATCGCAAGGCGGAGGGGTGTGGCAAGGCAGAGCCGTGTCGCTAGGTGTCGCAAGGCGGAGGCAGGGGCCATAACCTTGCCGACCCTGGCAGTCAGCGGGCCTGGCTAGGCGGAGGTTTCGAACCGTTGAGGAACCGACCTTAGCAGAACCCCACAGCGGCAGGCTGAACCCTGCCGCTTTAGGGGATTAGGTCCAACACGAGGCAAGAGGAGCAAAACGGCATGAGTATCAACCCGGCGGATTTGAAGCTGTTCTATGCGCCCAAAGATCGCCTGCGCCTGACGGTGGGCATGGAGAAGTCCTATCCGACCGTCAAGCCGGTCTGGGCGGCCCCGCTATCGCGCCCGAATAAGTATCTAGCTCTGCTCGATGGCAAAGGCGAAGAGATCGTGACGATTCGGGAGCCAAAGGAGCTGCCAAGAGAGTCCTGGGAGGCGGTGCAGGAGGAGCTGCGGCGGCGGTATCTGACCGCGACCGTGACGGCGGTTCGGCACGCCCGTGTGGAGTTTGGCGCGACCTACTGGAGCGTGGAGACCGACCGGGGCGAGCGCGATTTCGTCACCCAGAACCTGCAAGAGAACGCGCAGTGGCTCTCCGAGCATCACCTGCTGCTGCTGGATGTGGACGGCAACCGCTTTGAAATTGTTGATGTGCGCGCACTGGACGCTCGCAGCCGGTACTATATCCACAGTATCTTATAGATTGTGCGCTATTGGCCTCAGTGTTTCGCCGGAGGGGAGAGTACTGGGCGGTTCCTGGCAGAATCACTGAGGCTGCTCACCGTATGTGACGGTATAATAGCGGCCCACCGGAATATCCGCCCATGTCTGCGTAGAGCCATCCGGCCAACGGATCGTGACGCTATCCAGCGAGGCGGTGCCCAGGCCAAAATGCACGCGCGGGTCCGAGGAGGATAGATAGGAGCCGCCTGGCTGACACTGCCGAACGCGCCTCTGTCCTCCTGCCCGAAGCGTTATCACCGCGCCGTAAGCATCGCGGTTGCTGCGTCCCCCTCCAAGCAATCGAAAGCCAACCCAGCTACCTTCAGGCGTGACGCTCTCGTTATGCAAAAGCTGGGGCCTGCCCTCGCTATCTACGACAAGCACATCCACACGGCCATCATTGTCATAATCTCCGACGGCCAGGCCGCGCCCGACAATGGGAGGCAGCCTCCCCAGCCCGGCGCTTCGGGTCGCATCCTCAAAGGTCACGTGCGGGCCTCTTCGATTGTGCAGAAAGAGCGTAGGCTGGCGATAGGTCGCCTTCTCGAATCTCTGAATATTGTCCTGGACGTGTCCATTGGCGATCATCAGGTCGAGCCAGCCATCGTTATCGGCATCGAAGAACTTACAGCCCCAGGCGACATAAGGTAAGGTAGGCTTCTCGACCCCCACGCTATCGCTTACAACCTTGAAGAGACCTGAGCCGCCGTTGTGATAGAGGCATTTGGTTTCATTGCCGAAAGTGGTCACAAACAGGTCGAGTCGGCCATCGTTATCGAAGTCGCCCCAATCGATTCCCATGCCCGCATGGGTTTCGCCGTAGTTATCGAGCGCGATTCCGGCCTGCATTGCGAGGTTGATAAATCGGCGCTTGCCTCGGTTCCTGAAGAGGTCGCCTTCCATCAAGTCGTTGGCAACGGCGAGGCTAACCCGTGAGGAGAGGTCGTAATCGGCAAAGGCGACCCCAAGCCCTTTACCGTGCGCATGTATTCCCCATTGCTCGGTAACGTCCCGGAAATGGTAGCCGCCTTCGTTATGGTAGAGCACTCCCTTGAGAGCATCGTAATCTCGCGGCCCGCAGCCGGTGAGTTCGCCATGGTACGGGCATAGCTGTGGGTACGTATCTGGCCCGAACTTCACATAGTTGGCAACGTAGAGGTCGAGGAAGCCGTCGCCGTCAAGGTCGGCAAATCCGCAGGAGGTTCCCCAGGGCTGGGGCTTTAGACCGGCCCTGCGCGTCATGTCCTCAAAGCGCTGACCTTGATCATTGTGCAGCAGCAATCCGGTGCGCCATCCGCTGATATAGAGGTCGTCGTAGCCATCGTTGTCTATATCGCCTACCGCGCAGCCTAAGAAGTGCCCGGAGAACTTCTCCAACCCGACAGCCGCCGTCACGTCAGTAAAATGGCCCTTGCCGTCGCCTTTGTAGAGGGCAAGCTTGGGTCCGACCAGCAGAATATCGAGGAAGCCGTCGTTATCATAATCC
>DASRGZ010000008.1:0-13674 GCA_035650735.1 Chthonomonadaceae bacterium
CGGGTAGAGTAGAATCAAGTTGGTCGGTCATGGGATTGGCTCCTTTTCTGGTCTTGGCAACCGAAAGGATACCCCATGACCTGCCGCTTACCCGCTCAGCAGGCCAGACCAATTCTACAGAAAGAAGTGTACACTACCAAATTCCGAAGAAGGAATCAATGTAAACGAGAGTTCGGAACTCGCATTGCAGCGTTGCCGAATTTATCAAAATGGCCGCATGGGTGTGTATGTACGCGGCAACAGCCGAGTTAGTGTCTTCAATTGCTACCTTGATGACAACACTGGCGGGGCATGGTTTGTCGAGCCTGGATCTGAATATAAAGTAATGCGCCAATGAAGGAGGACCGTGCCGATGAGTCAGATCCTCAAACGCGGACAAACGGTACGCACTAAGTCTTCGAGCCTGAGTTGCGAGGTGGAGCAGTTTCTTGGCGGCGGCGGTCAGGGCGAAGTCTATAAAGCAACGTGGGCAGACAAGCTTGTTGCCCTCAAGTGGTATTTCCCACAGGCCGCTACCCCTGAACAGAAGGCCTCAATTGAGAGGCTGGTCAAAATGGGGCCGCCCAATGAGCGGTTTCTCTGGCCTATCGAACTCGTCTCATCACCGCAAGTGTTGGGATTCGGCTATCTTATGCCCTTGCGCGAGCCGCGCTATAAGAGCCTGGTTGACCTGATGAAGCGGCGCATTGAGCCAAGCTTCCGCGCGCTGGCGACAGCGGGATTGAAACTCGCCGATAGTTTCCTGGCTCTGCATTCCAGAGGATTATGCTACCGGGACATCTCCTTCGGCAACGTCTTCTTTGACCCCGACAGCGGCAGTGTCCTCATCTGTGACAACGACAATGTGACCGTTGATGGCGCAGGCAAGGGCGGCGTATTAGGCACTCCCCGCTTCATGGCCCCGGAGATCGTGCGGGAAGAAGCCGCGCCCAGCACGCAGACCGACCTGTTCTCCCTGGCCGTCCTGCTGTTTTACCTGTTCATAGTGCATCACCCGCTCGAAGGCAAAAAGGAGGCTTCCATTCGATGTCTCGACCTACCTGCGATGACCAAACTATACGGGACGGAGCCGATCTTTATCTTCGATCCGCACAACCGATGCAACGAACCCATTCGCGGCTATCATGATAACGCGCTCGACTTCTGGCCCCTCTACCCCTCCTTTCTGAAGGACTTGTTTACCAGAGCCTTCACGGAGGGCCTTCGCGACCCGCTGAACGGACGTGTGCGCGAGAGTGAATGGCGGGCTGCCATGATACGCTTGCGCGACGCGATCTGTTACTGCCCGCACTGCGGCAGCGAAAACTTCTATGATGAAGCTACGGCAGCGGCTGGCTCAGAACCGAGTTGCTGGCAGTGTAAGCAGGCGCTACGTTTGCCGCTGCGGCTCTGCCTCGGCAAGGCGCAGGTCATGCTAAATCACGACACTAGGCTCTACCCGCACCACACGGATGCCAACAAGCCCTATGATTTCTCTCACCCCTCAGCGCAAGTCAGCCAGCATCCTGCCAACCCCGGCGTGTGGGGGCTGAAAAACCTGACGCAAGAGAACTGGTCTATCAAAGGCACGGATGGGCTTGTCAAGGACGTACCGCCTGGTCGCAGTGTGAGCTTAATGCCCGGACTAACCATCCACTTTGGAACCCTCGAAGGCACAATCGAGCGGTAGCAGACAACGTGATCAGTATAATACTCCCGGAAAACTGGACAGAGAACTAAGTTAAGTTTGCTGTGTCATAATCGCTAGAGAAGGAGCGGATTATGAACTCACCTTACGCAGAGCGATGCTCTGGAATGGCTTGCCACAGGTAAACTGTGTGCATGGACAAGCAGCTTCTGGACATCTACTCGGATTATCTGATCTGCTCATTCGGTCTGACGACCGCCACCGGGTTATCGGCGCTCTTAGACGCCGCTCTCAGCCATGACAAGATTACCCGCTTCCTCGCCGGAAGCGACTTCACCTCCGCCGACCTGTGGCATCTGGTCAAGCCCCTGGTACGCCAGGTACAACAGGAAGAGGCTGTTCTGATTGTCGATGACAGCATCGAGGAGAAACCCTACACTGACGAGAGCGAGTTGATCTACTGGCACTGGGATCACTGCCTCGGACGCAGTGTCAAGGGCGTCAACTTCCTCACCTGTCTCTACAAAACCCAAGAGGTCGCCTTGCCTGTTGCTTTTCAACTGATCCGAAAGTCGGTCTGGACCACCGACAAGAAAACGGGCAAGCCAAAACGGGTCTGTCCCAAGACAAAAAACGACTACTTTCGTGAACTGCTCGCCCAATGCCTTAAAAACCAACTGCCCTTCCGCTATGTATTGGCGGATAGTTGGTTTAGCGCGGCAGAGAACATGCTCTATCTCAAACACGAGTTGGAACAGGACTTTATCTTCCCGCTCAAAGATAACCGCAAAGTCGCCTTATCGCAGGAAGACAAATTAGCAGGACGCTACCAGGGCGTCTCGTCTGTGAAACTGGAAGAGAACGCCGTTACAGAAATCTGGCTGGAGGGGGTGGACTTCCCCCTTCTGCTCACTAAGCAGGTCTTTACAAACAAGGACGGCAGCCAGGGCGTTCTCTATCTGGTGACCAGCGATACGACGTTGAGCGCCGCTTCTATCCAGACAATCTACCAAAAACGGTGGAAAGTCGAAGAGTATCCCAAATCGGTCAAGAGCAATGCCTGCTTTGCCAAGTCACCCACCAAGACGATCCGAACGCAGAGCAACCATATCTTCGCCTGTTTGTGGGCGTATGTGAAGTTGGAAAGTCTTCGGATCAAGACCCAGATGAACCATTTCGCGATGAAAGGCAGGCTCTATCGGGCGGCCCTCGCCAGTGCTTATCGAGAACTTCAGGTTCTCAAAGGTATTGAGGCGGCTGCGTAAGGTGAGTAAAGTAATCCTCCAAGCCGGAGGGTTTGATAAATGCTTTGTGCAGGGACGCGCCCTGTTGCCGTCGAACTAATCCCTGCCGAAAATTGAATGCGAATATCACACAGAGGAGGGCGCTTCCATGAGAACCATCAACGTCGGCCTGATCGGGTCGCAGTTTGTTTCCGATATCCACGCCACCAGCCTGCAATCCGTGCCGGGCGCAAAGATACTCGCCGCCGCCAGCCCCACCGAGGAACATATTACCGCGTTTGCCCGCCGCTTCGATATTCCGCACGCCTATACCGACTACCACAAACTGCTGGAGATGCCCGAAATTGATATGGTCGTCATTGGCGCCCCCAACTACGCGCACGCCGAGATCGCCATTGCGGCGGCGCAGGCGGGAAAGGCTATCGTGCTGGAAAAGCCGATGGCGCTGAACTTGCAGGAAGCGGACGCCATGCTCGCGGCGGCCAAGCAGGCCAACGTCAAGCTAATGTACGCGGAGGAACTCTGCTTTACCCCCAAGTACGTGCGCCTGAAGCAGTTGGCCGATAGCGGCGCGCTCGGCGACATCTATCTGGTCAAGCAGAGCGAGAAGCACGACGGCCCGCACGCGCCCTGGTTCTGGGATGTGGAGAAGTCAGGCGGCGGCGTCACGATGGACATGGGCTGCCACGCCTGCACGTTCTTCCTCTGGTTCTACGATTGGGCCAAGCCGGAGAGCATTCTGGCCGATATGGGCACGCACGTGCACGCCGATAAGACGCAGGGCGACGATAACGCCACCATCGTCGTGACGTTTCCCGGCGGGCGCAAGGGCCTTGCCGAAGAATCGTGGGCGCGCAAGGGCGGCATGGACGACCGCGCCGAGGCGTACGGCAGCAAGGGCTGCTCTTATGCCTACCTGCACATGGGCATCGCCTTGCAAACCTATAGCGAGGTGGGATACGATTACGTCGTGGAGAAAGCGCCCGTCTCGACGGGCTGGAGCTACACCATCTACGAGGAGCTATGGAACTACGGCTTCCCGCAGGAGTTCCAGCACTTTGTCGAGTGCGTCCGCGACGATAAGGAGCCGCTCGTAACCGGGGAGCATGCTCGGACCACGCTGGAGATGATCTTTGCCGCCTACGCCTCCGCCGGACGTAACGCCCGCGTCTCTTTCCCCCTCCAGACCGACGCCCGCCTGCCCATAGACCTCTGGAAACCAAACCGCTAGGCCCCCGCGCGGGGCACTGTGGTGGTTTCTCCCTTCGGTCATAAAAGGGCGCTGCCCGCCGTATGTCCTGCGGACACGGTGAGGTCGGAGCCTCTGCCGCAATCCGGGTCAGTTTTCCGGAGCGGCTCCCTGGCCCTCGGTGACTGTATAGACCGTATCGGGGGCCAGATTAGGCCATACGTCTTTCGCCCCGCTAGGCCACTGAATTTCGACCTCCTCCACGCGCGCGGCTGGCCCTAAGCCAAAGGTCGGTTTGAGGCTGCTCTGACTGAGGAAACTGCATCCGCTTTTGACCCATTGACGCTGTTTGAGGCCGCCCGCCTTGACGGTAATGAGCGCGCCGATGCCATCGCGATTGGACTTCCTGCCCATCAAGTGGAACCGAATCCAGTGGTGGCCCCGCGGCAGGTCGTTGCGCCAGAGGCGGGCACGCCCATTATTCTCGACGGTTAGAATGTCGAGGTCGCCGTCGTTGTCAATATCGGCGAAGGCGCAGCCGCGCAGAACATAGCGGGCACGCAGCGGTTGGCCCGACTGCTCGCCAACCTCCGCGAAGGTGCCGTTGCCGAGATTGTGATACAACAGGGGACGTTCCTTGTAGGTGATCCCGGTATTGAACTCCTCGACAAACTCCTGAATGTGTCCGTTGGCGGCAAACGCATCCTGCCAGCCGTCCAGGTCATAGTCAAAGAAGAAACAGCCGAAGGTCAGAAACAGTAGGCTGGGCTGTCCGATCCCGGTGCGATCTGCCATGTCGGTCATCATTCCCGGCACATCCGGGGTGAAGAGGCTCAGCTTCTCATTGGAAAAGTTGCCAATGAAGAGCGCGTCGCGCCCATCGTTGTTCCAATCCGCCACGTCTATGCCCATACCCGACTTGGGATGTCCGCTTTCGCTCAGGGCGATCCCTACTTGAACCGCCTCTTCCGTAAAGTATTTGCCCTCATGGTTGATAAAGAAGGTGTTGGGCTGCCGGTCGTTAGCGATGGCGATGTCGGGCCAGCCGTCGCCGTTGAAGTCCCAGGCCGCTATCCCCCACGCCTTGCCAAGATATTCGGAAACCTGGGTGCGCACGCTGACATCGGTGAACGTTCCATTATGATTGTTGTGATAGAGGGTATTGGGGAGGGGTTTATAGGCGTCCGGCGCGCAGTAGTCCTTTTTACCTCCCTTATTCCCGCAGAACACGTCCAGTTCGGGAGACCATTCGACAAAATTGCAGACGAACAGGTCCACATACCCGTCCCGGTCGTAATCTATCCAGGCGCAGGAGGAACTCCACTTCCATTTCAGGCCGCCATTGACCTTCATGCCCGGAACGCCCGCTCTGGCGGTCACATCCTCGAACGTGCCGTCGCCTCGGTTACGAAAGAGATGGTTGGGGCCGAGGCAGGTGATATAGATGTCGTCCCAGCCGTCGTTATCGTAGTCGCCGACGCAGACGCCCTGCCCGTACCCGTCCACGCGCAGGCCCGCTTTTGCGGTCACATCCTCGAACGTGCCATCTCCGCGATTATGGTAGAGCGTCACGCGCGAGCGCGTATCGCGCGTTTTGTAGGTGGAGGTGGCGGCAGGGGCCGCGAACTGCCCGCTATTGACCAGAAGGATGTCCTCTTTACCGTCCCGGTCATAATCCAGGAAGGCGCCACCACCGCCGGTCGTCTCCGGCATCCACTTTTTTCCGAACGCGCCGTTATCATGGACGAAGTGGATGCCCGCCTGGTCGGTGATGTCCGTAAATTGGGCAGGCGCTCTCTCCGGCGTTCTGGCGGCGATGAGGGAGGCTTTCGGGCCAGGCGGAGAGGAGACCGTTTGCCTGGCGCTGCACCCGAAGAAGACGGCGGGCGCTGCCAACAGGGAAAGGAGCAGACATTTAGCTTTTCGGTTCATGTGTACGGAGTTTAAGGATTTCTTTCTCACGTGCATTTAGCTTCTCTTGCTGGCAAGCAGCCGCTTCCACTGTTGTAAGTGCTGCCACTGCCCTTCCGGCTGCGCTAATTCACCGTAGACCGTGACCATCCCCTCATGCGCCGTGAGGTTATCCGGCGAGAGAGCCAGAGCTTTCTCGAATTCACGCCGCGCCGCCGCATAGTCGCGCATTCGCAGAAGCAGACTACCCATAGCAAGATGGGCCGCAGGGTCGCCAGGGTGCGCCTTGACCCGGCGCGAAAGCAGATCGCTCTCGACCTCCTGTTTGCGCAGGCGCTGATAATAGTCCTGCGCGCGCTGCGCCTCCCGCTCGTTGCCGAGCCGCCGATAGATCTGGTTGAGGCGGAAGTAGAGCACCTGATTTTGGGCCGCGAGGTTGGCCGAACGATGCAGAGCGACGGCAGCCTCTTCCCAGCGGCCTGCCTTCATGTAGGCCGCGCTGAGAAAGTCGTGAAGGGTGACGCTGTCAGGAGCCAACCGTTCGGCCTCTTCCAGATGCCGGATCGCTCTGTTCAGGCGATCACCCATCTCCGGGCGCAGGAGATAGGTCTGTCCCAGGGCGTAGTGGTACTGGCTCTCGTCCGGCTTGAGCGCGATGCTCTTCTCCAGGAGTTGTTCCGCTTCATCGTAATTTCCGACCTCTAGGGCGATTTTGCCGAGGAGAAAGGTGTCGCGGTGCGCGTTCTGCGGGTCCAGCCGGGCCGCCTCTTGCAGTGCCGCGATCTGTTTGGTCACGATATGCAGCTTGGAGTAGACCTCGGCCTGCTGGCGGCGCAGGTCGGGCGCGCGCGGGTCGCGCTGAATGGCCTTTGCCAGGGCCGCGAGCGCCGCCTGATAGCGTCCCGCTTTGGTCTGCGTGCGCGCAAGAAAGGTGTATACGGAGCGGGAGTATTGTGGAGAAGCGAGCAACTGCTGAAAGTAGCGCAGGGCCGTGTCGAGTTGCCCGATATACTCATAGTACTGCCCCAGGAAGAAGGCCGTCTGCACTTTGTCGCCCTGCGCCTGGCTTGCCTGCCCCGCCCTCCACAGCAGCGCGCCCGGCTCATAGCGGAGTTCGTAGGCGCTGCGAAAGGCACGTAACGCGGCCTCCCACTCCTTACGTTCCATGCAGATCAGCCCAAACTGATAGAGGGCCGGCGCATGTTGCGGGTCGAGTTTGAGCGCGGCGAGGAGATGTTCGCGGGCCAGGAGGGTATGCGGCTCGGAAGGGCGAGCGCGCAGGGCCAGCGCCAGCGTATAGTGGGCGTCCGGGTCGTCGGGCGCGTAGGAACAGGCTTTCTGAAGCAGAGGAATGGCTCTGTCGGCCTGTTTCAAGACGAAGTAGGATTTGGCAGCCAGAAGGTATCCCTGCGGGCGCGTGGGGTCGGCGTTCTGGGCCTGCGTAGCCCATTGGACGGAGCGGGGGAACTCGCCAAGACGGGCGTAGGCTTCCGCAAGCGCTTCCAGCATAGGCGCTGCCGGGCGGGCGTATCGGGCGGGCGTCTCTCTGGGGGCGCTGGATCGCAGCGTCGCTTCCGCGCGCTGAAGGGTGCGCAGCGCCTCCGCGCGCCTGCCGATAGAGCGATAGGCCGTCGCCAGGCTGATGTAGGTATTGAAGAAAGCAGGCTCCCGCTGAATAGCCTTCTCGTACTCCGCGATGGTATCGGTGACCCAGCCGAGTTCTCCCAGAGAGCGGCCCAGGATACGGTGCGTTTCGGCGGTATCGGCCCCGGAGCGCAGGGCGGCATCGAGTATCTCGACGGCCTCCAGCCAGCGGCCCTGCTCGGCGCGTTCCCTGCCTGTCGTCAACAGAGTGCTGGCCGTCGGGATAGAAACCGCGACCGGTTTGCGCTTGAGCGCAACGATATAAGGCCGGGTGATCCCCCAGGCGACTGCTGTGCAGACCAGCATTCCCAGCAAGATACGCAGGCGTTTGGGATTTGCGGAGGATTGGTTGGTCGAGGCGATAACGTGTTTCATCAGGATGTTTCAAGCATAGGGGCAGCCCCCATAAAATTGTGGTTTGAGGTGGTGCGTTGGAGACAAAATCCCTTTTGAGCACAGCAGCCGCAATCCGATAGCAACGTTTGTGTGTGAGCGTTTGCAGGAGAATCCTAGTTTCGTGAGGTGCCGTCGGAAGAGCGCCCCTTGCCCGGAAAAGGAGGTGGCCTCCGTGATTTCCGGGCAAGGGGCAGCGCGTCAGGGATTCTGTCCTCTCCGGTTCTGAATGTCCGGGGGAGGCTGGGTGCGCGGCTTGCCGGAAGCATCCGGGCCTAACATGCTGCTCATGGAGGAGATCGGCCCTCTGGTTGTGTTCTTGCGCTCGCTTTCCGGGGGAGCCGAACCGCCCAGGAACTTCCAGCCGCTCCAGAGCGCCAGCACCGCCGCCACCGCCGCAATGACCAGCCAGAGGGTTTTGCGTGACTCGTTCATAGTTATGTATACTCCTGTTGGTCCGGTCTATTCGGAGGTGCAGAAGGTCGCCTGGCGGCCCTTGAATCGAGGCTCCAACCCGGAGATATAGTTCGGATTAGCGACCAGGTTGAGAGGCTTCCCGCTTGGACCGACGTCTACGCCCCATCCATCGTTCGGCGGGCAGGGTTCGACGTTATCCGGGCGCAGCCACTTGGCGTGACCGTCGAAGAAGACGTAGTTCCCGCCACGATTGTGGTGGGTGTCGCCGTAGGCCATCTCATTTTCACCCCACCAGCCTGTGTAGGAGTCCTGGATGGGCGTCGTGCGGCCTTCATCGGCTCCGACCGCTTCGTGAACGCCGACGGTGCGGGCCACGTTGACGATCTCCGCATCGTTCATCGAAGGATGCAGCCAGGTGCCGGGAAGGGGCTTGCGCTCATCGAACTGAATGTTGCGGTTCGAGGTCATGCTCTGGACGGTTCCGTCCAGGTGCGCCTTGGGATAGTCGGGAGGAGTGGGGTAGGGATCGGACGGACATTTGCGAATTTGATTGTTCTTCGTGTACGGGTCAATCGCTCCGGCATAGTAGCGTCCGTAGGCCGGGTCGCCGATGTGGTTTTCATCTCCGTTCCACCAGACGGGCCAGTAGCCATCGGCATCTTGCTTATACATCTCCAGAGCCAGGCCCACTTGCTTAAAGTTGCTGAGGCAGGAGGTGGCACGCGCTTTCTCGCGGGCTTGCGCGAAGACCGGAAACAGAATGGCGGCCAGAATCGCGATAATCGCGATGACGACGAGCAATTCAATCAAGGTAAAACCTGCTTTTTGGGGTCGCGGTCTCATGGTAATAGCAACTCCCTTCAAAGGAAGAGGATAAAGGTCGCAGCAGCTAGCGCTGCCGCAACTCTATCGGATTAGGAATGCTCTCAAAGAGAGTATTTTAACTCAAGTTGCTACCTTGCCTCTTCGAGAAGGCAAACGGTGATGCAAAAGCCGGTTTCCAGAGCGATTCTCTCTCAAACGTGTTCCTAGGTAGCAACTTGGGTTATTTTATCAAACGCTGCCAGCAGTTCCCCGGCTTGAGCCTCAGAGCGGTAGGCCGCAAAGCAGTCCTGCATTCCCCGGTCGGAAGCCTGTTACTTTTCGGCTCCGACCATCGGGAGAAGAAAACTTGCCGCATAGGATGCGTAAAGGGCATCAAGTCAGGTGGCATCATCACTCTGTCTTGTGTTGTCCTCCTTTCTCAGCACCTGGTTTGCCCGCCTCCGCGCCTTTGGCAGGCGGCGTTCCCCCTTTGGCCTCCGCGGCTTTCCTGCGTCCTGCGGCAGGTGGGCCGCCCATCCTGGGCATCGCAATACCGGCTGGCGGCCCTGCATTCGAGGGGGATAGGCCCGTAGGCGGAGCCAGTGTGCGGGAATAGCTGTAATAGGCGGCGAGGATAGCGCACACGACGAGAACCAGAGCCGCCAGCACGCGAAGGGTCTTCATAATCTCCTCTTCCTACCGTGAAATGGGGCGAAGCCGGTTGCCTCTGCATTCTAATAGACAAACCAGTTAAAGGTCGGACGCTGCCCTGCCGGGCACGGAAAGTACCCGGCTCTGGGGCCTGCGGCCAAGCGACTGCAAGGGACGGCGCTACGCTTGCTCGCGCCTTTGCCTTGCGACTGGCGGACGCTCCTGTCCCGCAGGAGTTTCCGTCCGGGAGGACGGTTGGCGGCGCAGCCGCCCTCTAGCCGGTATTTTCAATGCCCGACACGGATCGGAGGTTTTCAACCCCCGGCTCTAGGGCCTACGGCCAAGCGTCCTGGCGGACGCATCATGGTACGAGGTTTAACTGGTTTCTCTATAAGGTTGGCTGGCGAAATCCGCCGTATGGGACGGACGCGCGCTCACTTTCGCGCTGTCAACACCCATGATTCCCTCGGCTCTTGCCTTTAAACGCAGGGTCTGCTCTATATTTACACGCCCGTATAACAGTTTCCTCTAATTGGAGACTTTTTTCATGAACGGGAAATAGTTTCTCGTGTTCCTTTGCTTCCCGACGCTCAGGTAACAGGATAATGAGCGCCAGGCGCGAAAGGAAGTGAAGGCAGAAAGAGCGAATGTATCCTTATCCTCGTCGCAGTCTGGCGGCAGGCTGTATCGTTCTCCTCATTAAGACTTTTCATTAAGGAGCGTCCCCGCATGATTCGAATTGGAGTGGTCAACATAGATACCTCGCATCCCCTGGCGTTTAGCAAATATCTGGAGCAAGGCAACCGCGCCCGTTATGTGGCCGTCTACAACGACGGCTTTCGCGGCGACGACGAGGTGGAGGCGTTTATCCGCAACCACGGCCTGGAGAAGCGCTGCCAGAGCGTGGAGGAGTTGGCCGACTATGTGGATATCGGCTTTGTGCAGGGATGCGACTGGGATCAGCACCTGCGGCACGCCCTGCCCTTCATCGAGCGTGGCAAGCCCGTCTTCATTGACAAGCCCCTCGTCGGCTACCTCGCCGACTGCAAGGCCCTGGAAAATCTCGCGGACAAGGGCGCGGTCATTCTGGGAAGCTCCTCGGCGCGCTACGCGCAGGAGATCGCCGACTTCCTGGTGCAGCCTGAGTCGGAGCGCGGCAAGATACTCAACGTCTACGGCACGGCGGGCGTGGACGAGTTTAACTACGGCATCCATATTGTTGAAGCCATCGGCGGCGTGATGGGCACTGGCGCAGTTTCGACGCAGTTCGTGGGCAGCGGCGAGGCGGAGGGCAAGCGAGCCGAAACCTTCTTTGTGCGCTTCGCCGATGGCCGCACCGCCGTCTACACCCTCTGTCACGGCGTCTGGCAGCCCTTTGAGATGGTCATCATGACCACCAAATCCACCTTCCAGTTCCGCATGGATACCAGCAAAATTTACGCGGCGCTGCTGGATCGCATCTGCGACTTTATGGAGACGGGCCAGAACCGGATGGCTCCTGTGAACGCGCTCACCGAGTCGGTCAAGATTATGCTGGCCGGGCGTCTCTCGCGGGAGCGGGGCGGCGGGGAAGTCCGCCTGGCCGACATTCCCGCAGACGATCCCGGCTACGATGGGGCCGACTTTGCGCGCGGCTATGCCGCCGCCGCGTCCAAGCTCTACCTGAAATAGCTGCCTTGTGATCCAGGTCGCCACAACCATTTATTTGACCGGAAGGACAACGGCCTGTAAGGGCTGATTGCGGAAGAGTTGCCTTATGATCCAGGTTACCAAAACGAACCTCAATTTTGAGCGGGAGCCGCTGGTCGCGCCCTTTGGTTTTAAGGGCGGCTACGTCACCGACATCTGGCAGGTGGCCGCGCTGATGGAGAGCCGGACGGGGAAGCAAGGCGTGGGCGTGGGCGTGCATGGCGTGCTCTGGTCGGATGCGAAGGTGTTTGCCGGCCACCCGGACGCTGTCGGCAACGCCTTGATGCTGCTAATGACTTCCCACGCCTTGCAAGCGGCGCAGGAGATTCCCTTCACGACGCCGCCGGAACTGCTGGAGCGCCTGCTGCCCCTCACCTATGAGTACGGTAAGCAGATCACCGAAAACCCCGACCTGCGCCTGACCTTTGCCCTCAATTCCCTGGTGCCGGTGGATAACGCGGCCTGGCTGCTCTACGCCGCCGAGAACGGCATCGTCCGCTTCGACGACCTGATCCCCCCGGATGTCCGCCCCGCGCTGGCGCACCGGCATCCCTACGTCGTCGCCGTGCCTGTCCTCGGCTACGGCGTGGCGATAGAGGACATCGTTGGGCTGGTGGACGAGGGCTACTACCTCCTGAAGATTAAGATCGGCTCTGACCCGGACAAGGACGGTGACCAGGAGAAGATGCTGGAGTTCGACAAGCGGCGCATCGGCGCGATCCATGAGGCGCTCAAGCATCGGGAGGTCGCCGGGGCCGCGCAGGGCCACGTCCTCTACTACCTGGACGCCAACGGGCGCTACGAGAGCAAAGAGCGGCTGCTGCGCCTGCTGGATCACGCCGACAAAATCGGGGCGCTGGAATGGACGGTGCTGCTGGAGGAGCCGTTCCCGGAGGAGGCGGCCTGGGACGTGCGCGATATTCCCGCCCGCGTCGTGGCCGACGAGAGCGCCCACAGCGACCGGGAGGCCCTGGAGCGCATTCATCTCGGCTACGGGGCCATCGCCTTAAAGCCCATTGCCAAGACGCTGAGCATGAGCTTCCGGGTGGCGAAGCTGGCCCACGAGCACGGCGTGCCCTGCTTCTGCGCCGACCTGACGGTCAACCCCGTGATGATAGAGTGGAACAAAAATGTGGCGGCGCGTCTGGCGCCTCTGCCCGGAATGCCGGTGGGCGTCCTGGAGGCCAACGGCTTCCAGAACTACCGCAACTGGCAGACCATGCAGACCTACCACCCCTGCCCGGACGCGCCCTGGACGCAGCCGGCGCGCGGCGCCTATCCTCTCGGGGAGGATTTCTACACCCGCAGCGGCTGCATCTTTACACCGGGGAAGCACTACGCTTCCCTCGTCGGAGGAAAAACCAACGTTGAGTGAGAGAGTGCTGACCGAGGCGCAGAAAGCACAGTTTCTGACGCGAGGCCATATCGTCATCCACGACTGCTTTACGCGCGAGACTGCCGAGAACCTGATCGCGCTCGCCTTTGATCGCCTGGGCTACGACCGCAGCGCCCCGGCTACCTGGGTGAAGTCGCGCATTCACATGCCCGCGATGCATCGGTTCCCGATGCAAGAGTTCGCGCCCAAAGCGTGGGCGGCGGCGTGCGAGCTGCTGGGCGGCGAGGAGCGCGTCCGCGAGTCGGTGACAATGGGCGATGGCTTCATCGTCAACTTCCACGACGGGGCGGATAGGCCCTGGCAGCCCCCCTCGGCGCAGTCTCCGGGCTGGCACAAGGACGGCGACTTCTTCCGCCATTTCCTGGATAGCCCGGAGCAAGGACTGCTGACGCTGGTCCTCTGGTCGGACATTGCGCCTCAAGGCGGCGGCACGTTCGTCGCCTGCGACTCCGTTCCGGTCGTGGCGCGGTTCCTGGCGGAGCATCCGGAGGGCGTCGTTCCCGGTGGCTTCCCTTTCAAGGAGCTGGCCGCTCAGTGCCGGGATTTCCTGGAGTGTACCGGGCGCACCGGCGACATCGTCCTGCTGCATCCCTACATCCTGCACGCCTCCTCTCAGAACCTATCGGGCAAGCCCCGCTTCCTGACCAATCCGCCCGTCGCCCTCAAGGAGCCGATGCATTTCAACCGGCCTGATCCAAGCGATTACTCG
>DASRGZ010000009.1:0-16795 GCA_035650735.1 Chthonomonadaceae bacterium
CGGGTAGAGTAGAATCAAGTTGGTCGGTCATGGGATTGGCTCCTTTTCTGGTCTTGGCAACCGAAAGGATACCCCATGACCTGCCGCTTACCCGCTCAGCAGGCCAGACCAATTCTACAGAAAGAAGTGTACACTACCAAAATCCGGTTCATCCCGTTGATCCTGTCTGAATCGGTTTGTAAGGTGTGGTTCTAGCTGGGGAGAGGAGAGCATAGAGACGTGGCGGAAGTGACCTGTGTGGGCATACTGGTGGCCGATGTCGTTGGCAAGCCAATTGACGCGCTGCCGGGGCGCGGCAAGCTGGCCCTCGTGGATCGGATGGAATTGCATTCCGGGGGATGTGCGGCCAACACCGGCATCAGCCTGGCGAAGCTGGGCGTGGACACGGCCATCATCGGCAAGGTCGGCGACGACGGATTCGGCGATTTTCTGGTGCGCCGCTTTGAGCAGTTCGGCATTGACGCGGGCGGCGTGGCGCGAGATAAGGAAACGGCGACCTCGGCGACGATGGTACTGGTCCATAGCGACGGCGAGCGCAGCTTCCTGCACTATCTGGGCGCTAACGCGACCCTGGCGCTGGAGGATATTGACCTGGAGCGCGTGCGCCGCAGTAAAATCCTGCATATCGCGGGCGCGCTGGTCATGCCGCGCCTGGACGGCGCTCCGACCGCCGAGCTGCTGCGTCAGGCAAAGGAGGCCGGCATTACGACGGCATTCGATACCGTCTGGGATGCGCGCGGGCTGTGGATGGAGAAGGTCGGGCCGTGTCTTCCGTATGTAGACTATCTGCTGCCCAGCTATGAAGAGGCGCGGATGCTGGCCGGAGGGCGCGAGGACCCGGCTGAGATCGCGCAATACCTGATTGATGCGGGCGCGAAGGTGGTCGGGCTGAAGATGGGCGAGCGCGGCGCCTATATCCGCGCGGCGGATGGGACGGCGTTCACCGTGCCGATTCTGCCCGTGCAGGCCGTGGATGCGCTGGGGGCCGGTGATGCGTTTGTGGCTGGGTTCCTGGCCGGGCTGGCTCGCGGCTGGGACCTGGAGCGGTGCGCCCGCTTCGCCACAGCGGTCGGCGCCTGTTGCGTGACGGCGCTGGGCGCGACGACGGGCGTTAAGACCTTTGAGGAGACGGTCGCGTTCATGGAGCAGTTTGCCCGTCAGGGCAAACTGTAGGCACACGCACAGCGCGCCGGGGCGAAAGCCAGGGGCAGGAAACTCGTGTTTTGGGTAAAGTGGCTTGTTTGAGGAAGTAGGGACCATGTCCGGGCTGCGGGTCTCCCTGTTTACGCCCTGGCACGCGCGCTGCGGCGTTAGGGACTACAGCCGTCATCTGATCGCGGCGCTGACCGCGTTGCCGGAGATCGTGGGTGTGCGCGTCGTGGAAGCCCCACAGGGCGCGGCGCGGGCCAGCGCTGTCGCAGCCCTGCGGCACTACCTCGCCGACGAGAAACGTTTCCGCGCGCTTGGCGCGGCCATGAACGCGGAAGGGGCGGAGGTCGCGCACGTGCAGCACCAGTACTTCTTCTTTGGCGGCGTGGCGCCTTATAAGAGCCACGTGCGCGCCTTCCTGAGTGCCGTGCGCGTCCCGCTGGTGATGACCGTCCACGAGATCGCGCTGCCGGGGCCATCCGCCTCCGCGCCGCAACGGGCTGCCCTGACGCTGGCCAATCGCAGGAACTTCCTTCACCCCGTCATTCGCCGCTATATCGTCCATACGGAGGCAGATCGAGCGCATCTGGCGGCCATCGGCGTCCCTGCGGACCGCATCCATGTCCTCACGCACGGCGTGCCGCCGCCCTCTCCCTTGCCGGAACCGGAACGTGCCCGAGAAGCGCTAGGGCTGGAGGGAAAGCGGGTGGTCACGCTGTTTGGCTTCCTGTCGGCGAAGAAGGGACACACGCTGGCCCTGGAGGCGCTGCGGCAGCTTCCGCCCGACGTCGTGCTGCTGTTTGCCGGCGACCGGCATCCCGAGGATTTTACCGATTACGTGCCCAATCTGCGCGCGCAGATCCAGGCGCGGGGCCTGGCGAATCGCGTCCACATCACCGGATATCTTCCCGATGAGCGCCTGCCGCTGATCATGGCGGCGACCGATGTCGGGCTCGCGCCCTACATGCAGACCTCCGGGTCGGGCTCGCTGGCAAACCTGCTGGCCTATGGGCGGGCCATCGTTGCCTCCGATATTCCTCCCCATCAGGAGATCGTGCGCAAGGTGCCTGCGAGCCTGGCGCTGTTCCGCTCCGGCGATACCGAAGACCTTGCGGCAAAGCTGCTCACGGCGCTTGAAGATGCCTCCTGCCGCGCGGCCCTGCAAGCTGCCGCCCGCGCCTACGCGGACCGCTACTCTTATGAGAACATGGCACGGGAGGCGGTCGCCATCTACCGATTAGCCCGGCAGGAAGTGTAATGTGCCCGTGCTTTTCCTTGCTTCGCCTGTTAGCTTGAGCAGAACGGTTGATGCAGCGAAAACGAAAGACTACTTTTCTCGCCTACCAGCAGTCAAGGGATAATATTAAGTTGGGATATGAGGCTTAGATTTCGAATTGCATTAAGGGATTTATACAACCTGAGACGTCAGGCAGAACGCGCGGGCAGGCAATGCCGCGAAGTTTGTGGCTTGCTGGTTAAAGAGCATAATCGTTTGCGTCTGCTTCCAGTCAAGAACATAGCGAACGATTTATTAAGTTTTGAGATGTCAAGTCGGTGGCGAGAAATAGCCTTGCTTGCTGCTTCACTGAATGCAAGGGATGTGGTGGGTACGTACCACTCGCATCCCGTAAGCTCCGCTAAACCAAGCCAGATTGATATTACAAATGCGTCGGACAGGTCGCTCATGCTCATCATATCTTGTTCTTCCAAAAATAGACAAACCCCGGTGGTTTATCCGTAAGGGCGTTGCAATACGTCTCCGATTTATCCGAAGTTAGATTCATACCTTGGTAATCGCTCCCAACGGTGTTGACGTATCTCCTCAGCAGCAGGCTGCGTGAGATTGATCCACACGGCTGGGAGTGTCTACCCATACCTTGTTAGCCCGACAGGAAATACGATCCTTCTTCGCAGTCAGCAAGCGAAGAGACACAAACCCTTGCATTTCCGGCAATGTTGGAGCATAATACCACAGAGGCCAGCCAACCATCATGCCTGATTCGCAGGAAGAGCTAATACGGGAATTTGCTGACCGGGGCACTCTGTGGCTGCTGGAGTCACCAGAGAACCTACACGGGCTTATCCGCATCGTCGCGGCGGAGATCGCGGACCGTCTGGATTTCTCCCGCGCCGAGCGTATCAATCGCTCCTTTGTGCCGGACAACCTGCAAAAGCAGGAGGCCGATCTGCTCTATCGTGTTCCCTTCCGGCACGGTGCTGGCGAGGCGCTGGTCTATGTGCTGCTGGAACATCAGTCCCGGCCCGACCGCACAATGGGGTTACGGCTGCTCTCCTACATGGTGCAGCTCTGGGAGACGCAGCGGCGGGCCTTGCAGGATGCCAAGACGCCGGTATCGCAGTGGCGGCTGCATCCGGTTGTGCCCATCGTCTTCTACACGGGCAAGCGCCGCTGGATAAGCCCGTTAAGTTTGGCGGCGCTGATAGAGGCGCCGGCCCCGCTTTCCGATTTTGTGCCGCAGCATCGAGTATTGTTTTTAAATTTGCACGAGACCACGCCGAATGTACTGGCGAACGCAGGCACGGCCATCGGCGCGGTGTTGCGGGTGATGCAGGCGGCGGAAGAGCCGCGTGAGGTGCTGGCTTCTGTGCTGGCGGAGGCGGTCGCATATTTGGAAACGCTGCCTGAAGCAGCGCAGGCGGAGTGGCGGCGGGCCATGCACTACCTGCTGCTGTTGATCCGCAACAAGCGCGAGCCGGAAGAGCGCACTGAACTCTATGATGTGGTGGTCGAGGCGGCAGAACGCCGCCATAAGGAGGAGGTTCAGGAAATGGCAAGAACGGATGCCCAGGTTCTGGTTGCGCAGGGGCGCAGAGAAGGGAGGAGAGAAGGGCGCCTTGAAGGGCGTCTTGAAGGGCGCCTTGAAGGACGCCTTGAAGGGCGACGGCAGACATTGTTAGAACTACTGGAATTAAAGTTTGGGCCGTTGTCGGAAGAGAGCGTTGGGAGGGTAAACTCGCTTTCCGAGGCGCAGTTATCTGAAATCACGCGGCGGGTGCTAACTGCCTCCACGTTGGCGGAATTAGGACTCTAGCAACATAAAGACTTACAGAAACCGGCATGAAGGGAGGCGCTATGCGGATCGCCATTGATGGGCGCGCGCTCACCGGACGCTTCACAGGCGACCGCACCTACTGGCGGAACTTGCTGCGCGCCCTGCCGGGAGTAGATGCCGCCAACGAATACCTGATCTATAGCCGCACGCTGGTACCGGAAGGCGAACTGCCGGAGGCGTCGAACTTCCGCTGCCGTCTGGTAGACGCGCCCAACGATCGATTGTGGACCCTGCTGGCCCTGCCGCGCGCCCTGGGCCGGGATAGCGCCGACCTTGTTCATGTGCAATATACCGCGCCTCCGCGCGTCCTCTGCCCCTGCCCTATAGTCACCACCGTTCATGACATCTCCTTTCGGCTCTACCCGCAGTGGTTTCCCGCCCGGCACCGCGCTCTGCTAAACCTGACCGTGCCGGCTTCCATGCGCCAGGCCGCCCGCGTTATCACCGATTCGGAAAGCTCGCGGCAGGACATCCTGCGTATCTACGGCCTGCCTCCGGAGCGGGTTGTTGCTATTCTGCTGGGCCTGCCGGAAGAGTTCGTGGCGATTGCCCGCCGGGGGCCGGAGGTGTGGGAGCAGGAAACGGCGCGGCAGATCGCGAAAGAGCGTTTTGGTTTGGAACGGCCTTTTGTGCTGGCCGTCGGCGTCTTGCAGCCGCGCAAGAATTTGCGCCTGCTGGCGGAAGCCTTCGGGCAGGCCAGGGCGGCGCACCGGCTGCCGCATCAGCTCGTATTGGTCGGCAAGGCGGGATGGGACACCGAGCGGGAGGTTCTGCGGCAGGCGGCGGCGTGTGGGGGCGGCGCAGAGGCGGCGGAGGCGGTCGTGTTCACCGGCTACGTGGAGGACGCCGATCTGCCGATATTATATCGGGCGTGCGCGGCCTTCGCCTACCCGTCGCTCTATGAAGGCTTCGGCATTCCTCCGCTGGAAGCGATGGCCTGCGCCGCGCCCGTCCTCGTCGCCGACGCGCCCGCCATGCCGGAAGTCGTCGGGGAGGCCGCCCTCATCGTCCCGGCGACGGACGTGGCCGCCTGGGCCGACGCGCTGGCCCGCGTCCTGCAAGATGCCGATCTGCGCCATGACCTATCTCTGCGCGGCCCACGCCATGCCGCCCGCTTCACCTGGGAAGCCACCGCCGCCCGTACTGTGGCGGTCTACCAGGAAGCGGTTACGCGCGCCCACTGAGGTCCCATACGAGAATTTTTAGACAGGATTACGGAGAGAGGGAGAAGCAAGGCTTCTCTGTGTGGTGGAAATCCGGTTAATCCCGTTAATCCTGTCTAAATGGCTTTGCGCACTGCGCGCTGCCGTCCCCATTTTCGGAAGGAGTCTGCTATCGAGATGGATACTCAAAACGCCGCCAATGCGCCTGCCACGCAGCCGCTGGATCAATGGTTCCTGGACTTGCTGGCCTGTCCGGCCTGTGAGCAGCACTGGCCGCTGCACCTGAACGAGAAACAGGATATGCTGATCTGCGCGTGTGGCCGTCACGGCTTTCCTATCCGGGACGGCATTCCGATCCTGCTGGTAGACGAGGCCGTTATTCTGGATGAGAACGCGCGCCCTGAAGATGTGCAGGCTAAGGCATAGCGCGCCTGGAGAAGACCGTGATTAAAGTTTCGCTGATTCATGGCCCCAACCTCAATCTGCTCGGCAAGCGCGAGCCGGAATTCTATGGACAGGATTCCTTCGATGAACTCAACCGCAAGATCAAGCAGCGCGCTCAGCAGATAGACATCGAGGTGCGCATCCTGCAATCCAACCATGAAGGCGAAATCATAGATGCGCTTCACGAGGCGCGCGATTGGGCGGATGCTCTTATCATTAATCCGGGGGCCTTCACGCACTACAGCTACGCGATTCGGGACGCCATCACCGCCGTGCGCCTGCCCGCGATTGAGGTCCACATATCGAACGTCCATGCGCGCGAGGAGTTTCGGCGGCATTCGGTGATCGCGCCCGTGGTGATCGGCCAAATCGTGGGGCTAGGCACGTTCGGCTACCTGCTGGCGCTGGACGCCGTGAAGAACCTGGTCGAGCAGAGCCGCCGCTGATAGGCACAGAGCAATGAGCAAGCAAGAAACCAGATTGGCGAAGCGGTGCGCTGCGTCGGATTCGATCAGGAACACCAAGCCGGGCCTTTACGGTCGCTGCGCGCTGGCGAGCATTCTGCTGGGCATTTGCCTGCTGGCGGCACAGGGCGCAACACCCCAGACGCCATCCCAACTGCCGCTGCAGCGCAGCCCTATGCCCCTTCCAAAAGAGATAACCCTGCCCGCGTCGCTGCACTTTACCCTCTGGAACGGCCTCATGGTCGTGCAGGGGATGGTCAATGGGCCGGGGATCGAGCGCTTTGTCATTGATACCGGGTTGAACGCCTGCGCGCTCTCGCTGCAAGGCTTCAAGCGCCATGACGTGAAGCTGTTGCCGCAACGGGTGCGGGCGCAGGCGCTGGATAATCTACTGGATGCGCCGGAGGGCCAGATCGACTCGCTGCAATTGGGCGGGCTGAAGCTGGCCAATGTGCGTGTAGCGCAGGCGGATGTGTTTGCTGCCCTCTCGCGCTCCTTTCGGCCCGATGCCCCCGCCGGCTGGCTGGGCGCTCCATTTCTCTCCGCCTTTCAGATCACCGTTGACTTTAGCGCCCGAACCCTTCAGCTTGAGTCGCCGGAGGCCAAGCTGCCCGCGCCGCACGGCGCCGTTGTCCTGCCGATAGTGGTGCGGGAGGGGCAAGTCTGGGTGAAGGTCGCGGTGCCTGGCGCGAAGCCGTTTCTGGCCCTGGTGGATACCGGCGCGCGCGGCACGCTGATTCCCACCGAGGTCGCCGCGAAGCTGAAGCTCAAGCCCCAACAGGTCTTCACGCTGGCGCGCGCGACCGGGCAGGAAGCCAAAGCCGGGCTGATCGTGCTGCCCCGGCTGAGCGCCGGCCGGGCAGAAGTGAAGGAGCTGCCCGTCGTCTTTCTCGCGGCAGATGCGCCGCCCGAATTCGACCGGAACCTGGCCGTGCTGGGCCTGGATTTCCTCAGCCGCTTTAAAATCACCCTCAACTACGCCAAGCAGAAAATGGTCCTCGCGCCACTGCCTCCGCCTGCCTCCGACGAGTCGGACGAACCGACCGCCTTGCAGTAGCCAGGGCAACCCCTTTTCTCTCTCATGAGCGACTTGCTCGCCTGATATGACGAGCAGGAACGTTCTCTCAGGCGTTTGCCCTGCCGCCCGTGACTTCTCCCCTACGCTATGGTATAATCTGCTAGAAGCTTTCCGCGAACGGTGAGTGAAAACACGCAACTTCGGGCGCGTGACCGTGTCGAAACCAGCGGCAACGCCGACGCGCACAAGCCCATCACGCACAGGCGGGGCCGCGCCGTGGGCATCGTCAACACAGCACAGGAGAAAGAACGCAATAGCGGGCCGTGCCTTGCGCCGGGGGCCGTTTCGGTGGAACTGGCCGGGGTGGGGCATCGGTTTGGTGCGCGCGCTGTCTTTAAGGACATCCACGCGCGGGTGGAGGCCGGGCAGACGCTGGTGATCACCGGGCGCAACGGCTCCGGCAAAAGCACGCTGCTGCGCATCCTCGCCGGCCTGCTGCCTCCCGCAGCTGGAACGGTCACGGTGCAGGTGGACGGCGAGACGCTCGATCCGGTCGCGCGCCGCCGCGCCCTCGGCTACGTGGCGCCCGACCTGACGCTCTACCGCGAGTTGACCGCTGCGGAGAACCTGCAGTTTTTCGCGCGGCTGCGGGGCATTCACCTGACCCGTGAGGATCTGATCGCCGCCCTGACCGAAGTGGGGCTGCGCGGGCGCGGGCGCGATCTGGTGGGGGCCTACTCCTCGGGGATGCGGCAGCGGCTCAAATACGCTTTTGCGCTGCTTACCCGCCCGCCGATCCTGCTGCTGGACGAGCCGACTGCCAACCTGGACGTGGACGGCATCGCGATGGTGGAGCGAATCCTGGCGGCGCAGCGCGAGCGGCCCGGCGGCGGACTGGCGGTCATAGCGACCAACGAGCCGCGCGAGGTGGAATGGGGCGATACGTGGATACGGTTGGGAGCCGAGGGGTAAGCGCGCCGGCGCGGGCGATGGCCTCTGGCGGCAGCGGATGGCTTGCCGAGGCGTGGGCGCTCCTGCTTAAAGACCTGCGCGCCGAGCTGCGGACCAAAGTGGCCCTCAGCACGGTCGGCCTGTTCACCTTCTCGTCGCTTTTGCTGCTCAGCCTGGCGACCGCGACCCTCAAAGAGAAGCTGGCGCTAGACCCGCTGACCAACCAGATGCGCCCGGCCTGGGATGCGGCAGGCAAGATGGGCCTGCTATGGCTGTTGCTCTGTTTCGCGGCGTTTTCCGGCCTGTCGCACGCGTTCGTGCACGAAGAGGAGACGGGGACGGTGATGGCCCTGCGGCTCTCGATGTCGGCGGGGGCGGTCTACGCGGGCAAGCTGGCCTTCAATCTCCTGATACTTTTTGCAGTTGCCCTGGTCGTTACGCCGGTATTTATGCTCATTACGGGAATGCCGCTGGGCGCTCCCATCGTATTCTTGATAGTGATGGTCAGCGGATGCGTCGGGCTGGCGGGCGCGGCTACCATCGTGGGGGCGCTGGCAGCTAAGGCGCGCGGGTCCGGCGCACTCTATCCGGCCATTGGCCTGCCGCTGCTCGTCGTCTTTCTGCTTTTGTTGCTGAACGCCGCCAATACAACTTTTATCGTTCATCCGCCGGCGCTGCGCCTGGTGCGTGACATCGGCGGGCTATTGAGTTACGGTATCCTGCTCATTACCGTCTCCGCCCTGACGTTTAGCTTTGTCTGGGAAGATTAGACAGCGCCTCCGTTTTTCTGTAAGAGAATGCCTCCGGCTCTCTCGAAAGCTGGATTTTACAGAAACAGAAGACGTTGTCGGAAGATTGATCTAAATGGCAGCCACCCAAACCCGACCTCCCGCGCCGAAGATGCCGGAACCGCCGCCTTCCCGCCATACGCCCGTGCCTCCCCTGCGAGGCGCGTGGTGGAAGTGGGGCCTCGGCGCGCTGATGGCTTACGTCATCTATGGGGCCTTCTTTATCGCCAAAGGTGCCGTCAACTTCACGGAGGACGGCAACACGGCGCGCATCGTCTTCTTTCACGTTCCCTGCGCCATCCTCTCCTACGTCGCCTACGCCGTCGCCGCCGTCTATGCCATCCTCTACCTGACGCGCGACCGCAACCTGCAAACCGATGCCAAGTCGGCGACCGGGATGGAACTGGGCTTCCTGTTCTGTATCCTGGCGACGATCACCGGCAGCCTGTTTGCGGGGGTGATGTGGGGCAGCTATTGGAACTGGGACCCGCGCGAGACCTCTATTATCGTCATGCTGCTGCTCTACGCCTCGTATCTGGTGCTGCGGGGCGCGGTGAGCGAGCAGCCGGAGAAACGGGCACGGCTTGCCGCCGTCTATACGCTGGTGGCGCTGATTCCGGCCACGTTCCTGATCTGGGTGGTGCCGCGCCTGCCCTGGTTGCAGAGCCTGCATCCGACGACTACGCTGGTGCGGCCCGCCAACACCAGTCTGTCCTACAAGGCGGTGCTGTATCCGTCGTTCCTGGCGTTTACCCTATTGTTCGTGTGGATGTTCCAATTGCGCTACCGGCTGCTCCAGTTGATGGCGCGGAAGGCGGGAAGACTAGAGAATGAGTAGCAAGCAGCTTATCGTAATGATGGTGCCGCTGATCGTCTGGTGCGGCATTTTCGCCTATCTTCTGTTTATTGATCGGTCTTTGCGCCGCCTGGAGCGCGACGACAGGGAGCAGGATCAACTGTGAAAAAAGCCTATTGGATAGCGATAGTAATTATCGCGGTGGCAATGGGGTTCACGCTGTGGGCCTTCAGCAGCAGCATGACCCCGTATGTGGATATCGCGACCGCCCGCCGCATGGGCACGCCCGTGCAGGTGCGCGGCAAAATCCTGCACGAGACCGCCTACTACGACCCGGCGCAGGGCGCGCTGCGGTTTCAGATCCAGGACGTCAACGGCGAGCGGATTGAGGTCGTCTATCACGGGGCCAAGCCCGACGCCTTCGACACGGCCCCGGAGACAGCGGCGCATGGCGTCGTACGCGGCAACACGCTCCAGTCGGATAGCCTGGTGGTCAAGTGTCCCTCCAAGTACGACGACCAGAAGGGGCCGTATAAGCGCGCCGTCGCGCCCGGAGGAAGCAGTTAATGGGATTTGGATTGGTGGGCGTGGTCCTGCTGGCGGTGGCCCTGGGCTTTGCCGTGCTGACGATGATCGCCTACGGCGTGGCCCTGGCGCGGCCCCAATCGCGCAAGGCGCTCCTATTGGGGCGGGCCTGCTATAGCGTGACGGCCCTGGGCGTGCTGGCGACCTTCGGCGTGCTGGCGGCCCTCGTCTACACGAAGCAGTATCAGTATAAGTACGTGTGGGAGTACACCAGCAACGACCTGCACGCCTGGTATCGCTTTGCCGCGACCTGGGCAGGCCAGGAGGGCAGCTTCCTGCTCTGGAGCACCTGGACCGCCCTGATCGGCTTCCTGGTGTTTGCGAAGGCGGGCCGCTACGAAGCGCGCGTCATGCCCTTCTACGTGTCGGTGCTGGCCTTCCTGTGCGCCATTCTGCTCAAGCAGTCGCCTTTCCACCTGATCCCGGCCCCGACGCACGCCGAACTGCTGGCCAATCCCGACTGGCACTACCCGCCGCTGGATGGGCGCGGCCTGAACCCCTCGCTGCAAAACTACTGGATGACCATCCATCCGCCGACCATCTTCTTCGGGTTCGCCTCGCTTGCCGTGCCGTTCTGCTACGCCGTCGCCGCCCTGGTCTGGAAGGACTATGACGGCTGGGCGCCGCGCATCATGCCCTATGCCCTGCTCTCCTGCGCCACGCTGGGCCTGGGCCTGTTCATGGGCGGCTACTGGGCCTATGAGACCCAGGGCTGGCACGGCTTCTGGGCCTGGGATCCGGTCGAGAACGCCTCGTTCTTCCCCTGGCTGGCGATCACGGCGCTGGTGCATGGGCTGGTGGTGCAGAAGAGCCGGGGCGGCATGGCGCGCAGCAACACCTTCCTGGGCGTCCTGGCCTTCGCGCTGTTTTTGCTCGGCACGTTCCTGACGCGCTCCGGCGCGCTGGCCTCGAAAGGCGCGGACGGCCAACTGCTCTCTGTCCATGCCTTCGACAACATCAGCAAGAGCGGCCTGATCCTGATGACGGCGATGCTGGCCCTCTACGGCGGGGGCGGGCTGCTGCTCTGGCTGGCGCGCGTCTGGAAGATGCCCCATCGCAAATCAGTGGGGGAGACGCTGCTTTCGCGCGATTTCGCCTTCTTTGTGGCCGTGCTGCTAATGCTGCTGGCCTGCGCGGTGGTGACGCTGGGCACGACGCGCCCGCTGTATCTAAGCTGGCTGCACCGCCCGCCGGACGCGCCCAAGGCCGCCTTCTATAACAAGACGATGCTGCCGCTGGCGCTGATCGCGGCGCTGGCGATGGGCGTGGTGCCCTGGCTGGCCTGGCGCAAGACGAACCCGGACACCTTCCTCAAGAAGTTGATCGTCCCCTGGTTCGGCATGATCGCCTTCGGCTTCTTTATGGTAGTCTGGGTGCTGGGCGCGGAACGGGCGCTGGCCGCCTCGATGGACCCGAACTCCGTGGAGAGCCTGGAGACGCTGCACGCCTGGATCAGCCCGACGGTGCAGCGTCTGGCGGTCGTCTCGCTCTCCTCGCTGGGCTTTCTGGCGGCGCTCTCGAACGCGATGCTGGCCTACCGGGTGTTTCGGGCCAAGCCGCTCTCGGCGGGCGGCTGGCTGGCGCACGTGGGCATCGGCCTGCTGATGGTGGGCGTGATCGTCTCCAACACCTACGAGCGCACGGAGCGCATTCTGCTGGAAGAGGGCCAGCCGCCGGTCACCAAGTTCGGCTATAAGTTCTCCTTTGAGGGCATGACCGGCAAGGCGCCGCAGTCGTTTCCGCTCAACCCCGATTTTGACCGCAACAACGCCATCAAAATCCGCGTGACGCCGCCGGGCGTGGACGAGAACGCCGGGCGGGACCGTTCCCCGGACGACGGCACGCCCAAGACCTTTGTCATCCAGCCGCGCTGGTTCGTCCATAACCTGAATACGGCGGAGAGCGAGGCCGATCTGGAGCGAATGCGCTGGCCGGCCATCACCAAATATCTCGGCCACGACCTCTACGTCGGGCTGGCTGCTGACGCGCAGCGCAGTTGGCCGACCGATGCGGGCCGCGAGGAGCCGGGCATCGTGATCCGGCCCAAAGAGGAGCGCCAGATCGGTCCCTACAAGATCAAGTACCTCGACTCCACGGTCCAGCCGCAGCGGGCGTTCGTGGTCTATCTGGGAATAGAGACATCGGAGGGCAAGCGGTTCATCGCCTCGCCGGCCCTCCTCATGAACGGGGGCGGGATGACCTCGGCGCACATCGCCGTGCCGCAGGTGACCGACGAGAACGGAATGCCAGGAGCCATCTACCTGGATCGCCTGGAGCCGGGGACGCGCGTGGCGACGCTGCGCATCAATCTGCCGGGCCTTTCCGGCCACTGGGCCATCCCGCTGGAGGTGACCTATAAGCCCTGGATCAACGTGGTCTGGCTGGGGGTGCTGATCGCGGTGGCGGGAACGCTGCTGGCGATGGTGCGCCGCGCCCTGGAGGCGCGCAGGGTGCCCGACCTGCCCAACCTGGAACACGCGCCAGGCATGAAGGAGCCGATTGCGGTGCCTGAGCGCGAGGTCTGGGAGATACCCGCTGCCGATGAGGAGGCTGCCGTCGGCGCGGGCGTTGCCGCCGTCACGGCCCTCACGACCAAGAACGGCAAGCATGGCGCGGCGCGCAATGGGAACGGCAAAGGCAAGCCTACCGCCAGGTCGGGCGGTCCGAAAGCCAAATCCTGATCGCTACAGCGGCAGGCTAAACCCTGCCGCTGTGGAGTCTACGGCCTGCTGATTGCAAGGGTCGGGGCTACAACGGACTGCAAGCTCCCCTTCCAGCGCCAGCGAAGGAGGGAGGACGAAGCTGATTGCAAGGGTCGGGGCTACCATGGTTCGGCCCACTGCCAGGGTCGGCAGGGTTACGGCCCTTGCCTCCGCCTTGCGACACCTTGCGACACGGCTCTGCCTTGCCACACCCCTCCGCCTGGCGATGCCTTTGCAGGCAGAATATTATCGCCCACGCAGGTGGGCGACGGGCGCTTTGCGCCCCCGAGCGGCAGGCTAAACCCTGTCGCTTTAGGTTCGGCCCTCCGCCTAGCTATACCTACGCGGGCAGGTTGCCTACGGTTTGCGCCCCAGCGCGAATATCCCCGGCCAATCTATCCAAATGCCCTGGTCGGTGGCGGAGGCCGCCATCGCTGCAAGGTATTCTGCCTTGAACTGCTCAAGGGCCTGAGGAGGGAGATATTGCAGAGGGATACGCGCGCCCGTGTTCCATACCAGGTCCCAGCACTGCTCGGCCTGCGGGAGGTAATAACCCAGTTGCTCGGCATGGACGGCAATTTCCTCAAACCCCGTCTCTCGCAGCAAATCACCGCACTTCTCCGGGGTATTAACCCGTTGCAATGGCATGACCGGAGGAAGCGGAATGCCGTACTTCTGGAGAAGATTGTAGTATAATCTGTCCTTTCCCGTTCCGAGGCTGGAAAAGGCCACGCGCCCGCCCGGCTTGAGCACACGCCGCCACTCTTGCACAGCCGTCTGTATATCCGGCAGCGTATAGATGGCCGAAGCGCAGATCACCGCATCGAAGCGGTTGTCGCCGAAAGGCGGCGCGGCGGCATCTCCCTCCTGAATCTCCACATTGCTCAGACCCATTGCCTGGATTTTTTGCCGGGCTACCTCGCGCATATCTGCGGCTATTTCAATCCCGATCACCTGTCCTGCCGGCTCAACGACACGGGCCGCAGCGAGAGCCGCATTGCCGGTTCCTGCCCCCACATCCAGTACCTTCTGGCCGCTTTGTAGCTCGGCTAGCTCGACGAGGCGGTCTGCGCCGGTAACAAAGGCACGCAGAGAGGGACTATCGTACCCGGAGGCAGCCTGGTTGAAGCCGGATGCGACCCGTTGCTTGTATTCGCGCTCTATGTTGGGATCCCTCATAATCCAAGCTCCGGTGCGATGGACTGCATGGCGGCGATGCAGTTGGCAATATGCTCCTCCAACGGCACGCCCAACTCCTGCGCGCCTTGCAGAATATCCTCCCGGTTGATCCCCCGCGCAAAGCCGCTCTGCCGCATCTTTTTCAGCACGGAGCCTACCTCTACTTCCGCCAGCGAGCGCGACGGGCGCGTATAGGCTACGGCGGTGATGAGGCCGCAAAGCTCGTCCACGGCAAACAGCGTTTTATCCAACAGGCTCTCGCGCGGAATATAGAGATACTGTGCGTGCCCTCCGATGGCGTGAATGAGCGGTTCCGGCCAGCCCTGCTCGCGCAGCAGGCTCATGCCGACGGTGGGGTGATGGGGCGGCTCCGGATTGCGCTCATAGTCAAAATCATGCAGGAGGCCGGTGTTGCCCCAGAGCTCCGCATCTTCCCCGAATTTGCGGGCGTAGAAGCGCATGGCCGCTTCGACCGCCAGCGCATGTTTGCGCAGGCTCTCGCTCTGTGTCCACTCCGTCAGCAGTTGCCAGGCATCGGCGCGTGTCTTCATCCTTAAGTTCTAACTCCTTCCCTGAAATTCGGTAGACACTCCCAGCCGTATTGATCAATCTCACGCAGCCTGCTGCTGAGGAGATACGTCAACACCGTTGGGAGCGATTACCTGAAATTCCACTTGAAGCAACAAAACGGTACCGGTCGTTTCCACATTCGGCGCCGATCTCCTTCCCTTTCGGCGGTTCGCTAAGATCCTTCCGTTTTTATGGCTACCTGGTGCGGCTTCCTGGCTGTATAAAGACAAACAGGAGTCCTCCCGAATTGGGGTGACTCCTGTTTGCAGGTTCCCTAGCACAGATAGGGGCTAGGCTTGCGGCGCAACGCCCTTGAAGGTGGGATCGGCGAGGCCGGCCAGTTGGCTGACGCTGTCGCCGAAGTGATCGACGGGAGCACCGATGCGGGCCAGCATGGCGCGGTAGAGGTTGCAGAGCGGAGTCTTCTTTTCGTAGACCAGATGGCGTCCGGTCGCCAGTGTGCCGCCGCCCCGCCCGGCCAGCACAATGGGCAGGTTGTAGGGGCTGTGCGCGTTGCCGTCGCGCATCCCGCCGCCGAAGAGCACCATCGAGTTGTCCAGCAGCGTGCCCTCGCCCTCCCGGATCGATTTCATCCGCTCCAGCATGTAGGCATACTGCTGAATGTGCCAGATATTGATCCGCTTGTACTCTTCCAGCTTCCCCTTATCGTTCTCGTGGTGAGAGATCTGGTGGTGCCCGCCGCTAACGCCGGGCAGGAACGCGAAGTTTCTGCCGCTGACCTCGTTGCCGAACATGAACGTGGCGACGCGCGTGGAATCGGTCCAGAAGGCCAGCACCATGATGTCGAGCATCAGGCGCACCTGCTCGGTATGGTCAATGCCGCGCTCGCGAATACGCGCCGGGTCCTGATAGTAGTCCTTAATGCGTCCGCCGAGCCGCTCGATCTCTTTGCGCGCCAGGGGGTCGCCGTCATACTCCGCCGCGCGCCGGGCCGCGTCGAAGGCGATCCGCTTCTCCACCGAGCGCACCGCCTCGAAGTACTCCTCCAGCTTGTGCCGGTCGGCCTGCCCGACCTTCGCCTGGAGCCGCTTCGCATCTTCCGAAACGAGGTCGAGCACGCTCTGATCCTGCGTGGAAGCACCTTTACCGCGCGCAGCGCGCGACCGAAACAGGCGGTCGAAGGCAAGCTGCGGGTTGATCTCGCGCGTCACCGGCGTCGTCGGCGTGTTCCAGGAGATATGCGAGCCGTACAGGCTGGTGTACCCGACGTTGGTATCTACATAGGTGGTGGGCGGCTCGACGCTCAGTTCCAGCGAGGGCAGCGGGGTCAGGTTGCCGATATGCTGCGCCGCCACCTGATCCATCGAGATGCCGCCGCAGCGCAGGTCGCTGCCGGTGGTTTTAGTGATGTGGGTGCCGGTCAGGAAAGGCGCCACTTTGACGTAGTGGCCGTCCCCCTCGATGCTCTGCTTGTTCATCAGTTCTGACAGCACCAGCACCTCGGATTTCACGTTGGCCAGCGGCGCGAGGATGGGCGAAAGCTCGAACTCGCTGCCCACGCCCGTCGGCGTCCAGGCTTGCGGGTTGACGCCGTTGGGCATGTAGAGCACGGCCATCCGCACAGGCGGCTTCCCTTGCTTGCGTTTCGCGCCTGCGCCGAGCGCCGCGAGCGGCTCCATCGCCTCCAGCAGCGGCAGGCACATCGACACGCCAATGCCTTTGAGCATAGTTCTGCGCGATATCAGCCAGGCTTCTCGCCCCATATCTTCCTCCTCAAACGCTTTGTTTTGCCTTACCTAACCCCCGGCCCCCGGCAGGCTAAACCCTGCCGCTGTGGGGCGCTGCCAGGGTCGGCGCTGCGCTCGCTCGACTGCCAGGGACGCCGCTCAACGGTTCGCGGCTCTGCCTGGCGATCTCCGCCTAGCCAGGCCCGCTGACTGCCAGGGTCGGG
>DASRGZ010000010.1:0-39483 GCA_035650735.1 Chthonomonadaceae bacterium
CGCATGGCAACACGATGGCGGCGCTGGCCGTCTGCTTCAAGGAGGCGCTGACCGCAGAGTTCCGCCAGTACGCGCGCCAGATCGTCGCCAACGCCAAGGCGCTGGCCCAGGCGCTCCTGGAGCGCGGCTTTGTCCTCGTTACCGGCGGCACGGACAACCATCTGATCCTGATTGATGTGATGAAGTCCCGCCATATCCCCGGCAAAGCCTACGCCCGCGCGCTCTACGAGGCCGGTCTGGAGACCAACTTCAACTCTATCCCCAACGATCCACGCAAGCCCTTCTCGCCCAGCGGCCTGCGCATCGGCACGCCTGCCGTGACCACGCGCGGCTTTCAGGAGCCGCAGATGGTCCAGATCGCCGACTGGATGGACCGCGTTGCCGCCGCCCGCGCCAAAGAAGGCGTCCTGTACGGCAAAGATAGGGACGGAACCGAGTACCGGTTTGACGAGACGGCGCTGCGCAAGATACGCGCCGAGGTGCGCGACCTCTGCACCAGCGGCCAGTTCCCCGTCCCCGGCATAGATATTTAGAGCCGGACTCCCGACCTTTCTAACCTAACCCCCCGGCCCCCTTTCCTACAAGGGAAGGGGGTGACCCGGCTTGGGATGGTTGTGGCCCTCACCCCCTATCCCCTCTCCCAAATACTAGGAGAGGGGGAACCGAGAAGCCAACGCTGACTCTCCCCTCCCCTAGAATTGGGGATCGCTAGGTGTCGCTAGAGGGTGTTATGCCCTTTTTTGCCTGCTTCGAGAGAGGACTTGGAGGCTGATGACCGCTTGGTACTCGCTAAAAAGCGAGCCCAAAGCCTCTAATGAGCGGCTGGCCTATCTCCTCAAGAGGACCCAAGTGCATCCCACGCTCTAGGTGTCGCTAGGCGGAGGCGCCAACCATTGCAGCGCCGACCCTGGCAGTGGGAAGGGGGTGGGGGCCTCTCTTCTTTCCCTAACGGCATTGGAATGCGCGCGACCTGGAGGGTCCCACGGGCGCATCTGAGCCTTTTGTGATAAAATGGAAACACTTTTCCCGCTTACACCGCCTAATAGCTGGTTAGCGAGGAAGGATGGGGCGTATGGGCCAGGCACGCGAGGACACATTTACAGTCGAGGCTTTCCAGGAAGCCCTGCGCCGGGGCGATCCGGCGGCCTGCCGCCGATTGGCCCAGTTGGCAGGCGAAGCCAGACAGCCGGGAGCGGCGGTCGCCACGCTGTGCGAGTTGGTCAAGCCGCCGCGCAGCCTGCGTCAGCGTTTCCGCATGCACCGTGAAGCCTGGCGCGGGGCCCGCATAGAAGCCGTCCGCGCCCTCGGCAAGATCGGCGACCGGACGGCGCTGCCCTCGCTGGCGCGTGCGCTGCTCGATTTCGATCCGCTGGTGCGCGAGGCCGCACATGCCGCCCTGCGCTCCTATGGGACTGAGATCGTCCCGTTCCTGCTGGCGCTTCTCGGAGATAAGTACGACCGTTCGCCCGAAGAGCTGAACTGGTCGCTGGAAGGCATGAAGGCGCTGCTCGCCCTCCTCGGCGCCCTGAAAGCCCGCGAGGCGACGCCGTGTCTGGTGCGCGTCCTCACCGGCAAGCTGCCCTATCCCCCCTCGCGCTGGGGCGACGGCGACGTGCAGCGCGCCTTCTACTATACGATGCTCCTGATCGTCGCCGGGGCGCTGCTCGGCTTCTCCACGAGCCCTGCCGAACTGCCGGCCCTCTTCTTCTGGACCATACTGGCCAGCCTGATCGCCTTCTTCACCATCTTCCCGCTGTTCTACCTGTTCATCTCCCTGCCCATCGGCTCGCTTCAGGAGGCGCGCGAGCGCCGTGACCTCACCCTGGTCGCCGCCGACGCGCTGGCCGGCATTCAGGACAAGCGCGCCCTGCCCGGCATCGTCGAGGCGGCGTTCGGGTCGGGCCGGAGCGTGCGTGGGTCGGCGCAATGGACTCTTCTGCATCTGCTGCCGCTGCTGGGGCCGGAGGATTTCGGGGCGCTGCCTCCTGAAACGCTGCATCGCCTGACGATAGCACTTGACCACTCCAGCCCGCGCCTGACGCTGGCTATCCTGTTGGCCCTGGAGTTCGTGGGAACCGGGCAGGCGGTCGCTCCCGTGCGGCGCTTGATGAATCGCAGCCTGGCGCCGGAGATACGCCTGGAGGCAGCGCGCATCCTTCCTATCCTGGAGGCCCGTCAGAGCCAGGAACAGGCCGCGTCCTCGCTCTTGCGCGCTGCGGGCATGCCCCCTGCCGCGCCCGAACACCTTCTGCGTCCTGCGCACGGCCCTTCCGATGCCGCACCCGAACAGCTTCTCCTTCCTGGCCATGCCCCCACCAACGGGGCCTGAGGACAAAAGGAATTCGGCTCTCCTGAGGGCAAGCCCATCGGTCAGCAAGAGCGGCTCCGAGGCGTGAGGACAAAAGGAGCCTGGTTCCCTCTCTCTACAGCCCGCAGAAAACCTCTGGCTCAGAACCCCGGCTCTATCGCGTCGCTTTCCAAATTCTCCGTTGACATTTTACATGGACAGAAATATAATGCTGCTATGAGTTGATTTTCCAGTGCTTACCGCACCCGGTGAGCACATAAGGAAGCGCACCGGCATGGAAACCGACAACGCCCGAATTCAGGACTTCGCACGGAAACTGGCTGCGCACGGATACCGCCTGACCCACCAGCGGCTCTGTATCCTGGAAGCCTTGCTCACTGCCGACAACCATCCCACCGCTGGCGAGATATATACCCGCGTCCGGCAGCTTTGCCCGCGCACTTCCCTGGGCACCATCTATCGCACGTTGGAGACCTTCAAGGAGATAGGGGAGGTCAGGGAGCTACAGTTCCGCGACGGCAGCAACCGCTACGACGGCATCCATCCGAGGGCGCATCCTCACGTTATCTGCACGCATTGCGGCCATATCGAAGACCTCACTCTAGAGAACCTGTATGCCCTGGAGGCGCAGGCGTCGCAAGCCTCCGGGTACCAGATTCGCGATAGCCGCGTCGAGTTCTACGGCCTTTGTAAGAACTGCCAGTAGTTCGCCCACCAGGGCCGGGGTGTCTGGCAGTCTGTTTATGTCTGCTAATAAGAACTGTTCTCTTGTTTCTCAAAAGAGAACAGTTCTTATTACAGGATCGTGAGGCCGGCTTGATTCTGCTTTGTACGGCCAGGCCCCGCTCGGACCTGGTCATCCGAACTCACCGGCGACTTGCCATGCGCGCTCATCGTCTGGCCTGCAAGCTGCCTACGCCACGCGCCTGAGCGGCGTGGCGGCTATGCCCTCTCGGTGTGGAGCGCCCCTGCGCCATGGGACAATGCTTTAGGAGCACAGCCAGCGCTTATTCTATCGGCGTGGAGCGTGAAGCGCGTCCTCTTCGCCTCCCGGCCCTGGCGCTGGGGCGACGGAGATATGGCTCCTGGTACTCTCGGCCCGAAGGAGGTAACGTTATGAAAACCGCTTTGACAGCCTTTGTGCGGGCCGTACATCTGCAAGCCCTTTGGATACGCGACTATATTGAAAGTGGCAGGCTGGACCAGGCCCGAGAGTGCGCCCTGGCCCTGCACCTGCGCGCGGCCCATGCGCTGCCCTGTCTCCGGGAAACCCTCCTGCCTGCCTCACGAGAATCGGACACGGAGGTGCCTCTTCCGCTGCTTGGCAGCGAAAAATCCCGGGCGCTGGCCAAAGCGCTGCGCGATGCAGCCGAATGCGCCCAGGCCGTGGATCGAGAGCGCCACATTCCTTATGCCGGCTCGTTCGGTGAATATCTTGAAAGTCTGGCCGTTTGTGTGGAGGAAGAAGTTTACGGACCGAAGGGCCTGCGCGGCCTCGAATAACGCCGACCCACCGCCCGAAGGGTAGAGGAATAACCCGCCGGAAACCCGAATAATCTCCTTAGCAGAAAGTAATAAGAAATCGGCAGGCCGCAGAGAACACGGTGCGCCCACGCGCGATTCAGATCCAGTCTGGCGTAGTCTAGCGGCAAAATCTGGCGGAAGGAGAGAAGAAGGCAGGAGCATGGTACGAGTAGCGGTAATCGGGATGGGACCTATTGGGAATCTGCATGCCCGGATCTATCAGGAGAATCCTCTCGCCCAGTTGGTAGGCGTGTGCGATATTCAGGCGGAACGGGCTCAGGCTGCGGCTGAACGGCTGGGGGTGCCTAGCTTCCTGGATGCTTGCGAGATGTTGCAGGCTCTCCGGCCCGATATGGTCAGCGTCGCCACCGGCGGCTATGAGTATGGCAGCGACCACTACCTGCCGACCATGCAGGCCCTGGAAGCCGGCTGCCATGTGCTCTGCGAGAAGCCCATCAGCAACGAGATCGCCCAGGCCGAAGAGATGGTGGCGAAGGCGCGCGAGAAGAAGCTGTGTCTGGGGGTCAATTTCAACCACCGCTTCACTCCCGCCGCCCGGCTGGCCAAGCGGTGGCAAGAGGAAGGCCGTCTCGGTCATCTGCTGTTTATCAACATGGGCATGTGGATTTACAACCCGGTGGAGAGCTCGCCTTATTTCCAGCTCAAGGCCCTCCATCCCCATACGGTGGACATCATGCGCCATTTTTGCGGGGATGTCGAAGCGGTGCAGTGCTTCGCCACCAAAGCCCCAGGCCGCGCGATCTGGTCCACGGCCCAGTTTAACCTCCGCTTCAAGAACGGTGTGGTCGGTTCTCTAACCGGCAGCTACGATATCAAGCGGGGGCATCCGATGGAGCGCTGCGAGGTAGCCGGCACGGGAGGGCGTTTCGTGCTGGAAGACATGTACCGCGAAGTTACGCTCTACCCGGCGGATAGCCTGGAGAAAACCGTCTATACCAATCCCGTTTTTGGAGGGATGCAAAGCTTCGACGATACGTTCCGGAACCGGCTGCATCGTTTCCTGGAGCAGGTAGCCGAAGGGGATGATCCAGAGCAGATTGACGGCTCCGGGGCCGATGGCCTGGCAGCGCAGAAGGTGCTCGCCGCGGCCATTGAATCCCTGAACACAGAAACCGTCGTCTATGTGGACTCGCTCCGAGCAAACCAACAGCGCTAAAATTGTCTACGGAAACCCGGCTGCGCCCGGCCCTAAAGGACCGGGCTGCGGACGGCAAGCCCCCTGAAGGGGGCTAACCGCTCATACGCTTAAACCGCCTGTCGTCACGCGTCCGCCGCCGCCGCGCAGCCCGCCGTGCTAACCGCTCATACGCTTAAACCGCCTGGCCCACGACAGGCTCAGACGGCAAGCCCCCTGAAGGGGGCTAACCTCCCTTCTTGTAGTCCCGAGATGGGGCTAACCCGCCTCTGACAGCCCCATTTATGGGACTTGCCGCCCGCAGCCCACTCGTTTACGGGTGGGCGGCCAGAAGGGACCGTTTGATGGTCGCTCAGGCATCCGGCGTGGCGAAGTGGCAGGCGGCGAAGTGGCCGTTGCCGAGCGCGCGCAGCGGTGGGACTTCGCGGGCGCAAATGTCGGCGGCCAGAGGGCAGCGGGTGCGGAAGCGGCAGCCGGAGGGGATTTTGACCGGGCTGGGCATGTCGCCTTCCAGCGGGCGGCGTTCCCGACGCCGGGCCGGGTCGGCCACCGGGACGGAGGCAAGCAGCGCCTGCGTGTAAGGGTGCTTTGGAAAGGCAAACACGCGGTCGGCAGGCCCCTGCTCCACGATAATTCCCAGGTACATCACGGCCACCCGGTCGCAGATGTGCCGGACGACGGAGAGGTCGTGGGCAATGAAAAGGTAGGCGAGGCCGCGCTGCGTCTGCAACTCCTCCAGCAGGTTGAGTATCTGGGCGCGGATAGAGATGTCGAGCGCCGAGATCGGCTCATCGAGGATAAGCAGTTGGGGGTCGGTGGCGATGGCGCGGGCGATGCCGATCCGCTGCCGCTGCCCGCCCGAGAACTCGTGGGGATAGCGCGTGACGAAGTCAGGCCGCAGGCCGACCGCCTCCAACAGTGCCCGGGCGCGCTGCCAGCGTTCCCGCCGCGTGGATCGAGAGCGCCCGGCGGAGCCGTCGCGCCCGTGCGCGTGCAGCGGCTCGGAGACGATGTCGCCGACCATCATGCGCGGGTCGAGGGCGGCGAACGGGTCCTGGAAGACGATACCCATGTGACGCCGCAGTTGGCGCAGCGCCTCGCCTTGCAGGGTCCTAATATCCACGCCGTCGAGTCGAATAGTTCCCGCCGTCGGCTCGATCAGGCGCAGGATGGCCCGTCCCGCCGTGCTCTTGCCGCAGCCGCTCTCGCCGACCAGCCCGAGCGTCTCGCCCCGGTGAAGGGTCAGATCAATGCCGTCCACGGCATGAACCGTTTCGCGCACGGAGCGCCAGCTTTCCCACCGCGTCACCACAAAATGCTTGACCAGCCCGCGCACTTCCAGCAGCGGCTCCGTCTGCGAGCAGGGGCCGCCCATTAATCCCACGGTCTCACTTTCAATCGGTTGCTTATTCATTTGCCGAAAGCAGCTTCTCTTTTAACGTTCCGCGAATAGATCGGTGTCTTGGCACGTAGTATATTTAACAGTGATAATCGGCCTTGCAACGGGTATTAATATAGTACCGACACTGCCCCGCCGAGGCTGCGGGCATGGAGGTAGTCTATCAGAGCTTGCAACGGGTATTAATATAGTACCGACACTGCCCGGTAATCCCTCCCAACGGTGTTGACGTATCTCCTCAGCAGCAGGCTGCGTGAGATTGATCCACACGGCTGGGAGTGTCTACCCACTGCCCCGCATGGGCATCGATCCTTAGCCGCGTCATGCGGCGAGATCGCTTCCGCGGCCGTCCGCCCGGCCACTCTCCTGGGAGGTAGAGACATGAGACTGCGTCCCTTTGCGCGTTTGCTGCCGAGTTGGGCCGTCGCCCTGGGCCTGCTGGCCGGCCCGGTATTGCCCGTATCTGCCCAGGGATTGCGTTTTCGCGGGATGTCCGGGGGCTTTCGCTTTGCGCAGCGCCCCGTATTTTCTGGTGGGGCCTTCTTCCGGCCCCGATTTTCGACCTTCTCCCTGCGCTTCAATACGGGCGGATTTCATTTTGGCTTCCATCGGCACTTCCACCGCCACTTCTTCTCTTACCCGTACTTCGATTACTCGTACCTCTATACGTATCCGCTCTATACGTATAGCTACTACCCGTTCTATCCGTTCTACAGCGAGCCCTACTCCAGCTACTACAGCCCGTCCTATCCCAGCCAGACGACCTACATTATCCCGGTGCCGATCTATCTGGGTGAGAGGGAGGCTCCGCCGCGCTCGGTAGGGCCGCGCTCCGAGGAGCGCCAAGCTCCCGCGCCGCCTTCCACAGAACCGCGCTCTGAAGAGCGCAAGACACCCCCGCCTTCGACAGAGCCGGGCCCCGAGGAGGAGAGCGATTACTATCTCTACAAACCCCCCAGGCGCTCCGCGGTGCCCTCGCAGGAGCCGGGCCTGAAGCAGGCGATCTCGGAGATCGAGACGGCGTTCCGCAACGGCGATATCGTCCCGTTAGAGCGGCATATCCTCCCGACGAAGACGCTGACGGTTACGGCGCGTGGGCGCGCTCCCTATTCTCTGACGGGACGCGCCTACCTGGATCAGACGCGAGCGGCCTTCAAGGAGATGGGAACCGTCCGCTACGACCTGGATCAGGTCGAGCCTGCCGGAGAGAATGCCTGGTCGGTATCGGGCACCCATGTCCTGCGCAGCAAGGAGGGCAAGACGCAGCAGTTCCGCGTCGGCTTTGTGCTCAAGAAACAGGGCGATACCTGGATTATTACTGAGGCAAGCGCGGCCCCGATCCGATAGCAGCCACAACCAGAAGCGAACAACGGACGAGGGCCGTTATCATCCCTCGTCCGTCAAGCCAGATTAGGCGAGTCTCAGGCGGTTGCGGCCAGCAAAGGCGAGCCTTCCGGGACGCCTTGGGGCAGGAGCCGATACTGGGTGGTGCGGCGCATGGGCGTGTAGCCCGCTTCACGGATAAGCCGCTCGATCTCCTCGATGGGCATGGTGAAGGCGCACCCGGCGGAGGAGACGACGTTCTCCTCCATCATAGTGCTGCCGAAATCGTTGAGGCCGTAGCGGAGGGCGACCTGGGCCACCTTCGGCCCCTGCGTTACCCAGGACGCCTGCATGTGCGGGATGTTGTCCAGCATCAGGCGGCTGACCGCCACCGTCCGCAGATAGTCAAAGGCGGAGGCGCGCTCTCCCTGCAATTCCGTGCCGTCCGGCTGGAACGACCAGGGAATGAAGGCCGTAAAGCCGCCTGTTTCGTCCTGTAACTGCCGCGTTTTCACCAGGTGCTCGATCCGGTCTTCCACCGTATCCACCGATCCGTACATCATCGTGACGGTCGTGCGCAGGCCCGCTTTGTGCGCCTCGCGCATACAGTGGAGCCATTCCTCGGCGGTGTCTTTGTAGGGGGAGATGATCTCGCGCACGCGGTCGGTCAGGATCTCGGCGCCGCCGCCGGGCACGCTGTCGAGTCCCGCCGCCTTTAAGCGCTGGAACATCGCGGCCAGGGAGAGCTTACTGATCTTGGCGATATAGATGAGTTCGGCAGGCGAGAAGGCATGTAGGATGACGCCATAAGCGCCGAATCGCTCCTTGATGGCGTGCAGGAGGTCTTCGTACCATTCGATCTTGAGCTTGGGGTTTAGGCCGCCCTGCATTAAAATCTCAATGCCGCCCAGATCCACCATCTGCTGAATTTTGTCGAAAATCTGCTCGCGGGTGAGGACATAGCCCTCCTCGTGGCCCGGCACACGATAGAAGGCACAGAATTTGCAGCGCACCCAGCAGACATTGGTGTAGTTGATGTTGCGCCCGACGACGTAGGTGACGATGTGGTTGGTGTCGGGATGGAGCCGCTCGCGCACATGGTTGGCCAGAAAGGCCAGTTCCGGCAGATTGGGGTGGTGGAACAGGCGCAGGCCGTCTTCGGCGGTCAACCGTTCGTTGGCGAACACCTTATCGGCGATGTCGTCAATGTTGCGTCTTAGATCACGTTCCAGGAGCGCCATCTGTCTCTCCTCTGTCACACAGGGACAGGCCGTTTTCGCCCGCTCTTGCCTCCATTATACCCCACGCGCCTATGCCGCAAGAGACGGAAGGAACCTGGGCTTCCGCGCGGGAATTGCGCCGCCGAAAATAGAGTATACTTCTTCCTAACGAAGATTCAGATAACGTCGAAATTCAGAGAGGAGCCTATTTCATTGCGCGAAGAATCGTTTGCGTTTCTCAAAAAGCTGGTAGATACGCCGGGGCCGTCCGGTTATGAGCAGCAGGTACAGAAGGTTTTCCGGGAGCAGGTGCGCTCCTATGTGGAGGATGTCAGCACCGACATCATGGGCAACGTCATCGCCATCAAAAATCCCGAAGGCCGTCCGCGTGTGATGCTGGCTGGCCACTCAGACGAGATCGGGTTCATCGTCCGCTATATTAACGAGGACGGTTTCCTCTACTTCGGCCAGATCGGCGGGCATGACGTCATTGTCACCGTTGGCCAGCGCGTCTACGTGCATACCAAGAATGGGCCTATTCTGGGCGTGCTGGGCCGCAAGGCCATCCATCTGCTGGAGCAGGACGAGCGCAGCAAAGTCCCCAACATCAACGACCTCTGGATCGATATCGGCGCGGGCAGCAAGAAAGAGGCCGAGGAGCTGGTCGAGATAGGGGACTGTATCACCTATGCCCAGGATCTGCAGCGGCTGCAAGGCGAGCGCGCCACCGCGCGCAGCTTCGACAACAAGATGGGCTGCTATATAGTGGCCGAAGCGCTGCGCCTGCTGGCGGACAGGCGGCTCTCCTGCGGCGTCTATGGCGTGGCGACCGTGCAGGAAGAGGTCGGCCTGCGCGGGGCGCGCACGTCCGCTTTCGGCATTGATCCGCTCGTGGGCCTGGCGGTGGATGTCGGTCACGCGATGGACTATCCAGGCGCAGATAAGAAGCGGGTCGGCGATGTCAAGCTCGGCGGCGGACCGATCATCGCGCGGGGCGCCAACATCAACCCGAAGGTCTTCGGGTTGCTCATCCAGACCGCCAAGGATCTGGAGATACCCTACCAGATCGAGGCGGCGCCGGGCGGAACGGGCACGGACGCCAACGCCATGCAGATCAGCCGGGCAGGCATGGCGACGGGCTTGATCTCGGTGCCGCTGCGCTACATGCACACGCCCTGCGAGGTCATGTCTCTGGACGATATCGAGAATTCGGCACGACTGATGGCCGGTTTCGTCGAGCGCGTCACCCCCGATATAGACTGGATCCCCTGAGGGGCAGTAACTACTATCACCTTGTCACAAAATAGGGCAGGAGAAACGGGCGCCCGAAGCCAATTAGGCTAAGGGGCCTGCGCAAATGCGCTCTCCTGCCCATGCGCGTTTTCCGTTATACCCTCGGCGCCAAAAAGGACCACAGAAGCGTGGATTGGCTTGCGTGGTCCTCCGGAAAGCGGGTAGGCGCAGCCGATAATTCCCTGCGACCTGGCAAACTCTGGTAATCCCTCCCAACGGTGTGGACGTATCTCCTCAGCAGCAGGCTGCGTGAGATTGATCCACACGGCTGGGAGTGTCTACCCAAACTCCTGTGCCAACGTTATAAAGATCAGGGAGGACATCTTTGGCCCGAATCAATCCGCTTGTTCGCTATACGCTCTGCCTGGCGCTGCTCGGCCTGACCCTGGTGGCGGGGATCTATCTTCTCAAGCATAGTCGGGCGATGTTTCTCGGTCAGGATGGACGGGCGCTCTTTTATGGCGCGCGCCTGATCTGGCAAGGCAAGAACCCCTACGACGATCCCGCGATTGTGGCGGAGTGGAGGCGGGATGGGAGTCCGGGGCTATTCCGGCCGGGGCTGCCCGCGAGCGTCTATATCTACCCGCCCGCCTTTGCCCTGCTGATGGCGCCCGTGCTCTGGATGCCGGGCCGCCTGGGCATTCCCGCGCTGATAGGGCTGAGCTTTCTAGCGCTGCTTGGGCTCCTGCTGCTGCTGTTCAAGACGGCCAGAGCGCCCTGGAGCCGGGAACTGCGCCTGGGGTTTGTCCTCTTCGCGCTGCTGATGCGGCCCGTCTTCCACGTGCTGATCTTTGGGCAATCCACGCTGCTGATCGGTGCGCTGCTGGCAGCGGGCCTCTATGCGCTTTCGCGGCGGCGGGAAGGATGGGCGGGCCTCTGGATGGGGCTGGCGCTGATGAAGTTCACGCTGGCGCTGCCCTTTGTGATGGTCCTGGCGCTGCGCCGCCACTGGCGCGCGGCGTGCGTGGCCGTGGCGGTGTTTGCCGGCCTGAACCTGATCTTTACGCTGCCTATCGGCCTGCCGACCGCGCTTGCCGGCTACGAGCACGTGATCGCCGTGACGACCGCCCCCAATCAGTCCAACGATTCCGCCGGCTCAACGCTCTGGGATAACGCCTACAACATGGTCCATGCCAAGCGCTTCCTCTATTTTGTGCTGGGACCCAATCGCCCACTGGTGGAGCGGCTGCACCTGGCGCTGGCGGCGCTGGCGGTGGGATTGTTGGCGTTTGCGCTGCGGCCCCGCCCGAACAAGGAGCCGGCCTTTGCCAACCCGCTGGAGATCGGCCTGACAACGGCCGCCGGCCTGATTCTCTTCTACCACCGCTACTACGACCTGGCCTGCCTGCTGTTTGTGGCGTTTGGCCTGATAGAATATCGTCTGCGCTGGCCGCGTCGGCAGCCTGTGGCCTGGACTCTGGCGGCCCTCACGACGCTGGCGCTCTCCTTCGATTCCGTGAGCACCAGTGGCAGCCTGGCTCCCCGTCTGGCCGCGCTGCTGGCCCGGTTCGGCATCCTGCCGTTCGGCTATTACAATTCGGGATTGTTGTTGTTCCTGTTCGGAACGCTTCTGTGGATGAACTATCGAGATCGCGCTTACGACCGTCATACGACGGTTATCGAGGAACCGGACACCGAGGCGGTTGTGGAGGAACCGGCGCGCGCGGCGGTCTCGACCTGAGAGGGCTTCGCTTCCTATGTTTCCCCGCAAGCTCGCGGTTCCCATTGCGATTCTGGCGCTGCTTGCCGTCGTGGTGCAGGTGTATGCGACGCGCGGAGGCATTCACATCGCCGCCGACTCGGTCAACTACATCGGCGCCGCGCGGCATCTGCTCCTGGGCGAGGGCTTGCAGGATGTCATCCTGACGCTGGACGGCAAGCCCATGCCGCTGACCCATTTCCCGCCGCTCTATCCCCTGCTGCTGGCCGGGATCGGGCTGTCGGGAATAGAGATTCCCACGGCGGCGCGCTGGCTGAACAGCCTGCTGTTTGGCGTCAACGTCGGCCTGGTCGGGCTGCTCGTGGCCCATTACACGCGCCGCTCCCCGTTCTTCACGCTGCTGGGCGCGTTTTTTATGCTGGCGTCCGTGGATATGCTCACCATTCATTCGGTCGCCTTCACGGAGCCGCTGTTTATCTGCCTGACGCTGCTCACCCTGTGGCTGCTGGCGCTCTATCTGGAGAGGCCGCGCTGGACGCTGCTGCTGGGGGCGGCAGGCTGCGCCGCCTGCGCGCTGCTGACGCGGTACGTGGGCGTAGCGCTGATCGCGGCGGGCGCTCTGGGGATCTGGTGCCTGAGCTGCGCGGCGCTGCGGCAGAAGCTCCAGGAGATCGGGCTTTATGTCGGGGTCGCTGTTTTCCCGATGGCTCTGTGGGCGATCCATAACAAGCTCGCCGGGGGAAACGCGACAGATAGAAAGGCCGGGTTCTATGCCTTCCCTGAAGAGAATCTCCGGCTGGGGCTAAAAACCATCGGAACCTGGCTGGTGCCGGGCAGGGTGGCCGGTATCTTCAGCGGCCTGCTGGTACTGGCGTGCATTATCGGCTTGATCGTATGGCATCGCCGACTTGCGCGGCAGCAGGAGCGCCCAACGCGAGCAGCGCCGCGCCCGCTCCGGGCGCTGCCCGGTTTGCTTATCCTTTACCTGGCGGTCTACAGCGCGACCCTGATTACCTCGATCCGCTTCTTCGATCCCCTGACGGCGCTCGACCTACGCATTCTATCGCCGATCTATGTGGGAACGCTTCTCCTGGTACTCTGCCTCGCCTATGACCTGGTTTCCTGGAGCGACGCGCGCCGGGCCTCGGCCGCCGTCTGCGCTATCGGCCTGCTGCTGGTCGCCAAGCATCTAGCCGGGGCCGTGCTTTGGGGCGTAAAGACCCGGCACGGCGAGGGCGTCGGCTATGAGAGCGCCGCGCTGCGCCAATCCCGGATCATCAGCCGACTAGAGACGCTGCCGCCAACCACGCGCATCTTCTCGAACGGCCCGGACACGATCTATATATTGACCGGCAGACTGGCCTCCTACCTTCCCTATAAAACGCGCTCCGGTTATCTTTCGGATGTGGCCGTGATGGCCCGCCAGTTGGCCGCCCAACGCGGCGTCATTATCTATCTGAATCCGGACGTCTTCATGGAGCCCGAGATCAGCCTGCAATCGCGGCAGCGTGCCATTGTCCTGCCGCAAGACCTGACAGCGGTGATGCCGCTGCATCTGCTGGCCTTAGAGCCAGAGGGCGCGATCTACCAGTTGGGAAACTAATTTCCTTTCGTATCCTGAGCGCCCATCCCTTTATGGGTGGGCGGCAAGAAGTTACCGTGCACACTTTATGAAGGTCATGACGGAAAAACGAAAGCGTCCCCTCCGGCTGCTGCTGGCGCTGCTGCCGTTATTCGCTCTGCTGGGCGATGGGCCGACCGGAGCGCAGAGGCCGCCCTCGGTGCGGGCGCGTATCTTGCTGGCAACCGTCAGCGCCAACTACCGGGACGGACTGGAGCGCCTGGCCCGTGAGTACGAGCGCCTGCATCCGGAGATTGAGGTTAAGGTTCAGGTACAGCCTTCCAACGGCTACGAGACCTGGCTGCGAACGCAGATCGGCTCCGGCTCGGATTCGGCCCCGGATATATACAACGTCAACTACACGGCAGGCTTCTATGAGCGCGGCCTGCTGGTCAACCTCACGCCGTTTCTGGCGAAGGTCAACCCCTATACCGGCAAGCCCTGGCGCGACAATCTGGACGCGCAGTTTCTGGAAAAGTACAAGATCGGCGGGGATGTTGCCTCTATTCCCCTGGACTTCATTGAGATCGCTTTCTTTTATAACAAGAACATCTTCGACCGCCTGGGCCTGAAGCCGCCACGCACCTGGGAGGAGATGATCGCCGGGGCGGAGAGGATACGCAGGGCGGGCTATATTCCGTTCGCCGTTCCCGGTGACGCCGATTCCTACTGGTCGGGAACGGTGGGGTGGGTGTTCCGCTTCGTCACCGATGCCTACATGCGCGACCGCGTGCCTCTGGTGCTGTCGCAGCCGGGCGATTGGGACTACGACGCGCGGCGCAATGCCCATTTCCGGCTGAACTTGACGGACCCCTATAATGATGCTACGGTCGTGGTCAGCCCGGAGCGGTTCCTGGCGGCGATGCGGGACGGCGTGATCCGCGTGGACGGCGAGCGTTTTCGAGAAGCCTACCAGAAGATCGCGGAGTTTGCGCGGTACTGGGAGCGCGGCTTCAACGGCACGAGCGCCAATTCCGCCTATCAGTTGTTCCTGACGCAGAAGGCGGCGATGATGATCAACACCTCCACGACCATCGCGCAGCTTGACCGGGACATGGGCGACCTCTATCCGCAAGACCGCTTCCACTGGGACGTGTTTCCCATCCCGCCGATGACGCAGTCGCGCTTCCACATTCCGCCGTTCCGGGGCGTAGGCGGGGCGGGCGTGGTCTGGGGCGTGGTGAAGAAAAGTCCGGAACAGGTCGCCCGTGTGGTAGACTTCCTGATGTACACAACGACCCCGCACGCTGGACAGGTCCTGGTGGAGGAGGCGGTGAAGGCGAAGCAGCCCATCAACGGCCCGCTGCTGATTCCGGGCGCGAAACTGCCGGAGGTAATGGAGCGGCACTTTGCGGCGTTTCGCGGGCGCGGCTTCGAGAAGCTGAGCTTCCGAGGACTAAACGACGAGCAGGAGTCGGTGTGGAAATGGACGGTCTGGGCGCAGCGGTATCTGGATGGGCGCGTCTCGCTGGACGAGTGCCTGTCGCGCTATGAGGCCCTGATGCAGGAGGCTGTGCCGCGCGTCGTCCACACCATGAACTACGACATGAACCCGGCCACGAAAGACCGACCGCGTTCTTAAATAGGAGAAATACGTATGCTTTGTTTTGGTCTTCGCGGCCAATCTATGCGCCGAATCTGCCGCCGAATCGTTCCCTGGTTCACGGCGGCGATGGTTCTCTCTTTGCTGTTTGGCTGCCAGAGTCAGCGGGCCTCTTCGGCAGAAACCGTGACCGCAGGCAGCGCGCTGTCTGTCCAGAGCCGTCCCTTGCCCGCCCTCGTCCCGGCGCAGAAGATCGAGCCGGGCATCGTCGTCCATGAGGTCTCGCTGCCGCGCGGCCAGAGGACGAGCAAGGTCTGGATTTACCTGCCGGAAAAACCGGCTGCCGGAAAGCTGCCCGTTGTGCTGATCGCCCCGGCGGGGAGCCGCATGTTTCATGGGATGGCGCTAGGCGAGGGAGATCGCCCTGAACATCTACCTTACGTTCGCGCCGGGTTTGCCGTCGTCGCCTATGAGATAGACGGCAACGTCGGCGACCATCCAGACGAACAGGAGATTCTGGCGGCGGCACGCGCGTTTAAGAGCGCGGAGGCCGGGCTAGCCAATGCGCGCGCGGCGCTGAACTATGCGCTGGCGAAAGTGCCGAACCTCGATCCCACGCGCATCTATACGGCAGGCCATAGCTCGGCAGCAACGACCTCGCTGCTGGTTGCGGAAAACGAGCCGCGCGTTCAAGCCTGCATCGCCTATGCTCCGGTGTGCAATGTCGTGAAGTTTCTGGGCGACAGAGTTATTAATATGTTTGACCAGAGGATTCCCGGATTCGGCGACTTTATCAATCGCACCTCGCCGGACACACATATCCAGAAGCTGCGCTGCCCGGTCTTTCTCTTCCACGCGGACGATGACTCCGTCGTCTCCACAGAGGAGGTCGCCACCTTTGCCGAGGAACTCAAAAAGACAAATCCGAACGTGACATTCGTGCAGGTTCCCACCGGCGATCATTACGAGTCGATGATTCAGCAGGGAATACCGAAAGCCATCGCCTGGCTCAAAAGCCTTCCCGCAAAAAGCGCCGCTCGGTAATTGGCCCCAAGATGAACAAGAGCTGACCTTCTGCCCGGCTCTCCAGGAAAACGATGCTACGACTGATCTGGCGATACAGGCTCTCGTACCTGTTTCTGCTGCCGACCTTTCTGTTCCTGGCCGTGTTCAACTACTTCCCGGCTCTCTCCGGGCTGTATCACGCCTTCACGGAATGGGAGACGGGCAGCAGCGCGCGCTTCATCGGCTTGGAGAACTTCCGGCGCATGGCGCAGGACGAGTTCCTGCGGCTCAGCATCGTTAATCAAGTCTGGCTTTTGGTCGCAAACTTGCTCAAAACCCTGGTCGTACCGCTGGCGGTGGCGGAGATGCTATTCCATCTGCGGTCGCGCCGCGTGCAGTACGTCCTGCGGACGCTGTTTCTCGTGCCGATGGTTGTGCCGGGGATGGTGGGCGTGCTGCTGTGGGGATTCATCTACGACCCCAACATCGGCCTGCTCAACAACGCGCTTACCGCCATCGGCCTCAAGGGGCTGACGCGGGCCTGGCTCGGCGACTGGCATACGGCGCTGCCCGCGCTCGTCGGCGTCGGCTTCCCCTGGATCGGCGGGCTGGCCCTGCTGATCTACCTGGCGGGGCTGATGTCCATTCCGCAGGACGTGCGCGACTCCAGCGCGGTAGATGGCGCGTCGGACTGGCGGCGCTTTTGGGCCATAGACCTGCCGCTGCTGCGCGGACAGATGAAACTGCTGGCCGTGCTGACCATCATCGGCACGTTACAGGATTTCGGCAGCATCCTGGTCTTAACGGGTGGCGGGCCGGGCCTGGCGACGCACGTGCCCGCGCTGCATATGTATTACCAGGCGTTCCGGTTCGGGCACTATGGCTACGCCTCCGCAATCGGGTTCGTGCTGTTTCTGGTGATCCTGGCGTTCACGGTGGCGAACATGAAGCTGGCGCAGTCGGCAGTCGAACTGGGGTGAGCATGGCCGTTCCAGGCTGGCTTCACGAGAGGGCGGCAAACAGAGGGTGTCGGGAGCAGGGTGTCGGGGGTCGGAAAACCGTTCACACAGGCTGGCTTCATAAGAGGGCGGCAAAGGCATGGCGCAGAGCGTTTCCGGGTTAAGGCGTTCGGGCGGACAGGCATTGCTCCTGGCAGCATTAGTAGGGCTGTTGGGGCTGTCGCTCGTGCCGTTCGGGATGATGGTCGTGATGTCCCTGAAGAGCAACGCCCAGATTTTCGCCCATTTCTGGGAACTGCCGCATCCGGCGCGCTGGGACTTCTACGCGCGGGCCTACTCTGCGCTCGTCGGCTACATCCTCAACACGCTGATTGTGGCGGCGGCGACCGTCCTCGGCGTGCTGGTCCTCTCCTCGATGGCCGGCTACACTTTCGCCCGCCACCGCTTCCCCGGACGCGAGGGACTGTACTACCTCATCCTGGCCCTGCTGATGATCCCCGGCGTCCTGACCCTCATTCCCACGTATGCCCTGGTCAAAGCCATTCAGCTTCCGGCCCTGCATATCGGGGCGTGGACCTTCGGGCCGTTTGCGCTCTTAAACACGCGCTGGGCGCTGATCCTGCCTTATATCTCCGGCGGGCAGGTCTTCGGCATCCTGCTCTGCCGCAGCTTCTTCCAGTCCTTGCCGGAGGAACTGTTCGAGGCGGCGCGGCTGGACGGCGCGGCGGAACTCGACGTCTACCGGCGCATCGCCCTGCCGCTCTCCCGACCTATCCTGGCGACCGTCGCCATCATGACGGTACTCTCCGTCTATAACGACTACATCTGGCCGCTGGTCGCCCTCAGCGATAGCTCCCTTCAGACCTTCTCCGTCGGCGTGACCAAGTTCGCGGGCGAGTTCAACCTGGACTACGGCCCGACGCTGGCCGGTTACGTCCTGGGCAGCCTCCCATTGCTGCTGCTGTTTGCCCTCGGAATGCGGCAGTTTATCCAGGGCATCACCGCCGGGGCGCTCAAAGCCTGACTCCATCCAAAAGGAAATGGTGATACGATGATGCGGTGCGATCCTCTGTCTCTCCTCCTGACCTGCGCGATGGTTCCTCTCTTCCTGATAGCCGTGACCGGAACCGCCTCCGCTTCCAAGCCCAAACCCGACGCGCGCGATACCTATAGCGATACCTGGACGGCCACCGATGCCCTGGGCCGCACGCTGCCCGGTTTTGCGGAGTGCGGCCCGCCGCGACCGGGTAAGTTCGTCGGTATTTTCTACTTCCTCTGGCAGGACAAACAGCACGATAACGGCCACCTCTACGATAACTCGAAGCTGCTGGCGGCCAACCCGACCCATCCGCAGTACGGGCCGGAACACGCCTTCCACTGGTGGGGCGAGCCGCATCTGGGCTACTACCTGTCCAACGACGAGTTTGTTATTCGCAAGCACGCGCAGATGCTGGCGGATGCGGGCGTGGATGTGATCGTCTTCGATGTGACCAACGCCCTCACCTACGATGAGGACTACCTGACCCTTTGCCGGGTGTACGAGCAGATACGCAAGACCGAGCGTGCGACGCCGCAGATCGCCTTCCTGGCCAACACGGACAGCGCGAAGGTCGTGCGGCATCTCTACGAAACGTTCTACTCCAAAAACCTCTACCCCGACCTCTGGTTCCGGTGGAAGGGCAAGCCGCTGCTGATGGCCCCCTCGGAGGGGCTGAGTCCGGAGATCAAGAACTTCTTCACCCTCCGCCAGTCGTGGGCCTGGACCGACCCGAACGGCTGGTTCGGCAACGGCAAGGACAAATGGCCCTGGCTGGACCACTATCCGCAGAAGCCGGGCTGGCATGACGCGCCCAACAAGCCGGAAGAGATCGCCGTCTGCACCGCCCAGCACGCGACCTCCAACATCGGGCGCAGCTTCCACGACGGCAAGGAGCCGCCGCCCGATCAGATCGCGCCGGAACAGGGCCTCTGCTTCGCCGAGCAGTGGCGGCGCGCCCTGGAGGTAGACCCGGAGTTCGTCTTTATCACCGGCTGGAACGAGTGGATCGCGATGAGGTTTGTCGGCAATGGCGGTGAGCACTTTCTGGGGAAGACGCTTAAGGCGGGCGAGACGTTCTTTGTGGATCAGTACAACCAGGAGTACAGCCGGGACATCGAGCCGATGCGGGGCGGGCATAGCGACAGCTACTACTACCAGATGGTCGCCAACATCCGCCGCTTCAAGGGCGTGCGCCCGCGTCCCAAAGCCTCCGCTCCGAAGACGATCCGCATAGACAGCGGCTTCCGGCAATGGAACGAGGTCGGGCCGGAGTTTCTGGACGATGTGGAGGATACGGCGCATCGCAATCATCCAGGGTGGGGCGGCACGGGGCCTTATATTAACACGACCGGGCGGAACGATTTTGACGTGCTGAAGGTAGCGCGCGATAACACGTACCTCTACTTCTACGTCCGCACCCGCCAGCCGATCACGCCGCCCGAAGGCGAGAACTGGATGCTGCTCCTGATCAATAGCGATGGCGATGCGCACACCGGCTGGGAGGGCTACGACTTTATTCTCAACCGTACCCGGCGGGACGCCTCCACCTGTGTTCTGGAGCGGAATGTGGGCGGCTGGAAATGGGAGCCGGTGGCCGACGTGCCGTTCAAAGTCGTCGGCAGGGAGATGCACCTGGCCGTGCCGCGCGCCGCGCTGGGGCTGGAGCCGCACAAAGGCCCGCTCCACCTCGAGTTCAAATGGGCGGATAACGTTCCCGCCTCCGGCAACATCCTGGACTTTATAGACCAGGGCGATGTCGCCCCGAATGGGCGCTTCAACTACCGCTATGAGGAATGAGGGCTGGCTGTGTCCGCGAGAGGAATTATGGACCTACACCGGAGCCAAGTAAGCTGACAGAGAAACCAGTTAACAGTCGCCCCCTGCCCTTGCCGGGCATTGAAAATACCCGGCTTGAGGGCCTACGGCCAAGCGCCCTCGCGGACGCCCTGTCGCGGCAGGTTCTTCCTGCTCTACGAAGGCAGCCACCTGCCGATAGGCCGGTTGTTCCGTCCGGTAGGACGGTTGGCGGCAGAGCCGCCCTAGAGCCGGGTACTTTCAGTGCCCGGCAAGCGTCTATGAGAACACTGTATGTCCAAGATCGACTAAACTGGACATATCCGGTATGCTATCTTTACGGAATGACTGGCAGAAAGGATAACCTGATAAACGTACACCTGACCCCCCGAACTCGAACAGATCATACAAAGCCAGGTACAAAGTGGACGCTATAATTCCGCGAGCGAGGTCGTGCGCGAGGCCCTGCGGCTGATGGAGGAGCGCGACCAGATCAAAGCCATGCAGAAAGAGGAACTCCCCAAGAAGATTGAGGCAGGGCTTAAATCGCTGGAAGAGGGCAAAGGTGTTGACGGTGAAGCCGTGTTTGCCCGTATAGAAGCCGAACCTGATGAAGAAATCCGCGCCGAGGACCAGAAAGCTGAGCGGGAACGGAACAGGCATAACTGAAACGCTATATCCTTACGTCAGTCCCTTATCCGTCGGTGCGGATGTCGCGCAAGTACTTGCAGTGCCCATCGAGGAAGAGGCGGTTGCGTCCGCCGAAGTGGACGGCATGGCCGCGCAGATTAGCAGGGATCGACTTGATCGTACGGGGGAAATAGGGGTCTACGGCCAGTTCCACATCGGCAGGGCCATCCGGCATCCCGGCTTGGGGATTGTTGGCCGCGCGCAGATCGTCCACCGCCTGCAACTCGGTCTTGCCCCAGAGGTCGTCGAGCGGGATGGGATCGTCCGGGCGGTCGAAGCGCCAGAGCCAGTAGTAGGTCGTGGGCGCGTCCGGGGCCGGAGAGATTTTCTGGGCAACCTGGGGAGCGTTTCCAAGCGCAGAGCCGGCCACGCTGGGGCATATCCAGAGGGCGTCATTGTGCGTGTAAGGGGAGAGCACGACGGCGGCCCAGCCCGCGCGGGGATCGGAGGGCGGCCACGACGTCCAGGGACGGTAGCCGCCCGGCAGGCTCAGCTTGAGGTCGCGCCGATCCGGCAGGCGGTCGTCATTATCCTGCACGTAGAGGGCGAAGGCCATGCCGATCTGGCGCAGATTGCTCAGGCAGGCGGTCTGACGTGCCTTCTCGCGGGCCCTGGAGAGGACGGGAAACAGGATCGCCGCTAGGATCGCAATAATGGCGATCACGACGAGCAGCTCGATCAGGGTGAACCCTCCCAGGCTCTTTTTCCACCCGGAGGAATGAAATCGGCCAGGCATACTTGCCCTCTTTCTTCAAAAGCATAAGCGGGAACGATCAGCCGGCGTGACCGGCAGCTTTAGTGGGCACAATGTTGATGGTGCCGTCCATCTCCAGCACGGCAAACCGGATGTCTTTCAGGTCGGCTTGCTCGCGCTCTCGCAGCGCCTCCTGCACATCGGCCTGCGTGAGCCCGGCGCGGCGCAGGTTCTCTTCAATAAAGTGGCCGTTCTGGATCAGCAGCACCGGCCCGGCCAGGATAAGATGGCGCAGCCGTCGAGAGCGCAGGCAGAGCAGCGTCAAAACCCGATTAATGAGGAGTAGCGTGGTAGCGCTGACCAGTCCGGCCTGCAAGCTGGTATTGGCGTTGACCATCGCCGTCTCCACTGCGCTGCCCAAAATGATCACCACCACCAGGTCCACGACCGTCAACTGCCCCAGGGTGCGCCGGTTTAACGCCCGCAGCGCGAAGATCAAGAAAAGATAGATGGCGGCGGTGTGCAGCGCCACAGGCAGCAGCGGCATCCAGAACGAGCGCATACGTTTTCCCCAAAAAGCTTCCCAAGCGCGCGGCCCAGGAACAAACGGCCCGCGAATTTACGCTCCTATATCTGACTCCCGTATCCATAGGAGACGTGCCTATGCTAAATCACTGGCTGAATGAGGTCTTATCGCATCCGACGCCCCTGGGCGCGGCGATTATCGTCGGGAGGACGAGCCTGATCTATCTGTTCCTTGTGGCCGGGCTGCGGCTGCTGGGCAAGCGCGAGCTGGGCCAGATGAACATCTACGATCTGGTGCTGCTCATCGTGCTGGCAAACGCCGTTCAGAACGCGATGGTCGGCGACGATACCACGCTCGGCGGCGGGATTATCGCCGCCCTGACGCTGCTGATCCTCAACCGCTTTTTCACGCTGGCCCTGACCCGCTCGCCAAAGCTGGAACGCCTCATGTGCGGCGAGCCCGTCCTGCTTGTCAACGACGGACAGCTCCTCACAGACCGCATGCGGCGCGAGGGCATCACGCGCGAGCAGGTGATGGCGGCGCTTCGGGAGCATGGCCTGAGCCAGCTGGACCAGGTCCATATGGCCGTGCTGGAAGTGGACGGCACGATCAGCGTGGTTCCCCGCGAGGCTGAAGTGCATAAAACGCGCCATCACTACCGGGCGCTGCGTCTGCCCTAACTTGAACATAGCCCTCACCCCCTGCCCCCTCTCCCACAGCGTGGGAGAGGGGGCAGGGGGAAGCCGGGTCCCTCCCTTCCCTTTTAGGGTCGCAAGGTGTCGCGAGGCGGAGGGCCGAATTATTGCAGGCCCGACCCTGGCAGTGGCCCGAACCATTGTAGGGCCGACCCTTGCAGTGGGGGACGGGGGTTAGGTAAGTCCGCGCAGGGAGGGCTGAGGAGCTTAGCGCTATGACCCGCGCATTTGTCTGGTTTCTCTCTCTAATTAGCGCCCGGACGGCAATTGTCCTGCTCTTTTTGATCGTGGGGCTGCGGGTGCTGGGCAAGCGCCAGATCGGGCAGATGAACATCTACGATCTGGCGCTGGTGATGGCGCTCGCCAACGCCGTTCAGAACGCGATGACCGCCGGCAAGGGCGATCTGTCCGTCGGCATCGTTTCGGCGGGGACGCTGCTGCTGATCGGGGCGGCGCTGACGCTGGTGTTCGTGCGCCTGCCCAGGCTGGAGGAGCGCCTGGTCGGCACGCCGACGCTGCTCATCAATGACGGACATCTTCTGCGGGACCGCCTGCGTCGTGAGCGCGTGACCGAGGAGGAGGTCATGGCGGCGCTGCGCCGGCATGGGCTTACCGATCCCGGCGAAGCGCTAATGGCCGTGCTGGAGGTAGACGGCACGATCAGCGTGGTGCCTAAGACGGCACCGCACCGGCGCACCCGTAAGCGCGTAGCGTCCGGCAAAGCCACCTCACCCCATCCCTAATCCGCAATGCACTCCAGGGCAGGATACGCGGAATGGGAGGTCGAAGAAGACGCTGAGTACGCCAGTGCTCGTTGTGCTTGTCGCCTTAAAAGGAGAGAGTAAATGGGCAAAGTTACCGCGAACATGTCCATATCGCTGGATGGATTTAATTGCCGGACCCAATGATGGCCCTGAGCGGGGCCTGGGCGATGGCGGCGAGCGGCTCCATCAGTGGCTGTATGAGCTGGCGACCTGGCGTGAGCCCCACGGCCTCACCGGCGGCCAGGCCAATCGTGATGCTGAGGTTCTTGAGGAATCATTCCAGAATGCAGGGGCCGTTGTGGTGGACAGACGATTGTACGACCTTACGCGGGGGTGGGGGGAGAACCCTCCCTTTCGTATGCCGGCATTTGTACTTACGCATGAGGCGCGGGAGAAGGTGGCCAAGGAAGGGGAACGACATTTACCTTCGTCACGGATGGTATTGAAAGCATCCTACAGCAGGCGAAAGCAGCCGCAGGTGACAAAGATGTCGCGATAGCAGGCGGCGCGAGTGTCATTCAGCAGGCTTTGCGTGCCGGGCTGCTTGACGAAATAGAGCTTCATCTTGTGCCCATACTGCTCGGCGGCGGGATAAGATTGTTCGATCATATTGGCCCGAAGCAGATTGAATTGGAGCGCACCAGGGTGATCGAGTCCCCTGAAGTCACGCATCTTAAGTTCCGCATCCTCAAGGAGAAGTCCTAACGCCGCCTTTGCCGGGCCATGAAAGACCCGTCTGAGTGGCCCGGCTGGATGCGGACGAGACGAGTCATTTATGGCCCGGCTGCATAACGGGAGTTATGTCTTATTGGCGGAGCGGTCCGAGCGCTCCTGGAGAGGAGAGGCGATGCGGTTGAGGCGGCGCAGCGTGCGCTGTAGCGAGATGTTGCGGGTCGCCTTGTGCGCCTCCTCCAGTCGGCGCGCATGGGCCGAGAGCAGATCGCTGCGCGTGATAATCCCGGTGACGACATAGGGATTGGCCTGCGAGACGACCGGAAGCCGGCCCACGCCTTCCCGCACCATGTGGTCTGCGGCCTCGCGCAGCGTGTTCTCCTCGAAGATGACCGCCGGCGGGCGCTTGATCAGTTCGCCTATCCGGCTTTGCGGCGACCGGGCAGGCTCCTGCAAGTTGCGCCGCGTCACCACGCCGATCAGCCGGCCCTGCGCATCCACCACAGGATAGCCCTGATGCTGGGCTTCCGGCACGCCCGAATCCATCCACGCGCGCACCTGCTCCAGCGTGTCCTCCGCCGAGAGCGTCACCACCTCGCGGGCCGCCGCATCCCGCACGAGCACCTGCGCCAGGAAGTCGGCGGCGTACTCAGCTGGGACACGGATGCCACGCCGGGCGATCTTCTCGGTCATGATGGTGTTTTCCATCAGCAGGGCCGACACGAAGTAGGAGGCCGCGCACCCGGCCAGGAGCGGCAGCAGGCCCATCGGCTGAAGCGTCGTCTCAAAGGCGAAGACGACGGAGGCCAGCAGCGCCCGCGAGGCCCCGGCAAACAGGGCGGCCATTCCCACCAAAGCCGCCACGCGCACGTCAATGCCGGCGTGGGGCAGGAGCGCCGCCGCGAGGCCGCCCACCACGGAGCCGAACCCGCCTCCGATGGTGAACAACGGAGCCAGCGTGCCGCCGGAGGTACCGCTGCCCAGCGAGAGCGCCCAGGAGATCAGCTTCATCACGCACAGGAACAGGACGGCCTGCCCGACCAGCGTGCCGGAGACGATATGCTCGATGTTATCGTAGCCGACGCCCAGCGTGTGCGGGGCGAAATAGCCGACGAGGCCAACCGCCAGTCCCCCGAGAGCGGGCCACCACATCCAGTGGATGGGCAGATGCTCAAAGCCGTCCTCAATGGCATAGACCAGCCGGGTCACGCCGACGGCGGCCAGCCCGGTCAGCAGTCCGAGGAAGATATAGAAGGCGAAGGCGGAGCCGCTTGGCGGCCCCAGATGCGGCATGGGAAAGACCGGCTCCGAGCCGGTGAACATATAGCGGACGCTCGTGGCCACCGCGCTCGCCAGCGCCACCGGGATGATCGAGCGTGCCCGGAACTCAAACAGCAGCAGCTCGACGGCCAGGATAACGGCGGAGACGGGACTGCCGAAGGTCGCGGTCATGCCGGCTGCCGCGCCTGCCGCCAGCAGTATCTTGCGCTCAACGGCGGTAGTGCGCAGAAGCTGGCCCACCAGGGAGCCGACCGCGCCGCCGGTGGCGATGATCGGGCCCTCCGCGCCGAAGGGGCCACCAGTGCCGATGGCGATGGCGGCAGAAAGGGGCTTCAGGAACGTCACCCGGGGCGCAATACGGCTCTGGTTGGTCAGCACCTGCTCCATCGCCTCCGGGATGCCGTGCCCGCGAATGGCCTGCGAACCGTAACGCGCCATGAGGCCCACGATTAAGCCGCCAAGCACGGGCACCAGCAGCACAAAATAGCCCAGGTGGTTATAGGCTGGGGAGACAAACGCTCCTGAGAAGCGTCCATAGAAAGCCAGGTTGGTGACCAGCCCGATCAGCGCCGTCAGCGCGCGGGCGATGAGGGCGGCGACCAGAGCGATGCCCATAGCCAGGGCGCTGATCAGCAGCACGCGGCGATCCACGAGCATGCCCGTGCGGGGCGCGCTCACGCGCGTCAGATCCATATCCATCGAGGGCGCGATGGGCAGCCCGCCGGTGGCGGTGGGGCGTGTCAGGTTGGGTTGGCCCCGGGACGGGGCGCCATTTTCATCCATCTAAAGTATCCTTCACAAATAGATAACTCCTACTCCACAGCCGGAATTTTGAGGGCATGTTCTATACTCAGAACTGCCGACAGCTTTGTCTCTATATAAATTATATCCCAATACGATACATTTTGCACAAGCGAAATAGCAAAAATCCTGGCCCGGCATTTTACGTCGGCAGGAATCGAACGGGCGGTCGGCGAATCAGCGCGCAAATCCCCGTGTTGTTTAGGAGAGGACTATGCCCACGCCCGGCTACTATCGCTTTCCGGCGATTTACAAAGATACGGTTGTTTTCACCTCCGAAGATGACCTCTGGACGGTCCCGGCGGAGGGCGGGGTGGCACGGCGCCTCACCGCCAACCTGGGCCGGATCGCAAACAGCGCCTTTTCCCCGGATGGAGCCACACTGGCCTTCTCCGGGCGCGAGGAAGGCCACAACGAAGTGCACATCATGCCCGCCGAGGGTGGCCCGGTTCAGCGCCTGACCTACCTGGGCGTCAACAGCCGCGTTCTAGGCTGGACGCTCGACGGCGCAAAGATCCTGTTTGCCAGCGATTACGGCAAGCCCTTCGACGGCATCACCTATGTCTACGCCATCGGCCCGGAGGGCGGGGAGCCGCAGCCCTGGCCGCTCGGCCCCGTCGTCAGCCTCTCTCTGGCCTCCGGCAACCGCATGGTCCTCGGACGCAACAACAACGATCCCGCCCGCTGGAAACGTTACCGGGGCGGCACCGCCGGAGACCTCTGGATAGACGCGGAGGGCAACGGCGAGTTCCGGCGGTTGATCCAATTGCGGGGCAATATGGCCTCGCCCCTCTGGATCGGCGACCGGATCTACTTCATCTCCGACCATGAGGGCATCAGCAACCTCTATTCCTGCACGCCCGACGGCGCCAATCTGCGCCGCCACACCCACCATGCCGATTTCTACGTTCGTTTCCCCTCTACCGACGGGCAGCGCATCGTCTACCACGCGGGGGCCGACATCTACCTCTACGACCCGCAGGCCGATGCCAGCCGCCGTATCGAGATCGCCTACCACAGCCCGCGCGTGCAGCGGCAGCGCAAGTTCGTGGATGCCGCCAAGTACTTAGAAACTTATGCGCCCCACCCGCAGGGCCATTCCCTGGCCGTCACCACGCGCGGCAAGAGTTTTACCCTCGGTAACTGGGAAGGCCCGGTCATCCAGCAGGGAGGAGAGAACGCCCCGGTGCGCTACCGCCTCACCCGCTGGCTCAACGACGGGCAGCGCGTCGTCACCGTCGCCGACGTCAACGGGGTGGACACGCTGGAGATCCACTATGCGAGCGGCGACGCCACAAAGCCGCCGGTGCGCCTGGAGGGGCTTGACATTGGGCGGCCCTACAGCCTGGTCATCTCTCCCACGCACGATCACCTGATCCTCAACAACCACCGCAACGAAGTCCTCTTCGTGGATCTGGCGGAGAAAACGGCGCAGATCATAGATCGCAGCCCGTTCCACCAGACCTGGGGCATGGACTGGTCGCCGGACGGCCACTGGGTCGCCTACGACTTCGCCGACACGCAGTACACGCGGGCCATCAAGCTCTGGGACCGCGCGACCGGCCAGGCGTACGCCGTCACCGAGCCTGTTCACTCCGATTCGCTGCCCGTCTTCGACCCGGAAGGAAACTATCTCTACTTTCTGGGCCGGCGGGACTTCAATCCCGTCTATGACAACCTGCATTTTGATCTTAGCTTCCCGAGGGGCGTGCGGCCTTACCTGATCACGCTGCGCGCCGATCAGAGTTCGCCCTTCCTGCCGACGCCGGAGCCGCTTGCCGAGCCGCCCAAGCCGGAGGAGAAGTCGCTCGCGCCTACGCCGGAAGAGGAGGCGACCGGCGAGGCGACAGCGCCCGTCACGACTACGCCCAAGCCGGTCGTCATTGACCTGGAGGGGATCGCCAATCGCGTCGTGGCCTTCCCGGTGCCGGAAGGGCTCTATGGAGACATCGGCGCGCTCAAGGACAAGGTGCTGTTTACCTCGTTCCCGGTGGAGGGGGCGCTGGAGGAAGATTGGAGGCAGGGCGAGCCGGAGCCCAAGGGCACGCTGGAGGTCTACGACTTCAAGGAGCGCAAGCACGAGCCGCTGATTACCGGCGTGGGTGACTTTCAGATCTCGAAGGACGGCACAACGCTGGTCTACCGTGCGGGCCAGAAGCTGCGCGCACTCAAGGCCGGGGAGAAGCCGGACGAGAAGACCGCCCATGAGCCGCCGGGCCGCAAGAGCGGCTGGATCGATCTGGGACGCATTAAGGTCTCCATCCTCCCCGGCGTGGAGTGGCAGCAGATGGCGCGGGAGGTCTGGCGGCTGCAAAATGAGTACTTCTGGACGCCCGACATGTCGCGGGTGGATTGGAACGCGGTCTGGGACCGCTATTCTCCGCTGATCGAGCGCGTGGGCACGCGCTGGGAGCTCTCCGATCTGATGTGGGAGATGCAGGGCGAACTGGGCACCTCGCACGCCTACGAGTTCGGCGGCGACTACCGTCCGGAGCCGACCTATCCGCAGGGCTTCCTCGGCGCCGATTACGCCTACGACCCCGATTCGGACTCCTACCGTATCACCCATATCGTGCAGGGCACGCCGGGCGACCGGCGGGCCAACTCGCCGCTCAACGGTCCCGGCGTCAACGTCCGGGTGGGGGATAAGATCAGGGCCATCAATGGGCGGCGGGTAAGCCGGGAGGTCAAGCCGCAGGAGCTGCTGGTCCATCAGGCGGAAAGCGAAGTGACGCTGACCGTCGAGGATGCCGAGGGCAAGGCGCGCGATGTGACGGTCAAGGCGCTCCGGTCAGAGTTTCCCGCGAGATATCGCGAGTGGGTAGAGGGCAACCGCCGTGCGGTGCATGAGGCGACGGGGGGGCGCGTCGGCTACGTCCATATCCCGGACATGATGGGGCACGGCTACGCCGAGTTCCACCGTCTGTATCTGACCGAGGTTCGCTTTGACGCGCTGATCGTGGATGTGCGGTTCAACCGGGGCGGCCATGTCTCGCAGCTTATCCTGGAGAAATTGGGCCGCAAGCGCCTGGGCTACGATGTCTCGCGGTGGGGCCAGCCGGAGCCGTATCCGAGCTATTCGGTGGCCGGCCCGATGGTCATGCTGACCAACCAGTTCGCCGGCTCGGATGGGGACATCGTCAGTCACGGCTTCAAGATGATGAAGCTGGGGCCGCTGATCGGCACGCGCACCTGGGGTGGGGTCATCGGCATCTCGCCGCGCAACCGGCTGGCCGATGGCTCAATGACGACGCAGCCGGAGTACTCGTTCTGGTTTACGGACGTGGGCTGGGGCGTCGAGAACTACGGCACCGACCCCGACATTGAGGTGGACTACGCGCCGCAGGACTATGCGCGCGGCTGCGACCCGCAAATGGAGAAGGGTATTGAGGTCATCCTGCAACTGCTGGAGGCTAACCCGCCGCTGAAGCCCTCCTTTGAAGATCGCCCGAACCTGGCGCCGCCGCCGCTCATGCCGGTCCGCCGCAAATAACCGAACAAGCTAAATGCCTCAACAGGATGAACAGAATTACTCAGGATTTACAGGATTAGGGCTAGAGAACAATTCACATTGATTATCAGTAGGGGTTTGTTCGTCCTTTAGAAATCCTGTTCATCCTGTTGAAAGGTTTTTCTGGCGGGTGGTGGATTATGGAGGTCTAGTCGTTTGACGTGCGGCATAGGAATTCGCGCGCCAGGGCCGCGTTTTCCTCCACCATGTTGTCCTTGTCGCCACGGTGCATCCCAACGTTGACGACGTCGCCGGGCTTGATGTTTTCGAAGGCGTACTCGAACGCCATCCGTGCATCAATCCGACCGGCGCCCATGATCTTATAGCCGATACAGGGTTTTTGGATCTCTTGGATGCAGGCCACCGCCCGAAGCATGTCCGACAGGCTGAACTTCTCGCCTTGCCCGTTGTGGATGCTTCCGCAGGTAAAGAATGGGACGGCGTGGAAGTCGGTAATGTCCAGAGAATCCACCCATCTATGCGCCTCCGGGGTGTGGCCCGCACAACCGACAGGGACGCCCAAGCTACGCGCATGATTGCACCAGCGGCGCAGCGTCGCCTCGTCCTTGCGGCAGAAGAGATTGTCCACCTGACCGCCATGGATGTAGAGCGCCTTGCACCCGATCTCCACCACTTCGTCGAGGGCCGCCTCCATAACGGGCTGGAGGCGACAATTAACCTGGGCGATCCACTGGAGCTTTCCCCCGCCCCCTAGATATTCGCGCACTGCCTGGACCACATGCGGGCTTTCGTTGTTGGTGATCATCGTATTGATCCCGGCTGCCTCGGCCCGACCCCAGGTCTCAAGAATCCGATCCACGGTGTGATAGGCCACCATCTCTCGATCGCGTACCGCGTTCTGGTGACTGAATCCCCCAAACGGGTTGGCACCCAGAATCAGGCGCGTCACCGTGAGTCCGCAAAAATTGACTGTCGGCAACATAGTCGTGTTCCTCCCTCCAGTATCGCTACATATGGGCTAGTAATACCGTTACAGATGGCTGGCTCTTTTGAGCCTTCGATGATCAGGAAAACCACTCTCCTCTCTAAATTCGAGGTGCGGAGCTCTACTTCCTGTCTCTTTGGCAGCGTCTTTTACATTACGTGTTGACGTGCATAAACCTCCGACGCGAGCGTGGAGGATTAGGAGGCAAGCAGAGTGAACTGTCCTGCCGGATGCGCCGTTGCCTGATTGAGGTCGTCTCTATAGCGACCGGTGGAGGCAATGAGGACGCTCCTCAAATATCGCACTCGTAAGGAGGCAATGCCCTATCATGCTGCGCCTGGATAGCCATATGCATTACATGGGCGACACGCCCGAGTCCCGCGAACTGCTGGAGCGGCTGGACCTGAAGATGATGAACATCTGCGTGGCCGAGGACGCCAACGGCCAGTGGAGGGAGCAAGCCGACTGCTATGCCCAACTGGCTCGGGAGTTCCCGAATCGGTTCGCCTGGTGTACCAGCTTCGACCTGCCCCGCTTTGACGATCCGGGGTATGTGGACGCCGTGATCGCCGGGCTGGAGCACGACTTTGCCGAGGGCGCGGTGGCCTGCAAGATCTGGAAGAACTTCGGCATGGGAGTGCGCAAACCGAGCGGTGAGCATATGTTGCCCGACGATCCTCTGCTGGAGCCGATCTACGCGTTCATCGCCGACCGCGGTAAGACTCTGCTCATGCACATCGCCGACCCGCTGGACGGCTGGCTGCCTCTCCGCGAAGGATCGGCTCACTACGGTTACTTCAGCAAGAATCCGGAGTGGCATCTGTATGGCCGGACGGACTATCCCTCTCATCAGCAGCTAATAGATGCCCGCGACGCGGTGGTGGCGCGTCATCCGAAGTTACGGGTGGTGGGCGCGCATCTAGGCAGCCTGGAGCACGACGTGGATGAGGTCGCCCTTCGTTTCGACCGCTACCCGAACTTCGCCGTTGATATGTCGGCCCGTCTTCTCGATCTGGCGCTTCAGGACCCGAAGAAGGTGCGCGCCTTTTTCCTCAAGTACCCGGATCGGGTGCTGTTCGGGGCCGATATGGGCACCTGGGGCCAGGCTTCCGCCAAATCGCCTGAGCAGCTTGCGGCCAGCATGAACTACATGGCCAACTCCTATGAGGAGCATTTTCGCTACCTGGAACGAAGCGAGATGACTATCGTGCAGGGCCGCGAGGTGGCGGGTATCGGGCTGCCGGCGGAGGTATTGGACAAGGTCTATCGCGACAACGCCCGGTGCTGGTATCCTGGCGTATAACCGAAATCGGGACAGATAACGATGGTTCCCCGGGTTTGGCGGGCACCAGAAGCCGACCTTACTTCAGACCCAGGGCTATCAGTTCCAGGAAGCGCGCCTGGTCTACGGCTAACACCAACTCGGCGTTGGGTGCGCATTCCGTCAGGCCATACCAATCGATGACCGTTTGACCGCGCGTGAACTGGCCCGCTAATTCGATCTGGACATACCGCGTTTCCGACTGCTGCACTATCTCGGGTTCCATTGCCACCGCCATCGCCAGCGGGTCCGGCTCCAAGAGAACCGCTGGCTCCGACACCGGCGCGGCTAACCACTTGTGCAGCGTCCTGCGAAAGAACTCCGCGCGGGGTGAGCCGCCCCCACACAGCCCTTCGACCTGATGGGGAAGCAGGCCATGCGCCAGGGTGGTTTCCCAAGAGACCAGGGTCAGCCTGGGCCACCGGGAAAACACAATGGCGGCGGCTTCCGGATCGCAGTAGAAGTTGAACTCGGCGGCTCGTTCCCAGGAGTTCCCTTTGGCGTGGATGGCCCCGCCCATGACCACCAGGCGCTTGTATTTCTGGGGCAGGCTGGGGTCCAGACGGGTGGCCAGGGCAAGGTTGGTCAGCGGGCCCAGGGCTACCAGCGTCAACGCGCCAGGAGCTTGGTTTGCCAGGCGGATCAACGCCTGGACGGCATGTTCCGAGGCGGGCTGACGGGGCGAAGGCGGATAGCCGCTGTCACCGAGTCCGTCCGTGCCGTGGGAGATAGCCCGGCGTGGGGTCGGGATCACCAGGGCATCTTCGCATCCTGGGAACACTGGCACTTCTGCGTCGATCACGTCGAGAATAATCAGGGCATTGCGGGTGGCCTGCTCCAGGGAGACGTTGCCGGCGACGGTGGTGAGGGCTTCGACCTGCGCGTGGGGGTGGGCGAAGGCCATCAGGAGGGCATGGGCATCATCCACGCCGGGGTCGGTGTCAATGACAAGGCGGTGCATGCGAGCCTCCTATTTCCACCGAGCCGATGATTCGAGGGATATACGAACTCCAGGGGCTGACCCGGTGGCTGGTCCTGTCTAACTAATCCTGTCTGAGAAGCGGCGGACGGCCTGCGCGAAGAGGTCGGCGGCGCGCTCTAGCTCCGCTTCGGTGGTGCCGCGCCCCAGCGTAAAGCGCACGCCGCTGGAGGCCAGACTGTCCGGCAGGCCGATGGCTTTGAGCACGTGCGAGGGCTCGATAGAGCCGGAGGAGCAGGCCGAGCCGCTAGAGGCCGCCACACCCAGGCGATCCAGGCTCATGAGCAGGGTCGCCCCGGCCGCGCCCTCCACGGAGACGTTGACATTGTTGGGCAGGCGCAGGGTCGGGTGGCCGTTCAGGCGCAGGCCGGGGACGGCCTGGCGCAGCAAGGCGAGGAAGCGGTCGCGCAGGGCCGTCAGGCGGGCGGCGTCGGCGGCGCGGCGCTCCCTGGTCAGTTGCGCGGCCCGCCCGAAGCCGACGATGGCGGCGACGTTCTCCGTTCCGGCGCGCTTCTCCCGCTCCTGCGCCCCGCCATGCAGGATCGGTGAGACCTTCGTTCCCTGCCGGATATAGAGCGCGCCGATGCCCTTCGGCCCGTAGATCTTGTGCGCGGAGAGGGTCAGCAGATCGCAGTCGAGCGCGCGCACGGCGATGGGCAGCAGTCCCGCCGTCTGAACCGCGTCCGTGTGGAATTTTGCGCCGCGCGCATGGGCCAATCGGGCAATCTCGGCGATAGGCTGGATCGTGCCGATCTCGTTGTTGGCGTGCATCACGGAGACGAGCGCCGTCTGATCGGTGATCGCCTCGGCGACGGCCTCCGGGGAAACCAGGCCGTCGCTATCCACCGGAACTATCGTCACCGCATAGCCCTGCTCCTGCAGGAAGTGGGCGGTATGCAGCACGGCATGATGCTCCATCGCGGTCGTGACGAGGTGGTTACGCTCCGGCGGGGCGGCCAGCATCGTGCCGATCAGGGCCAGATTGTCCGCCTCGGTGCCGCTGCCAGTAAAGTAGATTTCGCTGTAATCGGCCTGGATCAATGCGGCGACGGCATCACGGGCGGCATCCACCGCCGCGCGGGCCGCGCGCCCATAGCGGTGGATGCTGGAGGGGTTGCCGTAGGAGGCCGGGCCGCCGAGATAGGGCAGCATGGCGGCGGCTACCTCCGGGTCGGTCGGCGTCGTGGCGGCATGATCAAGATAGATAGGCAAATCGTTCGCGCTCATACCTCTATTATACACAACTGCCGTGAAAATGGCCCTCACCCCCTGTCCCCTACTGCCAGGGTCGGGGCTACAATGGACTGCCAGGGTCGGCAAGGGTACGGCCCTTGCCGACCCTGGCTACACCTTGCGACAGCCCTCCGCCTGGCGATCCACGCTGCGGGAGAGGGGGAACGGAAAAGCCGGGTCCCCCTTTCCCTAGCGAGGGACGAGCGGATAGGGAAGGGGGACGGGGGGTTAGGTCAGTTGACGCAGGCCGAGGAAAGCGCCCATGCGTGGGCAGCCGGGAACGAGGCGGTGGCTGAAGAAGAGATCGGTGTCGCGATGCGTGCGCCAGGGGGAGCGGGCGATATTCGGCTCCGGCACGCCCGCCAGGCGCAGTTGGTGGCAAACGGCGGCGGTCAGATCAAGCGTCCAGTGGCCGGGCCGTGTGGGAGTGAAGACGCCTGGCGCGGCGGCATCGTGAGGGTCAAAAGCGGCGTGAACGCGCTCGTCTACCTCGTAGCCGTCCGGGCCAATGCCGGGGCCGATGGCAGCCAGGCACGCCTGCGCCCGCGTGCCAAACGCCCGCGCCATCGCCTCCAGCGTGCGCAGCGCGATGCGGCCCGCCGTGCCCCGCCAGCCGGAGTGCGCCAGGCCGATGGCGCGATGGAGAGGGTCGAAGAAGCAGATGGGAAGACAGTCGGCGATGGTGATGCCGAGCAGCAGTCCCGGCGTTGCCGTGACCAGCGCATCGCAGCTCGGAATGGCGGTCTCCGGAGAGAGCGCGCCCGCTCCCTGGTGCTCCTCCCCGACCACCGCAACCTCTGCGCCATGCACCTGTGCCGGAACCACCAGGGACTCCACCGGAAAATCGAAGAGCGCGCACGCGGCCTGCCGGTTACGCCGCACGACCTCCCGACGCGCCTCCACCGAGAACGAGAGGTTATAGGCGTCTGCCGGCTCGCCCCGTAAGGTCACGCCCTGCGCTAGAAAGGGAAACTGCTCCAGGCTCCGCGCGGCAGCATAACGGCCTGCCGGCGTGCTAACCAGATGCCAGCCATTTTCCCCCAACGCCTTACCGATTCCTATGCTGCCGACCGTCGAGCGTTGCCTGCTTCTGCTCCTGGCGCACGAGTCGGACAAATCGGGGCAGCAGCAGCACCTTGTTGATTTTACGGGGGTTTACCAGGACGCGCCAGAGCCACTCCAGGTGGAACTTTTGCATCCAGGCTGGGGCGCGGCGCGTTCTGCCGGAGAGGACGTCGAACGTCCCGCCCACGCCGATAAGCACCGGCACGCCCAGCTCCTCGCGGTGCGCGGCGATCCACTTCTCCTGTTTGGGAATGCCCATCGCCACGCACAGCACATCCGGCTGCTGGCAGCGGATGTCCTCCAGCACGGCCTCCATCTCGCCCGGCCCGAAGAAGCCGTGATGCGTGCCGACGATCTGGGCGCCCGGATACCGGGCCTGCATTCTCGCCGCCGCCTGCTCCGCCACGCCCTCCGCCGCGCCCAGGAAATAGAGCCGATATCCGCGCTCCGGCGAGAGGGCGCAGAGCCGTTCGACGATCTCGACCCCGGAGACGCGCTCGCGCAGCGGCGTTCCGACTTGCTTCGCCGCCCAGAGGATGCCGGCGCTGTCGGGCGTGACCAGATCGGCGGCGGCAACGAGGGAACGCAGCTGGGCGTCCTCCTGCGCCATCACCAGCATCGAGGAGTCGGCGGTGATAATGTGATGGGGCGTGCCGGAGCCAATAAAGCGGTCTATTTGGGCCAGCGCCGCGTCCATATCTACATCATGGACGGGCAGGCCGAGAATAGAGATGGCAGGCAGCGGGTTGGGCTTCAGAGGCAATACGGGTGACATGGCTTCGTTGGGCTGAGAATGTAATCTCTTCCGTCAAGGCGCGTCTGCTTGACCGATAGTATAGCGTGCATAATCCAGTCTGTCAACCGGAAGTATACCCTAAATTGCCAGTAATATTGCGTGGTAAAGAAAATCATTCCCAGGACGGCCCCACCACTGCCCTTTGTTCCCGGCTCTCCTGGTAAGGATTCTGTAGGCCCTGCGCACCGTCGGAACCCACCGCTGTCCTTGCCTCCCGACTGTCTCCAATGCCCGGCCCCGGCGTTGCTTGACATCCGGCGGGCGCCGTTCTATACTGTCTGCACAGGAACTTACCGGTAGATAGGGGAGGGGGTGGACAGGCGCATCCAGAGTCCGCCGTATTCCTTTTACAGCCTGCTACAGGCCAGAGCCATGCGTACACAGCCCCACCGTAATTTGAATAACCATGTCATTATCTGCGGCCTGGGCCACGTCGGATATCGGATCGCGGAGCTGCTGCACGCGCTCTGCGTGCCGTTTGTCATCGTTACCCGCGACATCCGCCCGGCCTGGCGAGAGACTACCCAGGCCAGAGCGGCCCGTTACATCGAAGGCGACGCCCGCTCGGAACGCTGCCTGCGCGAAGCCGGCATCGAGACGGCGCGCGCCATCCTTATTGTTACCGATGATGACCTGATCAACATCGAGACGGCGCTCGACGCGCAGCGGCTCAACCCCAAGCTTGCCATCATCGTGCGCGTCTTTGATCGCTACCTGGCCGACCGCATCGGGCGCGAGACGAGCGTTCGCAACGTGCTCAGCCCGGCGCTGCTGACCGCCCCCGTGTTCGTCGCCGCCGCGCTGGGCGAGGAGATAGCGCGGGCCTTCGCCATCGGCGGCTGTCATCTCAACGTGGCGCGTCTGGCTTTCACGGCCACCACGCCGGGTCTGGGCGAGCCTATCGGCGCCTTCTGCGCCCAGCATAACCTCATCCCGCTCGCCCTGGTACGCTCTCGGGGCACGCCGACAGCGTCCGCCGCTCCCGCGCCGTGGCGCGTCTGCCCCGCTGCCGGGCCGCAGGAGGAGGCAGCGATTCCCCCGGAGACGGCGTTGAGGGCGGGCGATGCGCTGATCGCAGCCGCCTCCGGCCCGGCGACGGAGCGCCTGCGCCTGGCCGGGTACCTGCCTCCCAGGGATACGGCCCATGCAGGGAAGAGCCGCCTGGGAGCGCAACTGCTCGCCCTGCTCCACCGCCCACTCTTTCCGGCCAGCACCTTGCAGCGCGTCTGGCGGCGCACCCCCCGCGTCCTGCGCGCGGCGTTCCTGGCGCTGCTGAGCCTGATGATGGTGAGCGTCTTTGTCTTCCACGCGGCGCTGCCCGGTTCGCCTCGCTGGATCGACTGCTTCTATTTTGTTATCACCATGATGACGACCGTAGGCTTTGGCGACTATAACCTGAGCAACGCGCCCGATTGGCTCAAGCTCTACGGCTGCGGCGTCATGATCGCCGCGGTCACGCTGGCCGCCATCGTGTTCGGCATCATCACCGACTACATTGTGGCCGTGCGCGTGGAGCAGGCTCTGGGCCATCGCACGACCAGCTTGACCAACCATATCGTCGTCATCGGGTTGGGTGATGTGGGCACCCGGGTTGCGGAGGAGCTGCATCGCAGCGGCGAACCGGTCGTCGCCATCGAGCGGCACCCTGATCACGAGTCGGTTCCGGCGTTGCAGGATCAGATGCACGTCATCATCGGCGACGCCAACCGCGATAGCATCTTGCAGCAGGCCAACGTTGCCAGATCCCGCGCCGTCATCGTCACCACGACCAACGACCTGGACAGCCTGCGCATCGCCCACCAGGCGGAGATGATCAACCCCAAACTGCGCAGCGTCATTCGCATCTATGACTCGGAACTGGCGGATAAGCTGGGCGTCGGGCTGGGGATCGACCGCGCGGTCAACGCGGCGGCGACGGCGGCGGCGACGTTCGTGGCGTGTGCGCTTCAGCCGGGGGTAGAGCAGGGTTTTACGCTCGGCAAGCGCCTCCTGGCACTGCGCTGGCTCGCGCCGGAGGAGATCACAGAGAGGGGACTGGCCGGCGCGACCATCGGGGCCTTGCGGGCACAGGGAATTATGGTGGCGTTGCGGCGTACGGAAAGCCGCAAGGGGGTGCAGGCAATGCCCGTCTCCGAAACCGAAACCATCGCCCCCGACGACCATCTGCTTCTCCTGGAGGAATACTATCCCACCACGCACCGTTTCGGCCCGCCGCAGATTGCCGTCTATACCGATGGCGATCCCCGCTAAACCATTGGGCCGACAGGGGTCTTAGCCTGCCGATGTTCACAGCAAAAACGGCAGGCAATTTTTATTTGAGGGCTTGACATATTCTATATTATCGAATATACTTCAGTGTATAACAAAGAGGGGAGGAGACATCCTTGGATGATGAGCGGGAGCTATTGAAAGGGAACACGCCGACCCTCGTGCTGGCGATACTGAATGAGGGGCCGCAACATACCTATGCCATCGGGCGGGCCATTGCAGAGCGAGCCGGCGAGGCACTGAAGTTCAAACGCGGCACGCTCTATCCGGTGCTGCACGCGTTGGAAAAGGATGGGCTGGTCGTGGGGGAGTGGGAGCACCTGGAAGGCGAACGACCGCGCCGCATCTACACCATCACCGAAGCGGGCCGCGCGGAACTGGCGCGTCGAGTGGAGGTCTGGGATAAGTTTGCCCAGGCGATGAACGCGCTCATTGCCCAGGCTCCGCGCTTGGGAGACCTACCGCGTGAGCAGCCAGCCTGAACGGCATGCCTCTGCGTCTCAACCGGCGCCTGTGGACGCACAGGAGCAGGTGCAGGACTACCTGGACTATCTGTGCGCTCCGCTGCTTGGCATCGTGCCCTATGCGGTCCGCCAGAGCTTCCGTCAGGAGGCGGAGGCGCATCTGTGGGCTATCGTCGAGGAGTACCAGGAGCAAGGTCTGCCGGAGGAGAAGGCGCTGTACGCCGCGATGCAAGAGCACGGTGACCCGTCCTTAATCGGGCAGGCGTTTGTGGAAGCCTGGAGCGAGAAAGCGCCGCGTCGCAGTCTGGCACGGCGCATAGGGCCGGCTACCTGGCGGGCTTTTGGCTTTTTCGGAGTTGCCTCCGCCCTCTGTCTGCTGACGCTGGAGATCTATACGCTCAACGCACGCAAGCCAGATCTTCCGCTCTTTCTCTTTGTGCTTGCACCGGTAGCCCCTGTGGCGGCGGGCTGCCTGACCGGGCTGACAACGTCGGCGCAGGTTGCCGCCGGCACGTGCCGCGCGCTGATCTTTCTCATCTTGCATATGGCAGTGATAAGTCTGCTCGTGTTGCCGCGCACGGAGATCGCGTTCTTCACGCTATTTCAACTATTGTACTGGCTGCCCATGGGCTGTCTGAGCGCCGCCATCACCTCTCTGTTCCTGCGGTGGCGTCAGCGTCAGCGTTTTCCTTACGTGGCGCGCTAACGTTGGCAGCAGTCGCCTCGTGAATACCACGCGCGTCTAGCGCGCGGCGGCTTAACAAACTTTAAGGAGCAAATCTATGGTACTGAGTTCACTGCCGTACACTTTTTGGAAGGAGGGCGTAGAGGTTGCCGCATTGGGTACTCTAGTGCTTACCACAGACACTGGAGAACCTAAAATGAGCGACAACCTCACCCGTTATTGTGCCATAAGAGATGCCTTAAAGCGCC
>DASRGZ010000011.1:0-50509 GCA_035650735.1 Chthonomonadaceae bacterium
AGGATTACACAAAGGTAGAGAAACAAGGCTTATCTGTGAGGTTGAAATCCAGTTCATCCCGTTCATCCTGTCCAAAGGCTTTTGTCTTTCTCTCTTTCTCTTGGCTTTTCTCCGTGTGGCTTTTCCTCCGTGTCTCCGTGCCTCTAGCGTTAGCGGGTGGTTCACATTTACTGCTCGTCTTCGGTGTCGTAGCAGGAGTAGAAGTAGGGCGTGGCCGCTTCAAACTCCGCTGCGCACGTATCCACCATCTTATACGTGGGCACGATGCCCAACCGCTTGCGCAGCGCGCGCAGCTTCATCTCCGGAATGCCCGCAAAATCGGCGATGGTTCGGTCGGCAAACCCGGCGTGCTTGGCCTCGCGCAGCAGCTTTAAGATGCGGTGATGCGCCGTCTCCAGGCAGTTCACCTTCTCGCCTCCGGGCGCGTTGACCTCAGACGTGCCGTTGCCCTCCTCCGCAAGGCGCGCGATGGCGCGTCCGTTGAGCTTTAAGCGCGTCTCCAGAGCTACCAGCCCTTCCAGCTTGCGCAGGAACCAGGGGTCAATGTTGCTGAGGGCCTGTATCTCTTCGACCATCATGCCGCGCCGGAAGCCCTCCGTGATCGCCCACAGCCGCTCGTCGTTGGGGACGCGGATCGCCTCCTCCAGCTGGATATCGCTCAATTGATGGCCGGTCTTGTTCGCCAGGCCGTAGATCCCGACCTCCAGAGACCGAATAGCCTTCATTAGCGCCGGCTCAAAGGCGCGATCTATCGCCATGACCTCGCCGGTCGCCTTCATCTGCGTGCCGATACGCCGGTCTGCCACCGTAAACTTATCGAAAGGCCAGCGCGGGATCTTGACTACGCAGTAGTCCAGCGCCGGCTCAAAGCAGGCCAGCGTCTTCTTTGTGACTGCGTTCTCGATCTCGTCCAGGCGCAGGCCGATGGCGATCTTGGAGGCGACGCGCGCTATCGGGTAGCCCGTCGCCTTGGAGGCTAGCGCAGACGAACGCGACACGCGCGGATTGACCTCGATGACGTAGTAGGCGAACGAGTTTGGGTCTAGCGCCAACTGGACATTGCAGCCGCCCTCGATGCCCAGCGCCCGGATGATCTTGAGCGAGGCCGTGCGCAGCATCTGGTACTCTTTGTCGGAGAGCGTCTGCGAGGGCGCGACCACGATGCTGTCGCCCGTATGGACGCCCATCGGGTCAAGGTTCTCCATGTTACAGACGGTGATGGCGGTATCGTTGGCGTCGCGCATCACCTCGTACTCGATCTCTTTCCAGCCGGACAGGTAGCGCTCGACCATCACCTGATGCCGCATGGAGAGCGCCAGGCCGCGCCGGGCGATCTCGTAAAGCTCAGCCTCGTTGTGGGCGATGCCGCCGCCCGTGCCGCCCAGCGTGTAGGCCGGGCGCACGATCAGCGGCCAGATGCCTGCCGCCGCCGGCTCGGCCAGTTGCCGCTCATCGGTGATGATCCAGGATTCCGGGACCGGCTCTCCGATGGCCCGCATCAGCGCCCGGAACTCCTGCCGGTCTTCCGCCTTTCGGATGGATTCGAGCGGCGTGCCCAACAGCCGGACGTTGTATTTTTCCAGGATGCCCGCCTCGGCCAACTGCGTCGCCAGGTTCAGTCCCGTCTGCCCGCCCAGTGTCGGCAGCAGGCCGTCGGGTCGCTCGCGCGCCATAACCCTATCGGCGAACTCTACGGTCAGCGGCTCGATGTAGACCCGGTCGGCCACTTCGGTATCCGTCATGATGGTGGCCGGGTTGGAGTTCACCAGAACGACGGAGACGCCTTCCTCGCGCAGGGCACGACAGGCCTGCGTTCCGGCGTAATCGAACTCGGCGGCCTGACCGATAATGATCGGCCCGGACCCGATGACCATAACCTTCTTAATATCTGCGTTCTTTGGCATAATTAGACAGAGAACTCCATCCTATTGACCCTAACCCTCCGGTACCGCTCCCGGTTGACCTAACCCCCCGTTCCCTTCCCTCGTAGGGAAGGGGGTGACCCGGCTTCACCTTTCCCCTCTCCCGCAGCGTGGGAGAGGGGTGGCCGCAGGCCGGGATGAGGGCCACCAGGGCTGGAGCCGAGTTCTCCCGGCACCGCGTACACGCCGACCGAAAAGCGGAGCAGACGCGGAAACAGATGCACCCGGCGCTCCGGCGCGACGAGATCCGGGTAGTGCTTCATCCACCAACGCTCCTTCCAATTGCCGTCCAGAATAAGAATGTAGCGTGGGGCCGGCGCGAACCGCTCCACCGGCTGGTGGTCGTTGCATAGATCCACCTGGACGTGGATCGCCTTGAATCGATTATTCAGGCATAAGCACGGCGCGATATCGCCCAACAGAACGCTGTCGGGCGGCAAATGCGCGGCAAGCCACCGGTCAGCCTGTTTCTGCCGATAGGTCAGATGCAGGAGCCAGCCGCCCATCCAGTAGAGATTGATCACGGCCCACACCCCAAGCACCGCCGCCGGAAGCACCGCTCCTCTGCGGAACAGATCCTTTGGGAGCCATTGTCCGACGCGCGGCCAGGCCCACAGCAGCGCCATGACCACACCGGTAAAGACATAAAGCGCCACGTCGGTGCTCCGGCTGGCATGATGCAGGAACGCCTCTGCCACATGGTAGGCCAGGAAGCCGCCCAGCAGCACGCGCAGGGGCGTATTCTCTGCCAGTTCCGCGCCGATCTCGCGCAGATGGACCAGCGCCAGCGCCGCCACCGCCGCCATCACCGGATAGAACAGCACATAATAACGGCTCGGCGAGTAGGAGATCACCGCCAGCACGGCCCACATCGCCAACAGCCACAACCCCAGGAACAGGACGCCTGCGGTCTGGGCGGGCGAGAACCGTCCCGCAGGCCGACGGCGCCACCAGAACAGTCCCGCCAGGGCCAGCGCAAACTGCACGGGCGTATGGCGGACCAGGTAGGGCGACATACCTCGGTCGTCCCCGAAGAGCCCATGGACGATGTTCTGGCGTAGATGGTTGAGGCTATGGGGCATCATCTGATTCCGGAGGTAGTAGACGTTAAAGTGCGCCAACTCCGCCCGATGCGGCGCGTACCACAGCACCAGGTAAAGTCCCAGTGCCACCCCCAGCCCGACAAGCACCGCCAGGCTGGCCCGCCTCCACGCGCTCAGCTTCATCTGCCCGCGCATCATCCACAGCGCCACCAGCGGCGCCGGCAGCAGAAACGCGCACAGCCCGCGCGTCATATAGGCCAGCGCCAGCCAAAGGCCACACCAGAACAGGGACAGCGCGGAAGCGCGAGCCGCCTTCCGTATCCCTACGCTTTGCGCCGCAACCCCTGGCTCCCGGCCCTTTTCCTCTTCCTGCTTTTCCGTTCCCCGAACGAAGGCGGCAAACGCGCAGACCAGCAGCAGAGCGGCGGGCGTGTCCATCAGGGCCATGCGGTTATAGAGCAGGTACGAATGGTCCAGCCCCAAAAACAGCGTGGCGATGGCCGCCACCCGCAACCCGAACAGTCGGCGCAGCGCCGCAAAGAATATCGGCAGAGTCAGCAGGCTCAGAACCACTGAGATCAGCCGGGCCTGCACCGCTCCCACGCCTGCCAGGGTAAAGACGGCCACTTGCAGGTAGTGGAGGGCGGGCATGATCAGCATATTATTAAAATCGTCCGTGGCCGGATGCCCGAAGAGCACCTGGTTGCGGGCGTTATGGATGTAGAAGCCTTCATCCGTCAGCAGCCCGCTGCTCCAGGACAGACGCGGGTAGGCGTCCGAGTCCAGGGCCACCACCCGCAGCCCCACCATCAGCGCCAGGATAAGGATCAGCACGCCCCCGGCCAGCAGGCCGTTCCAGGGCTTTGCCGCTCCCGGCCTGCTGCCGTCCGCAAGACCTGTCGAGTCAGCGGGACGGGCGCTCCGTTGGGCCTGGTCTTCTCTATCGGCCCGGAAGATGACCATTTGCCCAGGCGTGTTATGGAGATTGCGGGCGGCTCTCTTCTTGTCGGGCACGTTTCTCGTTGGGGCCATTCTCTCCCTCATTCCAGAGCACCTTGACAAACTTACCGATGATCTGGTCGCGCTTCAGCGGCCCCCAGAAGCGCCCGTCTTCGCTGTTGTTGCGATTATCGCCCAGCACAAAGACTTCATCCGGCCCCAGCTTAAGCGGATTGTCCTCGGTGGCAAAGGCATACTCCTGAAACTCCGGATGGTCTACCGGGATAATAGGATAGTTCTCGGTAAGCTTCGTGCCGTTGATATAGACATCATTGCCGCGTATCATCACCGTCTCCCCCGGCAGCCCGATGACGCGCTTGATCAGGACGTCCTTCGACTCCTTCTGAAACAGGAAAAACTTGCGCCTGCCTCCCTCTTCGGAATTTTGATCCTGAGAGCCTTGCTCCTGGGCGCTGGCGGCGTTGTCCCCGCCTGGGCCGCCTTTCCCCTCGGGCAAAACGAAGGTGATGATGTCGCCGCGCGCCGGCATGCGTCCATTGGCAAAGGCCAGCCAGGCGCGCATGGTCAGCACATGATCGCCCGGCTTAATGCCGGGCAACATGCTTTCGGAGGGAATGAAGTTGGTGGTAAACGCATACACCACAAACACGAGCACCAACAGGAAGGGAAAAATAATTTTCAGGCGGCGTCGCGTGCGCTGGTTGCGTGCCTCGCGTCGCGCGCGCGAATCGGCCTGACTGCGGGGACTACCTGGGTTCACTGGAGGATTCTGGGTTTGCATGCGTTTCTCCCTGCGCCTGCTGCATCATCGCCACAAACTGTCGGAAGAAGTAGGCGCTGTCGGTCGGACCGGGGGATGCTTCCGGGTGGTACTGGATCGAGAAGATGGGCAGTTCCCGATGCCGCAACCCTTCGACGGTGCCGTCGTTGAGATTGATGTGGGCGACCTCCATACCATCCTGGAGGCCGTCGGGATCTACCGCGTAGCCATGATTTTGCGACGTGATATAGACCCGCCCGGTCGTCAGGTCTTTGACCGGGTGGTTGCTGCCACGATGTCCAAATTTTAGCTTAAAAGTGCGACTTCCGAACGCATAGCCGAGGATCTGGTTACCCAGGCAGACGCCCATGATAGGCTTCTTGCCGACGAGAGCGCGCACCGTATCTACGATATAGCCGAGCTGCGCCGGATCGCCGGGGCCGGGCGAGAGCAGGATCCCGTCGGGATCGGCGCGCAGAATTTCAGAGGCCGACGCCGTACAGGGGTAGACCGTCGTTTCGCAGCCAAGATGGGCCAGGTTGCGGAGAATGTTGTACTTAACGCCGCAGTCAAGCAGCGCGACGCGCAGGGGCGGCTCGGAGCGTTCTATGGACTCCGCCTCCACTTCATGGGGCCAATCGGCCTGTACCGGCCAGCGGTAGGGCTGCTCGGTGGTCACTTTGCGCACGTAGTCCACGCCGGCGTAGTCGGGTGCCGCCTTCAGACGGGCCAGAAGCTGCGCGGGCGTATCCTCGGTGGAGATGGCGCCCATCATCACGCCGCGCACGCGCAGGGCGCGGGTGAGGGCGCGGGTATCCACCCCCTGGATGCCGACGACGCCCCGCTCCCGGAGAAACGCATCCAGGCTTTGCGCGGCCCGCCAGTTGCTCGGCACATCGGCGGCTTCCCGCACGATGAAGCCTTCCACCTGCACGCGCCGCGACTCGAAGTCGTCGGGATTGATGCCGTAGTTGCCGACCAGAGGATAGGTCAAGGCGACGATCTGCCCCGCGTAGGACGGATCGGTCAGTATCTCCTGGTAGCCGGTCATGCCCGTATTAAAGACGACCTCGCCGTAGGTGCGTCCCGGCGCGCCCAGCGACTCGCCCTCAAAAATCGTCCCATCTTCCAATGCCAGAATAGCTCTCATACTTCCCCTAGTAATCTCAAGCTTCCTTCTCTCGTGTGTTACCTAACCCCCCGGCCCCCTTTCCTACAAGGGAAGGGAGGGACCCGGCTTTTCCTCTCCCCTCCCCTGTTCTTGGGGATCGCTAGGCGGAGTGCCGAACCGTTATAGGCCCGCCCCTGGCAGTGGGATAAAGGGGTGGGGGCCGCTCCCCTCTCCCGCAGCGTGGATCGCCAGGCGGAGGGGTGTGGCAAGGCAGAGCCGTGTCGCAAGGCGGAGGCAAGGGCCGTACCCTTGCCGACCCTGGCAGTGAGGCGAACCATGGTAGCCCCGACCCTTGCAGTAGGGGCCGGGGTGAGGGCGCCCCTACACCCTATACCCTACTCCCTACACCCTGCATGAGGGGCCGGGGGTGAGGGCCATGTCTGCTTCCTTTTTATGTGCGTGCAACCGCGACCAACCGCCGCGCCGTGTGGTCGTAGGGTGAGCCGGAGAGGTCGCCGTAAATCTCGACATCCCGGAAGTCATACTCTTTCAATAGGGCGTAGAGTTCCGCGCCCGAGTAGAGGCGGTGCGAGACGGTGAACTCGCGCCGCGCATTCCCCTGGATGACGATCCAGCGCCCATCTATCCAGCTCCAAAACCGGCTGATCTTCGGTTCTTGCAGGAGCAGCACGCCCTCCTTCTCCTCCCAGAACCGTTCGCGAAAGTTGCGCGCGAGCACCTCCTTGCCCACAATATCCATGACCAGCGTCCCGCCCGGCTTGAGGGAGCGGCGCAGGTTGGCGATCACCTGGCCGTCGTCGGCAGGGTCTTCAAAGTAGCCGAACGACGTAAAGAGGTTGATGGCCCCGCCGAACGCCTCCGGGCGGCAGAATCGGCGCATATCTTCTTGAACGAACTCGACGTTCAGCCCCTCGACTTCCGCCTGAGCGCGGGCCTTTTCCAGGTGCGCCGCCGTCCTGTCCACGCCGGTAACCTGGTAGCCGCGCCGCGCCAGCTCGAGTGAATGCCTGCCGGGGCCACAGCATAGATCGAGAATGGCCGTGCCCGGTTCCAATCCGAGCAGCGTCAGCACCTGGTCCACTTCCGCAGCGGTCGCCGCCCAGCGTTTCTCATCGAACATCATGGGCGCCGTCGCCTCCCAGAAGGCGTCCAGGTCGTACCAGTCGGTCATGGCTAGTCCAGCGCTTCCCCGCCGTACAGGCACTCGCCGCCCACGAACGTCGCCTCCACGCGCACGCGCTCCCACTCGTCTACCGGTGTAGCCGTCGGGTCGGCGGTAAGCAGGGCAAAATCGGCCCACTTGCCGGCCTCGATGCTTCCCCGGTCGCGCTCGGTGCGGGTTGCGTAGGCAGGCGCGGCGGTATAAGCGTAGAGCGCGGCCTCCGCAGAGAGACGCTCGGCGGCATTCAGGATGCGCCCGCCCGGCGTCTTGCGCTCCAGGGCCGCGCGCAGGCCGTCCAGCGGTGCGCCCGGCACTACCGGACAGTCCGAGCTAAACGCCTGCGCGACGTTATGCGCATCCAGGGAGGCGTAAGGCGAGAGGCGATTGGCGCGCTCCTCGCCCAGCGCCATCACATAGGCGTCGCCCAATCGCAGGATAAACTCCGGCTGGCCGATGCTCCAGATGTTCTGTCGGCGCAGGCGCATTATCAACTCGTCGTCCAACAGCATACAGTGCTCGATGCGGTGGCCGGGGCGGTGGCGTGTGCGCTGGCGCTGCGCCTCTGCGTAGGCGGAAAGAACCAGGTTGATGGCGCGGTCGCCGATGGCGTGCGTGGCTATCTGCCAGCCCGCGTTATGCGCCAGACGGATAAGCTCGCGCAGCTCGTCCGGTGGATGCAGGGGCATCCCGAAGTTGTCCGGCATGCCCTCAAAGGGCCGGCTGAGCCAGCAGGTGCGGGTGGTGATAGCGCCATCGGAGAAGAGCTTGGCCTGCCCGACGTGCAGCCGATGCCAGTTAATGCCCAGGCCGGTCGGCTGTAGGTCGTCAGGGCCGGGCACGTTCTTCCCTCCCGCCTGCTTGACCACCTCCGCCCAATTAATCATGCAGGTTGCCCGCACCTGCAAGGCGGCGCGCTCCACCGCCTGCCGGTAGAGGTCTACATCGCTCGGCTCGGTATTGGCGTCGCTGGCGCTGGTGATGCCGCGCTCCAGCAGATAGCGATTGGCGCGGCCCAGGGCCTCCACGGCCTCGGCGGGCATCACTTCCGGCAGGATCTTATCCAGGTCGTTCCAGCTGGCCGTCTCCAGCAGCACGCCCGTCGGCTCGCCGCGTGCATCCCGCACGATCTCGCCGCCGACGGGGTCGGGCGTGTCGCGGGTGATGCCCAGCCGCTCCAGCGCCTTGCTGTTGACGACGGCGGCATGGCCGGAAGTATGGACGATGCGCACGGGCACCTCCGCCGAGACCCGATCCAGGTCGTAGCGCGTGACGTGCTGGCCGCCCGGCAGCGCGTTTTGATTGTAGCGGTTGCCCTGCACGCACGTCAGATCCGGCTGCGCTTCCAGCCGCTCCCGCAGCAGGCGCACGATGTCTTCCTTATCCTTGACCGGCGGAGAGGAAAGGTCTACGTGGCCGAGGTTGATGCCCAGCCACAGGATGTGCATGTGGCAGTCGAAGAAGCCGGGAAGGAGCGTGCGCCCGCGCAGGTCTATCACGCGCGTCGCCGCGTCCGCCAGGCTGCCGACCTGGCTATCCGTCCCGACCGCCAGGATGCGCCCGTCCCGCGCGACGGCGACGGCCTGCGCTTTCGGCTGCGCCGCATCCATCGTCAGGAGGTTGCCGTTCTGTAAAATCAAGTACGCCAGTGCCATAGTCGCCTCTAATGAGTCTTACGGCTGCACTCTCTTTCCGCCGACGAGCGTGAAGACCGCCTTGCCCTGAAGCTCCCAGCCGTCGAAGGGCGTGTTTTTGGACTTGGACTGAAGGGCGTTGCGGTCCACTTTCCAGACCTTCTCTAAATCCAGCACGGCCACATCGGCGGGCGCACCGGGCTTGAGCGTGCCGACGTCCTCCGGCAGGCCGAGAACGCGCGCCGGTTCGGCAGTCATCTTGGCGATGGCCGCAGCGAGAGAGAGAATGCCGGGCTTCACCAGCGTCGTGTAGACCAGCGGGAACGCCGTCTCCAGGCCCAGGATGCCGAAAGGCGCAGCCTCGAATTCGACCTCTTTTTCGTATTCGGCGTGCGGCGCGTGGTCGGTAGCGATGCAGTCAATCGTGCCGTCTGCCAGCCCCTGCTGGATGGCCTCGCAATCCTCCGGCGTGCGCAGGGGCGGGTTCATCTTGGCGTTCGTGTTATAGTCCATACAGGCTTCGTCCGTAAGTGCCCAATGATGCGGGCAGGCTTCGCCCGTGACCTTCACGCCCCAGGCTTTGGCTTTGCGCAGGATGTCTATCGTCTTGGCGGTGGAGATGTGGAGCAGGTGCAGCCGGCAGCCGGTGAGCTTGGCAAGCAGGACGTTGCGGGCGGCAGCGATGTCCTCGGCAACTCCCGGCATGCCCGGCACGCCCAGGACGGTGGCCGTGTAGCCCTCGTTCATTGCGCCTCTGGCGGTCAGGCTCTTGTCCTCGTTGTGGGTCAGCAGCGGCAGATCGAGCATGGCGCAGTACTCCATCACGCGACGCATCGTTTCGGCGCTTTGCAGCGGGAAGGCATCGTCGGAGATGGCGACCGCGCCGGCGGCTTTGAGGTCGGCCATTTCGCTCAGTTGGTCACCCTGCATGGCGCGGGTCGCCGCCCCGATGGGATGGACGCGCGCGCTGCCGACCTGCTCCGCCCGCTCAAGGATCTGGCGCACGACCGCCGTCGTGTCAATGGCCGGATCGGTGTTGGGCATGCAGCAGACGCGGGTAAAGCCGCCCGCCGCCGCCGCCCGCGTGCCGCTTTCGATATCTTCCTTGTACTCAAAGCCCGGCTCGCGCAGATGGACATGAATATCAATCAGCCCCGGCGTGACGACCTTGCCGCGCACGTCTATGCGCTCCGCGCCGTTTGTCGCCTCTCCTGGCGCGACGATGCCGACAATGCGGTCGCCGTCAATCAAGACGTCCGCCTCGCGGTCTATATTCTGCGACGGGTCTATCACCCGCCCACCGGCCAAAATCCGTTTCACCCTTCTCTCCTCTGCGCGGCGCGGGACATGCCTACGCCATTCCCCACTCTTTCAGCACATCTCGCAACGGCGGCAGGGGATTCTGCCACAGCCACCCCACGCGCAGCCAGAAACCGTTCAGGATACCACTGCGATAGATACCGTCCTCACCGACCGGCACGCGCTGATAGGTTCCCTGCGGGCCAAGCTGATAGAACTCCGCCTCTTTGCGTTTGGGATCTATTATCCAGTATTCGGACACGCCTCCCCGCTCGTATTCGCGGAACTTCTCTTCCTTATCTACCTTGCGACTACCCGGACTGATGACCCCTATCACGAGGTCGGCAGGACCATCCAGATAGCCGTCTCTCATACGATGCAGGTTCTCGTTAGCGACAAAGAGAATATCGGGCGACCGTCCGGGCAGTCCGGCCCCGAGCTTCATGTTGTATGGTTCCTCGCCGATAGCTCCGCACGAGTGAACTTCCACAAATTCGGAGAGCAGTCGTACTAGTACTCCTTTACTCCTTCAAGGTAGAAAGTTTGTATGGGTAATGAGATAAGCCTAGCATTCCGTCTATCTCAAGGCTATGCCAACGTTCTACCTGGATGGACTACTAGGAATCTGCGCACATCCTGATGCTGCTTGGTTACCGGCCTCATGGGGACGACCTCTCCGTTGACCCACTCGACGTGCTGGTTTTCGCCCGGCCAATCGAGAAACTCCTCGTAGGTCATCTTGCCCAGAGACGGCGGCGCGATTGATGTTACGGATTGTGCCATCGTATCTTACCTTTTCGTCCTACAGTGGCCGCATGCGGTCAGGCTTCGGGCGCGGGGCCGCTCTGCGGGCCCATCAGCAGGTAGAGGACGGCCATGCGGACGGCGACGCCGTTGGTCACCTGCTCCTCAATGGCGCTGCGGATGCCATACGCTCCATCGGCGACCTCCGCCGAGATCTCCACGCCCCGATTCATAGGGCCGGGATGCAGCACCAGCACATCCGGCCTGGCCGCCTTCAGGCTGTTGACGGAGACTCCGAACAGGCGAGAGTACTCCCGCAGGCTCGGCAGCAGGCCCTTCTCCATGCGCTCGGTTTGCAGACGCAGGACGTTCACGACGTCGGCCCCTTCCAGCCCCGCGCGTAGGTCGTCATAGATCTGGACGGGCAGCCGGTCGGCGTCAGGAGGCAGCAGCGTGCGCGGCCCGACCAACCGGACGTTTGCGCCCATCCTGGTCAGCCCCCAGAGGTTGGAGCGGGCTACGCGGCTGTGCAGGATGTCGCCGACGATGGCGACCGTCAGGCCGTGGAGAGCGCCCTTGTGCTGGCGGATGGTAAGCATATCGAGCAAGCCCTGCGTCGGGTGCTCATGCCGCCCGTCCCCCGCGTTCACCACCGGAATATGTAGATGCTCTGCCGCAAACTGCGCTGCGCCGGAGGCGGAATGGCGCATCACAATGCAATCGGCCTTAAGGGATTGGAGCGTAAGCAGCGTATCCTTCAGGCTCTCGCCCTTCGCCACCGACGACTGCGCCACCGCGATATTGATCGCTTCCGCGCTCATGATCTTGGCGGCCATCTCGAAGGAGGTGCGCGTGCGCGTGGAGTTCTCATAAAAGAGGGTGATCATCGCGCGCCCGCGCAGCGTCGGTACCTTCTTGACCGGGCGCTCCAGGATCTCCTTGAACGCCGTCGCCGTATCCAGTATATAGCCGATGTCGGCGGCGGAAGTCTCGCGCAGGGTGAGCAGATGTTTCATCAGTGAGCCATTCTCCGATTCAATCGGGCCAGAACGAGTCGAGCAACGCATCCAGGGTCGGCGCATCGGTCGGCTTTCCGGCAAGTTCGGCGCACTTACCGATGTTCGGAAAGGTATGCAGCAGCATCGTGAGCTTGACACGCTGCCGGGTCGCCGCTTCCATCGGCAGCGGCCAGCCATAGGCGGCGAAGAACGCGCGCATCACGTCCTTATCTCCCCGGAAGGCGTCTATGCAAAGCGCGAACCACTCGTACTCGACCGGGCCGACCTCTGCATCGCCGAAATCAATCTGCCCGGTCACCTGCCATCCCCCCGCGCGGCGCTCCACCAGGATATGGTCGCCGTGCAGGTCGGCGTTGAGCAGGCAGGGCCGGAAATCTTCGGTTATCAAGTGCAGGTTTTCCGGCAAAAACCTGGGCAATTCTGCTTCCAGGTGCGGCGCCAGATTGTACTCATGAAGGAACCTGGCGCAATTGGCGGCGCGGGCGCGCATCCGCCGTACCCACGCGGACGGCGCTTTCGGAAAGGCTTCCAGGGACTCAATCGGCGCCGCGTGCAGCGCGCGCACCATCGGACCGATCTGCGCCGCCACCGAACACCGCTCCGAGGGGTTCATCCCCTCCCAGCACGCGCTCAGCGGCTCTCCCGGCAGCCGCTCCATCACCAGATAGGGATGTGCGGCGTCGCCATTGGTGGCCTGCCCCTGCGCCAGCAGGCGCGGCGCTCTGGCTTCCGGAACCGCTTCCAGCACGCGCAGGCACTCGACCTCGCGCGCAAACCAGACGGGCCAGGGCGCTGCATAGATTTTCACTACAAAATCCGGCGTTAGGAAAACGGCGTGTGAGCCTTCCACGCCAGGAATCATCGTCCCGGCAAAAGGCAGATTATGTGCGGCGCAGATCGCCGCCACCGCCGGCTGCCAGTAAGCGGCGTCGGTCATCATCCGGCCCCACCCCGGGGGGAAATCGGCGCCGCCCTGTCGGATCATCTCCTCCCAGCACGCTTCAGCGTTCATTCGCCATCCCCGGCTTGCGAATGAGCGCCCGGTCCTCGCCGTCCACCTCGCGCAGCAGCACCTGCACGTGCTCCTGGCGGGCCGTCGGCACGTTTTTTCCGACGAAATCCGGGCGAATGGGCAATTCGCGATGTCCCCGGTCGAGCAGCACGGCCAGTTGGATGCTGGCGGGCCGGCCCAGGTCGAGCAGGGCGGCGATGGCGGCGCGCACGGTCCGTCCCGTGAACAGCACCTCGTCTACCAGCACGATCCGCTTCCCGGTCACGTCGAAGGGGATGGCGGTTGGCGTGAGCGCGGGCCGTCCGGCAGGATTGGAGGCGTAGTCGTCACGGTAGAGGCCGATGTCGAGCCTGCCGACCGGGACGGCCACGCCTTCGATCTGCTGCAGCAGCCAGGCCAATCGTTCAGCCAGGGGCACGCCGCGCGTCAAAATGCCGACCAGCGCCAGATTCTCGGCCCCGTGATTTTTCTCCACGATCTCATGGGCGATGCGCCTGAGGGCGCGGCGAATGTCATCGGCATCCATTACCTGCACTGCGCCCTGCGTCCGCTTCTCTTCTCCCGCCATGCCCTCGCACTCCTGTAACGCGCGTTCATTCCAGCGGCCCACATGCCAAAAACGCCTTCCCGGGCCGCCATGGGCCGACCGGTGAAGGCGTACTCACTCCTGTATAGATACAGATAGGTGCCAACCTGCGTGACGAACCAGGCCATTTTCCGGCCATACTGCCACGACAGAGTTGCACATATCGCCCCGCCCTTTCCAGCCTCACCGGACTCTCTTAAAAGGACGCGCTCTCAATTGTGTGGAGTCTAACATATACCCGCAGGTTTTGTCAACCCTGAGATTGGGGCTTGCACAGACTCTATCCCGTAAAGTCCTGCCTACTGCGCCAGGCCGCGCAGGCGCGGGTAGCGGGCGAGCATCCGGGAGATCAGCAGGCTGCCTCCCAGGGCCAGCGCGACCTCCAGAAGCAGCAACACCAGCGTTATTCCGGGAGAGATTGCTTGACGGGCCCACCTTCCCTCGCAGGCTCGTAACGGCGCCAGGATCAGCGGATGCCACAGGTAGATGCCCAGTGAAAGACCGCCGATGTAGGCGACGGCGGCGGGCGGGCGCACGTTCGCGCCCAGCGCCCAGAAGAACGCTGACACCGCTAGAAGTTCCGTGCCGGGATTATAAAAACTGCGTTCGCGCAGGCCCACACCGTAGAAAATGGCCGCCGCGATGCCAAGCAGAAACAGGGCCTTGACCGTCCAGACCGACCAGGAGCGCACGCGCCCCGTCTGCTGCGCCGCCCAGATGCCGGTTACATAGTAAGGGAGGCCCATCAGGATATTCCAGAACGCCACAGCGAATGGGCTGGACGCCTGAAAGCGATCAAAGTGCCCGAACGTCAGCGCGAAGAACACGGTGTAGCCGAGGAGGACAAGGCCAAATCGGGCCGGGGATGCTAGGGCGCGCAGGAAACGGTGCATCAGAGCATACGCTACTATGTTGAGCAGAAACCAGGTATGGTAGCAGGCCTGGCCGCTGAGTACCATCGCCGCCAGATGGGTTGGCGCGAGGGGCTTATGCTGAGCCTTTGCTATGGCGAGGGCCAACAGGGTATAGACCAGCGACGCCCCGACCAGCGGAGTCAGGTACCGCTTCCAGCGAGCGGCCCGTTGCGGCCCGCGCTCCAGCAGGCGCCTCTCGATGAGAAAGGCCGACATCATGAAGAACACGGGGACGCAGAAGCGCAGGCAGGCCGCAAACGCATAGTAGCACGCCGCTTCGGCGGTCATCTGCGGGAAGTAGTTGTTCTTGCGCAAGGCCACATCGCTGACATGGATGCAGACGACGGCCAGAATCGCCCAGAAGCGCAGCCAGTCGAACCCGTGCAGCCTGGTGCTGGAAGCGGAGGCTACGACAGCCTCTGCCCTGCCTACCGTGATTTGCGTCACCGGATGCCATGCCTCCTGAAAAAGATGCGAGCGCCAAAACCCCCTGCTCTCTCTTTTCTTCGACACGGAGCGTCCTGTTCCTGTAAAAAATGCAGTCCAACCTCGTCTTTGTTCGAGGTAATAAAGGCGCAACGAGTTCCTAGTCTAACCTACGATTTTTCTAGACGGGGCTAAGTTGTTTTGAACAATTCCCTGGCTTCTCCGATTCTAGGTTCAGAAGGGAGGAACCGGTGTCCCATCAGGCCGAACAGGAGCTTTTTCTTCGGGCACGGGCGGGAGACCGCCTCGCCTTCGACCGCCTGCAAACGATGCTGGAAGCGCCGATACATCGCTTCGTGTTTCGCCTGATCGGGCGCAGTGAATCAGAGGCCGACATCGTACGCAACGTTCTGCTCGCCCTCTATATGAACCTGGAACGCATCCATTCGGTCGAGAGTCTGCGTCCCTTCATTTTTCGCATTGCCCGCAATCTTTGCTATAACGAGATGCGGCGGAAAGGACGTTTTCAGACGGTCTCACTGGATGTTGAATCCGGCGAGATAGGGACACTCCTCGCAGCGGTGAAAGATAGGCGTCCCTCACCGGAGGACCGAGCCCAATGGACCCTGCTCTATGCCGAGATACAACGGGCCATAGACCGCCTGCCGGAATTGCAGCGGCAGGCGCTTATCCTCTACTGCGAAGAAGACCTCTCCTATGCCCAGATCGCCGAAGTGATGGCGGCGGACGTCGGAACGGTCAAATCTAGAATTTACTATGCCCGCAAGAACCTGGAGAGGCTGCTGCATCCGGAAACGCTCGAAGCACTCAATCTTAACAAGGAGAACAACCATGGCTGACGACACGCTACGCGCTTTGATTCGGCTCATCCCGCCGGTACGCGCTCTCAAAGAGGATTTGGAAAAGAGCATCCATCTGGAACTCTATTCGGGAACCGGCGACCTGGCCGTGCGCAGCTTTAATGGGCTGCAAGCCAGTGTTGCCTCGGCTGCCGCCAACGACCCTTACGTGCAGACGCTGTCCCTGCAAGTCCCGGCCAATGCATCGGACAAGGAGAAAGTCTCGCTGGCACTGCTGGCTGCCGGGCAGCTTGCCGCCTACCTGGAGGGCCAGACAGGGCTGGTCAGCCTGGGCGGAGGGGGCGGCAGCAGCTATCAGACAGCGCCTACTGTCGCCATTAACAGTATCAACGGCGTTCCGGCAGAGACGATTGATAAGATCGTCTCCATCGGCGCGGCGGCAATGGAGGGCAAGGGGACTCCGGGAGCGCAGGAAGAACAGAAGTAGCCGCGTAAAGCCCAAAGCAGAGTGAATGCCTGGCAAGGATTGTCCATGCGCAGGAAGAACAGAAGTAGCCGCGTAAGGAGAAAAATAGACAGGATTAACGGGATTTACAGGATTACAGAGAGATAGAGAAGCCTTGTTGACAACCCCGCCTTAAGTGCGCCTCGCAGAGAGAGCTGTGTGGTGGAAATCCGGTTAATCCCGTTAATCCTGTCTAAAAATCTTGTCTGCTCTCTGTCTTTGTTTTTCCTCATCTGTCTCCGTCCCTCTATTGACGCCGACTCGTGTTCACGCTATAATGTGCGCGAGACGAACACAGAGTTCAGGAGACGTACTTGGGCGAGCGTAACGGGCATAACGGGCATCATGAGGGCGAAAGCCAACCGGAAGAGCTGGGCGTTATCGTGCGCGGGTCGCTGACCGAAGGGCTGGAGATGCGCCTGGCCGAAGGGAAGAGCGTCGAAGACCTGCGCGCGGGCAAGTTCGTCGTCGTACAGGGCGAGCGCAGCCAGTTTTTCGCCCTGCTCAGCGACGTGCAGCTCAGCGCCACCCATCCCCACTTCCTGCTCAACCCGCCGCGCCGTGAGGATGTTCTCAGCCGCGCCGTGCTTGCCGGCACCAGCACGTTCGGTACGGTCAAGCTGCGGCCCATGCTCATGGTCTCCCACGCCGCCCGCCCCGACGACGAGGCCAGCCTCCAGCCCGTCAAGACCATCCCCGCCCACTTCAGCCCCGTCTACGAGGCCACGCGCGAGGACGTGGGCCGGGTCTTTGGCGACGAGCGCGGCGGCCCGAAGTTCTTCTACGTCGGGCAGCCCCTCGATATGGATACGCCCGTCTGCCTCAACCTCGACCGCTGGGTGGAGCGTTCCAACGCCATCTTCGGCAAGTCCGGCACCGGCAAGACCTTCCTCACCCGCCTCTGCCTGTGCGGGGTCATCAAGGCGGAGAAAGCCGTCAACCTCATCTTCGACATGCACAGCGAGTACGGCTGGCAGGGCACCTCCGAGATAGAGGGGCGTCCGTCGGTGCGCGGCCTCAAGCAGTACTTCCGCAACAAGGTTCAGATTTTCACGCTGGACCCGCACTCCTCGCGCCGCCGCAAGGTGCAGGCGGATTTTGAAGTTAAAATTCCCTACAGCCAGGTCACGGTGGACGATATCCTCCTGCTCCAACGCGAGTTGAACTTGAACGCCACCGCCGTCGAGACGTGTTACCTGCTCGTGCGCAAGTTCGGGGAAGAGACCTGGCTGCAGCGCTTCCTGGAGATGGAGATGGCCGACATCCAGGAGTTCGTCGGGGAGAACAACGCGCATCAGGGCGCGCTCTCAGCGCTCCAGCGCAAATTGCAGCGGCTCGTCGAAGATTGCAAGGACTTCCTTGTGCCCGGCGTGCCGGGCAACGACGACGCGGTGCAGCATATCCTGGACACGCTCCAGAGCGGGCGCAACGTCGTCCTGGAGTTTGGCCAGCACGACCGGCCCGTGCAGTACATGCTGGTCGCCAACATCCTGACGCGCCGCCTGCACCACATCTACGTGGAGATGACCGAGCGGGCGATGGGCGACGACGCGCCCAAGCCGCGTCCCCTAGTCATCACCATCGAGGAGGCGCATAAGTTCCTATCGCCTCACCTGGCCGGGCAGACCATCTTCGGCACCATTGCCCGCGAGATGCGCAAGTACAACGTCACGCTGCTCATCGTGGATCAACGCCCCAGCGGCATTGATGATGAGGTGCTCTCGCAGGTCGGCACGAAAATCTGCTGCCTGCTCGACGATGAGAAGGACATGGACGCCGTGCTGACGGGCGTGAGCGGCGCCAATAGCCTGCGCAACGTGCTGGCGAGCCTGGAGACCAAGCAGCAGGCGCTCATCTTCGGCCATGCCGTGCCCATGCCGGTCGTCGTGCGCACCCGCCAGTACGATGACGAGGCTTTCAAGCAGGCCATGCTCGGCGAGCAGGCTGCTGCTGAATTGGATGACACGCCGGAAGCCCGCGCCGCCCGCCGTGCCCGCCTGACCCGCGACCGCGACCGGGACTTCGCTTGATCTTTAAATCCACCGATTACACCGATTGACACAGATTAAGCTAAAAACCTAAACACGGATGGGACGGATCGGACGGATAACACAGATTAAAGCCTCTTATCCGTTTGATCCGTGTCATCCGTCTAATCGGTGTTTCTCTGTCTTTAATCTGTGGTAATCGGGGTAATCGGTGGATTCTATCAACTTTATTGACAGGTGGAGACTTGATTTTTCTGGCATCTCAGTATTGCCGAAGGGCGTTTGTAGCCGCGCAGACACTCGGCCTTGCCGCCGGATTGAGCAGCGCCTTGCCTTTAGCCGTTCGCGCCGAGAGCGCCGCCTCCCCCTTCCTCAACCGCAGCGCCCAACCTTCCGAGAAAAAAGAGAGTCCGTCGCAGACACAGCCGACGGACGCCCAGAACCCGCCCGCCGCGCCGGAGAATAACGAGGAAAGCATCCTCGTGCCGTTTCCCGAAGAGGAATCCACCGAGACGCCGCCCGCCCCACGCCTGCAGCGCCCCCCTGGAGCGCCGCCTCCGCCCGGACGCATCGAGGTCCGCAAATTTCGCCAGCTACGGTGGTCGCCGGGCGGGCGCCACTTCCGTTCCCAGGGCAGCGTCCAGATTTTCTACCGCGACCCGACGAACCCGCAGGACAAGGGCACGACCCTGACTGCCAGCGACGTGGAGGCCGACGCCGACACCGGGCAGGTGGAGGCCCGTGGCGGCGCGCGGCTGGAGCGCACGGAAGGCGTCATCACCGGCGATCAGATCCAGTACAACTTTTATAGCCACGTCGGATACATCACCAACGCCGTCGCCGAAACCGCCTACTTCCGCATGCGCGGCAAGCGCATTGCCACTCAGGCCGATGGCTCCTATGTGGTTGAGGAGGGCGTCTTTACGACCTGCATCCGGGCCCATCCGGACTATCAGATCCGCGCCCGGCGGCTGACCATCTCGCCCAACCGCTATGTCGCGGCGCGCAATATCACCTTCTATGCCGGCCCTACGCCGCTCATCTCCCTGCCCTCGCTGCGGCGCGACCTGGCCCGGCAGGAGCATGCTCCGGTGCCGACGCCCGGCTACAGCAAGAGCGAGGGCGTCACGCTGCGCCTCCACGATACTCCTATCGTCCAGCCGCACCAGACCCTGGACTACGAGATACGCGCCAACCTCCGCCGGCTGCCGTCGGGATTCCTTCTCTATCAATCGGATTTGACGCGCGATGTCCGTACCGCGCTGCCTCCGACGGGCCTGCTCCCCACGCTGCAAGATCCCTTGCGCGGCTACCTGGAGCAATTGAGCCCGCAGACCTACCAGGAATATCCCGCCAGCCAGTACCAGGAGACGTTGGAGCCGCGCGCCACGTTTTTCGCCACACTCCAGGCCAAACAGCCCGTCTACAACCGCGTCCGCACCGATCTGTTAGTCTCACGCTTCCCGGAGGTCGGCGTGCGGTTCACCAACATTTTGGGCCGCCGGCAGCCCCCGCCGCCGACAGGCTTTGCCGGCGAAGCGCAGACGCCCGCTTCGCCTCCGGCCGAAAGCCCGGCGGTCGCCCTGCTGCGCGTCCCCGGAGCGCCGTTCCTGCTGGATGTGACCGCCTCCCTCGGCGAGTTGCACGAAACGCCCACCGGCATCACCAACGGGCGCTTCTCTCTCCGCGCCGACGCCGCCACGCAGCCGATGCGCCTGGGCCGGAATCTCGTCTGGCGCGCGGGCCTGACCAACTGGTTTAACCTCTACGGGCGCGGCTCCGCCTACGACCTGCTCTCGCCCGAAGTGGAACTGGACTATCTCCCGTCGCGCACCACCCTCCTCGGCCTCGCCTATCGCTATGCGCTGGATGCAGGCAGCACGCCCTTTGCTTTCGACCGGCTGGACGTGCGGCAGGAGCTGCGCCTGCGCGCCCAGGCAGGCAGTCTGTGGGCGTTCGGCATCCAGACCAAATACGACCTGGAGCGCGCTCGCGCTTATGATACGGAACTGGCGCTCGTCCGTAACTTCGACTGTATGCAGATCGGCGTCGCCTACCGCTTCCGTTCGCAATCGCTGAGCATCATCTTTAACCTTCTGCCCGCCACGCCCCACCGGGAGCGTCCCCTGCTAAGCCAATGAAGCTGCTGCAAGCCCTCACCCCCTAACCCCCTACTGCCAGGGTCGAGCCTCAACGGACTGCAAGGGTCGGGGCTACCATGGTTCGCCTCACTGCAAGGGTCAGCAAGGTTACGGCCCTTGCCTCCGCCTTGCGACACCTTGCGACACGGCTTTGCCTTGCGACAGCCCTCCGCCTTGCGATCCACGCTGCGGGAGAGGGGGAACGGTCAAGTTGGGTCAACCCCCTTCCCGTAGGGAAGGGGGCCGGGGGTTAGGTCAAGAAGGGACAGGGGACAAGGGGCAGGTTAGAGCAGTTGCTGCAGACGGCCTGTGCTGTCGCCGATGGTCTCGGCATGAACGCCCATACGGTCGAGCAGGGAGAGGAGCAGGTTCGTCATCGGGGTTCCGTCCGGGTAGTTCAGATGACGCCCCGATTTGATCGTGCCCGCGCCCTTGCCGGCCAGCAGGATCGGCAGGTCGTCATGGTTGTGGCGGTCGCCATCGCTGATGCCCGCGCCGTAGACGATCATCGCATTATCGAGCAGCGTACCCTCGCCCTCGCGGATGGACTGCATCTGTTCCAGCAGGTAGGCCAATTGGGTGATATGGAAGCGGTTGATCTGGCGGATCTTCTCCTGTTTCTGCTTGTCCCCGCCATGATGGGAAAGGTCGTGATGTCCCTCCGGCACGCCGATGGCCTGATAGCTGCGGTTGCTGCCGTCGTTGGCAAGCATGAAGGTGCAGATGCGCGTCAAGTCGGCCTGGAAGGCCAGCACCATCATATCGCACAGCAGACGGATATGCTCGGCGTAGTCAGCGGGAATGCCGGTGGGCGGATTGGAGCTGCCTCGCCTGGCCGGCATGGCGACCTGTTCCACGCGGGCCAATCGCTGCTCGATCTCGCGCACGGCGGTAAAATACTCATCCAGCTTGCGCTGGTCGTGGACGCCCAGCCGGGATTGTAGGCGTTTGGCATCTTCCAACACGAAATCGAGAATGCTCTGCTTGTCGTGGTCGCGCCGGCGGCGGCTCTCGATAGTCTCCTTCTGGTCGCCGTTGCCGAAGAGGCGCTCGAACACCGCGCGGGGGTCTACCTCTCTGGCGACCGGCGTGGTCTCCGAGCGCCAGGAGATGCTGGACGAGTAGGCGCAGCTATAGCCGGTGTCGCAGTTGCCAGACTGCGCGCCCCGTTCGCAGCTAATCTCCAGCGAGGGGAAGCGCGTCCGGTTGCCGACACGCAGCGCGGCCAGCTGGTCCGCCGAGATGCCGTTCTTGATGTCGGCCCCATCGGTTTTGTGCGGGTGGCATCCGGTCAGCCAGGCGGCGGTCGAGCGGGCATGGTCACCGCCGCCGTCGCCCAGCGCCTCGGCGTTGTGCTGGGTCAGGCCGGTCAGGACCATCACCGAGTCCCGGACGTTCTTGAGCGGCTCCAGGATGTAGGGCAGCGGGAAGCCCGTGCCCTCCGCCGCCGGCGTCCAGTCCGGCATGTGCATCCCGTTGGGGACAAACAGAAACGCCATACGGTTCGGGCGGACCTTTTTGGCCGACTGCGCCAGCGCCGATAAGGGGAGCATGGCCTCCAGCAGCGGCAGGGCCATCGCCGTTCCGAGGCCGCGCAGGAAGGTACGGCGGGGAAGGATTGGTTCGGGCATCAGGGACCTCCATCGCCTCTCCGCTGGCGGAAAGGCGCGCTCTGCACAATGGCCGTAATTAGAGCGGAGAATCGGTAGTTGTTCTTCTCGACGGTTTTTGCAATCGTGTCCACAACGCAGGTATCGGCAGGCTCCAGGCCGCGACCGAGCGCGTAGGTGAGCATCTTGCCGGACAGGCAGCGCACGAACAGCCCCTTCTTCGACTTGAGAATGGCCTTCAATTGCGCCGGGCCGTTGAACGATTGGCCTCCGGGCAGGGTTCCCGAAGCGTCTACGGGCAGGCCCCCGTCTTTGGTACGCCAGCGGCCAACGGCATCGAAGTTTTCCAGGCCGAAGCCGATGGGGTCCATGCGCGCATGGCAGGAGGCGCACATCGGGTCCTTGCGGTGCTGCTCCATCCGCTGCCGCAGAGTTCCGACGAGCGGGCCTTTCTTGTCGTCGGCCAACTGCGTGACGCCGGGCGGCGGAGGCGGCGGGGGCGTGCCGAAAAGCTGCTCCAGCACCCACTTTCCGCGCTTGACCGGCGAGGTGCGCGTCGGGTTGGAAGTGACGGTCAGGATGCTGGCCTGCGTGATCAGACCCCCCCGCCGGCTATCCGTGAGCGTGACGCGGCGGAACTGCTCTCCCTTGACGCCGGGAATGCCATAGTGCCGGGCCAGCGGCTCGTTCAGGTAGGTATACCGGGCATCGATAAAGTCCAGAACGCTGCGATCCTCGTTCATAACCGCCTTAAAGAACAGTTCCGTCTCGGTGCGCATAGCGGCGCGCAGCTTGTCGTTAAAGTCCGGGAAACGCGCCGGGTCGGGCGCGACGTTGGCGAGGTTGCGCAGTTGGAGCCACTGCCCGGCGAAGTTCTCGGCCAGCGCCTGCGCCTTCGGGTCTTTGAGCATCCGCCGCGCCTGTGCGGTCAGCACCTTCGGGTCGTGCAACTTGCCCTGCGCCGCCAGAGCAAACAGCTCCTCGTCCGGCATACTGCTCCACAGGAAGTAAGAGAGGCGAGAGGCCAGCTCGTAGTCGTTGACCATCCGCCTGGCCCTCGGATCGTTCGGGCGCGGATCAATTTCGACGCGGAACAGGAAGTTCGGCGAGACCAATACGGCCTCCACCGCAAGCTGAATGCTGCGCTCAAAGCTTGCACCCTCTTTCTGGGCCAGCTTCACGCAGCGTACCAGCCGATCTACCTCCTCTTTGGTGGCGGGACGCCGGAAGGCGCGGCGGGCAAAATCCCGGAGTATCTTGCGGGCGCAGGCGGCTTCATGGCCCGGCGTCGGCTTGCAGGTGAAGAGATGCCGACGCGGTTCCGGAAGGGCAACCGCCTTCTCCGCGATCTTCTCGGCGGCAGCCAGGTACTTTTCCATCAGCAGGGGCGAGAGGGAGAGCACGTCGCCGATATTGTCGAAGCCGTAGCCTACGTCGTCGGAGGGAAAATCGTCGGCGGGATGGAAGTGGATGCCCAGGAGGTCGCGGATGGTGTTGTTGTACTCGGCGCGGTTGAGGCGGCGTATGGTGACGCGGCCTGGGTCCATCAATTTGCAGTCGGCCTGCGAGAGCATGGATTGAATCCAGCCGACCAGGAGGTCGCGCTGCGCCTGGGTCGGCTGGGGCGCTCCGGCGGGCGGCATGTGGCCTGCGGCCACATTTTTGGCGACTTTCTCCCAGATGTCGCGCGCCTTGAGCACGGCGGCGGTATCGGCATAGGCCGCAAGCGAGAGGCCGGCGGTGGGGCTGCCCCCGCCATGACAGCCGATACAGAACTGCTTTACAAGCGGCGCAATGTCGTGGGCAAACGCGCGCTGTCCTTTCGCAGCCGGGGAAGTGGCCTGCGCCTGTTGGCGGGACGTGCCGGAACGCTCCTGCGCCGGGACCGCCGCATAGAGCAGCAGGGCCGGGGGCAGGATAAACGCCAGCCGCAGCAGTGCGGAGCGGGTCGTCATTTTCTCCACCTCGGCTGCATCTCATCCTCAGCAACGTGTCGGCTAGGGAAGATAGGCTTTTTCCGTTTCATACGAGTTACGGTCATCGTGTGGTTAGGCCGCCCGTTATGGCGTCTATATTAGACACTATGGGCATTCCTCACCTGCGTTTACGTGGGTGTCCCCGGCCCATTTTTTTATGACTGCCGGGCCTACTGTTGGGGTGTTACTTTGCTGTGAGACAACGAGCAAGCCCTCTTTGTAACATCCTTTTCTCCTCTTGATCCTCGCTTGTGCCTGCGCGTTTGCAGCGCCCGGTAGGAAGCTCGGTCCGCATCCTGGCCTCCGCAGCGACATTGCCCAGAAAATGGACCTATGGTCCACGGCCGGCCAGGAGAGTTTCCGGGAAGGTAGCGGGAACGCCTCGCCTTGCGGTACAATACTGCCATCTTGACAGCAAAGGATTAACTACCCGGCTATGGCGGCTCAAAGCATGGAACAGCTCGTGTCGCTCTGTAAGCGGCGCGGCTTCATCTTCCCCGGCAGTGAAATCTACGGAGGATTGCAGGGCACCTACGACTACGGTCCCCTGGGCGTCGAGCTCAAAAATAACCTCAAACGCCTCTGGTGGAAGCATAACGTCTACGAGCGCGACGACATGGAGGGTATTGACGCGGCGATCCTCATGAACCGGCTGGTCTGGCGCTACTCCGGCCACGAGGAGACGTTCGTGGATATGCTCGTGGACTGCAAGACCTGCAAGGGGCGCTTCCGGGCCGATAAGCTGGGCGAGGCGGCCTGTCTGCGGCATCCCAAGCTGCATCCCGGCCAGTGCGAAGGCGAGTTGAGCGAGCCCCGCCCCTTCAACCTGATGTTCAAAACCCAGGTTGGCCCGGTCGCCGATGCCGAGTCGTTTGCCTACCTACGCCCGGAAACCGCGCAGGGCATCTTCGTCAACTTTAAGAACGTGCTCGACTCGACCAACCGCAAGCTGCCCTTCGGCATCGCCCAGATCGGCAAAGCGTTCCGCAACGAGATCACGCCGCGCAACTTTATCTTCCGCATGCGCGAGTTTGAGCAGATGGAGATCGAGTACTTCGTCTTCCCGGAGGAGGCCGAGGCGGCGTTCCAGCGCTGGGTCGAGGATCACTTGAATTGGTGGGTCAACGAGGTAGGCTTGAAGGCAGAGAATCTGCGGCTCTACGAGGTTCCGCAGGAGGAGCGCGCCCACTACTCGGCACGCACGATAGACATCTTCTATAAGTTCCCCATCGGCTGGGAGGAGCTGGAAGGCATCGCCAACCGCACCGACTTCGACCTGGGCTCGCATTCGCGCGACCAGGAGCGGCTCGATATCTCCGCTCGGGTGATAGAAAACGAGCACGCGACCGAGCGGCTTACCTACTTCGACCAGCCGCGCAACCGCCATATCGTCCCCTACGTCATCGAGCCCTCGGCGGGCGTTGACCGCGGCGTGCTGGCCGCCCTGACCGAAGCCTACGACGAGGAGACACTGGAGAACGGCGAGACGCGGGTTGTGCTGCGCCTCAAGCCGGCGCTGGCGCCGATTAAGGTCGCCGTTCTCCCCTTAAAGCGGAACGCGGAGGAGATCGTCACCGTCGCCAAGCGCATCAAGCAGACCCTTCAGGCCAGCGGCGAGATGCGCGCCGTCTACGACGACACGGCAGGCATCGGTAAGCTCTATCGCCGCCAGGATGAGATCGGCACCCCCTTCTGCGTGACGGTGGACTTCGACACGCTGGGACGCGGCGACGATAACTCCCTCAAGGACACGGTAACGGTGCGCGATCGCGACACCATGCAGCAGGTGCGCATTCCCATCCCGGAGCTTCTCGATTATATCCGCGAACGCATCTAAAGCCGGGCAGCCGCCGCGTCTCTGCGCCACAAAACCGCCGTTCCTCCTTACCAGGCCTCTTCGCCCTCCGTCCAGGGATACCATTGCCGATACCGGGACGTGGGGCCCGTTTCTGCCGCGCCGGGCAGCGCGCCCCACGCCGAGGAAGCAATGCCGTTTGGCGCCTTCGGGTCCCAACTGGCCGGCATCTTGTGCCACTTCACATGCCCGTCGGCATACAGATAGACGCTGCCTTCCCGGTGCCGACGGAATAGCGGCGGCTGCCTGTTCTTCACCAGACTCAGATTGTTCGGGCCGATCAGTTCCCTCCCCAGCATGGAAGCGCTCTCGACAATGAAGAGGCGGCTGGCAGGCTGAGGGATGCCCGACAGCACGTACCCAGCCGTGGGTTTGAAGGTGAAGGTGGAAGTATCGTAAAAGAAATAGCGGTTCAGCGCATACGAGAGCGGCTGGAGCGGCTGGCCGAGGCCGTTGACGCCCAGCGGCAAATTGGCGGGAAGCCCGGAGCCGTCCGAGGGGCATTTGTGGATCTGGGTGCTCTTCTCATATGGCTGGAGCAGGTCAAAGCAGCAGGGCGGATAGTAGACCGCCCCGCCCGCGCCGCTGTACCAGGCGAACTGGGTGTAGGGCGGGGAGGTGACCGGACCGCCATAGTCGGCAGGCGGGAACTTCTCGTCGTAGTCCTGAAGATACAGATTCAGCCCCAGCCCGATCTGGCGGCCATTGGACAGACAGGCTGCCTGGCGGGCCTGCTCGCGGGCCTGGGCGAAGACGGGGAAGAGAATGGCGGCCAGGATAGCGATAATGGCGATGACCACGAGCAATTCGATCAGGGTAAACCCGAGCGTTTGTAAGCGGGGAGAGCGAGGGCTTGGCAACGAACGTTCCTTTCTTGATTTCGGGCGGTGTGAACGCCACAGACAGGGCTGCCTGCATAGGCCAGCCGCCGAGAGGGCAGGCAGATGGAGAAGAGCGCCTCTGCACGGTGAACGGGCAATTTGACTAAGTATACAAGGACCTCTGCCGCTTGTCAAGCCGGTTATAGGCTTTCATAGAGGCATAGGAAGACGGGATTTTCGCCAAACTTTTTTTGCGTGAATAGGTATTTTTGCGCGGTTTGGCATGGAATTTGCAAGGCAGCTCCATGGAAGTGGTTTCTGCTCAGGATGTGTCAGGCACCGGGCAGAGCCCCTCTGAGTTTCTGCCGCCTGGATGTAGCGCGCTTCTGCCTCCTGGTTGGGTGGCACCGCACGAGGCCGAAGCGCTCTCGCCTGGCCAAAGAAACAAATCCTTGAAAGGAGCGTGTTGACAAACATGCGAAACAAATCTTCCGTGTCGCTAGGACGGATGGCGCTAGCCTTCATTGCCGTCCTAGCTGTCGCCGGGCCGGGCCTGCTGTTTGCCCAGGGCCCCGGCACCGTCTATGCGACCCCCAGGATCGCCGACATCCTCGGCCCGGCTTCCGTACCGGCAGGGGGAACAGCCACCTACCAGTTGGAGGTCATCTTCAGCGATAACACGCGGGTTACTGTGCCGAATCCGACGTTTACGGCCCGCCTGGGATCGTTCTCCGGAGATACCTATACCGCGCCGAGCCCGGCCCCCGCGAATGGGCGCGACCTGCTAACGGGTACCTTCAGCAACGCCCAGGGCTCGGTCAGGGCTAACAGGCTCATCACCATTACCCCCTAGCGTTGGGGCAGAGAGCCTGTTTTCCTAGAAGAACAACAGGCTTCTTGATGTTTTTGCAATGCCTTTAAACCCACTGTGAAAGGGATTGGTAACATGAAACTTAAGCTCACGCTTGCCACTATGGCCCTGGCTCTGTTCGGCCCGGTAGCGGCGTATGCAGGCATCAACGACGTCACGATTTCCCTGGCTCCGGTGACGGATAACACCGTCTTCAGCGCCACGTTTACGAACACGCTGGCCACGCCGGTGACCATATCGGCGAATAGCATCTCGCCCGCGGCGGATTCGGATGATCTGGCGGATAGTCTCTTCAACAACGGCCCGCTGACGCTGGCGGCTAACGCTGTCAGCAGCCCGTTTAATTTTGATTATACGACCCCCATCGGCAGTATCAACGATATCACGTATGCGGTCAAGGATCCGAATAACGTGATCATCGGCTGCACGGGGCCCGGCTGCGCCAACATCGTTGTTATCCCGGAGCCGGGAAGCATCGCGGCGCTGCTGGTAGGCACGACGATGGGCGGAGGGCTATTGCTGGCGCGTCGCCGCCGCAAATAGGCTGCGCCTTCCGAAGTAGCTGCCCTCAACTAGAGCGGCCGGGGAGCACAAGTTCCCCGGCCGCTTTTTGTGTCTGTATATCCCGCCCCGCGCTCTCACCTGCCCCGCCATCAGAACGGCGTCCCCATCCCTGCAATTCCCTCCACGCGCGTGCCCTCTCGGCAGAAAGCGCTCAGGCTTTACCGGCAAAAATACCGGTTTTCGCGGCCACACGCATTCTTGCGAACATTTGGCCTGGAAGTTGCAGGTCCGCAAGCAGGAAGCGGTTGCTGCTCAGGATGTGTCAGGCACCGGGCAGAGCCCTCCTGGGTTCTTGTCACCTGGACGTCACGCGCTTCTGCCTCCTGGTTGGGTGGCACCGCGCGAGGCCGAAGCGCTCGGCTCAGGCTGCAAGGACCAACCTCGCGAAAGGAGCGTGTTGAACAACATGCGCAAATCTACCTCTCTGTCGTTGGGCCGGGTGATATTGGCCTTGATTGCTGTGCTGGCCGTGGCCGGTCCGGGCCTGGTGTTTGCCCAGGGCCCCGGGGCCACCTACCCGACCCCCAGGATCGCCGACATCCTCGGCCCCAGCGCTGTGCCGGTCAACGGCACCGCCACCTACCAGTTGGAGGTCATCTTCAGCGATGGCTCGCGCGTTATCGTGGATCCGAACGCCACGTATTCGGCACGGCGCGGCACCTTTGGCTCCGATACGGCAGCGGGAGCTCCCTACACCGCCCCGAGCAGCGTTGGCAATGGCCGGGACCTGCTAACGGCTGTCTACAGCAACAGCCAGGGCTCGGTCAGGGCCAACCGAGTCATCAGCATCACCGGCGCTATCCCCTAGCCCGGGGGCCGAGAGCTTGTTTTCTTGCCGGAACAACAGGCTTTTGGTTGAGTTTGCAGTACTTTGAGACCCACTGGGAAAGGAATGTTTGCTATGAAACTTAAGCTCACGCTTGCCACTGTGGCCCTGGCTCTATTCGGCTCGGTAGCGGCGTATGCTGCTAGCCCGAATGATGTCCAGATCACCCTGTCTCCGGTGACAGATAGCACAGTCTACAGCATGGTTTTGCATAACACGCTGAGCACGCCGGTGACCATAGAGGCGGATAGTATCTCCCCAGGACCGGATACGGATCAACTGGCGGATAGCCTCTTCGACAACGGCCCGCTGACGCTGGCGGCGCTGGGTACCAGCGACCCGTTCCAGTTCTCCTACCCCAGCCCTACCAGCATTGAGGATATCACGGTGGCCGTCAAGGCTCCCGGCGATGTTATCATTGGCTGCACAGGGCCGGGCTGCGTCAACGTCGCCGTCCCGGAGCCGGGCAGCCTGGCGCTGCTGGTGGGCGCGACGATGGGCGGAGGGCTATTGCTGGCGCGTCGCCGCCGCAAATAGGCTGCCCCCTCGGAAGTCGCTGCATTTAAGAGGTGTAGCGGCTTCCAACAAGAGCGGCCGGGGAACTTGTGCTCCCCGGCCGCTTTTTCTGCTCTTTTGCGCTTGCATTATGAGGAAGGCCGGCTGCGCTGCCGCATCCGGGCCCCCGGAGAGCGCCACCCCGATAACCCCTGCTCCTGTTTGCTATGGCTTTTGGGCGTTCGCGCCCCCCGGAGGAGGCTACTCCTCCACCACCTCGACCCGGATGCCGATGGTACGGATGATTTCGGCGGCGCGCTCGCACTCCTCCCAGCTGCCATGATGCACCACCGACTTACCCAGGGTGTGTATCTCCCAGGTTTCGATGCTGGCCTCCTCTAGGGTGCAGCCGGTCGCCTTCTGCAGGATCAGAATGACCTCGGGAATGGTGTTGTAGTCGTTGTCGTAGACGATGACGATGCAGCCTTCCCCGTAGCCGGAGTTGACCTTATCCTCCTCCTGACGCGGCAATATCGGCGTTACGCGCTCCGGGGCGACGGTGGCGCCGACCGTGAGGCCGCTGCCCCGCTGCCCATCCCCAGGCCGCCTGCCCATCTTCCGTCTCCTCTCCACCCATTCCGCCTTACAGTAGATGTATGCGGGAGCCCTGCGCATCTTTAGTGATCTCGATCCGCTGAGAGAACGCATCTTTGAGTTCCTCTACGTGCGTAATGACCAGAATTTTCTCAAAATCGTCCTTAATGGCGTCAATAACCTCGACCAGCTTCTCGCGTCCCTTGCCGTCCTGCGTGCCAAAGCCCTCGTCCAGAATCAGCGTTTGCAGCCGCGCGCCCGACCGGTGCGCGAGCAGGCGCGACAGGGCGATGCGGATGGCAAAGTTGACGCGGAAGGCCTCGCCGCCGCTGAAGAGCTCATAGGGGCGCGTGCCGATGTCATCGGTGATCTTGATGTCCAGGGTCTCTATCTCAGCGCCGGTAGATTTGGCCGAGCGCGTGGTCTCAAAGCTGACCTGCATGGCGTTGTCGGTCATGCGGGCCAGCAGCGCGTTGGCCTCGTCCTCCAGCTCCGGGATAGCGTTTTCGATGATGAGCGCCTGCACGCCCTTCTTGCCGAAGGCCCCGGCGAGCGCCTGGTAGATACGGCGTTCCTCATCCGCCTTCTTATGCGCTTCCGCCCGCGATTTTCTCTCCAGCGCCGCCCGGTCGCACTGGTCAATAAGGTCTTCATAACGCCTGGCGTTGACCCGCAGCGCCGTCAATTCCCCCTGGAGGCGAGCCAGTTCGGCCTCAGCGACCGCCGCGCGCCCCTTGACGTTCTCGTACTGCCCCAGCTTCCCGCGCAGCCCCTCCAGCTTCTCGCGCTCGGCGGCCAGTTCCGCCTCTTTTGCCGCGATGACCTCATCCAGCCGCGCTTTGATGGCGGCCTCCTGCTCCCAGCTCTGCTCGGCGTGGGAAAGCTGCTGGTAGCGCGTATGGCTGGATTCCAGGCGGCGAATGGTTTCGCGCACCGTCTCATACTCCGCCTTCGCCATCCCCAGGCGCTGGATTTCGGACTCCAGCCGCTCCTTTTTGGCGCGTTTCGGCCCGGCGAAGTCGCCGCGCTCCAGCCTGGCGCGCAGGGTCTGCACCAGCTTGCGCGTCTCCGTCACATCCGTGCCCTCGGCGATCAGCGTCTCGCGCCGGGCGAGAAGCTGCTCATACCGAGTGCGCTGCGTCATCAGCTCGTCGCGGCGTTTGCCAAGCTCCCGCACCCTGGCCTCCGCCTGCCCCTGCGCCTCCTTCGCTGCCTTGCCTTCCTTTTTCAAATCCTCAAGCTGTTTGCAAAGTTCTGCCCGCTTCTGCTGCTGCCGCAGGACGACCGCTTCATGCTTCTTGCCGCTCAAGTCGCTCTCACAGATCGGGCACTGCGCGTGCGGGCGCGCCAGCAGTTCCAGCACCTCGTCAATCTCGGCAACATCGGCCTTGAGCCTGTCGTTGCCGGCCTTGAGGCTGGCGAACGCCTCCTGCGCGGCCTGTAGCGCGGCCTGCGCGGCCTCCCATTCCTCTGCTACCGCCGCTTCCGATTGCAGCGCCTCGGCCAGCGCGGCGATCTGGGCCTCCAGGCGCGCGCGCTCCTGGCTGCGGGCCTCAATGGCTTTGAGTTCCTGCTCGTGGAACCGCAGGTCGTTCTTAAGCTGGGTCTCTTCGACGTCAATGGCGCCGATGACCGTCTTCAGTTCGGCGTTGGCGCGGTTGAACGCCTCGATCTCCGGCTCCAACTTATCCCGCCTGCGGCTGGCCTCCTGCAGGCGCGCATAGTCGCCCAGAATGGCCTCTCGCTGCTCCAGGATCTGCCGGAGGCTTTCCAGCTTGGCTGCCTGCTGACGGCGCTCCGCCTTCCGATTGTCGATATCGGCCTCCAGGCGCAGGAAGCGCGCCTCCTCGTTGGCGAACAGGTTGGCCAGCGCGTCCAGCTTGCTCCGCTCGTTGCGAAGGGCCGCCGCGATCTGCTCCTGCTCAGCCAGGCGCTCCTCCATCCGGGCCTGCGCCGCGCGGGTCTCCTCCAATCGGGCCTGGTGATTGGGCCGCTCGGCGATCTGGGCGTCCAGCAGGCGGATCTCGCGCTCCAATTCCTCGGCCTGCTGTGCCCGCTCCCGGAGAAGCTCCCGCGCCTTCGCCTCCAGCCGGTCATAACGATCCAGCCCCAGGATTTCGGCCAGGATTCGCTTGCGGTTGTCGGGGGTCTGGCGGGTAAACTCGTCGGCGCGGCCCTGCTGGAGATAGGCCGAGTTCAGGAACGTGTCGTACTCCATGTGCAGCAGTTGCGCAATCTGCTTGCCCGTCTCCCGCATAGTGCCGCCGCCTACCGGCACGTAGTTGCCATTGGCGTCCAGTTGGGTTAGCTCCCACTGCCCCCCGCTCTTGCCCCGCTTGCGCTTGCGCACGACGCGATACCGCTGGTCGTTTAGCTCGAACTCAAAGCGCACCTCGACTTCGTTCGCCCCCATCCTAATGAGGTCATCCTCGGAGATGCTCTTGACCGAGGAGGCGCGGGTCTTGCCCCAGAGCGCCCAGGTCATGGCGTCCAGCAGCGCGGACTTGCCGTTGCCGTTATCGCCGGAGAGGCAGGCGACGTGCAGGCCCTCCAGCGGCAGCGTCGCCCCCTCCTCTCCGTAGCTCATGAAATTCTTGAGAGTCAGCTTAATGGGTATCATAACTTCCGGAAAGAATCCACCGATTACACAGATTAAGGAAAAACCTAAACACGGATTAAACGGATGACACGGATGCAACGGATAAGGGTCTGGAATCCGTGGTATCCGTTTAATCCGTCCCATCCGTGTTTCTCTTTGTTTTTTAATCGGTGTTAATCTGTGTAATCTGTGGATTCTAATTAACGATGGGCCTCTTCTTCGAGAAGCTGCTGGATGAGCGGCTCGGCGTAGGCGAGCAGTTGCTCTTTGCGGGCTTTCAGATTCTCCCGCGTGTCTATGTAGAGTTCCAGGGCCTCGCGCGGGCTTTTGGACTCGGTCAGCAGCCGGCTGCGCGCGGCGGCGTCCCGCTGCACCTTGCGGTTGATGGCGACGATCATGAAGGCCGGGGCCAGCGCCTCCCGAATTTCGCGCTCGCGCACGAGTCCCTGCCGTCCATGCCCGATTTGGTAGGTCAGCTTGACGATGGCGTTGCGCAGGGAATGCCGCTGTATCTCAGAAATAATCTTTTCTGTCGGCTCCTCGCAATCGGCGTCAATATCAATATCCAGCAAGGGGCGCGATTGCGGAATGGAAACGAATTTATAGTCGGCGCCGCCCTTAAAGAGATCTACCAGGACAAAGCCTTTTGGCTCGTCCTTCTCGCCAAAATCAATGCGGTCGGGGCTGCCGGCATAGACCACATGCGGCTGGCCGTTCTTGTTCAAGTCCTGATGCTTATGGATATGGCCCAGCGCCACGTAATCGAAAGCGGGGTCGGTGAGCGCCGAAAGGGGCACCTGCGGCTCGGCAAGGTTAAAATAGCCCTGCTGCCAGGAGGAGAGGCGCGCGCCATTGGCCCAGAAGTGGCCCAGCAGGATGGTGGGAATAGCGTCGTCGGCCTCACGCACCTGATCGGCCAGGTCGCGCAGGTAGTCCACGTACTTAGCCTCCAGCATCAGGCGCGTCTCGTCAATGGTCTTGCCCTGGAACTCTTCGCGCGCGACGGAGAAGCCTTTGAGAAGATAGGGCATGGCGGCGATGCGCACCGGCCCCGCGCCTGTCTGAATGAGGCCAATCTCAGGTCGGCTGAAGACGTGGACATTGGTGACGCCGAGCGTGCGGTAGATCTCGACAGCGTTGGCGCGGCCCTTGATGCTGGGCATGTCGTGGTTGCCGACCAGCAAGGCGACGGGAATGCCCCGGTCGGTCAGGCGGCGGATGCAGTCGGCGAACTCGCGCTGGTCGGTCTGGCGGGGGTCGCGGGTCTTGTAGGCATCGCCCGCAAAAACGGCCAGGTCAATGCCGGCCTCCAGCGCCATCTCTACTGCCTGGAGCAGCGACTGCTTGAAGTCTTTAAGCCGGGTGTTCAGGCCCGTTTCTGGATCGAGCCGACCGTAGAGTTCGACACCGAAATGCGTATCGGCGAAGTGCATCACGCGCACAGTCCGGGCCATAGCTTCCCTTTCTCATGAACGGAATTCTACCAGCATATTATATCAGTTTAGCCTGCCGAAAGCAAGCGACGAGACGGTTCTTGCAGCGAGGGCCGCTCCCTCCCAAAACCCTTGTTTGTGAAAAATTTCGCAAGTTGCGATGAGGCTGGATTGACTTGCCCTGTGCAGACGGGTATACTTCTCGTAGCACAGGTGGCTGGCATTCTCTCTTGCCGATTGCAGCGCAAGGACGGGACGGGCAAACATGGCCTATAACGACTTTCAGGACTTCCTGGCGCGGCTGGAACGCGAAGGCGAACTCAAGCGCATCTCCCTCCCTGTAGACCCCTATCTCGAAATCACCGAAGTCGCCGACCGCGTGATGAAAAGTCCGGGAGGCGGCCCCGCGCTGCTGTTTGAGCATCCCAAAGGCAAAGACATTCCGCTGGCGATCAACGTGTTCGGCTCGCGCAGGCGCATGAGCCTGGCGCTCGGCGCGTCGGACATCGAGGACATCGCCTGCGAGATCGAGGCCATGCTCAAGCCGGAAGTCCCGGCGGGTCTGGTAGACGCCGCGCGCACCCTGCTGCCCAAGCTCGGCATCCTTGCCAAGATGCCGCCGCGCCATGATAAGGGCGACGGGCGCTGCCAGGAGGTCGTCCTGACCGGCGACGACGTAGACCTCGACAAGTTTCCCATCCTGCACTGCTGGCCGCAGGACGGGGGGCGCTACATCACTCTGCCCCTGGTCTTTACCCACGACCCCAACACCGGTAAGCGCAACGTCGGCATGTACCGCGTGCAGGTCTTCGACAGGCGCACGACGGCCATGCACTGGCAGATGCACAAGGTCGGCGCGGAGCACGCCCGCCTGAGCGCCGAGAAGCGCCAGAAGATAGACGTCTGCATCGCGCTTGGCGGCGACCCAGCCCTGACGTACGCCGCGACCGCGCCCCTGCCGCCCGGTATAGATGAGCTGCTTTTCGCCGGATTCTTGCGCAAGAAGCCGGTGCATCTGGTCAAGGCAAAGACGGTGGATATCGAGGTGCCGGAGGACGCCGAGATCATCATCGAGGGCCAGATCGATCCGACGGAGCAGCGCTTGGAGGGGCCGTTCGGGGACCACACCGGCTACTACTCGCTGGCCGATATGTACCCGGTATTGCACATCACCGCCATTACGCACCGCCGCAGCCCGGTCTATCCGGCCACCATCGTCGGGCGCCCACCGATGGAGGACGGCTGGCTCGGCAAAGCCACCGAGCGCCTGTTCCTGCCGTTGCTGCGCCTGACGCTGCCTGAAATCGTAGATATGAACTTGCCAGTCGAAGGCATCTTCCATAACATCGCGCTCGTCTCCATCCGGAAGCGCTATCCCGGCCATGCCTTCAAGGTCATGCATGCGCTGTGGGGATTGGGCCAGGCGATGTTCACGAAGATGATTTTCGTCTTCGACCAGGATGTGAACGTGCAGGACGTGAAGGAATGTCTGTGGCGCCTGGGCAATAACATTGACCCGGAGCGCGATATGTGCCTGGTACGCGGCCCGATTGATGTGCTGGATCATGCCTCGCGCGCATTGGGCTTCGGCTCCAAGATCGGCTTTGACTGCACGCGCAAGCTGCCTGCCGAGGGCTTCCAGCGCGAGTGGCCCGATGTCATCGAGATGACCTCGGAGGTCAAGGCGCGCGTGGATGCGATCTGGGGCCAGTTGGGACTCTAATTCGGGGAAATGGGGACCTAAGGAAAGTTGGGGGATAGTCCGCCTCTATTCGTTGTAGATATGCAGTGGGGACAGCAGCCGGTGCGCCTGACGGCATGGCGGCGCGCGACGCTGCCCACCGATGCGCCGACGACCTCGGTTCATATCGTCGCCTTCCACGGCCCGCGCGTGCTGGTGGTGCGGGACCGCAAGGGCGTCTTCGGCTTTCCGGGCGGGCGTCTGGAGCCGGGCGAGACGCAGGCAGAAGCGATGGCCCGCGAGGTCTATGAGGAGGCGCAGGCCCACCTGCGGCCCGGCTATAGTCTCTACGCGGCGATTAAGATCGAATACACTGAGCGTATTCCAGGCCGCATCTATCCCTACGATTACAGCTATATGGCGATGTACGCGGGCATTGTGCGCGCCCTGGATCCCATTCGCACCGACCCCGCAGGCTACATCACGAGCCGCGCCCTCTTTACCCGTGCCGAGTGCGAGAAGCACCTGCTGGCGCACGACCAGATCTTGCTGCGGGAAGCCCTGGCGGCGCTTATGGCGCAGCCCCATGGGTACGGGCCGTCTCTGCGCGCCTTTCTTGCCCCGGAAGATCAGACAGGCGTACGCGGCTAAGCCACCGTGCGGAGTCCCGACGCAGGTTCTCCCTCCTGGGAGACGACGAACAAACGCTGCATGGCTGCTTAGCGTGCCCCATGCCAGAAAGAGTCCTGCGGTATGTCCGAACCAGAACCGCCGCGCCAGCGTAGATTGGTAGTGGCGATCACGGGAGCGAGCGGCGCACCCTACGCCGTGCGCTTCCTGGAAGAGGCGGTAAAGCATTACGCCGAAATCTATGTCGCCGCCAGCGATCAGGCATTGCAGGTCATCCGCCTGGAGACCGGACGCGCCGTGGACGCGCGCCACCTATCGGCGGAGGCACTGCTTGGCTTCTCCACGCCGGGTCTCAAGTTCGTGGACAAGAAGGACTACTTCTCGCCTCCGGCCAGCGGCTCGTTCCGGCATGACGGCATGGTGATCGTGCCCTGCTCGATGGGCACCGCCGCGCGCATCGCCAACGGCATCAGCGACGACCTGATCACCCGCGCCGCGGATGTCTGTCTAAAAGAACGGCGCAAACTGATACTTGTGCCGCGCGAAACGCCCTGGAACCTGATCCATCTGCGCAACCTGACGCAGTTGGCCGAAGCAGGAGCCATCATTCTACCCGCCGCGCCCGGCTTCTACCATAAGCCGCAAAGCGTGGGGGATCTGATCGATCACATCGTCGGGCGAATCTTACAACAGCTTGGCATAGACCAGAAACTTGTCCCACAGTGGCAATATGCGGAGGAGTAAAGCCCGGCGCCATCGCCTTTTCCTCTCCTCACAGGCAGGCTTGCTTAACTTAATGAGAAGGGACAAGCGCTGTCTGCGATGGCCCTGGAATAGAGCCGGAGGAAGCGTATGCGTGCGTTTCTGACGAAGACCCGGATGATCCTCGATATGATCAAGTTCGAGCATACCATCTTCGCGATGCCCTTTGCTCTGATCAGCGTGCTCCTGGCCTCGCGAAGCCAGCCGCATGGGCTTCCTCCAGGCCGCACGCTCAGTTGGATCGTACTGGCGATGGTCGGGGCGCGTAGCGCCGCCATGTCGTTCAATCGCCTGGCCGATGCGGAAATAGATCGGCAGAACCCACGCACCGCCAACCGCCATCTTCCGGCGGGCCTTCTTACTTCCGCGCAGGTCTGGCTGTTCTTCGCCGCCGCTGTTGTCCTCTTCGAGATGGCCGCCTGGGAACTCAATCGACTCTGCTTCCTGCTCTCCCCGCTGGCGCTGGCCTGCGTCCTGGGCTACTCCTACACCAAGCGATTTACCTCTCTCTGCCATCTGTGTTTGGGCTTTGCCATCGGCATCGCGCCCATCGGGGCCTGGCTGGCCGTTACCGGCAAGTTCAGCCTGATTCCCGTTTTGCTGGGAGCGATAGTGATGCTCTGGATCGGGGGCTTTGACATCATCTACGCGCTGCAAGATTACGATTTCGATCTGCGCTCCTCCGTCTACTCTCTGCCGAAAGCTCTGGGCAAAGCCCGCGCCCTGCGGATCTCGCGCCTGATGCACGCGCTGATGATCGGCCTGCTTCTGGCGGTCGGCCTCTTCGATGGCCTGCACGCGATCTATTTCCTCGGCGTTTGCGTGGTGGCCGCGCTCATCGCCTACGAGCAGTGCCTGGTCAAGCCGGATGACCTGCGCCGTGTGAATGTCGCCTTCTTTACGCTCAACGGCTGGGTTAGCCTCAGCCTATTCGCGTTCGTGCTGCTGGACAGCCTGCTGCACCGCTAGCAGCTTCCCGGTCGCTGTCGGGACATCGGCGCGAGGAGCCCCACCGCAACAGCGGTCGGAAAGTGATTGAGTATATAATTTTGGTCCAAAATCTTAAACACTGTGAGTAAGGAGCATGACCCTACGGATTGGAAGCGTGCCCTATCTGAACGCCAAGCCCCTGGTGGACTGGTTTCATAGCCCGGAGTGCGACGCCGATGTCGAGCTAACCTACGCCGTGCCCTCGCGCTTGGCGCAGATGCTGCGTGAGGATAAGCTGGACGTCGCGAACGTCTCCATCTTCGAGGGGCTGCAAAATCCCAACCTCGTCCTCGTGGATAATATCTCCATCTCGGCCTTCGGCCCGGTCAAGAGCGTGCGGCTGTTTTCCAGGGTGCCGGTGGAACAGATCCGGTCGGTGGCGCTGGATACCAGTTCGCTGACCTCGACGGCGCTGACCAAGATTTGGCTCAAGGAGGCGTTCGGCCTGACTCCCTGCTATCAGCATCAGGCCCCGAACCTGCAAGCGATGCTGGCGGCGTGCGATGCCGGGCTGATTATCGGAGATTTGAAGCTGTTCGACCTGATGCCCGGCACGGCGGTCTACGACCTCGGTCAGGGCTGGTATGACCTGACCGGCCTGCCCTTCGTCTACGCCGGCTGGCTGGCGCGCGCAGATCGCGCCTCCGCGCAGATGGCGCAGATATTGACCAGGGCCAAGGCGTGGGGCACGGCGCGGCTGGAGGAACTGGCGGCAACCTGGTCGGCTCGAATGGATCTCCCTCCCGACCGCTGCCGCGACTATCTCCTCAAGGTGATGAACTACGACCTGGCGCCCGACCAGGTGGCAGGACTGCGCTGCTACCAGCAAAAGTGCTATGAGCACGGGCTTATCGAAGCTATCCATCCGCTGCGGCTCCTCTCGTGAGCCGCTTCCCCAGTCCCCGCCAACCTTTCCCCATAGCCTCACGACTCTCTTTCTTTTGACCTAACCCCCCATCCCCCTTCCCTACCCGCTCGTACCTCGCTAGGGAAGGGGGGACCCGGCTTCTGCTCTCCCCTCTCCCGCAGCGTGGGAGAGGGGGGCAGGGGGTGAGGGCGGCAACCATCTCCGGTCGGGTCCCTCCCTTCCCTCTTAGGGTCGCTAGGCGGAGGGGCGAACCATTGCAGCCCCGACCCTAGCAGTGGGGGACGGGGGTTAGGTCAAGAAGGGACGGGGATGAGGATAGATAAGAGAGAACGGAATACCATACTTTCGCTTCTCTTCAAGCAGGATTCTGGGGCGTGAATGGCGAATAATCGCAGGCTGCGTGATGTTGCGGCGTTGTTGTAAGAAAGGAATGGCAGGACCGATGATGGTTTTGATGCGCGCCGACGCGACGGCGGAACAGATCGAGGAAGTCATGTCGCGTATCACGGCGCACAAGATGCAGGCGTTACGGCTGCCCGGCGACGAGCACATTGCCATTGGCGTCGCCAGCGCCATTCCGCCCGACCTGCGCGAGCCGCTGACCGAGGCGCTTTCCACGCTGCCCGGCGTGGATCACGTCGTCCAGATCAGCCGCCCGTATAAGCTGGCCTCGCGCGAGTTCCACCGCACGGATACCATTGTGCGGATCAAGGGCGTCGAGATCGGCGGGGCCGAGTGCGTGGTCATGGCGGGGCCGTGTTCGATTGAGAGCCGCGAACAGCTTTTCACCACCGCACGCGCCGTGCAAGCGGCAGGCGCAAAGGTGTTGCGCGGTGGGGCCTTTAAGCCGCGCACCTCGCCTTATGCGTTCCAGGGCCTCGGCCTGGAGGGCCTGAAGCTGCTCAAGGAGGTCGGCGACGCGCTCGGCATCCTGACGATCACCGAGGTCATGGCACCGGAGGATGTGCCGCTGGTGGCCGCGCACGCCGACATCCTCCAGATCGGGGCGCGCAATATGCAGAACTATCCACTGCTCATCGCGGCAGGCAAATCGGGCCATCCGACCATGCTCAAGCGCGGGCCGAGCGCCTCCCTGGACGAGTTTCTGCTGGCGGCGGAATACCTGCTGCATCACGGCACGCAGGACGTCCTCCTGTGCGAGCGCGGCGTCCATCCCCTGGATCGCGCCTACACCCGCAACACGCTCGACCTGAACGCCGTGCCGGTGCTAAAGCAGGTCTCCCACCTGCCGGTCATCGTGGATCCCTCGCATGGCACGGGCGTGGCGCGCTACGTTCCGGCAATGGCGCGGGCGGGCCTGGCCGCGGGTGCGGACGGCGTGATCGTCGAAGTGCACCCCTGCCCGCAGCAGGCGCTCTCGGACGGCGCCCAATCGCTCACCCCGGAGCAGTTCGCCGGCATGATGGAGGAGCTGGGCAAGATCGCTGCCGCCATCGGCCGCTGCCTCCGCTAGACATTCCTCTGGGGTGCATGCTATAATACGTCCGTCTGCATGCGTTTTTGTGAAGAGAATTGAGATGGGAGCAACCGGATCAACGGGACCGGAGAAATAGAGAACCGAAGCCTGTTTTGGTCTGGGAAATCCTGCCTTAAAAGGAGGGCATCGGTGCGCAAACTCATTGGCATGGCGGCGGCTCTGCTGCTGGGCGCCGCTATCCTGGCCGGGTGCAGCGGCAAAGGCAACGAAACGTCCGGAGGAGGCGGCGCTCCCGCGAGCGCGGGCGGAGGCGGCAAGCCCACGCTCACCATCGCCTGGGCGCAGTGGGACCCGTCGAACTACCTGGAAACCCTCTCCAAAGATTTCACCAAAGAGACGGGCATCAATGTGGTGGTGCAGCAGATTCCCTGGCCGCAGTATCAGGAGAAGATCCAGACGGGCGTCTGGACCGGCAAGAGCGATGCCTATGACATTATCGTCGGGGACAGCCAGTGGCTCGGACGCGGCGCCACGGAGGGCCACTACGTTGACCTGACCGATTGGTCCAAGACCAATGTCAACTGGGACGAGATCTATCCCTCCGCAAAGCAGTTCTATTGCGAGTACGACGGCAAAATCTACGGCGTGCCCTGCGAGGCGGATGCCATCGGGTTTGCCTACCGTAAAGACCTTTTCGAGAACCCTCAGGAGCAGGCGGCTTTCAAAGCCAAGTATAAGTACGACCTTGCGCCGCCGAAGACCTGGGATCAACTCCGCGACATCGCCGAGTTCTTCACCCGCCCTCAGCAGAAGCTTTATGGAGCCGCGATCTTCTACGCGGGCGGCGGCGCCTATGATGGCATCACCATGGGCTTTGATCAGGTGCTCTGGTGCTATGGCGGCGAGCTTCGCGATCCCAAAACCAACGTTGTCGAGGGCGTGATCAATTCGCCCACCGGCGTCAAGGCGCTTAGCTTCTACACGCAGGAACTCAAAAAGTTTACCCCGCCTGGCTCGGAAAACTACTACTTCAATGAGTGCCTGGAAGCCTTCCGCAACGGGCAGGTGGCTATGGCGATGGACTGGTACACCTTCTTCCCGGCCCTGGCGGACAAGACCAAGAACCCGCTCATTGATAAAACCGGCTTCTTCGTCTCCCCGGCGGGACCCGGCGGCCACTTCATCAGCCTGGGCGGGCAGGGCATGTCCATCTCCAGCTACTCTAAGCACCAGGACGAGGCCAAGCAGTTCCTGGCCTGGTTTATCAAGAAAGAGACACAGCAGAAGTGGGCCGATCTCGGCGGCCTGACCACCACCAAGCCCGTGTTGGAAAGCGCGGATTTTAAGACGAAGACGCCTTTCAACGCGCAGTTTGCGGATAGTGTCCAATATCTACGGGATTTCTATAACATTCCCCAGTATGCCGAGCTGCTGGAGGTCACCCAGATTGACTGGAATGCCTGCGTTGCCGGCACGCAGACTCCGCAGGCCGCTATGGACGATGTCGCCAAAAAGCATACGGAGATACTCAAAAAGGCGGGCCTGATCAAATAGGCCCGTCCCTGGCCGTGAGGAGAGCTCGGAGGGTTAGGTAAGCTCGTGCGGCTTCTCTCGGCGACGGAATAGAATTCCTTCGCTGGTTAGCCTTCGGCTCAGTGTCGGCCTACGCCGACACGTACAGGTAGGCAACTGGTTTCGTGTCCCCGCAGGGGGACACTGGGCCGTTAGGCCACCGAGCGAGGGAATTTATTCCCTTGTGACTTCGGAAAGAGGAATTCATCGCGTGGATATTGATAGACCGCTGGAGCGGGAACAAACTCGTACCAAACCGTTGGGGCTGCGTCGCGCCCTGGGCGACCGCAGCATCGCGAACGTGTTTCTGCTGCCGACCGTGCTGTTGCTCATCGCGATGAATATCTTTCCGCTGATCTGGTCGCTCTACCTCTCCTTCTGCGAATATACTGGCACGTCCAACAAGGCGGCGGTCTGGATCGGCGGCGCCAACTACACGAACCTGCTCTCCGACCCCTCCATCTGGAAGAACTTTACCGTTACGGCCCAGTTCACGCTGCTGGCCGTCGGCGTGCAGTTGCTCATCGGCTTCGGCATGGCGCTGCTGCTGCACCGGACGTTCCGCCTGAAGAGTATCGTCACCACGCTGATCCTGCTGCCGATGATGCTTTCGCCGGTCGTGGTCGGGCTGTTCTGGCGGTTTCTGCTGGACGCCAACTGGGGCCTGGTCAACTGGATTTTACAGACCCTCCACCTTCAGGACCCGGCGCATCCGGTCAACTGGCTCAACGACCCGCAAAACGCGCTCTGGTCGCTGGTCATCGTGGATACCTGGATGTGGTCGCCCTTTGTGATGCTGATCTCGCTGGCCGGGCTGGCCGCCGTGCCGCCGCATCTCTACGAGGCCGCCGAGGTGGACCGCGCCTCCGCCTGGTTCAAGTTCCGCTACATCACTATTCCGATGGTCTCCCCGCTGGTGATGATCGCGCTCCTGTTCCGCACGATGGACTGCTTCAAAATCTTCGACACGGTCTACGTGCTGACGGGCGGCGGCCCCGGCGACGCGACCAAGACCGTCTCCTACAGCCTCTATAAGCAGGCGTTCGATGCCCACAACACGGGCTATGCCTGCGCGCTGGCCTATATCATCCTGCTCGTCATCATCGGGCTGGCCAACCTCTACATCAAATACCTGGGCCGCGTGCGCGGCGAGGGAATTCCCGACTCCTCCTCGCTCTATGAGGCCGTTGCGGAAAAGACGCGGGGCGTGCCGGGGCTTGGCTGGCTGTTCGACTCGCCCACGCGCCTTCTGGCCGCGCTGCTTGTGCTGGCGTTCTGGCGACAGATTCCCTGGCTGTTGGCGCTGCTCGCGGCCAACGACAGGCTGATCTTCGCGGCGGGCGTGCTGATCCTGGCGGCGTGGGGCTTCGGCCAACTGCCCCGCCGCCAGAGCCTGATCCTCGCCAGCCTGGGCGTCCTCCTGGGGCTTGCTGCTCTCCTGGCACCAGGCAGCATCGCCGCGTGGCTCTGGCCGTTCGGCGTAGCCGGGGCGGTCTGGTTCCTGGCACAGACGCCGCAAACGGTGCGCAACCTGCTCGCTTACGCCGCCATCGCCGTCGCCGCCGTGATCTATCTGCTGCCGATTTACTGGATCGCGGCCACCAGCCTCAAGCCCGCCACGCAGATCTTCGCCACGCCGCCGAAATTCTTCCCTACCCATCAGGCCGCTCTGGGCGAGGCGCCTCAGCCGGGCTACACCTTCGGCGTCACCCTCCAGAACTATGACGCGCTGATCTACAAGCGCGAGGGCAATCGCCCGGATGGCAAGATCGAAGGCTACTCCGACTTTCCGCGTCAGCTTGGCAACAGCCTGTTCATTGGCGGATTGAGCACCTTCCTGGCGGTCGCGCTGGGCACGATGGCGGCCTATGCCTTCGCCCGCTTTCGCGTCAAGGGTAAGGGCGACCTGCTCTTCTTCATTCTGAGCACGCGCATGATGCCCGCCATCGTGGTCGTCATCCCCATCTTCCTGATGTATCGCACACTCGGCCTGCTGGACACGCACCTGGGCCTGATCATTCTATACACGGTCTTCAACCTGTCGTTCTCGACCTACCTGCTCAAGGGCTTCTTCGACGACATCCCGCACGAGTACGACGATGCGGCCCTGCTGGACGGCTACTCGCGCTTCCAGGCGTTCCGGAAGATTTCGCTGCCGCAGGCGCTCACCGGCATTGCCGCCACCGCCGTCTTCTGCTTCATCACCGCCTGGAACGAGTTCGCCTTTGCGCAGCTGCTCTCCGTGCAGCAGCCGCTGACGGCGCCGCCCTCCATCGTGGCGCGCACCGGCTCCGGCGGCACGGAATGGGGCCAGATCGCGGCGGGCGCGGTGCTGTTCCTGATTCCGGCGGCGCTGTTTACCTTCCTGATGCGCAAGCATCTGCTGCGCGGCGTCACCTTCGGCGCGATTAAACGCTAAGGCCCCTGCGCTTCACCCCGCCAGCGCCACGATCTCACCTGGCAGAGGAAAGGGATTGCGGTAACGTAGAATCCGGCAGAACCTCCTTTTAAGGGTTTAGAGAGATGAGCAAAACGACAGAGCGAGAGCCAGAAGCGCCGCATACGCCCGGAACACGGTCAATATGCGGGTGTTCCGGGCGTATGCGGCGGCGAACCCAAAATTAAGGGAACGCGCATACCCGTCTGGATTATCGCCGGTTGGCATGGGTATGGATGCGGATGAAATCCTAACTATGTACCCGCATTTGACGGCAGCGCAGGTTCATGACGCGCTCTCCTATTACTTTGATTATAAAGCGGAAGTGGATGCGGTACGGGCGCAAAATACGGAAGAATACTGGCAAGCTAGACAGAGCCAGCAATGACGGCTATCAAGCTCTACACGGATGAGGACATCACCGATAACCTCCCTCAGACAACGAAAAAACTATGGCAACGGTACAAGTTGAGAATTTAGTCAAACGTTTCGACCAGAACATAGCTATAAATAACACGTCGCTTGCGATAGACGACGGGATGTTTATGGTCTTCTTGGGGCCGTCCGGTTGCGGCAAGACCACGACCTTGCGCTGCATCGCGGGCCTGGAAATCCCCGATGGCGGGCGAATCCTGATTGATGGCGAGGATGTGACCAAACTGCCTCCCTCCGCGCGGGACATCGCGATGGTCTTTCAGCAGTACGCCATCTATCCCCACATGACGGTCGCGGAGAACCTGGCCTTCCCGCTCAAGGCCGTCAAGACCCCGCGCCACGAGATCGAGGCGCGCGTCCGTGAGGTGGCGTGCAAGCTGCATATCGAGCACCTGTTAAACCGCAAGCCGGGCAAGCTCTCCGGCGGCGAGATGCAGCGCGTCGCCATCGGGCGGGCGATGGTGCGTCGGCCCAAAGTCTTCCTGATGGACGAGCCGCTTTCCAATCTCGACGCGAAGCTGCGCGCGGAGATGCGCGCCGAAATCAAGCGCCTGCAAAGCGACCAGGGCGCGACGACCATCTATGTCACCCACGACCAACTGGAGGCGATGAGCATGGCGGATAAGATCGCCGTGATGTACGGCGGCATCCTCCAGCAGGTCGGCACGCCCGCCGAGGTCTACGACCATCCGGCCAACCTGTTTGTCGCCGGGTTTATCGGCTCGCCGGCGATGAACTTCGTGCCCTGCCGCCTCACCGACGACCGCAGGCAGCTGCTTCTGGAGGGCAACGTGCCGTTGGCGATCCAGCCTGACGTGGTGTCGCGCCTAGCCCATGTCCCTTCCGGCCAGGACCTGATCCTGGGCGTGCGTCCCGAAGACATCGCGCTGCGTCACGACCCGCAGCCGGAGTTCGATCCGGTGGAGGTCTACGTCGTCGAGCCGCTGGGCTCGGAGAACATCGTGGACGTGCGCCTGGCCGGCAACGTCCTGAAGGCGCGCACCCTGCCGACCTTCACTGCCCGGATCGGCGAGACGCTCTATATGCGGATCGATCAGTCCCGCGCGCACCTGTTTGACGCCCAGACGACGCAGGCGCTGACGTAAAGAGGAGAGAGAAACCGGATGTTTTCTGGACGGTTTGGGCAGGCGATGGAGGCGCTTTCAATAGCGTTGATACTCCTGGGTATCGTGGCGTTATGTCAAAGTTTCTCCTTCCCTCTGTATCAAAACGGCTTCAAGATACTCATTGCCGGCTGGCTCGGCCTGACCCTCTGGTCGCACCGCCGTCCCGTGCGCCCCAAGATCGAGCAGGGCAACCCGCAGGTGACCATTGACGGGCATCCTCCTATCGAAGTCACGCTCGGCGACCGCCCTAAGAGTGCCTGACAGAACCTTCCCGGTTGCCCTGAAAAGAACGGGCTATACAGGTTTGTTAAGCGCTTGCCGTGAGGAGACGACTACCATGCCTACTTCCGCTGCCCCTCGCCTCTCCGTTTCGACCTGGAGCCTCCACCGCGCTCTCGGCGTCACCTATCCTGACGCGCCCGGCGGCAACGTGCGGCGCGGGCCAGTAGAAAGCTACGGCCCCGCCTCGCTCTCGCTGCTGGAAGTCCCGGAGCGTATCGCCGCGATGGGCGTGCATACGCTCGAAATCTGCCACTTCCACCTGCCAAGCCGGGATGCCGGCTATTTTCAAGAGCTGCAAAGCGCACTGGATGCGGCGAGAGTGGAACTGTTCTCTGTCTTGATAGACGGCGGGGACATCACCGATCCCGTCCACCACGCCCGCGACCTGGCCTGGGCTGGCGAATGGGTGGATACGGCGGCGGCGCTGGGGGCGCAGCGGGCGCGGGTGATCGCGGGCAAATCCTCCTACTCCGAAGAGGCCATGCAGCGCAGCATCGCCGGGTTGCGCGCGCTGGCGGCGCGCGGCGCGGCGCAGGGCGTGCGCGTGACGACGGAAAACTGGTACCCGCTCCTCTCCCGGCCCGAAGCGGTGCTCAGGCTGCTGGATAGCCTGGAGGGCCAGGTCGGCCTGAACCTGGATTTCGGCAACTGGAGCGGCCCTACCAAGTATGACGACCTGGCAGCCATCTTCCCGCGCGCCGAGTCGTGCCATGCCAAGTGCGCCTTCACCGCACCCCGTGCGCCGGATACAGAGGACTTCCGCCGCTGCCTTGACCTCTCGCACGCTGCCGGATTCGCCGGCCCCTACACGCTGATCTACGATGGCCCCGGCGACGACGAATGGGAGGGCCTGGTGATAGAGCGCGAACTCGTCCAGCCCTATCTCCAGTCCCACTAAAGCGATACGCACAAGGAAGGACGCCGATGAATTTGCTCATCCTGGGCGGGACGGTGTTCGTGGGGCGGCATTTGGTGGAGGCGGCTCTGGCGCGCGGGCATACGGTGACGCTGTTTAATCGCAGCCAGCACAACCCGGAACTCTTCCCAGAGGTCGAAAAGCTGCGAGGCGACCGCGATGGCGATCTGGGCGCGCTGCAAGGACGGCACTGGGATGCGGTCCTAGATACCTGCGGCTATGTGCCCCGGATCGTGCGGGCGTCCGCCGAGCTATTGGCCGATGCCGTCCCTCACTATACCTTCATCTCCAGCATTTCGGTTTACAAGGACCTCAGCATACCGGGCATGGATGAGAACGCTCCGGTCGGCACGTTGGAGGATGAGACGACAGAGGAGATCACCGCAGAGACCTACGGCCCGCTGAAAGTTCTGTGTGAGCAGGCGGCGGAGGAAGCGATGCCGGGCCGTGTGCTGACCATCCGCCCCGGCCTGATCGTCGGCCCGCACGATCCCACCGACCGCTTCACCTACTGGCCCCACCGCGTGGCACAGGGCGGCGAAGTTTTGGCGCCGGGCCGCCCCGAACAGACCGTGCAGTTCATTGATGCGCGTGATCTGGCCGAGTGGAATATTCGCTTGATAGAAGCCGGCCAGACCGGCGTCTATAACGCCACCGGCCCGGACTACCCGCTGACGATGGGGCGCCTGCTGGACGAGTGCAAGGCCGTCGGTGGGAGCGACGCGCGCTTTACCTGGGCATCGCAGGAGTTTCTCCAGCAGGAGGGGGTTCAGCCCTGGACGGAGCTGCCGCTCTGGGTGCCCGAAGAGCCGGATATGGCGGGCTTTAATGCCGTCAATTGCGATAAAGCCATCGCCGCCGGTTTAACCTTTCGGCCCCTCTCGGACACCATCCGGGACACGCTGGCCTGGGACGCGACCCGCCCCGCCGATAGGGAGTGGCGTGCCGGGCTAAAGCCGGAACGCGAGCGGGAACTGCTAGAAAAACCCTTTCAACAGGATGAACAGGATTTACAGGATTAGGGCTAGACAGAGACAGAAGCCTTCCAGCCAACGGAGTTAACAGAAACTCGGTTGGCTGGTTTGGTTTTAGAAATCCTGTTTAATCCTGATTAATCCTGTTCATCCTGTTGAAAGGGTTTTGTTTTTTAGGCGCTGGGGATACGGGGCAGCGTCCAGGGTTTGCGCGCGTCGCGGGTGAGCAGGATATTCGCCTCCCGGATCGGGCGCCCGTGCGCGTCCCGGCAGATCTCCCGCTCGCGGTCCCAGAAGAGCTTTTGCCCGGTACGGTAGGCGATATTGCCCAGGAAGCAACTGGTGGAGGAGCGGTGAGTGATCTCGACGTCGGAGGCGGGCAACGGGCGGATGCCGTTGCTGTCTTTGGGGCCTTTGACGCAGTCGAGGAAGTTGCGGACGTGCAGGTCTTTGCTATCGTAGCCGCTATGCTTCTCGGCGGGGATGCTGTTGCCCTCGGGATAGACCTCCCAGCCACTGCGATCCACAAAGAGCGTGCCGTTGGTGCCGAAAAACTCGATGCCGTAGCCGTGCCCATCCATGCCGCGCCCGTTGCCCTTGCGCAGCGAGTAGACCAGCGTGAAGGGGCGATTGTTCACGCCGCCGCCTTTGGCGAACCCATAGACGACTTCCAGCGTGTCGGGGGTGTCGCGGTTATCCGGCAAGGCCCAGTGGCCGCCGCTGGCGCTGACGGTCGTGGGTGCGTCCACCTCCATCGCCCAGAGCGCGATGTCGTTGAGATGCACGCCCCAGTCGGTCATCATGCCGCCAGCGTAGTCGAAGAACCAGCGGAAATTCCAATGGAAGCGGTTGGGATTGAAGGGGCGCAGCGGGGCCGGGCCGAGCCACATATCGTAATCCACGCCGGGAGGCGGGGCCGGCTGATCGGGCGGGTTGCCGATGCCGTTGCCCTCGTTGCTGGAGTTCCAGGTACGGACGAGGGTAATGTTGCCCAGCTTGCCGGACTGGATATACTTCACCGCCTCGATGAAGTGCGGGTCGGTGCGCTGCTGCGTTCCGCCCTGCACCACGCGCTTGTAATAGCGGGCGGCGTTGACCATCGCGCGCCCCTCCACGACATTATGCGAGAGCGGCTTCTCCACGTAGACGTCCTTGCCGACCTGGCAGGCGTAGATGGTCGGCAGGGCGTGCCAGTGGTCGGGCGTGCCGACGATGACGACATCCACCTCCTTGAGGTCCAGGACGCGCCGCCAATCCTTGAGCGCCTGCGCGCCGGGGTTCTCGCTGGCCGCCTTATCCAGGTGGGCTTGATCCACATCGCAGAGCGCCACGACGTTGACTATGCCCGTTCCCTTGAACGCGCCCAGATTGCCCATGCCCATCCCGCCGCAGCCGATCAGGGCGATGTTGAGCTTTTCGTTCTGCGCTACGGGTTTGCGCTTCTTCGCTGGCTCGGCATGTACCGGCTGAATATCCAGCGCATTTGCCGCCGCCAGGCCGAGGCCGACGCCGGCGACCGTGCGCCCGGTCTTGCCGAGGAACTCCCGGCGTGAGATCGCGTCCCTCTCATCCCTATCCATACGTGCTTGTGTGCTCCTTTTGTGCTTGCTTGATTATTAGCTTTGCCGGGCCATGAATGACCCGTCTGTGGGGCCTACGGCCAACCGTCCTGGCGGACGCGCCTGTCCCGAAGGGTTTTCCGTCCGCAGGACGGTTGGCGGCGCAGCCGCCCTCTAGCCGGGTACTTTCAGTGCCCGGCTAGGGCCGAGGTTTTCACCCCCCGGCGCTTGCTGGGCCTGCGGCCAAGCGTCCTGGCGGACGGAACCCCTGCGGCAAGAAGAGTGTGCGTGACGGAAGTTAGATGGTGTACAGTTCCTCCGGTATGACGACGCGGGTCTGGCGCACAATGGCCTCGTTGGCCTTGAGGATGGCAACCGCCGTGCGCAGGCCGACCTCCGCATCGCAATAGATGGGCTTGCCCTCCCGGATGCTGGCCGCCCAATTATAGAACTGGAGATCGTAGGCGTCCTTGCCGTCGGCAGAGGTTGCCAGCGTCGTCTCCCCGATCCGCGCGCCGGTCTTGAGCTTCTTGGTCGCGCTGGCGTTGAGGATGATGCCGACCTTGCCGTTGGCATCCTTTTCCTTCTCGGTGTATTGCGCCCAATCCAGCGTTTCGGCTTTTGGCTCGCGATAGAGCAGCCCCTTATCCTCGCCGTGGTCGCCGACGGTGGTGATGAGCGTGCCCTTGTCGCCCATGAACTGCTCCTGGAAGCCGTCGAACTGGTTGGTGGTCAGGGATTGGTAGGTCACTTTGACGCCGTTCGGGTACTCGTAGATGACCTGGACGTTGTCCCAGACATCGCGCCCATCCTTCCAGTAGTCCACGCCGCCGACGCCCATGACGGCGCTAGGCGCGGCGTTGAGGAACCAGTTGACGACCTGGATTTGGTGGCTGCCCAGCTCGGCCATGAGACCCTGCGAGGTGCGCTTGTAGAGCCGCCAGTTGACCAGGTGCTCGGGGTCGCGCCAGTAGTCCAGGCCGGCAAGGATCTGGCCTTTGGGGATGCTGCGCCGCCAGGAGCCGTTGCGGTTCCATTGCGCCCGCACGTGCGTTATGCGCCCGCAGACCTTCTTGTTGTTCAAAAGCTCGTAGGCGTGGTTGTAGCCGACGGAAGAGGCGCGCTGATG
>DASRGZ010000012.1:0-5180 GCA_035650735.1 Chthonomonadaceae bacterium
GGGTTTTTATTTGACGACGGCAGGCTCCTCGGCCTCGGGGAGTTGCAGGGGATCCGGCTTTTCAGGCTTGAGGTGGTGCCAGAGCCAGAATCCGAACAGGGCCACAAGAGCGATCCCGATGACGGCATCCGCGCCGTGGAAATACTTTTTCAAGTCGTCGAGGTGGCTGGCAAACTGAACGCCGACATAGGCTAGCAGGTAACACCAGGGAACGGAGCCAAGGAAGGAGAGAGCCAGAAACGGCCAGAACGGCATCCTGGCAATGCCCGCCGGAAGCGAGATGAACGTCCGCACGACGGGCAGCAGACGCGCCAGGAAGATGGCCGCCGCTCCCCGCTTCTCAAACCACGCTTCGGATTTCTCCACGTCACGCCGCTTCAGCAGGATATACTTGCCGTATTTGAAGATGAACTCTCGGCCACCATAAGCGCCGACAAACCAGGCCAATGCCGAGCCGAGCGCGCAACCCAGTGCCCCCGACAGAGCAACCAGATGGAAGTTCAGCGGATCGCGCGGCGGCGTCAGCGTGGCCGCAATGCTGCCCAGGGTCAGCGCGCCCGCGAAAGGCATGATGACCTCGCTCGGCAGGGGAATGCAGGCGCTTTCTATCGCCATTAGCAGGATGATCCCGGCGTAGCCGCCGCTGCTGATGACGTTCTTGATCCAGTTGCCAACTATGGTTAAGAGATGTTCCACTACATTTACCTCGCAATCTTCCCTGTGCGGCCTCCCACCTAACCTCCCGTCCCCACTGCTAGGGTCGGTGCTGCACACGCTCGCACCACTGCCAGAGTCGGCCCTACAATGGACTGCAAGGGTCGGCAGGGTTACGGCCCCTGCCTCCGCCTTGCCACAGCCCTCCGCCTTGCCACACCTAGCGACCCTACGAGGGAAGGCGGTGCCCCGGCTTCTCCTCTCCCCTCTCCTTGAGAAGGAGAGGGGACGGGGGCGCGGTCTTCCAGGGTGAGGGCGGCGCGCTACTTCTGGTGCGGCACGCCCGGCTCGTGACCCGCCAATTCACCGACCGCTTCCCAGTCCGGCTCCGGGGCCAGCATGGCGGCGGGCGCCTCTTCGGGCGGCAGCGCCTGCTGCCGAACGCGCTCATAGACGGCCACCACTTTCTGTGCCATTACCGGCGGCGTATAAAGCTGTGCGTTGTGAAGCCCATTGGCCCGCAGCGTCTCTCGAAGTTTCCTGTCCTGCAAAATCTGTACCACGCGCGCCGCGAACGCCTCCTGTTCCTCCAGAGGGACGCGGAAGCCGTCTTCCCCGTCGCGTACCGTTTCCGGCGCTCCCCCGGCATCCACCACCACGCAGGGCAGGCCCGCTGCCCGCGCCTCCGCGATCACCAGCCCTTGCGTCTCCGAGGGCGAGGGGAAACAGAAGACATCGGCGGCGGCATAGAGCGAGTCCATCTGGCGGCGCGGCGTCGGCCCCAGGAAGAGCACGGCATCGCCTGGCAGGAGCGCCTCCGCCGCGCCCTGAAGCTCCTCGGCAGAGGGGCCGCCCCCGGCCAGGGCCAGTCGTGCGTTCGGCACGTGCGCGCGTATCCGCGCGAAGACCTCCAGCAGCCAATCCAGGTTCTTCTCCCGCGCGAGCCGACCGGCGTAGAGCAGGAGCGGCGTGTCCGGAGCGATGCCCAGGCGCTCCCGTGTACAGCGGCGTGCCTCTTCGCCGATCTGGTCGGGGGCCGGCAGGGGCACGCCCGTCGGGATGACCGCGATGGGCCGCTCGACGCCCATCTCCCGCAGCGCCCGCGCCGCCACCTCCGACGGGCAGATGATCTCGGCGCAGCGGTTATAGTACCAGGGCAAGTAGTGTTCCAGGAGACTCTGGGTCACGGCGTCCGGCAGCAAGGGAAAATAGTGGCTGTACTGCGTGTAGAGCGTGTGAAACGTAGTCACCAGCGGCACGCCGCGACTGAGCGCCAGGTTGGCCCCCGTCAGCCCCAGCACGAACGGCGTATGCGTATGGACGATGTCCAGGCGCAGGCGGTTAAAGTAGGGCGCGAGCGCCAGGCGCGGCAGGAAGGGAAACGCCAGCGGATATTCCCGGTTGAAGACCGAGACAAAGGAAGGAAAGCGCAGCACGTTGGTTTCCGTCCCGCGTTGCTGCTGGTGGGCCGGCGCGAACACTACGACGTGGTGGCGCAGGGCGCGCAGCTCCGCCATCAGCGTCAGAACGGAGGTGGTGACGCCGTTTTGTACTGGATGGAAGCTCTCGGAAAAGATTCCAATGCGCAGTGTGCCCGCATGTCGAGGCTCGGCGTTGGTCGCGTGGGCAGGAGGCAGATGGGTCAACGGATTACCTCAGGACGCCGAGAGGTCGCCAGGCGCGGCGTCCGGGGCGGCCTGGTCTGCGCGGGCCGCCTTCTGGCCGGCGTTGGTGCGGGCGGAGGCGCGGCGCGCGGCGCGCTCGGCCTGCCGATCCGCCTCGATGGCTGCCTGCTGCGCCTCCAGGAAGGCCAGGATGTCGGAGAGCCGGAAACGCCGCTGGCGTGTCTCTTTGTCCTTGCTGGATTCGCCCCGGGTGGAGCGATCCGGCTCTTTGCGGTAGTGGGTCAGGATGCCCTTGTTGGTATAACGGCGCACGGTGGTCGGGCAGACGTTGAGCAGGCGTGCCGTGTCTTCCAGGGAGAGGATCGGGTCCAGCAGGCGTTCGATCAATTCGCGCCGCTTCTCCTCGAAGGGCCGTTTGTAGGAGTGCTGGGCGATCTCCTGCTCTTCACGCTCCAGGGCCAGCAGAGTCTGGACGTGCTTGGGGACTTTGGCCCACAATTCCGCCGCCGAGAGGCCGGAGGGCACGCTCTGCGGGCGCACGTTGCGGGCGTGGCGTGCGCGCCGCTGCGGGACGCGGTAGGCGCGGGGCGCCTCGGCGGGCGCTGCGCCGCTTTCGGCGTTCGGCACGACGCTGGCCGCTGCGGCCGCAGACGATGGGGCAGGCGCCTCCTCTCTCTCCGGCGTCACCGATTCGGCGGGAGCGGTCACGGCGACTTCGGCCACCACGACCTCTTGCGCCTGGTTAAGAAGGGGCGTCTCCGGGGCGGGCGCGGCGCTGGCGGCTTCCTCCGGCGTCCCCCTGCGGGAAGGCGGCAGGTAATTGGAGAACGAGGGGATATCGGCATCCAGCTCGGAAATCGGATCGAAGGCGATGGGTGAGGCCGTCGTTTCGACGGTGGGGCCGTCGGGTCGGGAGGCCGGAGCGGGCGATTGCAGGTCCATCCCCTTGCTCTGCGGCCTGGAAACGCGGAAGACCGGAATATCTACCGGCTCCGACGCTTCGCCTCCCTCCTGTTTGGCCGCGAGAAATTCCGGCACGTCCCAGCCGATTTTGCCCAGTTCCGGGCGCGCGGTAAACCGGGGCGTGTCCGCTTCCTCTGCCTCGGGCGCCGGTGCTGCCTCCGGGGAGCTATCCAGGCGGGAAACCGACGGCGCACGGAAGACGGGTATGGCTTCGGAGTCGTCGGCGCGCAGCACCGGCACGTCCTGCGTTTCGGCAGGCGCCTCCTCCGGGCTGGCCGGGGCAGGCCGGAAGGCGGGAATATCGGTGGGGCAGTCGGCAGCCTGGGGCGGGGCCGACTGCGCCGCTGCGGCAGGCTCCGGCGCGGCGGGCGGGAAGATGGGGGTCGGTGCCTCGTCCAGCGGCAGCGCGATCTGCTCGGAAGCCTCTACGGGAAGCGGCGTCAGCGGAGGGGCCGGCTCGCTTTCAGGCTCTGGCTCGTCGTCCAGGAATTGGGATTCGATATATTTCTGCCACTCTTCCAGTCGCACTTGGCGTCGTTCCTCCCAGGAAAAATCGCTCACACGATCAGCATCGCATCACCGAAGCTGAAAAATCGGTACTCCTCCCGGATCGCCTCCTCATAGGCGCGCAGCACGTTTTCCCGGCCCGCAAACGCGGCCACGAGCATCAGCAGCGTGGAGCGCGGCAGATGGAAGTTAGTGATGAGGGCCTCCACAACGCGGAAGCGATAGCCCGGCGTGATGAACAGGCGGGTCTCTCCGACAAAGGGCCGCACGCGCGCCCGGCCTCCGGCAGTGACTGTCTCCTCCGGGTCGGCGGCGCTTTCCAGGGAGCGGACGCTGGTCGTGCCGACGGCGAAGATGCGGCCCGGCGTCGTGTTGATGATCTGCGCTGTCTCCTCAGAGAGCGCCACCGTCTCCGCGTGCATCTCGTGCGCCTCGACCTCTTCCGTGCGCACGGGCCGGAACGTGCCGACGCCGACATGGAGGGTGAGACGCGCCAGCCGCACGCCCATGGCCTCCGCACGGGCCAGCAGTTCCGGCGTGAAGTGCAGCCCGGCGGTCGGCGCGGCGGCGGAGCCGTCCTCCGCGGCGTAGACCGTCTGGTAGCGCTCTTCCTGATCGGCGGGCAGCGGCGTATGGATGTAGGGCGGCAGCGGCGTCGTGCCCTGGTGGGCCAGTTGGTCGCGCGTGCGCCGGTCCGCAAATTCCAGGATGCGCCCGCCCTCCGGGGTCGTGGCAGCGATGCGCGCCGTGACCGGCGGCGTGCCGAGTATCTCCACCGACCGGCCAGGACGCAGCGACCGGCCCGGCTTGACCAGGGCCTCCCAGCAGGTCTCGCCAACCGGATGCAGCAGCAGGACTTCCGCCGGCTGCCCACCCTCGCGTCGGGCCTCCAGGCGGCGGGCTGTCACGCGCGTATCGTTGAGGACGAGCGTATCGCCCGGGCGCAGATAGGCCAGCACGTCGGCGAAGCGGCGATGCTCGATTCGCCCATCCTGGCGGTGAAGCACGAGCAGGCGGGACTCGCCGCGCGGCCCGGGAGTCTGAGCGATCCGTTCGGGCGGCAGAGTGTAATCAAAAAGGTCTGTGCGCATAGCACCTATTTCTACGACTACAACGCCAAGGAATGCGCCCGCCGGGTCGCCGTCCGCGTATCCCGTTAATTGTAACGGGGCGGCAACACGATTGTCAACCCTTTTGTGCAGGTTTATTGCGGTAGGCTGAACCCTGCCGCTGTGGGGCTCTGCTAGGGTCGGTTCCTCAACGGTTGGGAGCCTCCGCCTAGCCAGGCCCGCTGACTGCCAGGGTCGGGCCTGCAATAATTCGGCCCTCCGCCTTGCGACACCGACGCGGGCAGAATACCCGTTGACAACGCCAGGGGCGTCACCATCGTTCTCTAGGGGCAGCCCTGCTGCCTACGCAGGCAGAGAGTTT
>DASRGZ010000013.1:0-26594 GCA_035650735.1 Chthonomonadaceae bacterium
AACCAGGCCCAGACCATCAACATCTCGTCCTTTGACCCGACCTGGACGAGCCAGATCGGCGCGGACGTGTTCCAGGTAGAGATCTCTACCGATCGCACTTTCTCCAACCCCAGCCGCATTTTCCGCATCGGTCCGATCTTCTCGACGGCACCCAATGCGGCGGGCGTGACCCAGCGGCTGCCCAGCACGGTGAACTTGACCACCGCGACGGAGCTGCTTAACGATACGGCCTTCGCCAATTTCGTGACCAACGCGGCGACGACGAACCCACCCCAGCTCTTCTGGCGCGTGGGCGCCCGCCATGATTCCGACCAGCCCGGCCCGGTCAACTGGGTCTCGCGCAATCCCAAGGATGCGGATCGCACCTTCCGCTTCGTCTATAGTCCGGTGCAGAGCTTCACGCCCGCGCCCGGACCTCCGGCGCCTCCGGGCACGCCCGGCAGCCGGGCCGCTGCGATCCTCAATCGCAAGGGCGCTACCCGCGCCGCCGGAACGCCGCTGCCCCTGCCCGGCGACTCGCCCGCCGGACGCCTCTTCGGACAGAAGCGGGCGCTGACCCTGCGCGATCTGCTGCTGGGGCCGCGCGGAGGACGCCGCTAACCGCGTGCCTTCTCCCGTTCGAGAGCGCCCGACGCCTCTCGGATAAGCTTTGCGCGCCGCGCCGCCGAGGCCGGCGCGGCGCGCAGAACTTGCCAGGCCCCACCCGACCGTCAAGGCGGGCGGGGACAAATACACAAGCAAACAGACAGATAGTAAATCTATCCGGTGCCGCCCTGCTTGGCCCTGATGGCTCGGCCAGCGGTGATCCCTCCCGACCCGGATAAGGAGCTTTCACGATGAACCTTCAGCCCAGGCTGCCGCGCTTAGGCCGGATGCTCCTGCTGATCGTTGCCCTTTGCATGGCGCCCACACTACGGGTTGTCGGTCAGCAGGCACGCCCGACCTTTGTTGCCGGAGAAATCCTTCTTTATATGCAGCCCGGAACGCCTCAGGCCGACGTTCAGGCCGTTGCCGGCCTGGTTCACGCCGACGCAACCATCCCACTGCTGCTGGCCGATTGCTATAAAATCGTATTGCCTGCCGACAAGCGCAAGGAGGCCGATACGCTGGATGCGGTGGCCACGCTCAAACAGGATGCGCGTGTACGCTGGGTCGGTCCCAATCGTCTCTTTCGGCTGCTTCAGGTTCCCACTTCGGAACCAAATGACCCGCGCTACAAGTCCGGGGAGCAGTGGAACCTGAAGATGATCAATATGCCGCAGGCGTGGGCGCTGCAGAAGGGCGCGCCCAACACCAATGTGGCCATTATTGATAGCGGCGGCGATCCCCAGCATGAAGACCTCATCGGCCAGTACGATCCCGGCAGCTTCGATTTCGCCGATAACGATCCCGATATCACCGCGGACGGCACCGGTCCCGAAGCCCAGCACGGCGTCTTCACCGGCGGCATCATCTGCGCCCTCACCGACAACAACAAGGGCATCGCCGGCATCTGCTGGCAAAACATCAAGCTGGTCATGTGCAAGGCCCAGAAGAAGGGCACGGACGCGCCGGATAGCGCGGCCATCGTCAATGCGCTTACCTACCTGGCCGCCAACAAGGACAAGTACCATATCGTGGCCTTGAACATGAGCTTCGGTGGGGGCGGCAATCCCGCCGATACGACCGACCCGCTGTATGTTGCCACCAAAGCCGTTGCCGATGCGGGGATCGTGCCCGTCGCCTCGGCCGGCAACGACGCCGCCAATAATGCAAGCCAGGTGCCGTCGGGATATCCGTTCGTGATCAGCGTCTCTGCGGTCGGGCCCTCCGGTCGGCTGGCGACCTATTCCAGTTTCGGCAAGGTCGAGCTCGCCGCGCCCGGCGGCGACATAGACGCCAGTGGCGTCAGTACCGATGGCATCCTGAGCACAGAGAACGGCACGTACCAGTTTGAGCAGGGCACCTCCGCTGCCGCGCCCCATGTCGCCGCCGTGGCCGGGCTTATGCGCTCGGTGCCCGGCGTCACCGCCCAGGACACCATCTCCGCGCTGGAGAGCGAGGCCAGGCGGCAGGGACTCGGGCTGAGCACGCTGCCGGATGCCAAATACGGCTTCGGCATTCTGGATGCCTACGCCTCGCTGCTGCGCGTCTCCGTCCGTGTGGCTGTCCTCGACCCGCCCGGAGTCAACGCCCAGGGCCAATCCAGCGAGCTCAACGGCACGCCGCAGCCGCAGCAGACCCTGCGCCCTACCTTCCGCTTCCAACTGGCCAACATCGCCTCCTTCCAGGTTAAGATAGATGGGCAGGTCGTCGAATCGGGCACCATGGATAACGGCAATCTTAGCCTCTCCGGTCTGCCCGATGTCCAGGCCGGCCTGGAGCCCGGCAGCTCCCCGCCGCGTCTCTTTACCGTGCGCTTGCGCCATAGCCTGGATGCGGGCCAGCATACTATCGTCATCACCGGCACCAACCCCGGCGGCAACCGCAGCGTAGACGATACGCGCACCATCACCATCCAGCCGTTTGTGCTCCCAACGGGCCGCTCCTTCTTCTCGATACCCTACTACGAGTCGGCCGGCGACGTGAATCGCCCGACCAACCAGGACGCGCTGCTTGGCATTCGCGGCTCCGACCCGACCTCGTCCAATATTGCTCTCTATCGCTGGGTGCCCTCGCTGAACCGTTATGTCGCCTATCCCTCCAGCGATGCCAATAAGAACCTGGTGACCTTTGACCTGCCGGCAGACCTGGCGCCGCGCACCGATCAGGACAGCACGCCGCGGCCGCCGCTGGGCCTGGCCTGGTTTGTGGATAATCGCGACACGCCCAAGCCCATCCTGACCTATGGCCAGGATTTCCCCGACCAGGGCTTCCGTATCCCGCTGCAAAAAGGCTGGAACATGGTCGGCGACCCCTATCATTTCTCGGTGCCCTTCAACTCAGCCCTGATCGAGCTGCCCACCGGCAGCCGCATCACCATCCAGGAGGCCGTCAATCAGAACCTAGTGCTGCCCAACATCTACCGCTTTGTGGAGGGCCAGTACGTGTTCCAAACGCTGCCGGACGGCACCTTCAACCCCTGGGAAGGCCACTGGATCTTCATCAATCCGGGCGGGCCGCACGACCAGATGAACCTGATTCTGTCGCCAACGCCGGTCAATAACCTCGCACAGACGGTCAGCAGTGGCAGCAACGCGACCTCGCGCCAGGCGCGCGGAGGGCAGACTACGCGCGCCGCCGTGACAACCAATCCCGACGGCACGCCGCGCGTCTCCGGCACCGGCAGCTGGGCGCTGCGACTGGTGGCGCGCACCCACAACCTGATCGATAGCCACAACTTCGTCGGCATGACCACCCGCGCCACCGACGGCAATGACCGGACCAAAGTGCCCAAGCCGCCGATGATCGCGCCCTACATCTCGCTTGGCGTCCTGCGGCCCGACCTGCAGGCGGGTATCTATGCGCAGGATCTGCGCCCGATTGGCGGCGTCAAGACTTGGGATCTGGCCGTCTCCACCGACCAGGCCAGAAGCGATGTGGAGCTGACCTGGCCCAATATCCAGACCCTGCCGCGCAACTACCGCCTGACGCTCACCGACAAGGTGACCGGCCAGACGGTGGACCTGCGGCGCCAGAGCTCCTACCGGTTCACCACCGGTGCCAAGGCTGAAACCCGCGCGTTTACGCTAACCGCGCGCCCGACGACCGTTGGCGGAAGGCCGGTCTTCTCCGGCATCTTCATCAACCCCAACATCTCGCGCGCGGGCGGCCCCCCAACCTATGAGATCGGCTACACGGTCTCCCAGGACGTGCGCGTGGAGGTCTCTATTCTGGCCGCGAACGGCCGGGTACTGGCGCATGTGGGTTCGACGCGCGATGTGACCAGCGGTGAGAACCGAGTCATCTGGAACGGTCGTGACGCGGCCGGAAATGCCGTGCCTGCGGGCGTCTACTCGCTGCAGTTGCGCGCTATCACGTCGGATGGGGAGGTGACCCGAGAGATCCGCCCGTTCCTCAATCCCGGGCGCTGATCTGAATCCCTCTCAGGCCAAGGGGCCGAGCCTCTTTCGGTCTGCGCCCCTCTTGCCCCAACGGGGCAAGAGGGGCGCAGGCACGGCCTCTCTTCACGGGGTATCTGCTGCCGGGGCCGCAGGCGATCTCTCTGTGCCGCTCTCGGCAGGGCGCTCCTAGGCAGACGGCGGCGCGCTGCCGTATCCCCCCCAGTTCCTGATGGCCGCAGCAATCGCGCGCGGACAGGCGACTCCGGCCTGTGTCGCCCTTACGGCTTTTCGCTTTGCGCGTTCTGACAAACCCCCGGTCAGAGACGGCGTCGATCCAACTATAAGGGAGGATTCTCGAATGGGGTGGCATCCACTTCCTTTTGCCCGTGCCAGAAGCGCGCTCCGTGCCGCGCTGCTTGCAGCTTGCCTTGCGCTGGCAAGTACCTGGGCGCAGGCGCAAAATAACTACACGGAGACTTCCAACGGCTATCTGACCCTGGATGTGGGCGCGGGCACCAACGTGGCCGGTTTCATCGGCATTAAAACGACGGCCAATAACCCGACCGATCCGGGACAGAAAGACCTCATTATTCCGCCCGCGCCGAGGAACGCCGGTTCCATCTCGCTGTTCGGCTCCCGCATCTACGTGCGTGTGGATGGCGGCTCCCCCAATATCCAGGCGGGCGGCTTCGATTATGTCTTCGGCGACCAGACAACCGGCTTCTGGGCTCTGGCGCCTACCATCGTCGGCAATCATATCGAGGCTACCTGGGAGACGCTTCCCATCGTCCTCAGCCAGAACAATGGCGGCACCGGTGGGGGTGGCACCGGCGGTGGAGGCACGGGCGGCGGGACCGGCAACAACAACCAGTTCATCATCACCAACGACATTCAGGTGCATCTGATCGCCTCGTTCGTCCATGACACCGTGCGCTTTGAGTTCCAGATCAAAAATAACGAGACCGCTCTTGCCCATAGCGTCGGGTTGGCCTTCGTGCAGGACATCGTCGTCACCTCCACGGGTGGGGACGGCCCGCTGCGCCTATCCACCGGCCAGATCCTGCACCGGGAAACCCTGCTGACCGGCTCGGCCATCCCGCCCTATTGGGAGACCTTTACCCAGGCGGCTAACTCGCCGAATATCCTCCATACCATTCGCGGCACCGTGCGTCCTCAGTCCAACCTGATAAACGATCCGACGCCGCCGACCCGACTCGCCTATGGACGCACCGTAGAGCTCACTCTCTCGGCGACGTTCAACAACCTCACCTTCCCGGGTGTCTGGGATTTTCAGCCGGATCCTACCGTCATCCTGGATCGGCCCAACGCAGGCCAGCTTTCCGATGCCTCGATAGGGCTTTACTGGGATCCGCAGGCGATAGCGCCCAACGCGACGCAGCGCATCATCACCTACCTCGGACAGTCTACGGCGAACAACGACTTCACCCCGCCGATGTCCCTGAGCGTCAGCGCGCCCAGGGCCCTGACCTATAATCAGGGCGTTGCCACTCCTTCGCCCTTTACGGTCACCGCTTATGTCCAGAACATGAGCGATATTCTGGATTTGGGCATAGATATTCCCATCGGCCCGATCAATCTGTTCCTGAACCTGCCTCCGGGCCTGCAGCTGGCCGGCGGCGATACGGCCAATAAGCAGATCGCCAGCCTCTCTGCCGGCGCCGAAAACTCGGTCTCCTGGAACGTCGCGCCAACGGGCAACGTCACCGGCAAGGTCACCTTCAGCGTCTCGGCGACCACCAGCAACGCCGCCGGCAAGGTCATCCAGCGCACCATCGAGATCCCGGCGCTGCCCATCCATGACTTCAACACGGGCTTCCAGATGGTCTCGATGCCCTTTACCTTCGGCGATCAGCGGCCCTCTGCCATCCTGGGCATCAACACCAATCCCGGCGCCAATGACCCGAACGCCAACTTCGACCTGCTGCGCTGGAATCCGGTCAAAAACCTGTACGAGAACGCCACCACTTTCGTGGTCGGGCAGGCCTATTGGCTGCGTCTGAATAAGGCGCTGACCGCGCAGCCGCTGGGTGGGCAGCCCTCCCCACTGCCCAATCAGGTCGGGGCAGGCGCGACCCGCTTCACCATCAACTATCCGCAGGGATGGAACCAGATCGGCGATCCCTACGTCTACAGCATCCCGATCTCGGAGATCCTGGTGCGCGACTTGGGCACGCTGGAAACTGTGGATCTTGCCGGGGCCGCCGATGTCGCGCATCAATGGCTCCTGCCGGCGATCTTTGTCTATGACCCGGGTCCCAACCCCAAATATCCACCCTCGATGCACGTCGCCCCGGATAATCCCTATGCGATTCTTGACTTCGGCGCGACGCTGGATCCCTACCAGGGCTACTGGCTGCGTGTGAACCGGAACAACCTGCTGTTCATCTTCCCGACCGTGGATACGCCGGGCACGGCGGTGACGCGTGCGGCCCATGTCGGGGCCTCCGTAGGCTTCAGCCAGAGCCCCCCACGGCCTAGCTCCAACAACTGGCGGCTGCGGCTGATCGCGCGCGGCGCCAACACGAGCGATGGCGCCTTCATCGGGGTGGCGCCCCGCGCCAGCGATGGCCCGGATAATTTCAAGCTCGAAAAGCCCCCGGCCATCGGGCCCCAGATCAACTTCGACATCGTCCATGGCGACTGGCCCAATCGCGGCCCATCCTTCGTCCAGGATCTGCGCTCCCCCTCGCTGACCCGCAAGTCCTGGGATCTGGTGGTGCGCTCGCAGCAGCCCAACGAGGAGATTCAGCTCTCCTGGCCGGACATCGCCGCCAGCGTGCCCCGCGACTATCAGTTGACGCTGGTCGATCTCGATACGAATACGCGCCGCAGCCTGCGCAATACCTCCTCCTACACGGTCAAGACCGGGGAGAGCGGCACGCGCCGCATCCAGATCGTGGCCGAGCCTACGCGCGGGGCGGGACGGCTGCGCATCACGAGCCTGGATGTCGTGCCGGCCGGTGGGCGCGCTGCGGGCGTCCCGGCGAGCGTCACGATTAACTACACGCTCTCGCGGGATGCGGATGCGCGCGTGACCATCCGGGATGCGCGTGGGCGCGCGATCCGCACCATCAACAGCACGCACCGCGCCGCCGGTACGGCCAATGCGGGCAGCGCCATCTGGGATCTGCGTGATGACCGTGGGGCCATCATGCCCTCCGGCCTCTATAACATTGAGCTGGAGGCCATCACCTCCGACGGCGAGCGATCCCGCCAGGTGCGGCCTTACCTGAGCGTTCGTTAGTTCCTTCAAATAGCTCGCGCAACAGCCTGCTTCCCTGCCCGCTCGTCGGAGAAGGGGAGCAGGCTACCTCCGCATTCTATAGCAGTAAGGAAATAGCTATGTTGAACCAGCATTACGAGCGGCCCCAACCCCGCTCTCTCCATTCTGCATCGCAGCGCCACGGTTTGGCGCGCGGCGGCGCCCTGTTGGCGCTAGCCGTGCTGCTGGCTTTGCCCTGCGGCGGGCTGGGTGCCGCGCCCTCCAGAAGCGCCCAGAACAGCAGCCAGCAGTCCTCTTCGGCGCGCGCCAGATCCAGACAGTCCTCGCGCCGGACTGAGCGCGGCAAGCGCGGCAAAAAGTCCGACATCCCGACGACGGTCGTGCTGCTGTTCCCGCCCGATACCAAAGGCGGCGTCAGCGATCAGCTCGGCGACGTTATCTCGGATGTCGAAGAGAGCCGCCTACGCGCCACCGGGAACTACAGCGTCATCTATTTCCAAACCGCGCTGCCCTCCATCCGGCGCGCCCTGCTGGATCATACGATCAACCCCGAAGATGCCCGCCCGCCCTTCGACAACAACGCGAAGGCGACGCGGCTGGCCCATCTGCTCAGCTACCCGATGGTGCTGGTGAGCGCTATCGAGTCCTATGAGTATAACGCGCCCAAAAAGACCGTCAGCCTGGTGCTGAGCGGTAGGCTGATGGACGTTTCCGGCCAGACGACCCGCGTCATTCGGGCCGTGACCATCACCGGCGATAACGCCAAAAGCGGCGCCGCCCCGGATGCCAAAGAGGAGACGATAGCGTCGCAGGTAGCCCGCGACACGGCGGAGCGCCTGATGAACGACCTGCTCCAGCCTCCCGCCAAACCGGCCCCGGAAGAGAAGTCCAAAGCAACGGGCCAGACCGGCGCGTCCGGCAAGTAATCCTCTTTACCAGGCTGCGCCCTGTTTCCCTGGCGTGCGCCAGACTGGCTGTGCCTGCCCTTCGGGGCAGGTGAGGACGGAAACAAACGAAACAAACGCCAGGAACGGAGTCGATCCGCGTATGCGAGCTCGCGACCTCTTCTTATCTACCCTGTTATTGGGCCTCTTTCTTGCCGCCTGCGCCACAGCAGCGCGGGCGGCAGGCCCTCCTGCTACCATTCAACTACAGACCACGCGCCTGACCCTGATGGCCGACGGCAAGCAGAGCACCGACCTGCGCGCGTTCGTGCGCGACAGCAGCGGCCGCCCGGTCGGCAATAATGTCGAGGTGCAGTTCCAGACGACGGCCGGGACCCTCTCGTCTGTGCATGCGCAGACCTTCGGCGGCATCGCTACTGTGCGTCTGGTCAGCGCGCCCATACCCGGCATTGCCAAAGTGACTGCGGTGACTGCCGGGGCCAGCAGCGATGTGCTGGAGATCGTCTTTACCGACGACCCGGCCGCCCTCTTCGAAGGCAACGCCTATATCTCGGTGTCGGGAAGCGGCTACCTGGCCTATAGCGCCACGGATCGAGTCATCGAGAGCCAGGGCAAGAACGGCGGCGCGCGGCTGACCTATCGTAATATCGAGATCACCGCCGACCGCCTGCAGCTTCGTTGTGATGACAACATCATCCGCGCCCACGATAACATCACCCTCAAGCGCGGCCGGCATGTCGTTCACGCAAGCCGCCTCTACTATAGCCTCCAATCGGCGCAGGGGTATGCCATCGCGGAAGTGGACAAGAAGCTCATCCCCGTGATCATCTCCGGGGAGAGCCTGAAAGTGGAGCCCAGCCCCACGCCCATCCCCAGCTCCTACATGATGTTCCCGCAGTTGCAGGTCAAGCTGGTGATCGTGGCGCGCGGCATTACCTACTTCCCTGGCGACCGGCTCCAGTTCCGCCGTCCCCGGTTCTTCCAGGACCAGCAGCAGATCATGGCGCTGCCCTACTACGAGCTGGCGCTCAACTCCGCCGAGCTGTTCTCGGATCAGTTTCTCAGCCTGGGAACCAGCGGCTTCGGGCTGGAATTGCCCTTCTACTATAATCTGACGCCGCGCTCCACCGGCATCGTCTATCTGCGCCACCAGCAGCGCCTCGGGCGCGGCTACTATGCCACCGATCCCGGCTGGTCGCTGGATGTCATTCAGGGCTATTCCGCCAACGGGTCGCATCGGTATGAGGGCGCGTTCGGCTTCACCGGGCTAACCCGCGGCGATTGGGGCTTCCGCTGGACGCACAGCCAGGAGTTCAATTCCACCACGCAGGGAGCCTTCTATCTGGATTTCCCGCATCACGACTCGGTCTTTACCTCCACGAACCTCTCCCAGCAGGGCCGCGTCCTGCGCTGGGGCACCAACCTGACGGCCGGCCAGACCTTTACCGGCCCCAGCGATACCAGCATCCGTAACGACTTCTACGTGGAGACTCAGCCGCACCCCTTCCTGCGCAATATGATGTACACTATCGGCACCAACCTGACCACGGGAAGCGTGCGCAGTTCCGATCTGACCTATACCGAGACGACCGGCAACGTGGCCATGCGGGCCTTTTCGCACCCGATCAACCTGGATCGGCGCACCACGCTGACCAACTCCTTTACCGTAGGCCATCTCTGGTCTAGTACCGGCGTCTCCGGCCCGATGACCCTGGCGACCCTGGCCCTGGATCACACCCAGCCCGGAGGCGGCTCGATCAACCTGACCTACGACCTGGTCTTCCAGCCGCGCACGCTCGACTCCTCCGGTGGCCGGCACCGCGTCAGCCTGATGTACTCGTTCGGCGGCAACAAGCGCTTTGAGGCTGCCGTGTTTGGCAGCGCCTTTCTCGACTCGCCGGACGCGAGTTTCCTCGCCGACCTGGCTTACCGACTGGATAATCACTGGCGTCTGCTGCTGTCGGCTACCCTGCAAACCTTCGCCGGGGCCAGCTACCAGGACATTGAGTTCACCATCGGGCGGCGCATCGGCGCGCGTGAGCTACAGTTGACCTATTCGACTTACAATAAGCGCCTCTCTGTAGACCTTACCGCAACCCGCTTCTAACGCACAGACACAACGGGAACCAACAATCAACAGCAAAGGCCGGAACGCGGGGAGGCACGCTCTCCCCGCGTTCCGGCCTTGTTTTGCGCGCTGCTTACTCGCTATGGCCAGAAGGCCCCGGCTTTAGAGCGTGTACGGTTCCTTCTGGCCGCCCACCCCTAAAGAGATAGGCGGTGGACGGCAAGCCCCCTCCAGGGGGCTTGCCTCCCTTCTGGTAGCCCTGGAGGGGGACTAACCAACCTCTGGCAGCCCGCTTTAGCGGGCTTGCCGCCCACAGCCCGGTCCTTTAGGGCCGGGCGGAGTTGTTAATCCGCCGCTCTATCCTTTGCGCTGGAGTCCTCCTCCTGCGTGGGGCGCAGACCCGGCGGCGCATTGATATGCTTTTCGAGATCGGGCGGCTTCACGCCGGCCACATACGCGATACTGCTGTTGGTTTGATCGAGAATTTTTAAGCTGAGCAAAGTAAGTATGCTCAGAACGACCAGGCAAGCAACAACAACGATAGCGGGACTGACTTCTCTGTTCATCGCAATATCTACAGTCCTTCTGCAACTGAGTATAGACTTATAGCCTTGATAGAGTACAGCGCGCACGGTTCCCTGGGCTAGTCTTATTCGATGGTGTTGTCTATGACGAGCCACTTGAGCCGGGCCGGGTTGATGTCGGCGATCACCTGGCACCAGGCGTCCGGCGGGGGCGGCGTGCCGTCCGGGACCAGTGACCGGGTGCGATACCACTTCGCGTGCCCGTCTGCCAGGGAGACATTGGTGCCCCCCTGGTGCCGATCCGAGAGGGTATCCCCCGTGCCGTTGACGACGATAGGCTCCCCACACTGGTCGACACGCGCGTTCCAGTTGGACGAGAGATAGCCGCGATAACCCTGAGCCGTCTCGCCGGGAGAGCTATCGGCGAAGAGCACGACATGAACCGGCCTGGCTATCTGGGCCAGGCTGACGCGTATGGGACGACAATCGGTGTCATGGCAGAACAGCCAGCCGCCAAAGTGGTTGTTGTAGCCGATGGAGAGCCAGCCGCGCTCTCCCCAGGTGCCGCTCCACTGAGAGCGCCCTGCGCTAGGGCAGAGGACGATCTGATGATTGCGCGCGTAGGGCTGGAGCATCGCCGACCAGATAGGCGTGACGCTCCCCGCCCTGGCATCCACATCCTCGACATAGCCCGGAAAGACTTCGTCGGCATCCTGAACATAGAGCAGCATCGCCGTGCTCAGTTGCCTCTGGTTGGACAGACAAGCCGCCGCGCGGGCTTTCTCGCGGGCTTGCCCGAACACCGGGAACAGCAGCGCGGCCAGGATGGCAATCACGGCGATCACCACTAGCAGCTCAATCAGCGTGAATCCGTCCGCTCTGCGGGTATCCATCACGGAAGGGGTCTCCGGCAGTGCGACGCCTGCATAGCATCTTGCGGGGGACGCCGGCCAATCAACACAATGCGCCCGCCATTCTTGGCGAGGAAGGTCTCAATCCTCACCCGGCCCGGAGGCCGGGTGCTAAGGAGCTCTCTCCGGGGGTGCTTCCATTATAGAGGCGGCACGGCAGCCTGTCAAGCACAATTTTAGCCTTGCCATGCCATATGGCATCCGGCTTCGCCCAACCCTAAAGGTATGGACTGCGGGCGGTCTTGTTAGCGGTTCTAAAGCCGGTAGGGCTTGCAGGCGGATAGCTCGGAAGGGTGGGGAATAAAGGCATTGGGAGACGTAACCGCTTTCTGAGGTCGGTTCCCTGTTGCCAACCGATATTCAGAAAGCCTTCTGTGCCGGGCGGAGGGCCGTAGAGAGCGCAGAAGCGTTGTCTGGCGCCAACGGGGGCGTCTCCCGAAGCCTTTTGTTATCGCAAGGCTGCCTGAGCTACACCGCGTTTCCAGGCGGGGCGCCTGGCCTCATAGGCGGCAATGTCGTCCGCGTGCTGCAGGGTCAGGCCGATGTCGTCCAGACCGTGGAGCAGGCAGTGGCGGCGGAACGGGTCAACCTCAAACGGCGCCGAAAAGCCCTGGTTATCGGAAACCGTCTGCGCCTCCAGATCCACCGTGACCTGGTAGCCCGGCACCGTCTTGGCGCGCTCCATCAGCAGGTTCACCGTCTCCTCAGGCAGCCGCACCGGCAAAATCCCGTTCTTGAAGCAGTTGTTATAGAAGATGTCGGCGAACGACGGGGCGATAAGTGCCCGGAACCCATAGTCGAGCAGCGCCCAGGGAGCATGCTCCCGAGAAGAGCCGCAGCCGAAGTTCTTGCCTGCCAGCAGGATCGGCGCGCCCTGATAGCGCGGGTCGTTCAGTTCAAATTCCGGGTTGGGCGTCGTGCCATCGTTCAGATAGCGCCAATCAAAGAACAGAAACTTTCCAAAGCCCGTGCGCTCGATGCGCTTGAGAAACTGCTTCGGGATAATCTGATCGGTATCTACATTCACCCGATCCAGCGGGGCCGCAACCCCGGTCACACGAACAAAAGGCTCCATAGCTCTCCTCGATTTCCGACCGTGCCCAGCTTGTTGGCGCCAGCTTCTGCCTTTCCCTTTCCGCCAGGCGGAGGGTCACGCCAACAGGGGAACGTGGCTCTACTCCCAGTCGCGGATGTCCACCAGATGCCCGGCGATGGCGGCAGCGGCGGCCATCTGTGGGCTGACCAGGTGCGTGCGCCCGCCCTTGCCCTGGCGGCCCTCAAAGTTGCGGTTGGATGTGGAGGCGCAGCGCTGGCCCGGCTGCAAGATGTCGGGATTCATCCCCAGGCACATAGAGCAGCCCGCCTCGCGCCAGTCGAACCCGGCCTCCTGGAAGATCCGATCCAGTCCTTCGGCCTCAGCCTGCCGCTTCACCGCCGCCGATCCCGGCACCACCATCGCGTGTACGTGTGGGTGCACCTTCCGGCCCCGGGCGATGGCGGCGGCGGCGCGCAAGTCCTCGATGCGCCCGTTGGTGCAGGAGCCGATGAAAACCTTGTCTAGCTCAAGGGACTGCATCGGCGTGTGCGGCTTCAGGCCCATGTACTCCAGGGCGCGCTCGGCGGCGCGGCGGTCCGACTCGGAAGGGAACTCCTCGGGCGCGGGCACCGCGCCGGTAATCGGGACGACCATGCCAGGGCTGGTGCCCCAGGAGACATAGGGGGCGATCTCCGCGCCGTCCAGTTCTACCAGCGCGTCGAACTGCGCGCCGGGGTCGGTGGGCAGGGCCTTCCACTCGGCCAGGGCTGTCTCCCACTCCGCGCCCTTCGGGGCAAACGGACGGCCCTCCAGATACGCAAAGGTCTTCTCATCCGGGGCGATCATGCCGGCGCGTGCGCCCGCCTCAATGCTCATGTTGCAAACGGTCATGCGACCTTCCATCGAGAGCGCCCGGATCACCTCGCCGGTATACTCCACGACATAGCCGGTGGCGCCGTCCGTACCGATCTTGCCGATGATCGCCAGGATCACGTCTTTGGCGGTGACGCCCCGGCCCAGCCGACCGTTCACTCGTATCTCCATCGTCTTAGGCCTGTCCTGCGGCAGGCACTGCGTCGCCAGCACATGCTCGACTTCGCTGGTGCCGATGCCGAAGGCCAGCGCGCCGAACGCGCCGTGCGTGCTCGTGTGGCTATCACCGCAGACGATGGTCAGCCCCGGCTGAGTCAGGCCCAGCTCCGGCCCGATGACGTGGACGATGCCCTGCCGCGCGCTGTGCAGGTCGTAGAGGGTGATGCCGAACTCCCGGCAGTTGCGCGCCAGCGTCTCCATCTGAAGCTTCGAGATAGGGTCGGCGATGGGCAGGGAGCGGTCGGTGGTGGGAACGTTGTGATCCATGGTGGCAACGGTCAGATCGGGGCGGCGCACCTTGCGCCCGCTCATCCGCAGCCCGTCGAACGCCTGCGGCGACGTGACCTCATGCACCAGATGCAGGTCAATATAGAGCAGCGCGGGCTTTCCCGGCTCCTCCCGCACCACATGCGCGTCCCATATCTTTTCAAACATTGTTTTGGGCATAACTTTTCCTCCTGGCAGCTACACCTATAGTATATCCTCCAACCCCTCCCTTCGTCAAAGAGCGAGTTTCTATGCGATTTATAGGCAGCACCTATGGTACAGCAATAGCCTGGGTTAGCCCTCACAGCAAAAAGGGCATCAAGTAGCGGATATGCGCGAGTTCTTCGGCAGCCCATTCGGTGGCGGCAGCCGCCAGGCGCGCATCCGCCTGCCTCTATCCCTCCTCTGCCGCCGGGAACTTGCGGAAGGGGCCGCTCCGCACCAGTTTGACCGGGCAGCCTTCGATCTGTTGGGGCAGATCCCGCCTGATCTCCGGGTCGTCCGTATTCAGGTAGATCGCCAGAACGTACTGGCCTGTCGGATCTTGCTCCACGCCCACGCCGACAACGCCCGGCTTGCTCAGAAGCTGCGCAGCATGGCGGCGTTTCACTTCCCGAGCCTCTGCTTCCGAAGCCATGATCGCGCTCCTTCCTCACGCCTTCCGTGGCCGCAAAGAGTTTGTACCAGTCCGGCTCGTTGCGGCATAATCGCGCTCCCTCCTTGCGCCTTCAGGCCAGCGTGACGTTCAAGAGGCTGAGCGCCGTCTCGATGGGATTGGCTATCGTATGGCTGGAGGAGCCGGCAAACAACAGTCCCACGGCCTGCCCGGTGCTGCGCTCCACTATCAAGGAGCCGGAATCGCCGGCATCGCTAAAGGGCTGATTATTCAGGCCCACGACGAGCATCTGCCCCGCAAAAACGTACTGACCTGTGTCGTAATCCACCTTGACATCCGCGTCCGCGCTGACAATATGGCCGACGGTATAGCTGGTCGTGCGCCCAAACTTATGGACGACCATATCTATAGCGGCGGCGGTGGTGCCTTGCGGCGGGCCGATCTCAAGAATCGCATTGGTCACCAGCGAATTGTTGAGTGCCCGCGCGATGGCGCAGTCGGCCTGGTTGGTGCCGTCGGTTTGCAGCGGCACAAAACGGGTCAGCGTGGCTATCTTGTCCCGCCTTACCCTGCCGCCATCCAGCAACCCCGGCTGATAAATGGGCGAGCCTAGCGGCAACTGGTTCTCATCGGCAAGGACATGGTTATTGCTTAAAATGTACTGTGCGCCCTGATCGTCTCGCACCAGCGCGCCGAAGGTGCCGGCCATGACGAAGCGGCGCTTTGGGTCTCTGAAGCCGATGGAGCATCCCGGCGGAGCGGGCCGGAGCCGGGCGCGCGGATTGGCGACCGCCGGAGGCGCCGCGACCAGACGGCGCAGACGACCGACCTGCTCGACGTCGGTAACCAGCCCATCTACGACTTTGGGCAGCCGTTCTCGGGCGGCGATCTGCGCGTCGGGATATTTGACCTGCACCAGAAACTTGAGCGCCGGGATGCCGGTAGGCTTACCGCGAGTCACCTTCTCGCCGATAGCCACGCCCACCACATTCTGATCAGGGGTGGGGCCGGGCAGGATGCCGCCCATGCGCGCCGCCGGTTCGGTCGGGCGCAGCAATCGCGCCGACCATTCCCTTTTGGCGGCTTGAAACGCCTCGCGCCTCTGGGCCAGGGCGGTGAAAAGTGCCTGCTGCGCTCCCGTTTCCTGTCTCATTGCCATACCTCCTTGTGGGGTTGAATGCCGATAGGCCGCAGCGGCGGAGACGCCTCTGCGCCAGGGATGGGCCGCATGGGAAGAAGTGCTCTGCCTGTAGCGCTCGCGCCCTCAGGCTCTGGCGGCTTTGAGGAGAATACGCTGCCAGGTGAAGCCGATATCTCCGTCCGGGCGGGAGGCGATCTGGAAGGCGCGGACGGCGGACTCCGGCGCGGTCTCAAACTGCCGGCGCACGGCGGCGGCCTGCTCTGGCGTACAGCCTGCCTTCGTCAGCCATGCGCCCAGGACAATAGGGATGCCGCCGCCCGCGCTGGACAGATGTTCGAGGGTCAACCCGGCATCGGCGACGAACTGCCGCCACTCGCGCGGCGTGTAGTTGCGAACGTGAGACGGGTCGCGCAGGGCCTCCACGCCGTTCTGCCAGGCATCTGTTTCCGGGGCATCGTCGGGAACGCAGGTATCGGCCAGCAGCAGGCGCCCGCCCGACTTCAAGACCCGCGCCGTTTCCGAGAGGAACTGCGGCACGGAAAGGAAGTGGTGCGGCGCGATGCGGCAGGTGACGAGATCGAAGGTCGCATCGGGAAAGGGCAGGCTCTCCGCAGCGCCCTCCTGGAAGGTGATGTTCTTTATGCCCTGCGTCTCGGCCCGTGGCAGCGCCTGCGCCAGCATTCCCGGCGATACATCCAGCCCGACCACCGAGCGCACGCGCGGAGCAAAGGCCAGCGCCGTGAAGCCCGTGCCGGTCGCGACATCCAGCGCGATATCCGTAGGGCGGCAATCGGCGTTCGCCAGCAGCCAGCGCAACGACTCGTCGCTCCAGGCGCTCCACTGCGTGTCGTAGTGCTCCGCCTGCCGGTCGAACTGCTCTTGGGCCGTGCGTCTTGGGATAGGGGCGTTGGTCATGATAATCAGAATTCTCCTCTCTAACCTCACCCACAATGGCACCGTACCCCTCAGAGGGGTACGGTGCCACTATCACAAGGGAATGAACTCCCTCGCTCGGTGGCGTTCCGCCCCTTGCAGTCCGAAGGCCACACAGCGAAGGGCTTTAGCCCGTCGTCGAGAGAAACCGGCTCATATCTACTCGGCATCCATATCGCCGCCGAGCAGGGCGCGCGCCTGCTTGAGCTTATCCGCCGCCGTATCGCCGCGCTGCTTGAGCTTCTCAATCTCCTCCATCGGCAGGTAGATCTTGTTGGCGCCCTCCAGATCCACCCCGGTTAGCTCCAACACGATCCAGCCCTCCGGCGACGATTTACCTTGATACGTGGTGGTGAAGCGCATACGGCTCTTCGGGAACAGCATGGCGAACCTCCTTCTATAGCCTACGACACCCTCCAATTCTCCACGACGGCGCGATTCGCCTGCTGAGTTCCCGATTTCACCTGAGTCCTCCCTGTATGGGGCGCACCCCTCGCATGAAAACGTCTCTCCCCGGTTTGAGCTCCGACCCTTCGACAGGGAGGGGAGCGCCGCACCCCTCGCATGAAAACGTCTCTCCCCTCTCCCGCAGCGTGGATCGCCAGGCGGAGGGGTGTCGCAAGGCAGAGCCGTGTCGCCAGGTGTCGCAAGGCGGAGGCAAGGGCCGTAACCTTGCCGACCCTGGCAGTGGCCCCAACCATGGTAGCCCCGACCCTTGCAGTCCATTGCAGGCCCGACCCTGGCAGTGGGGACAGGGGGAGAGGGCAATCCGGGCTTGGACGAGATAGAACGCTCGGCTCGCATTGACAAAGATAGTTCTCGTGCGCTATACTAGGCGGAGCGGAACCGGTACGAGAAGGGCGCCGTCCGCCAGCGTCAATTGGCGTACTTTATAGAGTTGGGGACCGCTGTTGAACCCGGCATGACTACCCAGAAAATGCGAGAGATCCTGAAAATCTTGGAGCGGGACGCCCATGCCGCCCCGGATCAGATCGCCGCCCTCACCGGCCTGCCCGAAGAGGAAGTGCGCCGCCAGATCCAGGCATGGGAAGAGAGCGGTATCATCCGGCGCTACAAGACCGTGATTGACTGGGAGAAGTTCGGCGAAGAGAAGGTCTTCGCCTTCATTGATGTCAAGGTCACGCCCGCACGCGGCGTCGGCTTTGATGACGTCGCCGAGCGCATCTACCGTTATCCCGAAGTTCATTCCGTCTATCTTGTCTCCGGCACACAGGATCTGCGCTGCGTCGTCGAGGGCCGCACCATCAAGGAAGTGGCCGATTTCGTCGCGCAGAAGCTGGCAACCATTGACCGGGTCAACTCCACCTCCACGCATTTTCTGCTCAAGAAATACAAGGACGACGGGGACATCTTTGCCGAGAGCGAAGCCGATCACCGTCTGATGGTAACCCCATGACGAGGCCTGAAAAGCGCGAAGATGCGTCGCCTGGGCGCCGCCCATGTAAGCCGCTCAATACGGTTATCGCCAACTGCCCGCCCTCGGGCATTCGTCGCTTCTTCGACATTGCCCAGCAGATGGAGAACGTCATCTCCCTGGGCGTGGGCGAACCCGACTTCGTGACGCCCTGGCGCATTCGGGAAGCCGGAATCTGGTCGCTGGAGCGCGGCTACACCACCTATACCTCCAACAGCGGCCTGCTGGATCTGCGGCAGCGCATCTGCGCCCATCTGAACCGGCGCTACGGCGCCGACTACGACCCCGTATCGGAATGCCTCATCACCGTCGGCGTCTCCGAGGGACTGGACCTGGCCCTGCGCGTCGTGCTCAACCCCGGCGACGAAGTCCTGGTGCCTGAGCCCTGTTATGTCTCCTACGCCCCCTGCGTGGAGTTCGCGGGCGGCGTGGTCGTGCCGGTCAAAACCGACGCCTGCGACGGCTTCCGCCTGCATGCCGAGCGCGTGGCCGCCGCCATCACCCCCCGCACCAAAGCCCTGCTGTTCGGCTCACCCGCCAACCCCACCGGAGCGACCCAGTCCCGCGCCGACCTTCAGGCATTGGTGGATCTGGCCGTCGCGCACGACTTCTATCTGATCTCGGATGAGATTTACGACCGGCTGACCTATGTGGGCCAACATACCTGCCTGGGGACGCTGCCGGGCGCACGCGAGCGTACTGTAGTGCTCAATGGGTTCTCGAAAGCCTACGCCATGACCGGCTGGCGCGTCGGCTACGTCTGCGCGCCCGAGCCCATCACGACCCTGATGACCCGCGTGCATCAGTACACCATGCTCTGCGCCTCTCATCTGGCCCAACTGGCCGCCATCGAGGCCCTGGATAACGCCGAGCCCGATGTGGAGGAGATGGTTGCCGATTACGACCGCCGCCGCCGCTTCTTTGTGCAGGGCCTCAACCGGATCGGGCTGGACTGCTACGAGCCGCGCGGCGCGTTCTACGCCTTCCCGTCCATTCGCCGCTCCGGCATGCGCTCAGAGGAATTTGCCGAGCGCCTGCTGATGGAGGAGCGCGTCGCCGTCGTGCCGGGCAGCGCCTTTGGGCCCTCCGGCGAGGGACACGTGCGCTGCTCCTATGCCACGGCCCTGCCCCTGTTGGAAGAGGCGCTGGAGCGCATGGGCCGGTTCATGCGCCGCCCTGCGCCCGATAGGCTGGATAAGGGAGAGGCGCCCGCGCTGAGAATATCTTCGGGCCTGGGCGCAGGCCAGGGAGCATAATACGCTAGCCACAGGAACAGACGCAAGGAGCGGAGCGTAACTAGGGATTAAGCAATAGGCCGCGACGCCAGACGCGCAGAGAGGGACAGCGCCCCGATATAAGGGGGAAGGAGGAAGGAGGAAGGATGAAGGCAGAAGGATGAATAAAGCCCTGGTTCTTGTTCTCCTTCCGCCTTGCTGGGAAGTGACGAGGGATGAAGCAAAGCCCTGGCTCTTTTCATCCTTCATCCTTGCGCTTTCATCCTTCGGAAGGGCTGCCCGGAGAGGTGCTGTCCCCAGGAAGAGAGAAAATACCATTGCCGGCGCAGTCGCGCTGTGGACGGCGGCCTGAAGGAATGAGACGACATCCTATCTATCGCTATGGCGGGATACCGCTTTGTATCGGATTGTGGTTGGCGGGAGCGCTAGGGGCGCGCGCAGACCGGGCCCTGCTCTCCCCGGAAGGCAGCACCCTGCCGCCCGATGGGGTTAAGGCGGAGTTCGGCATCAATCCGTCTCGCAGCGATCAGAACCTAAGCTGGCTGCAATTTACCACCTCTGAAGGCATCGAGGTGGAGTTGCAGCGCTTCGATCTGCTCTCGTTCTCTAAGGCGCGTACCGCGCTCAATGTGGAATATCCGTTGATAAGCGACCTGGGGAAGATCCCGGCGATTTCGCTGGGCGTGCGCGATCTGCTCGGCACCGGCGACGACCACCGCGCCTTCTATCTGGCGGTAACCAGGACCTTCCCTCTCTCCGACCGGCAGCTCAAGGTGCTGCGGGAGTTCAAACTCAATGCAGGCGCGGGAACCGGCCAGATCGGCGGGCCCTTTATCAGCGCGCAGGCGCGTTTTACGGCTGGGTTCAGCCTCTATGCCGAACTCTACCGGCGTCGCCCGAATTTTGGACTGGCCCTGCCTCTGGCACGCAATATGCAGGCCAAAGTCTTTAGCCTGGACGGCGCCGTCTACTATGGTCTCTCCTTTACCTGGACGCACTAAGCCCTGCGCTGGAGAAAGCCGGGCCGCTCCACGCCCGGCTCCAGGACGCTTTGCAAGCGAGGCATGGATGTAAGATGACTCTATATCATGATCATCGGCGTGTGGTGCTCATCAAGAGCCTGGCCACCAATAATCGGTTCTACGCACTCGTCGATCCGGAGAGCGGCATTCGCAACGCCGACACGGTAGAGGCCATACCCGACAACCTCCTGCTCGGCATCGCCTATCCCTGCCTGGAAGATGGTCTCAACGACTTCGCCGTCATCCGCACGACCTTCGAGACGCTCGACCTCTTCCCGGAAGACGATCCGATCCGGGCCGAAATGATGGAGATCATTAACGATGCGCGCGGCAACCTTAGGCAGCGTCTAACCGAACTGCGCGACAAAATCGCCGCCAGCAAAGCCCATTTCCTGGGCACCGATTATGAGGAGTTCAAATCCTACGCGCTGGACATGATCCATCGCGGCTACCCGCGCCGCAACCTCGACAGCATGATGAAGCTCAATGTGTTCAGTTCCGTGGCACAGGCGGAAGGGCATAACGACAGCAGCGAGCTGCTCTACCATTTCGAGTTTGCCTATCACAGTCCCGACGAGGCCGCTAACCTCTCGCCGCGCGAATTCCTCGTGGCCCTGTTTGACGAAGTGCTCAAAAGCGTTCTCGATGACGCCAATTACAAGAGCAAGTATCAGTTCGACCGAAATGTTTTCCAGAAGTTCATCGCAGTCATGTTTGTCAACTATGCGACCACCGACCCTGTCTTTTACGGCATCAATAGAAAAGATTATGGCGTCTCCAATGACAAGGAGATGGATGATACGCCGCTTTATCAGGCTATTCACAGGGAACTTCGCGAGATAGAGCAGCGTCTGATGCGTGAAGGCGTTCTGGAGGCCGCGCCCGCCGGCATGGCAGAAGAGCCCGATTTCTCCGCTGCCGTGCCCCTGCCCGTCGGAGCGGTGCCCGAGGCGGGAGGGCGCCTCTCTTATGAGCAGGCGTCTTCCCTTTTGCCCGGTCAGCTCGTCAACGAAGATGTATTGCTCGGCCCCATTACTTCTCTATGCTCGGCAGCCTCGCTGCTGATTCGGAAAAGTGACCCGGAAACACAGCGCTTTGCGCGCGTTATTCTGGCGGACGCTTCCAAGCTCGTCAATGAGCTCAAGCGCCTGGGAATCGTCTCGCCCTTCGCCAACGACCCTGGCGCCTGCGGCTACTAAGCTCACGAAACGAGCTGAGAATCCCGCTTGACAAATTTCACCGGCAAAAGTTACAATACATCGGCTTCGGCCCGGTAGGCAGCGCCCGACGTAACGGTGGTTTTCGGCCTTTTGCCTGCGTAGGCAGAACGTTTCGCCCATAGGGGTGTCGCCAGGTGTCGCTAGGCGGAGGAACGAGCGAGCGCAGTTGCGACCCTGGCAGTGGCGCGAACCGTTGCAGCGCCGACCCTGGCAGTCGGCGGGCGCTTTGCACCCCACAGCGGCAGGGTTTAGCCTGCCGCGTTGCAGCAGACGCAAAGCCGACTTGCAGTGGATGTTGTGTTTCTGAAGGCAGCCCTGATTATTCCAGAGCTAAGTAAGACCCACTCAAGGATTCAGGCCAGAACTCGGAGACCCAACTGCCCGAAAATTCTTCGGACGGTGAACAGTTGAATAGGCGAGTAGAACAGCAAACGGAAGCGGTGGTCTCCGCCTCTTCCCTTACGCGGCATAGCGCCCTGGTTTCCCATCGTATTTCGCTGGAGGTAGTACGGCACGCCGTGCGCGCCGCGCAGCGCTATCTCCTGGACCGTCAGGAACCGGACGGCTACTGGGTGGCGGAACTCGAAGGCGATACCATTCTGGAGAGCGAGTATATCCTGCTGCTGCAATTTCTAGGCAGGCGCGACCCGGAGAAGTTCCGCAAACTGGCCAACTACATTCGCCGCTGGCAGCACCCGGACGGCTACTGGCCCATCTACCCCGGCGGCCCGCCCGATGTCAGCGCCTCCGTCAAAGCCTACTTCGCCTGCAAGCTGGCCGGGCACCAGGAGACCGAGCCCTTCATGCGCCGCGCCCGCCGCGCCATCCTCGATCTGGGCGGCGTGACGCGCTGTAACACCTTCACCAAGCTCTACCTCTCCATGTTCGGGCAGTACGACTGGCATGGCGTGCCCACCATTCCACCGGAAACCATCCTGCTGCCCCACTGGTTCTACTTTAATATCTACGCGATGTCGTCCTGGTCGCGCGCCATCCTGGTGCCGCTGGCCGTGATGAACGCCTGTAAGCCCCGGCACCCTATCCCCGACCACGCCCACATTGACGAGCTGTTCGTAGACGGGCGCGACCGCAAGCGGCTGCGCCTCCAGTGGGACAAAAAGCCGCTTACCTGGCGCAACGTCTTCCTGGTCGTGGATAAGCTGCTCAAGATCTACGACGCCAGCCCGGTCAAGCCTTTCCGCAAGCTGGCCCTGCAGCGCTCTCTGGCCTGGCTGCTGGAGCGCGAGGAGAACAGCGGCGGTCTGGGAGCTATCTTCCCGGCCATGACGCACGCGATCATGGCCTACAAATGCATGGGCCTGCCGGATAACCATCCGGCCATCAGCAAAGAATTGGCCGAGCTGGCCGCCTTTGAAATTGAAGAGGACGACACGCTTCGGCTGCAGCCCTGCGTCTCGCCCATCTGGGATACGGCCATCGTGCTCAACGCCCTGGCCGATAGCGGCTATCCCACCGACAGCCAGGCCGTCCTTCGCGCCGCCGAATGGCTGCTCTCCAAGCAGACGAAGCGGAAAGGGGATTGGGCCGTCAAGGTGCCCGACGTGGAGCCGGGCGGGTGGTATTTCGAGATGGAGAACGAGTACTACCCGGACGTGGACGATACCGTCATGGTGCTGATGGCCCTCTACAAGACCTACTGCCCGGACGGTCAGCCCTGGACGGAAACGCCGCCGCCCGTGCGCGAGGCCATGCGGCGCGGCCTGGAGTGGGTCTTCGCGATGCAAAACAAGGACGGCGGCTGGGCCAGCTTCGACAAGGACAACAACAACGTCCTGTTCCAGTATGTGCCCTACGCCGACCATAATGCCATGCTCGATCCCTCCTCCGCCGACATCACGGCGCGCACCCTGGAGATGTGCTCCTACTATGGCCTCGGCCCGGACGATCCACGCGTGCGCCGAGCCATCGCCTACCTCTATCGCGAGCAGGAGGAGGACGGCTCCTGGTTCGGGCGCTGGGGCGTCAATTATATCTACGGCACCTGGCAGACGCTGCGCGGCCTGGCGCGCAGCGGCGAGGATATGCGCTCAGAGCCCATTCAGCGCGCCGCGCGCTGGCTGCGCTCGGTGCAGAACGAGGACGGCGGTTGGGGAGAGACCTGCCAGTCCTACGAGCCGGGCCATCCGAAGGCCGACGGCCCCAGCACGGCCTCGCAGACGGCCTGGGCGCTGATGGGCCTGTTTAACGCGGGGGACCTGGATAGTCCTGCTGTGCAGCGCGGGCTGGACTACCTGCTGCGCCATCAGAACAGCGACGGCACCTGGGAGGAGCAGTGGTTTACGGGCACGGGCTTTCCGCGCGTGTTCTACCTGCGCTACCACTACTACCGCCACTACTTCCCGCTCTGGGCGCTGGCGCAGTACCACACCTTTGTCACGGGCGAGTCGCCCGACGGCCCCGCCAACGAGAAGGCCGAAGGAGGGCGCTTCGCCAATCTCGAAGTCTGATTTGCTGGCAGACCCCGAGAGAGTCTGCCGGGACCCTGGGCGAGGTAGAGAACGCGGCCTCGGATAACAAGGACGCGCTCCCCGGAGGAGCGCGCAAGAAGGCCGCGAGAAACCCGCCGCATTTTGTTTGAAGGAGGAGCGCTCTTATGATTTCCCGTCGTTGCGTCGTGTTCGGCCTTGCCGGCCTGCTCGCCGCCGGCCTGATGATCGGGTGCGGTGACCCGCAGGCAGCCACGAATTTCAGCGATATGCGCGTGGTTAACGCGCTTGTAGGTGCGCCCAACGGCAGCGCGGTAGATGTGGACATCTCCCATGGTTACCAGCCGGTGACGAATTTGCCATTTGGCGGCGTGTCTTCATTTCAGAATGGGAGGCTGGGTGAGGCCGATTTTACCGTCCGGTCCGCCAATACGCAGAACGTGCTGGTCCCCGCCAACACGGTCACCCTGCAAACAGGGAAGGCGCAGACGGTCGCCATCGCAGGGGTCGTCGGTGGGCAGGGCGCGCTGGCCCCGCGCCTTTTCAGGTTCCTGGAGGATACGATTCCGGCCAATTTCGTTCCCGCGCAAACTGGCACAGCGCAGCCGGATAACATCACATTTGCCGTCCGTGTCTATAATCTTAGCCCGGATAGCGGCCCGATAAACCTGGAGCCTTCCGCGCTCGGCCTGACCAATGTAAGCTACGGAAGCGCCTCAGATTATATTATTGTAACCGCGCCGGCAGATAGGGGACCCGATCCGAATGATCCCGCCAAAATGATCTCGCTAGGACGTGCAACCATCGACTTTGCGTTCAGAGAGACGGCGACCGGGAATCTGATTCCTCGGACCGGTGCGGCACTATTTGTGGTTGTGCCCGGCAACGTGGTTAACGTCTTTGCCGTAGGGCTGCGTAATCCCGGCCCAGGGCAACAGGGATTTACGGTGGAGGTCGTACCAATAACGAACCCGATTCCACAAACGACAACCACGACGCAGACGGGCGCGCGTTCACAGCCCCGTGAGCTGCACCTGACCAGGTGAGGGCGAATAAGCCGAAGAGCGATTTCGCGGCGGGTTTCGGGTATAATCTTAGGACAAAAGCCCGGCTGAGAATCCTCCCGCGCCAGGAACGTCTGGCAGACAGGGCCGGCACCATAGCACGAGGCTGTGTCCGACTGTGTCCAGGGAAGGAAGGAATGACAGGATAATGCGTTTCCCCATTGGGTTCACTATGGCTCAGGCGCGGCATCGCGCCAAGATGGAGCGGGCCGGACAGAAGCGCTACCCGACGGTGCTGATGCTGGAGCCGCTCTATACCTGCAATCTGGCCTGCATCGGCTGCTCGGTCGAGCGCCACACGGGCAAACTGTCCGACCGCATGTCGCTGGAAACCTGCTTCAAGGCGGTGGATGATTGCGGCGCACCCATCGTGAACCTATGCGGCGGCGAGCCGACCCTCTACCCGGAACTCAAGGAGCTTATCGAGGGCTTGATCGCCCGCGATAAGTACATCATTCTCTGCACCAACGCGCTCAAGCTCGATACCAAGGTCTTCGGCGTCATCCCGCCCCATCCGCAACTGTTCCTGATGATCCACCTGGACGGGATGCGCGAAACGCATGACTACGTCTGCAATCGCAAGGGCGTCTTCGATAAAGCCCTCGCGATGATCCAGCAGGCCAAGCAGCTCGGCTACTACGTCTACCTGAATACAACGGTCTTCAAGGAGACCCAGGTGGAGGAGGTCGAAGCGCTGTGCAAGCTGGTGGACGAGCTTCATGCCGACGGCATCTTAATCTCGCCGGGCTACGAGTATGAGAGCGTGGAGCGCGACATCTTCCTGACCAAAGAGCAGATTCACGAGAAGTTCCGCGCCATCCGAACCTTTGCCCCCAAGTATAAGATCAACGCGACGCCGTTCTTCCTGGAGTTTGCGGCGGGCCTGCGCGAGCTGCCCTGCTCCCCCTGGTCCACTGTCAACTACACTCCGCATGGCTGGAAAGCGCCCTGCTATCTGGTCGGCGAGAAGTTCTATCCCGATTGGGAGACGTTCTGGAACGAAACCAACTGGGAGTACTGGGAGTCGCGGCTGGACCCGAAGTGCCAGAACTGCAAGATGCACAGCGGCTTCGAGCACAGCGCGGTCAGCGAGGCGATGAAGTCCATGAAGGGCAAGTTGCAGCTTGCCGCCTGGTCGCTGTCAAAGTAATGCGGTTTAGGTAACCGGAGCCTTAACCTAATTGGAAACGCGTGTTACGTAGGCGCGCTCCTGGCGAGTAGGGGTTCCGTCCGCAGCATCCAGCCGGGCACGGAAAGTACCCGTCTGGATGGCCTACGGCCAAGCGTCCTCGCGGGCGCCCCATTGCGGCAGGTTCTTCCTGCTCTACGAAGAGAGCAACCTCCCGATAGGCAGGTGGTTCCGTCCGCAGGCATAGCCGCCCCGGCACGCCGGGGGGTGAAAACCCCCGTCTGGAGGGCCTACGGCCAGGCGTCCTGGCGGACGCAAAGCC
>DASRGZ010000014.1:0-6378 GCA_035650735.1 Chthonomonadaceae bacterium
CGACGACCAGCACATCCATGCCGAAGTACTCCGTCGGCTCATGGAAACGGCAGTGAACGTGGGGCAGATCCGCGCCCGGACACGGCAGCCGCACCGGCACGTCCCATACGCCCGAAGCCAGCACCAGGAACCGCCCGCGATACGTCCGCGCCAGGTCGCCGTTCGGTTCCGTGAGCGTGTGGAGCACAAACAGGTCGCCCTCGCGCCGCACGTCGGCGATGCGCTCCCAGAGGGAGAGGTTGAGGTTCCGATAGGCGGCGACGGCGCGGAAATAGGGCAGGATGTCCTCTCGGGTGGGCTTATCGCCGCCGCGCATCGGGAAGGGCACGCCGCCGACCGCCATTTCGTCGGGCGGGGAGAAGAAGCGCAACGTCTGCGGGTACTCCACAAACGAGTGCGCCAGCCCGCGCCGGTCTATGATACGGTGCGTCAGGCCCAGATCCTGAGCGGTGCAGGCCGCGTGCAGGCCCGCCGGCCCCGCCCCCACAATCAAAACGTCTACCACGTCCTCCTGCTGCCGTTTGTTTGCCTCCTCGCCGCTCTGCACTTAGCCTTTCTCCTTCCGTTTTTCCTCCTGGTTAATACGCGCGCCGACATCGAAGTTTCAGCAGCGCCGACGTTGCCGAGGATGCAAATCGCTCTGGCTTGCATCTCAGCCCGTGCCGGGCATTGAAAATACCCGGCTCTAGGGCCTACGGCCAAGCGTCCTTCGGACGCACCTCACCCCCGACCCCTCTCCTTGCGAAGGAGAGGGGAGAGCAGAAGCCGGGTCTTTTCCTACCCTCCACAAAGGCAGCCACCTGCCGATAGGCCGGTCGTTCCGTCCGCAGGACGGTTGGCGGCGCAGCCACCCTCTAGCCGGGCATTTTCAACCCCCGGCTAGGACCGGGGTTTTCAACCCCCGGCGCTCTAGGGCTTGCCTGATGGTTGCAATGGCGGAGGGGAGGCGGGCTTTCTGCGCGGCCCTGCGTACAAACCAGCCTGATCGCGGTCAACTATGGTATAATGACTCTCCATTGCAGGCCCGTATTCCATAAGGTTATGTGGTGAAAGGCAGCAGAGCAGCCGCTATGATAACCCCGAATCGCCAAGAGTTCATCGCCCGCGCCCAACGCGGCAACCTCATCCCGGTCTATCGGGAAATCCTGGCAGACCGGCTTACCCCCGTCTCGGCCTTTGAGAAGCTGGCGGCGACCGGCAAGAGCGGCTACGCCTTCCTGCTGGAGAGCGTGGAGGGCGGAGAGCGCATCGGGCGCTACTCGTTCCTGGGCAGCGACCCGTCGCTGATTTTTCGCAGCAAAGGTCTTACCGCCACCCTCACGGAGGGCGGCCAGACGCGCACGATCCCCATCGCGCCCGGCGACGACCCGCTCACGCTGCTCAAGGGGCTGCTGGGGCGCTACACCTACGTCGAGTCGCCCGACCTGCCGCGCTTCTGCGGCGGCGCGGTCGGCATTTTTGGCTACGATGTCGTGCGGTTCTTCGAGAAGCTGCCCGATAAGAACCCGGATGAGCTCAACGTGGACGACGCCTGCTTCCTCTTCACCGATACCCTCCTCATCTTCGACCACGTGCGCCACCGCGTCAAAGTTCTCTGCAACGCCCACGTAACGGACGACCCCGGCCCGGCTTACGATGAGGCCGTGGAGAAGATCGAAAGCCTGGTTGCCAGGCTGCGCGCGCCGCTGCCCTCCCCGCCGCCGCGTTCCGAGCCGCCCCATACGATCCAGGTGGAGCACTGCTTCCCGCGCCCGGAGTATGAGGCCGCCGTGGAGCGGTGCCGGGAGTATATCCTGGCAGGCGACGCCTTCCAGATCGTGCTTTCGCAGCGGTTTAAGGTAGACTTTACCGCGCCGCCCTTTGACATCTACCGCGCCCTGCGCTCGGTCAATCCCTCCCCGTATATGTACTATCTGATGCTGGGCGACCGCAAGATCATCGGCACCTCGCCGGAGATTCTGGTCACGGTGGATCAGGGGATCGTGCGGTCGCGGCCCATCGCCGGCACGCGCCCGCGCGGGCAGAGCCTGGAGGAAGATCAGCGGCTGGAGGTGGAACTGCTGGCCGACGAGAAGGAACGCGCCGAGCATATCATGCTGGTGGACCTGGCGCGCAATGATGTGGGCAGGGTCTGCGAGTACGGCAGCGTGCAGGTCAAGGAGTTGATGGTTATCGAGCGGTACTCGCACGTCATGCATATCGTCTCCGAGGTCACGGGCCGGCTTCGTCCCGACAAGGACGTGTTCGACGTGCTGCGCGCCGTCTTCCCGCACGGAACGGTCTCCGGGGCGCCCAAGGTGCGAGCCATGGAGATTATTGACGAGCAGGAGCCGACGCGCCGGGGCTTTTACGCCGGCTCGGTGGGCTACTTCAGCTACTCCGGCGACATGGATATGGCCATCGCCATTCGCACGATGCTGGTGGACGGGCATACCGCCTACTTGCAGGCGGGCGGCGGTCTGGTCGCCGACTCCGTACCCGCCAACGAGTACCAGGAGTGCGTCAATAAGGCCCGCGCCCTCGTCACCGCTATTGAGCTGGCCGAGGCTGGGCTGGAATAGCCTGGTTGAGAGCCTATCCCGGCCTGGTCATGGCCGCCCTCCCACATACTGACGTTCGGGATAGCCTGGTTGAGAGCCTATCCCGGCAGGGCCAGATCGTCTTCTGGCAAGCCTACCTAGCAGGAAAGGCTTTTTTAACTGTGGAGAAGCCTGCGTTGTCGTGCCGGACCGACACAACTGCGAAGGCAACTCAGAGGGAAATGGGCCTGGCGCCGCGCGTGGTGGGCAGAAGGATACGAAACGTCGTGCCCTGTTCCGGCGCGCTTTCCAGTTCCAGCTTGCCTTCGTGCAGCTCCACGTAGCGGCGCACCAGCGGCAGCCCGACCTCCCAGCCCTCATAGCCGCGCGCGGGCGAGTTCTCCAGGCGCGGGAAGGGGTCGGTCATGTTGGCTATCGCCTCGGGCGGGAAGTGCAGGGCCGTATCCTGCGTTAGAATCGTCAGCGTGCCGTCGTCGCGATGAGCGCGCAGCGCGACCTCTCCTCCCGTCGGTGTGGCCCGCAGGGCGCTCGCCAGCAGATGGTAGATGACGTGGCGCAGGATGTTCTCATCCGCCTCAATCGCGCCCAGGTTATCCGGCAGCTCCATCGAGAACCCGACGCCCTTACGATTGGCCAGCGGCTGTAGGATCTCATAGAGATGACGCAGCAGCGGCGTGACCGCGACCGGACGGTATTGCAGCGCCAGCTTGCCCGCCCGGATCCGCAAGAGATCGAGTAGATTATTGATGACCTCCAGCAGGTTCTGTGCGGAATTTTCGATATGGCCGACGGCGGCGCGCTGTTCGGGATTGAGCGTGCCGTAGGTCTCCTCCAGGAGCAGCTCGGCGAAGCCCAGAATGGCGGTGAGGGGGGTGCGCAGCTCATGGGAGGTATTGGCCAGGAACCGCCCTGCTAGATGCTGCGTGACGCTGTACTCTTCCCGGAAGCTGGCCGCTTGCTGTTCCAATTGCGTGATGTGCCGGTCGGCGATGGCGGCAGCCAGGGCGGCAAACAGCCCCTCCTCGAGCGCCAGGGTATCCGGGTCGGCGCCGTGCGCGGCCAAAATCCGGAGGGTATGCCCGGCCAGTATCTCCAGCAGCATGCGGATATCGGCCCAGGCCAGGGCCAGCGCCGCCCACGCCTCCGCGCACGGCGCGGTCAGGCGATCCAGGGTTGGCTCCGGCGTCGCGGCGCCTGCGGGCGCTTCTGCGAGCGCCTCTTCGGTAGTGCCCTCCTCCACCGGCGCCGCCGCGCCCCCGGCATCTTGTGGGGCCGACTTCGCCCGGCTTCGCCCGGCGGACGGCAGGGCCGTCGCCTGGCGTGCCTCTCGCGCCTGATGATAGTCTGCCAGCATCGTCAATGTATCGCGGGCACAGCGGGTCGCCGCGCCTTTGCGGGTTAGCAGCGCTTTCTCGACGTGCCATAGTCGGGTTTGCGCTTCCGCGGACCAATCCCGGAGGATTGCCGCCTTCTCTCCACGCAACGCGCGGGCTGTTTCTTTTGCGGTCCACATCCCTGCTGATATTTCTTTCTACACCGGGGCCGGAGCACCCGGGTTTATCCGGGCCATGCATGACCTATCTAGTCCGCATCCAGCCGGGCATTGAAAGTACCTATCTAGTATTACAACGACGAGTTGTGCGTAAACTCGCTTGAGACATTCGCTCAAGAGGTACTGTCATGAACGCATCCGAGTTTGCTCATATCTACGAGGCATTCTGCGCCTTCCATGCTGTCTTTGCTCCGGCCTGCGGGCGGGCGTTGGTGGATCGGCGGCTTTACTTGCCGCCTGCCTGGGCACATGAGCCGCTCCGCTGTGAGCAGGCCGGCATTCCCGCCACAGAGCGCGTCTATCAGACCAAGCCCCAGATCGGGTTGGCCCTGCTGCGGCGCGCCCGCGCCTGGGGCCACCTGCACGCCTGCTGGGTGGCCGGAGATGATCTGTACGGTCAGTCCCCGCACCTGCGCGACGCCCTGGCGGCCGAGGGCTTGTGTTTGTCTTAGACGTGCAGAGCAACCCCCTGGCTTGGTCTGGACCCGATCCCGCCCAGGCCCCCTGTAGCTGCCTGCAAGAACGCGCTCAAGCCCTGCCCGCTACCGCCTGGCAGCCGATTACGGTGGCCGAAGGCGCGCAGGGGCAACGCAGCTATCTGTTCGCCTGCGAACCCGTCTATGACAATCGGGACAAACGGCCGGGTATCCCCTTGCTGGCCCTGTATCGCAAAAACCTGGATGGGCGAGAGCCGCGCTACTACTATGCCCATGCGCCTGCCGCCACCCCGCTGGTCCGCTTGGCCCAGGTCGGAGCCAGCCGCTGGAATATCGAAACCGAGTTAAAGACCAATAAGAGCGATATTGGTCTGGACGAGTATGAAGCGCGCAGTTGGCAGGGCTGGCATCATCATATGACGATGTGCCTGCTGGCCAGCGCGTTTCTGTTGAGCCTGCAACAGGGTAGTGTACCCATAGAGAGTTGATACTTCGTCGCCGATGACCTTATCAACTCTGTAGAGGGACACTACCTGCAACAGCAGTGGGGGAAAAAGATGCCCCCCATCACGCGCCCGCAAGTGTATCGGGTCGTGCGCGCTCTGCTGCCCAAGCCATGCCCCACGCCCACGCAACTGGTGCGTTGGCTTTACGGCGTACAACGGCGCAACGAGCGGTCCCGATGTTCACACCACAAACGGCGGCAGGCGCGCTTACAACAAGGGCTTTGCCCTAAGGGTTCGTAAAAGAATAACTTCCCGACTGCATAGGTCAGGCCGCAGGGCGATGCGGGAAGGTAGATATGTACAGGCCCTAAGCCGTCGTTGTAATACTAGAGGGCGGCTACGCCGCCAACCGTCCTGCGGACGTCTTACCTCACCCCGGCCTGCGGCCACCCCTCTCCTTCTCAAGGAAAGGGGCCTGACTACCCTGCTCTCCCCTCTCCTTGAGAAGGAGAGGGGCCGGGATGAGGTAGGCGTTCTGGCGGCACAGCCGTCCTGGAGACGAGTCATCCATGGCCCGTCTGCCTAACGAGAGCTTATCCTATGCCGCTTACTTGCCGGCATGTTTGTCCAGGCGCTGCAAAACCAGCGGCGTCAGATCGTTGGCCGAGTAGACCAGGGCACTGGCATCGAAGACATGGGCAATGCCTTTCTGCCTGGCTACCTCCGCCACTGCCGCGCGCAGCCGCTGGAGCTGTCCCTGGCGAAAGTCGGCCACCCTCTCCTCCTGTTGCGCGCGCGCCACCTCCCGTACATCGGGCAGCGCCTGCTCCAGCGCGTGTCTCTGGTCAATTAACTCTTGCTGGCGCGCTTTCTCGGCAGGAGAGAGGTCTTTTTTGACGGTCAGAGCTTGCAGCTCGTCGGTACGCTGATCGGAAAGCGCCTTCAGCGCCTTGAGATGCGTCTGCTCCGCATCGGATAACGTGCGCTTGCTGAGCAAGTCCAGGTATTCCAATCGCTCCTGCCGGGTCAGATAGGGCGTGGCGGCAAAGGCATTGATACGTTCCTGAATATCCTGGCCGAGCTCCATCATTTTCTGCGCCAGGGCTTCCCGCCCACCGGACGCAATATAGAGGCGATCCATATCTACGACCGCGATGGCGCCGCCGGAGAGGGGCGCGGACGCGGCCTCTTTTTCGTTTTGCCTGGCGTGAACGGCCAGCGCGCCGAGGCCAATCAGCAGCGCCAGCGCGCCCAGTCGGATCAGGCTGCGGATAACCAAAGCGTCCTCCTTATGGAACCGTCACAGACCGAGAGGGCAGCACGAAGACGCGCCGGCCTTCTATTCGCAGGCGTCCCTCAGCGAAGAGCTGTACGGCGCGCACATAGACCCGGTGCTCCTCCGG
>DASRGZ010000015.1:0-43505 GCA_035650735.1 Chthonomonadaceae bacterium
AGCCCAGACGACAAACACTCACCCGCCGTCCTCTGACTGGCTGGCAGGCAGACACCTGGGTAGGCCGGGTGGGGCAGAGAGCCGCCTCTTCCAGGCGCGTGCCATAGGCCAGCGTCCATAAGGTGGCGATGGCTAAGACCATAAAAGGAATTTATTCCGTCGTATAGAGAGGCCAAGCGAGCTTACCTACCCCTCTGAGCGGGAGAGGGCGAACAGGCCCTCCTACCGCAGCCGGAACTGGCGGGTGCTCGCCGCAGACTGCTGGCCGACGGCATTGACGTCCGTGACCGTGATCGTGTACTGCATATTGCGCGTGGAGAACAGGCCCGCCAGGTCAATGGGCTGGGTCTGCCAGTTGCCGTTCTTGTCCACGTTGACCACCTCATCGGCAGCCGTGCCTCGCACGGCCAACACGCCCAGCAGCTTATTCTGGTAATCCACGCGGACGCGTACCTGCGTATTGGGCGTAGCCTTGCCTTTGACGACGAGCGGATTGGTGGGCCGGTCGTTGGGGCCGGGGTAAGTAATGACGGGCTGCATCGGCTTGCCGGTGCTGATCACCACGGCCCGCGTCGCCTGCGCGGTATACTTCTGGCCGTTGGGCGCAGAGAGGGTTGTTATCAGCACGCCATTGCTCGTGTCCTCGCCTTTGCGGATCGTGTAGTCGGCGGCATAGTGACCGGGCTGTATCTCCTGCATCGGCACGTTCTTGATATTGCCCACCGAGAAGAACGCTTTGCCGCCCGGCATGCCCTGCATCTCCACATGCAGCGTATCGCCCGGCTCCAGGGGCCGGGTAGCGTTAGAGGTAACGGCCTTGATACCCTGCGCGGCGCTCGACTCCTCGATGAAGGTCCACTGGGTCGCCACTTTGTTGCCGGCTCTATCGGCAGCGGTGAGCTCCACCAGCTGCGGGCCGGCTGAGAGGGGCGATGGTGGCGTATAGGAGACGAAATCGCGCGTCACGGTGGCCTCCGGGGTCACGTCGCGCTGGTTGAGGCGCAGGCGGACGGCGTTCTGGTTGAGGCCGCTGCCCTGATCTTCGAACACCGCATAGATATTCGGGCGCGGCGTGGTCACCCTGGTGTTGGGCTCCGGGGCAAGGTCGCGAATGCGGGGCGGCACGGCATCCACAGAGATAGTGCCGGCGGCCTGGATCAGGGGGGCGGTCTTGTTGCCGATGCGCAGGCTGCCGATGACGGCGGCATCGGAGAGCTGGATCGCTTTGCCGGTAGGAACCTGCCAGACGCCTGTGTAGTGGCCGGGCGAAGTCTCCCGCATCGGCGTCTCGTTGGCCAGGCCGGGAATGCGGAAGCTGGCCTGTCCGCCCGGCGTACCGACGAGTGTGACATGCACCACCTGTCCGGGGTGCAGCCAGCCGCCAGCATCCTGGGTGAAAGAGTCGATGACCGGCGCGGGGGCGTTGCCCGCAGGGGGCGCGGGACGGGCCGGAGGCGGATTATTTCCCTGCCCTGTGGTATCAACGGTGACGGTGTGGGTTCTGCCGTCCCAGCCGACATGAGCGCCCAGCGCCTCGCTAAGAAAGCGCAGCGGCACCATCGTGTGGTTTTCAATGACCTGGGCGGGAACATCCAGGAGGACGGTTCTGCCGTTGACGGTGGCGCGTCGGTCGCCGATCTTGAGCTCGATATCTACGTTGGCATTGCTGGCGACGACCGAGCGGGTCTGGGGCACCCAGGCGACGTTAGCGCCCAACTGTTCGAGCACGCCGCGCACGGGCACCAGCACGCGCCCTTCCACCTCGAGCGGGCCGACGCCCTGAAAATGGACCGGCTGGCCGTTGACCAGGACGCTGATGCCCTGGGCCAGCACGCCGCCCGCGCTGAGAGCCAGCAACGCGCCCACGCCAAGCAGACTATGCCACGCCTGGCAGAGTCTGAGCAAAGAGAAAGCCTGAAGAGGCCGGATGTCTCTGGGTCGCCGGTCGCCAGGCCATGTTATTCGGATACGCATCGCTCGGTACCTCCCGATAAATGAAATTGAGGATAGGCTCGACCGGGCCGTCTACCCGGCACGCGCGCCTCGCGGGGGGCACGCAGGCGCACAACGAAAACGGGAGGTCGCTGCCAGCAGCGACCTCCCATATGGCGACTCACGGCGTGAATTGGACGGACAAGGGATTGCCGCTCCTGCCGAACAAGGGAGCGCGCCGCACGCAGCAGCAAATCAGGTATCCCCTGTTACGGGCCCGTATTCGTGCTCGTTCCCGACGTGCTGCTGCTAGTGCCGGTGCTGCTAGTGCCGGTATTGGTCTCATTCGTACCGGTACCTGTTTCGTTGTTATTGGTGCCGGTATTTGCCCCGTTCGCGCCTGCGCCCGTATTGCCGGAGGTGCCGGGCGTGGCCTCAGAGCCGCGTGGGCTGGTATTTTGGTTATTGGAGTTATTGGGCGGAGGCACCCGCACCTCGTTATGAATCTCCGTGTTGGGCGTCCCTGCGGCCGGCGGCGCCGAGGCCGGCGGCGTCACGACCACCGGAGGCGGCGGGGTTGTCGGGGCCGGCTGGTTCTGGATGATCACGGGCGGCGAAGGATTCGACGTCGTGGCCGGCGCCGATGTGGTCGCGGGCGTACCGGAGGTCGCGGTGGCCGTCTGCGTCTGCGACGGCTGGCTGGTCCAGTACCAGATGCCCACGCCCAGCAGCACCGCTATCACCAGCGCGGCGATCACATAGAAACCGAAATTGGCGTTGGCGGCGTCTGCACGCGCGGCCTCCGCGCTCTCCCGATATACGTTGCGCTCGGTGGCCAGATGGGCCGCCCGATTGCGCTCCTGGTTGGCGGCGATACTGGCGCTCACCGCCGCATTTTCCGCCTGCTGGCGGCGGACATTCTCATCTACCGCAACTTGCTCGGCGACGTCGCGCCCCACCGCCTCATTGGCGGCGACGTTGAGCGCGGCGTCCCGCTGGAGTTCCGCCTGGGCGCGCTCTGCCTGCGCCCGGGCCGCTTGATTGTTCAGATTATCTTGGTCACTCATGGTTCGTGCTCCTCATTCTTAAATATCGTACCGCTATTGACGACGGGCATACGAAACCGTAGATGGCGCCGGCACAACGGTCTGAACCTGTAAGCGTCACCCACGGAATTGCCTCTATCTACCGATAAGAGCAAATACAGACCGGAAGGCGGCAAAATGACTTGCTGCACCTATCTGCGTTTTATGTCCGCTCCTCAGCCTTTCATGCGCGGGCCCACCCTCTCGCATCAAAACACCTCTCCCCTCTCCTGTGCAAGGAGAGGGGACGGGGGTGAGGTCTCTTTTCACCTCAGGAAGCAGGCTGATACTGCTGGTAATTGGATTCAAACGGGAACCGACCGGATACTCTCTCACGAGAGCCATCCAGGGCGACCCGCGTGCGCGCCTGCTTCTCCTTGCGTTCCGCCTGTGTCTGGCGATCCAGAGCCTCTTCCTGATGCTGTAGCTTCAGGAAGTACTGCCGGAGCAATTGCCGGCCGCGATGCAAGCGGCTACGCACGGTGCCGACCGGACAGCCGACGCGTTGGGCGATCTCCTCGTAGCTATAGCCCTGCACGTCTGCCAGCACGATCACGGTGCGATAATCGCGGGAAAGCGCCGAGAGCGCGCGCCGCACCGAGCGACCTGCTTCCGCTCGAAAGTAGGCCGGTTCCGGCAGCACGCTGGTGCGCTCATCGGCCAGGCAGGCGATCAGCGAAGTATGCCGGTTGCCGCCGTTGGAGGAGGCGACCCGGCCATGATGGCTGGTATTCCCGCTGGTTTCCGCATCAAGAGAGCAGGCCGGGGCGCCGGCGGAACGCCGCCAGCGGTCTATGGCCAGATTGGTCAGAATGCGAAACAGCCACCCTTCAAACGGGCGCGACCGGTCATAACGGTCAAAGGCCGACCAGACGCGCACAAATGCTTCCTGCGTTAGATCCTCGGCGTCGCTGGCATTCCCCATCATCCGGTAGGCAACGCTATAGGCACGGCTATAATTGCGGCGCATCAATGCCTCAAATTCAGCAGCGGACGAAGTCGCGTCTTCTTCATCAGACGTGTGCTTCGGCCCTGTGAACGGCATGATCATGATGGTATCCCCCTGGCCTGATTTCCCATGATACGGCGTGATAGGATGGTGTGAAATAGCCTCCTCTTGCTTCCTGGCAGAGGAAGGAGGCTAGGATTGGGTCCGTGATGGTTTGCACCGACAGTTCACGAAGCAGACGAAGGGACGGGAAGGAAGGTTCCCACGTTTTCGCCAATTAGCCGTCCAGCGAACTGTCAAATATGGGAACAAAGCCGGCAACAGAGGCGTCAAGTGCGCGAAGGTAGCGCAAATTGGTTCCGGCGGAGCTGCTGGCGCCGAAACGGGAAGGTGCGCAGGCTCTCGTTGTGGGTGCGCACGGTGGCGGGGCCGTTCACACCGGAAGGGGAAGACTGTCGGCACGTTGCGGGAAGGCTGCGAGGAGAAGAGAGATGCCATTATACTGGTGGGGGTTGTCTGCGGCGCTTTGCATCCTGGGTACCCTCTTTCTGCTTATCAGCATGGGCGTATTGGGAGGGATCAGTGGCCAGCTCATGCCGCTGCTGGACGAGGTAAAAGCCCAGCTTCAGGATTTCGGAGATATAACCACCAACACGGTGGGGCGGGCGGCGGACACAATGGATATTGTGGAGGTGCGGGTTTCCCAGGCAATGGGACAGGCGGCCGAGGCCAGCACGACGGTGCGGCGGCAGGCGCTTGGAGTGGGGGCGGTGCTGGCAGGGCTCTACGCGGCAACGCGCATCGTCGGCGCCTTCCGCAAATCCCGCCGTCGCCGCCGTTAGGTTAGAACCGACGGCCGGCTCCCCGCATGGTCTCCAGGAAAGCGGACAGAAGTGCGCGAATCCGACGAGCGCCTGGCAGCCGGTGATCTGCTCCACTTCCGCAGAGCCAGGCAAAGTGCGAACGCGCTCCCCTCTCGCAAGCGAGGCCGGGAGCGCGTTGCTTTTGGCGGGTTTCCTTTGAAATAAATCAAGAGCAAGTAAACGGCAATGATAGAGATCCGAATTAGCGCAGGAAATAGCCGACGCTGGGTGCGGGGGATACTGCTTTTTCTGGGCCTGGTGCTGGCCCTGTGGCTGGCGTATCTGGTGCGCGAGATCTGGCTGCCCCTGATCCTCGCGTTGCTGATCGCCATGGTGCTCGACCCCATCGTGGATCGCATGGAGCGGCGGGGATGGTCGCGCCTGCGCGGGGCCGCCGTGATCTATCTCCTCTTTTTTATTACGGTGGCCGTTATCCTGACCTTCGCGGTGCCAGCGATCATCACGCAGGCTTCGCAAGTCGTCAGTTCCATCGGCCAGTATCTTCCCAGCGACAGCGATACCCAGACCAAGCGCGCGCTCCTGCGCCTGCTGCATAAAGCGCACGCCAACGCGCTGGTCCAAAACACGGTGCTGAATTCCAGCGCGCGAATCAGTCTGGCGATGGGCCATCTGGGAATGTGGTTCGGCAATCTGGCGCAGGGATTTGCCGCCAACCTGATCTGGCTGGTGCTGATCCCCATTCTCGCCTTCTATTTCCTCAAGGACTTTCACATCCTCCTGGCGCGGCTGCTGCTGCTGGTGCCGCACGAACACCGCAACACCGCGGAACGATTAGTCAATGACATCAGCGCCATTTTTGCGGGCTATCTGCGCGGGCTGGTGATCGTCTGCGCGCTCAACGCCGCCTTCACCGCCTTTGTGCTGGCTATGTTTCAGGTGCCGAACCCGCTGGCGCTGGGCGCCATCTCCGGCGTGCTCTACATGGTGCCCTACCTGGGGGCAGCACTGACGATCCTGATGATTGGCGCTGTCGTGCTGATGTCGAGCACAGTCCAGATGATGCTCATTGTCGTGGTAACGATGATACTGCTCCATCATGTCATCTTTGATCAAATCATCACGCCGCGCATTGTCGGGCGTCATGTCGGGCTGCATCCAATCTTGAGCCTCCTGGCGTTGCTTGTCGGAGGCTCACTGTTAGGAATCGTTGGGATGATTCTGGCCGTGCCGTTTGCTGCCATCGTCCAGATAGTCTTAGTGACTCTGTTTCCGAAGTTGATCCAGCCCATTGAGGTTCCGGAGGGGGAGCGGCTGCACGAAAAAGCGGGTCAGATCGCCGAGGCGGCCCAGAAAACGGATGAGATCAAAGATATGGTAGACGTCCATCAGACATTGGTGGCGCTGGTGGATTCTGCCGACGAGAACGTGCCTTCGCCGGAGCCGGCGAGCCCACAAAAGCAGGCTGTGGAGGCGCCACTGCCCCCTACGGCCGATACGACCCCTCCGGCCCCCAATATCGGGACGGCCCCTTCCGGGTAGAGGAAAGGGCCGCATGGGGAAAGCGGGGGCAGCGCGTCACAGCTTGGGCGGCTGGAACGTCTGGACGGCCTCCAGGGTGGTCGGGGGAATCACCTGACCGTCGGCGATCATTTTGGTGACTTTGTCCAGGCGGGCCAGCACCGTAGGCGGGACATCCTGCTTCGTGAACTTCATCGCGGAGAGGCCGATGCCGTTGGATTTCAGGTCGTAGAGCTGGATACCGGGCTGGAAACGGCCCTCCTTGACGCGCTTTATGGTATCGAAGACGGCGTTATCCAGGCGCTTGACCATGCTGGTCAGCACGCGGCCTGGCGCTTCGTCGTCCTGGTCGCGGTCTACGCCGATGGCATAGTAGCCCGTCCCTTTCTCCCGCACCGCCTGAATGACGCCCAGGCCCGCCTTGCCCGCCGCGTGATAGAGGACGTCGGCGCCGTTGGCTATCTCCTGCATGGCCTGGAGCTTGCCCTTGTTCTGGTCGTTCCAGTCGCCAGTATAGGCGGAAACCACCTTGACGTTGGGATCGGCGGTCTTGGCCCCAGCGCGGTAGCCAGCCTCGAATTTCTGGATGAGCGGGATCTGCTCGCCGCCCACAAAGCCTATCGTTTTGGTCTTGCTCATGGAAGCGGCCAGGAAGCCGGCCAGGAACGAGCCCTGCTCCTCCTTGAACTTGAGCGCAGCGGTGTTGGGCAGGTCGGGCGCATTGCCGTCGGCAATGGCAAACTTGACGCTCGGAAACTGAGGCGCGACCTCTTTGAGCGCATCCTCCATCTTGTAGCCGATGGCGAACACGACGTCGTAGCCGTCGTTGGCCAGAGAGGTGAGGTTGGTCTTATATTCGGACTCGTCCTTCGATTCTACGTAACGTCCCTCGACCCCCAGTTCCTTCTTGGCCCGCTCCAGGCCCTCGACCGCCGCCGCGTTGAACGACTTATCGTCCGGGCCGCCGGTATCCAGCACCACCGCCGCACGGATGGTTTTGCCGCCCGCAGCGCCTCTGGCGCCGGATGTGCTCTCCGTGGCCGCGTTCGCCTGGCCGGGTTTGGGAGCGCCGCATCCGGCCAGCGCCCCCAGCAACAAAGCCGCCAGCGCGGCCAGCATCCATTTTTGTGTCATGCGCATCTGGAAAACGGTTCCTTTGTGGATAGGTTCAAGCTATCGCCGCGGCTTGTGAAACCCTACCCCCTAAATCCTATCCCTACACCCTAAACTTGGGGATAGGCTCACGCTATCGCCTCGGCTTGTGAATCGCTTCGCCCTTGACATCCAGGGCCGCTTCGCCAACCGCTTCGGCGAGCGTCGGGTGCGCGTGAATGGCCGTCATCAGTTCCTCGACGGTCGACTCCAGCTTGATCGCCATCACCCCTTCATGGATCAGCTCGGTGGCGTGCGGGCCGACGATGTGGACGCCCAGCAGCTCGCCGTATTTGCGCTCCGCCACGACCTTGACCATGCCCTCCTGCTCGTTCATCGCCATGGCGCGGCCCAGCGGCCGGAAGGGGAAGCGACCGGTCATCACGTCGTAGCCCTGAGCGCGCGCCGCCTCCTCCGTCAGCCCGACGGAGGCCACCTCCGGCACGGTAAAGATCGGGGCGGGCACGGCGCGGTAGTCCATCTTGACGGGGTGGCCCATCGCGTTCTCGGCGGCGACAATGCCCATATGGGAGGCCAGGTGCGCCAGCAGTTGCTTGCCGGTCACATCGCCGATGGCGTAGATGTTGGGCACGCTCGTTTGCAGGTACTCATTGACCTCGACGCCGGTGTGCATGAGCCGGACGCCGACCTTATCCAGGCCCAGGCCGTCGAAGTAGGCTTTGCGGCCCGTGGCCACCAGGATGACCTCCGCCTCCACCGTCTTGCTGCCCTTATCTCCCTGGATGGTGACGACCCAATTCCCGTTCTTCCGCTCGACCTGCTTGACGCTGGCGCCGATATAGAAGCGAATGCCCTGACGCTCCAGGCTCTTGCGCAGCTCACGGGCGATCTCGCGGTCGCCGGTAGGCAAGATCTCCTCGGCGATCTCGACCAGATCGACCTCGGCGCCCAGGTTGCGGAACAGGTATCCGAATTCCAGGCCGACTGCGCCGCAGCCGATGATGAGCATACTTTTCGGGCACTCCTTCGCGGAGACGGCCTCATCGCTGGTCCAGATGCCGTTGCTGCTCTGGCCGCGCGGGTCGTTGGAATTGCGCTCTACGCCGGGGATCCGCGGAATAACCGGCACGGAGCCGGTGGCGAGGATGATGTTCTGGGTGGTGATGCGCTCGGCCTTGCCGTCGGCGCCCGTCACCTCGACCGTGTGCGCGTCCAGCAGTTTGCCAGTGCCGACGACGGAACGGACGTGGTTGCTCTTGAGAAGGCCACTTACGCCTCCGCGCAGGGTAGTGACGATCTTCTGCTTGCGCTCCATCATCTTGCCGAAGTCGAAGCCGACCTCGCCGTTGATGAGCACGCCCATCGCGTTAGCGGTCTTGACCTGATGCAGGCGCTCCACGCTGGCGATCATGGCCTTGGTGGGAATGCAGCCCCAGTTGAGGCAGGTACCGCCCCACTCGGTGGCTTCCTTTTCGATGCAGACGGTGCGCGCGCCTAGCTGCGCGGCGCGAATGGCGGCCACGTAGCCGCCCGGGCCGGAGCCGATAACCACGATATCGGCGTCAAACTCTCCCGTGGGGGACATTCTCGGTTGCTCCTTTGGTTGCGGGGCCAGCAGCCTATCCACGATCTCGTTCTGCTGCGCATCCATGAGCGCTTCGCGTTCGCTGGAGCGGGAAGGCGGCGGCAGCGTCTCCGGTGCCGGGGGCTCGGCGATGCGAACGGTCGCGTCTCCTGCCCCTGGGAGAGGGGCGGAAGCGGTGGGGGATGCCGGGATATTCGGATCGGGACAGGTATCGCGCTGTTGCTCGCTCACGCCGTAACTCCTGGCGAAAACTAGAAGGCCAGCCCCGCATGATACCTGTATCGTGCGGGCGTTGCGATGAGACGATAGGCCCAAAAGAAAACCAGAAGCCCTCCGCCGGACGTGGCCGCCGGATGCTCCTGGATAAATGCGCGTGTCTTGCTTTTCGCGCCGGTCTACAAACGGCGAGAACACAGCAAAAAGTATAGCATACAGCGCGAAGGGCCGTCAACGTGCGCGCCCGCAGACAGCAATAGGCCGAAGTTGCACGGTTTCGTCGCCTTGGCGGGCTGGCGGTAGTGGGCCGCTAGGGCGTGACTCCCTCGCCGCAAACCCACCGCATCGCCGATGCCAGGCTCTTAACCCAGTCGGGCGTGCTCCAAAAGGCGCGCGCACCCGCAGGCGCTTCGCCCAGGACGGTGCCGGTGAACACCGCGACGCGCCCCTTACCATAGGCCGCGCCGACGAGGAGCGGCTCGCCACCCACGCCCTTCATCAGCACGGTCGCCCCGGGCTTGGGCGCGACCATGTGCCGGTAGAGGACAACCTCCGGGCTCTGCCCTCGCGCGCCGGCTATCCGCACGGGCGGTTCGCACTTACGTATTTCCCAGGGGCCGCTCAACGTCACCGGCAGGAAGAGCGGCCAGGCCCGCTTCATGTTATCATCCTGGCCCAGCGTCACATTGCCACCCAGGATCACCAGGCCGCCCCCGTCTTTGACCCACTCCGAAAGCATCAGTATCTGCCCGTAGTTCAAGCCCTTGGCCTCGACGTTGGCCAGGACGATCAGGTCCTGCTTCCACAGGTCCTCCCAGCTCCACTTGTAGCCCCTCAGGTTCGTGCCTTGCTGCGGATGATAGGAGGTGTAGGCGTCGGTGAGCTTGGCGCCCGGCAGGAGGGCAGCCGCCTCGTCTATGCGATAGAGCCGATTGTACAGGCCGCGGACCGCCAGGATGCGCGGTGGACCTGCGGGGCTCCGGCTCAACCCGGCCGGCCGTTGGAACTGCGCGTAGTGATCCGCAAGCTGCCGGTCGGTCCACGGGCGCACGAGCTCCAGCGTGGTGCAATCCCACCAGCCCTTGGCATTGCCCAGGTACTCCGCGCTGACGCCCATGAAGCCATAGTCCGCGTAGTCGAACTCGATGGCGAAGTCCTGGTAGACGTTGGGTCTGGCGAAGTCGGTCGCTTTGAGCGTCTTCTCCTCGCTATAGAGGCCGCCAACCCCGGGAAATGGCGACTCGACGGAACGGCCGCACGAGAGCCGGAAGACCGGCTTGGCGACGGTGTTGTCGTCCACCTTGAGGCGAAAGGTGGCCCGGTAGCGGCCCGGAATTCGCGGGTACTGATAGGTGTAGGCCATCGAGCCGGGCGGGCGGCCCGGTTTGCCCACGCAAGCCGTTCCGCCGGTGGCATCGGGATCCGGCTCCCTGTCCGCGGTGCTCTCGCCTCCGCCCCATTCGGCGGGGTGCTGAACCTCCCGCCACGCCGGCTGGCTCTGCCCCGTCGGCGCGGTGAGCTGTAGGTCAGCCGCGCTCGGGCCGGTCGGCTTCGGTTGCGTGCGCGGCTCCTCGAAGGTCGGTGCCGGCGGCTCGCCCTCCGTATCCACAACCAGGATCTTCCAGTACGGAATGTTGCCGACTCGGAACACGCCGCCCTCGAGCGCGATGGGCGCGGCGGATGTGTGCTCCATATCCACGAGCCACGCCCGGCGGATCCGCGCCGTCGGCTTCCAGGCGACGGTAACGTTCTCGGCCGTCGCCGCCGGCATCTGGTTCTTCCCCAGCGTCGTTTGCGCCTCCGGCGTGTTGTAGAGGTGGAGGATGTAGCGCGTGCCTCCCTCGGGCGCCCGGCCAACGGCGGCGAACTCCTTCCACAGCAGCGGGCGGCTGCCGGTGACGGAGACAGTCCGCTCCGCACCCCGCCATGTGGACAGGCTGTCGTCCCACAGTAGCCGGCTGAAGCGTGTGGCGCTGCGGTTGACCCACTCGCTGCCGCCTCCCGGGCCGGTGTAGGCGTTCATCACATGGGCGCGCAAACCGTACTCGAAGATGAAGTTGTAGAGGTTGTCGCCGCCCCGGTTGAAACCGTACGTGGCGTAATGGCCGCCGTAGTGGCGCACGATCTCCGCCTCTCGGCGCACGCGGAGGCAGTAGTCAATCCAGGGCACGTCGCCCGGGAAGGCGTCGGCCTCGTTGGCGATGAGGCCATCGTCCCGGCACTTCTCCTGGAAGGAGGCCGGCACGTTCCCTTTGCCGATGGACCAGGTGATGTCCGTACCCGCGTTATAGCCGAAGAGGTAGCCGGGCTTCGCGGCCCAACACGCCTGCTTCATCCGCCGCACCAGAGCCACGTTGGCGGCCTCAGAATCGAACTTCTCCGGGGCGTTCCACGATCCGTCGAGGCGCTGGTTGCGCAATGCTCCGAACTCTCCGTCGAAGCGCACGCCGTCGAACCCGAACGCCTTGGCCGAGCCGGCCAGCTCGCCGATCCCGACGTCGGCCACACGTGGATCCGTGCAGCTATACCAGACGTCGCACCAGTTATAGCCGTCCGTAAAAGGCTGGAAGCGCCCGGCACCCGCGTAGCCGGCTGCCTCCATCTCGACCGGCGTACCGGGCACCATCCGCGACTCGCCAGGCTTGGGCGGGTCGAGCGCTTGCAGGTAATCGAGACCGGCGGCATCATAGTTTCCCCAGAAGCGGCCGTTGGTGTACCCGGCCAGGTCCGGATTGCGGCGTAGCTTCTCGTACCCGACGGGTCCGCCCGCCGCCGCCTTGCCGTAGGTCGCCACCTTGATCCCCTGCGCGTGAAACGCCTGGATCATGGCCCGCATGTTCGTCGCGCACTCGTTGTAGGCGGTCTGCCCGGCCCACCAGCGGTCGGCAGCGGGGGTCAGGTCGTCGAAGTCGCTTGGGGCCCAGGCGAACTTCTCCAGCCAGTTGCCGTAGGTGGAGCGGATCTGACCCGCGAACTCGGCGGGGTAGGTAGACCGTATCTTGTCCATCGTGCCGGAGAACTGCCACCCCCCGTGGCTGCCGCTGCCGAGAATGAGGACTTGATGCACGCTGCGCGCGCAGTTGAACACGTCGCTTGCCGCTGCGACGACCTTGCCGTCGCGCAATAAGGTGGCTGTGAGCTCCATCCCCAGGACCGGCTGCAGCTTGGCGGAGCCGGACCATTCGAATTGGCCCTTCCCCTGCACCGTAATCGGCTGCTCGACCAGCCGCACGCGCGTGTCCAGGTCACTGATGAGCTCCACGCGCAGCGTTGCCGAGGCGGACTCCGTGTCCGGGTTGGCGATGGTCGCTTCCAGGCGGGCCGTAACGCCAGGCTCGTAGTAGATGCGGTCGGCTGCCACCTTGAGGATCTGTAGCTCCGCACGCGCCGGATACGAGCCGGCCAAAGTGAGCATGAGCGCGCTACACAGCATCAGCAGGGCAATCTGCGGTATGCCGGCCGCTTGCCGGGCCGTACCGCCGGGCGGCACGGGCGCGATATCCACGACCGGTCCTGAATCGAGTTCTCGTCTCGCTTGCATCGTGTCTCCTCCCCATTGCCAAAGGATGCCTATTGCCGTCCGAGGCAATCCCTTCCCCATGGGGTGCGCCCATGCACCCATTGAATCCAGCGGCGAAAACAGGCATGGGCGCCTTCCAAGCAACCCGAATGGAGCTTGATTCATCGTGTCGCGATAGATTTCCTTATAACCATCAATTTAGATGCGCCCACCCTGGCGCCGCTACTTAACCGCGGGAGGGCTCGGCCATTTTGGCGCGGGCCTGACGGGAGAGCTCCGCGAGGTGGTAGTCGTTGGCCATGACCTGTTCCAGATGCCGCATCCGCTCTGGCCCAGCGGTGGACATCATGATCTCGCCATAGTTGCGCTCGACCCAGAAGCGGGCATGGCCGCTGATATAGTCGCGCAGGTCCTGGAGACGATGTTCCGGGTAGCGCTGGCAGAGGTTGATGGTGAACATCCGCCGCCGCGTTCCTCCGCCGAAGGCCGCGTGCTTGGTGTTGTGATTAAAGCAGACCAGGTCGCCTGGCTGAGTCTCTAAGGCCACCGCAGGAACGTCCTTGCCGGGGATGCCCCAGAATTGCTGACTCTTGCCGGCCTGCTGCATCAGCCAATCGGCATAGCGGTCGCCGGGCAGATGGCTACCGGGAATGACGCGCAGGCAGCCGGTATCGCGGGTGAGCGGATCGAGGTAGAAGGCGATCTTGATGTGGCGGATGTCGGTGTGCCAGCCGTCGGAGTGCCAGCCGGTATCCCCGACATAGTAGTTGCCGTCGCTGCCCATGTAGTTAAAGTCCTCGCCGAGCAGACCGTAGGCGATGCCGAGGATGCGTGGGTCGTCTAAGAGCGTGCAGAGCCGCGCGCTCTGATCGATGAAGGGCACAATGCAGGAGCGGGCCTTGCCGTCGTGGGGCCTGCCGTAGTGCCCGCCGCCCCGCGCCGCCCAAACGCCCTCGAACTCCGCGATAATCTCCTCGATACGGTCGGCCATCAGGCCGGGGAAGGCCAGGTAGCCGAACGTATCGAAGAAGCTGATCTGCTGCTCGGATAATGGGTTTACGTTCATAGCGCAACTCCTACACCCGGATAAGTTCCGACGGTATATCTTCTGTATCAAGGGTTAGGCTTGATAGGCCGCTCTCTTTTCCAGCGCCAAGGAAAGCTGTGCGTTCTGTCCAGGGCCGCGTTTGGTCTGCTGTTTTCCCCTGTCAGGCGTTGCAAAGCCAGGCTTGATAAGCAGTGCCTCATCCATCGCGTTGCGAAGGTCTTCGCTGGAACCAACATGATAAAAGTGGCTGCACACCCTGATCTCTGTATCCTGCCAGCATCGCTCGATATGCTCATTTCTTCTATGTCGGTTCTCCAGCCACATAGACAGGGCAAAGCCGCAGGGCAGTTGTTTCGCTGCTATTGAGAGGGCTTGCGCCTCTGCCTCGTCCCAGGCGTTGTAGTAATCGGTGTGGCGTCCGATATAGGGAGGGTCCAGATAGACGAAATCCTCCTGCTGGGCCTCTGCCAGAACTTCCCCCCAGCGCGCCACCCGAAACTCCCAATCTTTGCCCTGCATCTGCCGGGCTGCCCAGCCGATCTGATTGACGATTTTGGTGATGTAGGCTTTCGTGAAACGCTGGGGCTTATGTCAAAGGGAACGTTGAATTCTCCAAATCGAATACCTCTTCGCCCAGCGACGCAAACGGTCCTGTACCATTTATAAGTGCAGAAACCGAAGTTACCGACCCGATGTTCTTTGTGTTGCCGCTGCCTGGCTGGTCTTTGGCAATGCGATACTTGGGTTGCACAAAGAACTGCAAGTCCCTCACCACAGAGGGCATCTGTTCCAACTCATCGAGTGTATGCGTCCTGAGTTGATCCACCGGCGCTTCCGCCCGCGAATAGATAACACCCAGCACAAAATGCCCAGAATACTCCGCATAGGGAAAGGTAATGTTCTTGGTCGAAGTCCGATTCCGAAAATATCCGGTGAAGGCTCCGAGCGTCATGGCATTGACCGTATCTGCGGTAATCCGATACGTGCTTTTCAAATCTACGGCAAACTTGTAGCCCTCCTCAAAGATAAATGTTAGGTCAGGGTAGTGGTTTTGTTCGCGGGAGAGAACCATTTTAAGATTATGTTGAGCCGGGTAGTGTACCCATAGAGAGTTGATACTTCGTCGCCGATGACCTTATCAACTCTGTAGAGGGACACTACCTTGAGCCGCAAAGTTGACAAAATGCGGGAACAGCATAATTTCTATAAGCTTGGAAACGACTTTGGTATCGCCGGAAATCGTGTAGACGTTTTGGAAGATGTCTATAAAACCTTGACCGTCCAATCCCCTGTCGAGGTTGAAAGCAACCTATCGAACGTCACGGCTTCTTGCTGAAGTAAGAGCAGAAATTCTGAAGCCGCTTCTTTTGAAATCATCCAGCCGGATTCTTCTTAGATTCATGATGGAGGGCACAGAGGGTAGAAACTATCTACCCTCTGCCTGCAATTCCTAACCAGCTACCAAAATGCGCTTGACGACATCAATGACGTTGCCGGCGTCGCCGGTGGCCTGCGCCGCCTCCAGCTTGTCCTTGACGGCGTAGATCTTGAGCGCCTTCTTCATCGCGTTGGCGAAGAGCTCCTTGCTCAGTACCATTGCCTTGACCGGCTCCATGCGGTAGGTGAACTGGTCCTCGCCGAACCAGCCCTGATAATCCGTGTCCACAGCGGCGTAGCAGAACTCGGCCAGCCGCCAGATATCGTCCGTGCCTGTGACGCGATCCTCGTCGTTGGAGTTGTATTTGGCGGCGTTGATATGGAAGTTGGCGATGGGCACGCCCATGCGCTTGAGCAGGTAGAGGCTGTCGGCAGGCTGATTGCCGACCATCTGCTCGTGGCCGTAATCAATGACCACGCCCATCACCGTCTCCCCAACCGTTTCGTTGACCGTCTTGGCGACCAGGGCGGCTTTGGCGGTGGTGTTGAGGATCATGTTGCCCTCGCGCGGCTCCTTCTGCTTGGCCTCCGTGCCGAACTTCAGCCCGTAGCTGTGCGCTTTGCGCGCGATCTCCACACAGCCATCAATAAACCAGTCGAGTTGCTTGCCATAGTTGACCTCGAAATGGTAATCCCAGCCGTCCGAGCCGGGCCAGAGCTGGACGCTGGGGCAGTTCAGCCTTTTGGCGAGCTCTACCGTCTGCAGGCAGTAGTCCAGGGCTTCACGGCGCCGTCCGGGGTCGGGGTTGGTGATCCCGCCCATACGATAGTAGGCGCGCGTCCAGATGTTGGTGTTCATGTTGGTGGCGATCAGGTTGTGCTGCTGGATGGCGTCGCGCACCTGGCGCACTTTCGCTTCGGAAATCTGCAGCTTGTCATCCAGGAACATCTCGTTGTTAAGCTCGACGCCCTTGATGCCAGCCTGGGCGACGCGCGTGATCTGCCCGACAGGCGACTCATCCAGCGGTTCTTCCAGGTAGGAGCGGCAGAAACGGTCGCTAAAGCCCCCAGCGCACCAGTGCCCGGCGGAGAAGTTGATGCCGTAGGTATCGAAAAAGGCGTTGACGATGTCGCCTTCCAGATAGTCGGCGAACTCGGTGCTGAGTTTGGAAAGGTTGTCTGCGGTGACGCGCATGGCGTAAAACCTCCTCGCTTGCCGTTGGGGAATGGTAACGGGCTTATTTTCGTGATGGTGCGGCGCGGTTCCTGCCCGCTTAAGGTCGCTGCGGGAGAGGAACTCTACTCGAGGCCGAAATTGGCGGTCCGGCACAAAAATAAATAGACGAATATTGTCTTCTTTTAGATCGGCTTTTGGAACTTTTGCCGGACTATTGCCGTCTTCTCGCTGTCAAATACCACCCGGCGGATGGTTTACGCGCGCTTTCTCGATTGGTGCATAGCCCGCGTTTGCCGGTTGGCCCAGGTTAGAAAGGAGTCCTTGTGTTGTTAGGATACGGAGCATAAGGGAATGGGCAGTGATAACTCTGGATCCGCCGAACATACAGATGAGGCGATCCAGCCCGATGCCGAGTTAGCGCATGATCGCCGCCAGGATGGGGAGGAGCGCTTCCATCGCGAAGCGGAGAGCAGGGCGCGTGCCGAACTGGAACGACTCAAGCACGCTTACCAGAAGAGCACTGCCGAAGCCCGTCTGCTCTATGAGGCTGGCCGCCTCCTGGGAAGCACGCTCGACCCGGAAACGATCTTCGAGACCATGCGTAAACTGGTCTCCGGCATCATGCCGGTAGATACGCTTCTTGTTTCTTCATTTGATCCACAGACCAACTTGATCACCTGCTCTTATGCCTGGATCGAAGGCAATCGCGCGGACGTAAGCGGTTTTCCCGCTGTGCCCTTATCTCCCGACGGCAGCGGGATGCAGAGCACGGTCATTCTGACGGGCAAGCCGCTGATGGTCCTGGATGCTTTCGAGCGGGCCATGAACAGCAAGAGCCATTTTCATGTCGATCCCGATGGCACGGTACATGACCACCCGGACCCACATAAGCCCCAATCGCACTCGATCTTGATGGTGCCTATCAAACTCGAAGACCAGGTTCTGGGGATTGTTCAGGTCCAGAGCCTGCAAAAGGGAGCTTATACGGAAGACGACCTGCGCATTTTGGAGGCGATGGTGCTGCAGATGGCTGCCGCCAATCGCAATGCCTTTTTGTATCAGCAGGTCAGGGAGGAACTGACAGAACGACAGCGGACAGAGCAGGCGCTGCGGGAGAGCGAAACCCAGTACCGCACCCTGGTTGAAACCTCCACTGACCTGATCTGGTCTCTCGACGCCGAAGGAAAGGTGCTCTTCGTCAACCAGGCGGCACACCGGATACTCGGCTTTGATCCTGAAGAGATGATTGGACGTCCGATCACCGACTTTCTGGCGGATGAGCGGGATCGGAAGAATCTGGAAGACTTTCCACGATTTCTCCGCGATAAAACCCAACTGCGTTACGAAATGGCCTTTCGCTGCAAGAAAGGCACCGCCATCCTGCTCGCGATCAATGGGGTCGTCTTGCGAGATGATCGGGGCAACGTTGTTGGCGCGACCGGGACGGCTGCCGATATTACCGAGCACCGTCGTTTGCAAGAGCAGTTGCTGCAGGCGCAGAAGATGGAAAGCATCGGCCGATTGGCTGGCGGAATCGCCCATGACTTCAATAATCTGATGACCGCGATCCTGGGCTATGCCAGTCTGGCTCAGATGAGCCTGCCATCAGAAGGCGAGTTGAGCGCCGACCTGCAGCGCATTCAGCAGGCGGCCCGGCGCGCGTCCGAGCTGACCCAGCAATTGCTGGCGTTTGCCCGTAAGCAGATTGCCGAGCCCAAGATCGTAAATCTTAACGATCTCATCCTGGATATTGATAAGATGCTGCGCCGTCTGATCGGCGCGGATGTCGAGCTCATTATTCTGCCCAAAGCCGACCTCTGGCACGTCCGGATCGATCCCGGCCAGTTCGGGCAAGTCCTGGTCAATCTGGCGGTGAACGCGCGGGGTGCCATGCCAAACGGCGGCAAGTTAATTATTGAGACAGATAATATTACTTTGGGCAATGCTTATGGATATCAAGGTGCCGAAGGAAGGGCCGGGGACTATGTGATGCTGGCCGTTACCGATACTGGGATCGGCATGACCCCCGAGGTCCAGGCCCATCTTTTCGAACCGTTCTTTACCACCAAGGAGGTCGGCAAGGGAACCGGGCTGGGGCTGGCGACCTGCTATGGCATCGTGCAGCAGAGTGGCGGTCATATCCAGGTCGAAAGCGAGCCAGGGCGGGGAACTACGTTTCGCATCTACTTGCCGCGCACCGAAGCGCCCGCAAAGTCAGGCGCGCGCGCGGAGGCTCCCAAGACGCTGCCGGGCGGAACGGAAACCCTCTTGCTGGTAGAAGATAACCCCATGGTAAGGGAGCTCGGCGTGCAAACGTTGACGGCGTTAGGCTACACCGTCCTGGCGGCTGCCAATGGGAATGAGGCGCTCCGCCTGGTGGATCAACATGAGGGACAGATCGCTCTATTAATCTCGGATGTCATTATGCCGCAGATGGGAGGTGTGGAACTGGCCCAGCGTCTTCATGAGAAGCGGCCAGGAATTCCGGTACTGTTCACGTCTGGCTATACAGCGACGACGCTGGCTTCTGGTTATCGTGGGCTCCCACCCGACCAGCCATTTTTACAGAAACCATTCACACCGACGGTGCTGGCGCAGAAAGTACGCCAGATTCTGGATGCCTCTAAGTGAGGGGCAGTCCTGCCACGAAGCAAGGATGAAGGATGAAAAAAGCAAGGTCTGCTTCCTCATCCCTTCCCAACAAGGAGAAAGACGAGAAGAGGAAAAGAGCCAGGGCTTTTCTTCATCCTTTGCAGGGGGCTGCCTACGTGAAGCACGCTGTTATTGGAATTTGCCTGCAAGCGAGAGAGCGAATGGAGCCTTACCTATCACCCGCCCCTATCTGAGAGTGAACTTATCCATAGGGGTCAGCGGGTGGGCGCCTCCCCATCGGAATTGGGATCTCCTTTGCTATCGAGCAAGGCAAATCGGACGAACCGTGCACAAAGGCTGCAAATTTCGCTCTCTCAAGTCAGAGGGCAGCGTCTTACAACGCCTAGATTGCAATCGTAGCAAGGAGTAAAACAATGTTTACCTCTGGTCATGGCCGGGCGCGGCGGCCCCACCATGTCCCTGCCGCGCGCCTTAACGTTGGGCGGTACGTAGTTGCCGTAACTTTTTTCCTCGCAGCGGGGATGGGCGCGCTGCTGGTAGGAGCACAGCCGCCCGCGCAGGCGGACGCGCTCGCGGATAAAAGTGAGCCGCTGCTTCGACAGAGATTGGCGACAAGGCCGCTGCCAAGAGCCACCTCCGTTATTGTAACTATAGCAGGCCACCTTACGCCCGGTAAGGAGCAGCGGTTGAAGTCTCTGGGAGGGGACATCTATCGTCACCTCTCCCTGATTCATGCGGTGGCTCTCCGACTGCCGACCCGTCGGCTGCCACGTCTGGCGGCCTTGCCGTTTGTGGCGCATCTGTCGCAAGACTGGCAGGTGAAGCCGGAGGATGCCTTCACGGTCGGTCACAGCACCGCCGATATTGCCTATCAGTACGGCTACACCGGACTGGGTGTCACCGTCGCCGTAGTGGACAGCGGGATCTATCCCCATCCCGATCTCTACGATCCCGCCACAGGCCGCTGGCGCATCCTCGCGCAGGTGAATTTTGTATCCACAGCCTTAAACGCCAACGACCAGTATGGGCATGGCACGCACGTGGCCGGCATTATTGCTGGCAACGGCGCCTCGTCCACCGGCAGCAACTACTATCGTACGTTTTATGGCATCGCCCGACGCGCCAACCTGGTCAATGTCCGCGTTCTGGATGCCAACGGCAACGGCAGCGCGAGCGCGGTAATCGCCGGAATTCAGTGGGTCGTCCGGTACAAGACAACCTATAACATCCGCGTGATCAACCTGTCGCTCGGACATCCGGTCACCGAGCATTACACAACCGATCCGCTCTGCCAGGCCGTCGAACAGGCGTGGAAAGCCGGGATCGTGGTGGTCTGCGCCGCCGGCAACGACGGACGCCTCTATCCGGCGCCGGTCGCCGGGGCCAACAATGAAGGCTATGGGACTAGCTACGGCACCATCTATTCTCCGGGCAATGATCCGTATGTGATCTCGGTCGGAGCGATGAAAAACTACAATGGCACGCGCGCCTACGACCGGATTGCCACGTATTCCAGCCGCGGCCCGGCCCTGCTGGACTGGGTCGTCAAGCCAGATCTGGTCACCCCCGGCAACCAGGTGATCTCGCTGCGCTGTCCCAATAGCACCCTGGGTGTCACGGAAGCCAACCACATCGTCTCTCCCAGCTACTATATGATTCACCCGACGGTTCTGTCTTCGTCCGCCTACTTTGAGATGTCGGGGACCTCGCTGGCTGCCCCGGTGGTTTCCGGAGCCGTCGCGCTGTTGCTACAGGCCAATCCCTATCTTTCGCCCGATACGATCAAAGTCCGCTTGCTGGTCTCGGCGACCCGGTGGCGTTTCCCGGATGGGACGGCGGATGCCTGCACGTTTGGAGCCGGGTATCTCTATATTATGGGCGCCCTCGCCTGCCGTTCGGTGGCGACCGGATACGCGCTCAGCCCGACGCTGACGCGCGACAGCCAGGGCAATATAACGCTCAATGCCAACATGGCGATATGGGGAACGACCGCCATCTGGGGAACACAGACGACCTGGGGAACGCAGGCCCTCTGGACGGACTACCATCAGACCTGGCGCGAGAGCAAGGCGAGCGCCCTGCCGATCCTGGAAAATGAACAGTAGGGAGCGTGCTGCCCGCATAAGCATACGCTCTTCAGGCCGCCTGGTCGCTTGGACCGGGCGGCTTTTTTGTTTGTTATTATGCAAGCAGGGAGGATTAAAAACGCGGAATCGCTAAAGGAGAATTCCTAGAGGCGGCACAGCACCGCTGGAGGCAATACCTCGCCGCTGTGTGGCCAGTTATCACCCTCAGAAAGGAACAGGGAAATGCCGATCCTGCGTGTGGCCATTCTCGGCCAGGGAAGAAGCGGTCGCGATATTCATGGGGCTTATCTATCCAAAGATACCGACAGATACCGCATTGTCGCCGTTGTGGACCCGCTGCAAGAGCGACGGGAACGCGCTCAGGCAGAGTATGGCTGCCAGACCTACCCGAACCACACCGCGCTGCTAGAGCGGAACGATCTGGACCTTATCGTAAACGCCGCTCCCAGCAAGTTTCACGTTCCGATCACGCTTCAATTCCTGGAGGCGGGATTTAATGTGCTGTGCGAAAAGCCCCTCGCCTCACGGGCAGCGGATGTAGATCGGCTCATCGCCGCGTCCGAAAAGTCCGGCAAGGTTCTGGCTATCTTCCAGCAATCGCGCTTCGCTCCCTATTTCCGCAAAGTCCGGGAGGTGATTGACTCCGGCGTGCTGGGCGACATCGTCCAGATTTCGGTTGCCGCCAACGGCTTCTCACGCCGCTACGATTGGCAGACGCTGACCTCGGAGATGGGAGGCAACCTGCTCAATACGGGGCCGCATCCTCTCGACCAGGCCTTGCAGTTGTTTGGCACGGACGTCATGCCCCAGGTAACCTGCTTTATGCGCAACACGATAAGTTACGGGGATGCCGACGATCACGTGCTGCTGATCCTGAGCGGAGAGGGGCGTCCGCTCATCCATCTGGAGATCTCCTCCTGCTGCCGCTACCCGGTTTTTACCTATAACGTGTACGCCACGCGGGGCGGGCTGAAGGGCGATACGCAGCGCCTGGAATGGCAATACTACGATCCGGCCACCGCGCCGGAGCTCAAGCTTATCACCACTCCCCTCCAACATGCCGACGGCACGCCGGCCTATTGCAGCGACTCCCTGGAGTGGCATAAGGAGGAGTGGAGCGCGCCGACGAACCGGGGCTTGTTCGAGAGCATGTCCCATGCGTTCTACTCCATGCTCTACCGAACCCTGACCGAAGGCCAGCCGCTGGAGATCACCCCGCAGCAGGTCCGCCAGCAGATCGCAGTCATCGAGGAGTGCCAGCGTCAAAACCCGCATATCTACAAGAGGTAGCTCACTGTGGCGCTGCCATTCGCCGCTTTTGCGCCCGGCATCGTTCCGCTCAGGAGCGGTGAAGCTTTACCGTAGGTAGAGGCTCATCCAGGCGGCGCAGGCCAGCAGAATAGAGGCGAGAACGTATTCGGTATGTTCGCGCCCGATCCGGCGCTGCCGGGCCAGTAGCATCGAGCGTATCCAGGAGTATCCGGAGAGAGCAAGCAGGCTTGAGCCTACGAGGAATTTGAAAGGCAACATGGGTATAGTCTACCGCAAAGAAGGCCGTTTAGGGAAGGGGCACGCATCCGAGGGGCTGCCAGCGTCGTAACCCTCTCGGAGAGCGCCCAGCCGTCGCGTGGAAAGTGCTCCCCTTCGGAACTGTTCTCCCTGAGGAAGCTTTCGAGCTGAGAGTGATCAGGAAAAACCACCGCTTCACGATGTAGGCAGGTTCCCTCGTTCCCTTTAGCGAAATGGCATCCATGAACACCCTGCTGCCCTCTACCCTGCATACTATCGAGGCTTTAGACCGGCAACTGCTCAATGATTTCCGGGATAGATTGCGGGTGCAGTCTGTTCTGTCGCGCCCATTGGTCAGTTTTCAGGCGAACAAGACCCGTGCCGCCTACCGCTGGTATAAGTACAAAGAAGCGTTCTCCGCCTCGCTGGTGGAGTATCTGCTATGCTCCTACGGAAACGTTTCCGGGCGCATCCTTGACCCCTTCGCGGGCAGCGGAACGGCACTGTTCGCGGCAAGCGCGGCAGGTTTAGAAGCCGACGGTATCGAGATCCTGCCCATCGGCCAGCAGATTATCCAAACCCGTCTCCTGCTGGAGCGAGAGTTCCACCTGGACGATCTGGCGCGATTGGTGTGCTGGCAGACAACACGCCCCTGGAATCACACCGACACGCGCTGTCCTCTGCCGACCCTGCGGATTACCGAGGGCGCGTATCCGCCGGAGACCCAGGACGCCATCGAGCGATTTACGGGCGCATGGCGGCAGGAGAATACCAGCGTACAACAGGTGCTGCGTTTTGCCCTCCTCTGCGTTCTGGAGTCGGTCAGCTATACGCGCAAGGATGGGCAGTATCTGCGCTGGGATAGGCGTTCCGGGCGCAAGCAGGGCAAAAAGCCCTTTGATAAAGGCCCTATTCCCCCGTTTGATGAGGCGGTCTGCGCCAAACTCGCCGAGATAATCAGCGACCTGCGCTCCGGCAATGAGCCACAGGATCTGTTTGCGGCGGAACCTCCCAAAGCGGGCGCCGTTCGCCTGCTGCCTGGTTCCTGTCTGGAACTCCTGCCCGGGCTGCCGGACGCCGTTTATGACGCGGTGCTCACCTCTCCGCCCTACTGCAACCGCTATGACTACACACGCACCTACGCCCTCGAGCTCGCTATGCTGGGTGTCGGGACCCAAGAGATACTCCAGCTGCGTCAGCAGATGCTCTCCTGTACGGTGGAGAACCGCGCCAAAGACCTGTTGCAAATGAATCCGCAATGGGCAAGCGCCATTGCTGCCGCCGATAGTCAAGAGCTACTCCAGGCCATTCTGCGCTATCTGGAAAGCGAAAAAGAGCGCGGCGCATTGAACAATCAAGGTATCCCGCGCATGGTACGCAGCTACTTCTATGAGATGGCCTGTGTCCTTGCGGAATGCGCGCGGGTTCTCAAACCGGGCTGTCTCTTGTTCATGATAAATGACAATGTGCGCTACAGCGGCGCAAGTGTCTCCGTTGATCTCATTCTCTCTGCTATGGCTGAGAGATTAGGCTTCATGGTTCAGAACATTCTTGTGCTGCCCAACGGCAAGGGGAACAGCAGTCAACAGATGGGCGCGCATGGACGCGATCCGCTCAGAAAATGCGTCTATGTCTGGCGGAAAACCTAGACCTATGCTCAAACCATATCGTCTGCACCTTCTTCAAGGTGTCTCACGCGGGCGAACCCGGCTCGGAGTCCTATGCTCAAACCATATCGTCTGCACCTTGCTTCTAGCGCCGACCTCGTCACAACTTATGAAGAACGACGCGCTGGGTTTATCGCGCTGGCCCTCGAGAAGAATCGACGCGCCACGCCCTTCGTAGAGCAGGCGCGCGTTCTCAAGTCTTCCGCCGCCCTCGCCGCCTCGCCCGCCGATCTGCTCTCGATGGAGGGCCTACAGCCTGCCTTACTGACGGCGGCTGGTCTCTCCGATAAAGCCATCGGGCATCTGCGCCCCGAGGACAAAACCGAAGCAATACGCGGCTTGATCGAGCAGTTTTTGGAGCCTGCCGGAACAGACTTCGTAGACGAGCTGGTGTACCGCTTTTTGTTGACGCGCGGCGATACGCTCGGCGGTTCCATGCGGAACGTCGGCGGAGCCATCGCGCAGCAGAAACTGACGCGGGCTATTCTGGCTTCCCTTGCGCTGGCCGGGATCGCTTATGAGTGGCTGCACGCTCCCAGCACCACATGGATCGCCATGTGCAAGGATGATGCCGACATCGAGCGGCACCTGCGCGGCATCTACTGGCGGCAAGGCGGTCAGCCGCGCACGATCTTGTACAACTTTACCGTTCCGCTTATCAAGAATAACATAGACCTGAGTATGCTGCAATGCACGCCCAACGAACTGACGGCTGGCGGGAGTAAACGCCCGGAACTGTACCTTGCGCTGGGCGAACTCAAGGGCGGCATTGACCCTGCCGGAGCGGATGAACACTGGAAAACGGCACGAACCGCCCTTTCACGCATTCGCTCGGCGTTTTCCACAGTAGCGGCGCGTCACCACAAACGTTCTTTGTCGGAGCCGCTATCGAGAAGAAGATGGCAGAGGAAATCTGGAGCGAGTTGGAGCAGGGAATGCTGAACAACGCCGCCAACCTGACGGTTCCCAATCAGGTGTCTTCTCTCTGCCTCTGGCTGGTCAATTTGTAGACGTCAACCTCCACACTTCTCGCCCGATTTCTCTTTTGGAGATCGCATGGTGAACGCAAAACTACGGCCCTCGACGGTCAAGCTTGGTATCTCTACCTACTCCTACTGGCATTTTCGCGAGCCGAAACTCCCTGTCGAAACCGTCATTGACCGGGCGAGCGCGCTTGGCGTGGCGGGGGTGGATGTCCTGCACCGGCAAATGGAGAGTGAGGAGCGGTCTTACCTGCAGCGGCTCAAACGCCGCGCCTTCATCCAGGGCATTGACCTGATCTGCCTCTCCATTCACCAGAACTTCGTCTCTCCGGATGCCTCGGTTCGGCAAGGGCAGATAGACCATACCCTGCATTGCATCGAGCTGGCCTACCAGATGGGCATTCCGTGCATCCGGCTCAACTCTGGGCGCTGGGGAACCGTGGCCTCGTTCGACGAGCTAATGGCGCGCGGGGGCGAAGAGCCGCCGCTGCCCGGCTATACGGAGGAGGATGCCTTCGCGTGGTGCATCCAGTCTATCGAGGCGTGTGTGCCGAAGGCGGAGGAGTGCGGGGTACTGCTGGCCCTGGAGAACCATTGGGGCCTGACCCGCACGCCGGAGGGAGTGCTGCGTATCCTGGAGGCCATCGACTCTCCCTGGCTTGGGGCGCTGATGGATACCGGTAACTTCCGGGAAGACCCCTACACGAAGCTGGAGAAGATGGCCCCCAGGACGGTCTTTGTGCAGGCCAAAACCTACTACGGCGGCGGCGAATGGTATACCCTGGATATTGACTATGACCGGGTGGCGGCGATTCTGGCGGCGGTAGGCTATCGGGGCTATGTTTCGCTGGAATTCGAGGGCAAAGAAGACCCGGAGACTGCCGTGCCCAGGAGCTTGAAAATGCTTGAACGGGCGTTCCACCTCTGAGCGCATCGCCCTCCTTGAGCCGCGCCGGCCTATTTGGGCGTCCAGAAAGGCTCGGGGGTCGGAACGAACGCGACCGGAACCTCGGTCACGAAGGTCTTGAGCCAGCGCGCGCACTCGTCCATGCCGGCTTGCTCGGAGGGAATGTGTCCCAGGATAATCAGCGCCTTGTGTTTTCTGGCTGTGACCGCATCCGCCGCGTATTCGATGGTCTCCCACTCGTGCGCCTCGCCCATCACCAGCACGTCCACGTCCTGCCTTTGCAGCAGGTGCCTCTGCATGGGGAACCCGGGGAAGCCTGGAGCCAGGCCCAATCGCGTTACCTTCATGTTGGGATCGCCGACAACGCGCAGGGCGTGAATGCCGAGGCGTTTCTTGATCTGAGCGGCCAGGCTTTCCAGCGTGGTCTGGGGAACCACAAACAGGTGATCATCGTGGGGGTTCTGGTACTTCTGCCAGCCGAGCGCCCGGATCATGCCGGTCTGAATGCCATCCGGCCTGCGCATGTGCCAGTGGTCGTGGAAGCGCCAGATGACGAGACCGTGCTTTTGGATGAAGGCTTGCTTGGCTGCCAACACCGGATCGCTCTCTTTCTCAAGGTCCTCGGTTTTGTCGAAGTGATCATAGAAGGTCGGCTCGTGCGTGATGATCAGGTTGTTGCCGGAGGCGGCGGCACGCTGGAGGACATCCAGCGTAGCCATCATGGTTACGGCGATGCCGGTCACTGGCGTATCGGGATTTCCAGCCTTGAAGGTATCCACCGTCGGCTCATGCCAGGGCACGCCGACGTGCTTTTGAATCCGCTCAATCACCTGTCGGGCGGTGAGGCGGCGGCTCTGTGCTGAGGCGGGAACGCTCAACATGGCAGCCAGAGTAATTAGAAGCATCGTAGCGAGAGTTGTGTTGGTAGCAAGCACTGCAAGCAGACCTCCTTATAGACAACCCAATCAAAAGCACATTGCCCTTGCCGCGCATTGAAAATACCCGGCTAGAGGGCGGCTGCGCCGCCAACCGTTCTGCCGGACGGAACAACCGGCCTATCGGCAGGCGGCTGCCTTCGTAGAGCGGGAGGAACCTGGCTTGGCAGGGCGTCCGCAGGACGCTTGGCCGTAGGCCCTAGAGCCGGGTATTTTCAATGCCCGGCGAGGACCAGGGGTTGAAAGCCCCCGGCTGGTACGCTCCGGGGTAAGTTCACCTTGCCTGTTCACCGCTCCTTCTTTTGCTTCCACTCCTCCGCCACAGGATATTTCCCTGCCGACACAGAACTACTCCTCGCTGTCCTATAACAAAGGCTATCCCTCAAACGCAGGAGGGTTTTATGACCGAGAACAATAACAGCCTCAACAAGAGGCGAGACGAGGTTCTTTGCGCCGGTATACTGGTCGCCGACATTTTCATTCCGCCTCTGACGGCGCTGCCCGCTGCCGGCGAACTGACGGCAACCGAGGACTTTCTGCTCGATACCGGCGGGTGCGCGGCTAACGTGGCGGTCTCCCTGGCAAAGCTGGGCGCGCAGGCGACCGTAGTGGGCATGGTGGGCGCGGATGTTTTCGGCGACTTTACCGCCAGCGCTCTGCGCGCTAAAGGCGTAGATACCTCCGGCCTGCGGCGTTCCTCTGCGCACGGCACCTCCAAGACGGTCATCCTTCCTGTGATGGGGGAGGACCGGCGCTTCATTCATACCTTCGGCGCCAATGTGGATTTGAAGGCGGCGGACATCGATCCCGCTCTGCTTGGGCGTGCGCGCGTTCTGTACCTCGGAGGATATCTTATCCTGCCAGGCATCCGGCAGGAAGAGCTCGCCGCGCTCTTCCGTACCGCCAGGGAACAGGGCGTGCGCACCGTGCTGGATGTGGTCGTGCCGACAGGCAGCGCCCAGCATTCCCTGGAGGACCTGGCCGAAATCCTGCCTTTTGTGGACTACTTCCTGCCCAACGACGACGAAGCGCGCGCCCTCACCGGATGGGAGGCCCCCCAGGATCAGGCTGCGTGTTTCCTGTCGGCTGGCTGCGGCACGGTAGTCATCACGCAGGGCGGGCGCGGCACCCTCCTGATGGACCAGGAGGGTATCCTGGAGGCTCCGGCCTACCCGGTAGAGGTCATGGACAGTTCCGGCGCAGGGGATGCGTTCACGGCAGGGCTGATCCTGGGCATCCTGGAAGGCCGGGATCGGGCGGAAGCGATCCGCTTTGCCAGCGCTGTCGGCGCCTCCGCCTGCACACGGCTGGGCTGCACCACCGGCGTCTTCACGCGCGCAGAGGCGGAAGCGTTTGTTGCCGCCCATCCGCTGGATATCCACGCGAAACCGCTGCCTCAGAGGGCCGGCATAGATCGAGTCGAGGGCGATCCCGCAACGGCTCGCCGGGAGATATGACGAATGCCTCTTGTGCCGATGACTGCGCTGTTAAAGGATGCGCTCGCGCGCGGTTACGGCGTGGGCTACTTTGAAGCCTGGGATACCTACTCGCTGGAGGCGGTCTGCGAGGCTGCCGAGGAGGAGCAAGCCCCGGTCATCCTGGGGTTCGGCTGCATGATGATGGATTCGGCCTGGCTCGACAACGGCGGCATCGCGTTGCTAGCCGGAATCGGGCGCGTGGTCGCGAATCGAGCGCAGGTTCCGACGGCCCTGCTTCTGAACGAGGCACAGACGCTCGACCAGGCGATGCGGGCAATGGAGTTGGGCTTCAACGCCGTGATGCTGGACACCTCGGCGTGGCCGCTGGAGGAGGCGGAAGGCGTTGTGCGGCAACTGGCGCGCGCCGCGCACGCGCGGGGCGTTGCCGTCGAGGCCGAGCTGGGTCGGTTGCCCGACGCGATTGCCGGAGGAAGCGGCGGCATTGATGACTCCACGGCGCGCCTGACCGATCCGGAGCAGGCGGCGGCCTTCGTAGAGCGCACCGGCGCCGACTGCCTCGCGGTGTCCATCGGGAACGTCCATCTGCTGACCGCAAGCGCCGCGCCGGTGGATATGGCGCGGCTGGAAGCGATCCACCGCAGCGTGCGCGTGCCGCTGGTGATTCATGGCGGCACGAGCTTTCCTGCCGAAGCCGTGCCTGCCGCTATTGCCAACGGCGTCGCAAAGTTCAACGTCGGGACGGCGATCAAGCAAGCCTTTGTGGAGGGTATGCGGGAAGCGGTGGGACGGTGGCCCGCGCGTGTGGACGTCCATGCGGCGCTCGGCTCGCACGCAAAAGACGATTTCCTGAACGCCGGCAAGGCCGCGATGAAGGCCAAGGTTCGGGAACTGATCCGCCTCTATGGAGGCAGCGGGCGCGCTGTAAATTGGAAACCAGAGTAAAGTGACTGACCACGCGCTGCTATGCCGAACCTTCGGCAACGCAGCCAGCGGGCGCGCTGGAGACTGGAGAGCGAAGTAAAGAGTAGAGTTTCGGAAGGATGGATACCGCATTGACCTCGTTGACAGAGACACCTACTTGCGCAGAAAGCGCGCTGCTTCTCGACCTGTATCGGCAGATGTTGCTCATCCGCCGGTTTGAGGAGCGATGCAACGCTCTCTTCCTGCAAGGCCGCATCCCCTCCACCCTCCATCTGTATATCGGGCAGGAGGCCGTCGCCGTCGGGGTGTGCAGCGCGCTCGGCCCGGAGGACTATATTACCAGCACGCACCGCCCGCACGGCCACGCCCTCGCCAAAGGAGTGAACCCCGGCGCGATCATGGCGGAACTCTATGCCAAAGCGACCGGATGCTGCAAGGCCAAGGGCGGCTCAATGCACGTGGGCGATATGGAGGTGGGGATGCCTCCGGCCATCGCCATCGTCGGCGCGGGCGCGCCTATCGCCGTAGGCGCCGCGCTCTCCGCGAAGATGCGGCGTTCCGGGCAGATAGTCGTCTGCTTCTTCGGCGAGGGCGGCGCGAACGAGGGCGCGGTGCATGAGGCGATGAACATGGCGGCGATCTGGCGGCTGCCCGTGCTGTTTGTCTGTGAAAATAACCTGTACGGCGCTTCCACGCCCGTCTCTCAGGTGGTCGCCGTCAAGGATATTGCGGATCGCGCGGCGGCCTATGGAATGCCCGGACGGGTCGTGGACGGCAACGATGTGCTGGCGGTGCGAGAGGCCGCTTCCGAGGCGGCGGCGCGCGCCCGACGCGGCGAGGGGCCGACGCTGATCGAGTGCAAGACCTACCGGCTGTGTGGCCACTCCCGCAGCGATGCCTGCAACTACCGCAGCCGCGAAGAGGAGGCCGAATGGCGCGCGAAGGACCCACTGCTGCGCCTTCAGCAGACACTCCGGGACGAGCCGTTCCGGGTAGATACGGCGGCGCTGGATCGGATCGAGGCGGAGGTGACTGCCGTGATTGACGACGCGGTGGCCTTTGCGGAGACCAGTCCGAACCCGGCAGCGGAGGACACGCTCAAGCACGTGTTCTGGGAGGACCGCTGACCATGCCGCAGATGACCATTGCCGAAGCGCTGCGGGAGGGCATCCGCGAGGAGATGCGCCGCGATCCGACCGTCTTCTGCCTGGGGGAGGATATCGGGGTGGAGGGCGGCTTCGGCGGCGCGTTCACCGTCACGCTGGGCCTATCGGAAGAGTTCGGCCATGAGCGCATTCTGGACACGCCCATCTCCGAGACGGGCATTGCCGGGGTCGCCATCGGCGCGGCGATGACCGGGATGCGCCCCATCGCCGACGTGCAGTACGGCGACTTCCTGTTCTGTATGATGGACCAGCTTGCCAACCAGGCGGCCAAGATGTGCTACATGTCCGGGGGGACGGTGAAGGTGCCTCTGGTGATGCGCGCGCCCGTCGGTTCCACCCGGCGCGGGGCGCAGCACGCGCAAAGCCTGGAGGCGTTCTTTACCCATATTCCCGGCCTGAAGGTGCTCGCCCCATCTACGGCGTACGATGCCAAAGGGCTTTTGAAGAGCGCGGTGCGGGACGATAACCCGGTGTTACTCTTTGAGCATAAGCTGCTCTACGGCAGCAAAGGGGGCCGTGCGGAGAAGGGCGCTTTAAGCCCGGTGGGCGAGGTGCCGGAGGAGGAGTACCTGGTGCCCATCGGTAAGGGTGCGATCCGGCGCGAGGGCCGGGACGTGACCCTGGTAGGCAAGCTGCTGACGGTCTATCGGGCGCTGGGCGCGGCGGAGACGCTAGCGCAGGAGGGCATCGAGGCGGAGGTCATTGACCCGCGCACCCTCGTGCCGCTGGATAAGGAGCTCATCCTCAATTCCGTGCGGAAAACAGGACGGCTGGTGGTGGTGGAAGAGGACAACCGCACCAACGGCTGGGCCGCCGAAATCGCGGCGATGGTGGCCGAGGAAGCCTTCTTCTGGCTGGATGCGCCCATCAGGCGCGTCTCCGCTCCCGATACGCCGCCGCCGTTCGCGCCGGTCATGGAAGAGTTCTACGTGCCGAGCGAGCAGCGAGTCATCGAGGCGGCTAAGTCCCTGTTCTGACCTTCTACGCGGCTTTCTGCCAGGACGGCGGTTCCGGAAGAGCGCTGTGGGACAGCCAGCGGCTGAGCATCTCGCGCAGGGTGGGCGTATGAATGGGCTTGCTGAGATAGTCATCCATGCCGGCAGCCTGGCAGCGCTCGCGATCTCCGGCCATCGCGTGGGCCGTCATCGCCAGGATGGGCACAGGCGGCTTCCCGAGTTCCTGCTCGCGGCTCCGAATGGCCTGCGTCGCCTCAAAACCGTCCATTTCCGGCATCTGAACATCCATCAAGATCAGGTCATAAGAGGCCGCCTCCAGCGCCTCCAGCGCCTGGCGTCCATTGCTCACCATCGTCACCTGATCCTCGGCAAAGCCGCACTGTTTGAGCATTTCCAGGGCGACAAGTTGATTGATCCGGTTATCCTCGGCCATCAGGAGGCGCGGGGCACGCGCGCCCACGACTGGCGGTGATACGGCCTGCCGGCCCTCCTGACCCGGCCGCGTTGTGCTGCCCACGTCTGCCGGACCGGCCCCATGGAGCGCCTGGAGCAAGCCCTGGAACAGCTCGCCGGCGCGGATCGGCTTATTCAGGCAGGTAGCAAAGGCGCTGTCCGGCGATTCGGCGCAGGCCCCCGAAGCGCTTAACGGCCTCAAAAGGATCACGGGCGTTTCCGTCAGCAGGCGCGACTCTTGCAGCCGCAGCGCGATCTCGATGCCGGCTCCATCCGGCAGTTGCCAATCCACCAGCGCCAGCGAACAGCGCTGCCCTTCGGCGGCCATGCGCTGCAGCGTCTCCCATGCCTGCGCCCCACTGGCGGCCTCAAAGGGAAGACATCCCCAGGCGGCAAGCTGCTCCCGCAGCAGCCGACGGACGGTAGGATTATCGTCGGCGATAAGCACGCGCTGCCCGGCCAGTTGATGCGAAGGAAGCAGGATGTCCTGAGTGGCTTGCGCCTGTTTCTCCAGCGTCAGCTCGGCCCAGAACGTGCTGCCCTGGCCGACGGCGCTGGTCAGCCCGATCTCGCCGTCCATCAGGCGCATCAACTGGCGGCAGATGGCCAGGCCCAGGCCCGTGCCGCCATAGCGGCGCGTTGTGGAGCCATCGGCCTGGGTGAAACTCTCAAAGATGGCCTCCTGCCGGTCCGGGGCAATGCCGATGCCGGTGTCGCGCACGGATAACCGCCAGCGCGCATGGGTCTGATCCTCCCACAGCAGTTCCGCTCCCAGCACCACCTCGCCGCCAGGCTCGGTAAACTTGATCGCGTTGCCCAGCAAATTGATCAGCACCTGCCGCAGCCGCACCGGATCTCCCAGCACACGCTCAGCCGGGTCGCCGGAGAGGCGCGCTTGCGGGGGTGGGGCGCAGCAGAACTCCAGGCATTTCTCGTGCGCCTGGGGAGCCAGGAGCAGAGCGACCTCTTCCAGCAGATCCCGCAGGGAGAATTCCACCTGCTCGATAGTGAGCTTACCGGCCTCGATCTTGCTGAGGTCCAGGACATCGTTGATGATGGTCAGCAGGGCCTCGGCGCTCTGCTGAAGGGTGCGGGCATACATCTGCTGGGTGGCGGTGAGCGGCGTGCTCAACAGAAGCTCCGTCATGCCGAGGACGCCGTTCATCGGCGTGCGGATCTCGTGGCTCATATTGGCCAGGAACTCCGCTTTCAGACGCGCCGCCGCCAGCGCGGCCTCGTGGGCTTCGGCCAGCTCCGTATTGCGCCGTTCCAGCTCCTGGGCGGTTCGGGCTAGCGCCTCTTCGGCACGCTTGCGGGCGGTGATATCCACATGGACACTGATAGCGCCGAGGATCGTCCCATCCGGGCCGCGCAGCGGAAAGGTGCTTACCAGCACCCGGCAGGCCGTCCCGTCGGCCCGCCGGGTGGTCTGCTCCAGGCCCTCCAGGGCTTCCCCGGCCAGCACACGCGCGATCCGTTCCCGGCCCTGCTGCCAGCCCCCCAGGCGCCAGATCGTCTCCGGCAGGGTCTTGTGCAAAATCTGGGCGGCACTCAGGCCATAGAGCGCTTCAAAAGCCCGGTTCCACTCCTGAATGCGTCCCTGGGCATCCAGGGTAAAACAGGCGACCGGCAGGCCCTCAAACAGAGCGGCAAAGCGCTGGCAGGCCGCCTCCATACGCTCATTGGCCAGGGCCAGCTCCTGGGCAGAGTCTTCGAGCGCCGTATTAAGCATTTCCTGCGCCCGCGCATACTCCTGCACGCTGCGGCTGGTCGCCTCCAATCGGTTGTAGGCGCCGCGCAGCGACTGATAGAGATGGCGGTTCTCCAGGAGCGCCATCACTTGTCTCAGCAGCACAAGGCCAATCAGCAGCGCGCTGCCGACATAGAGGCCCGGCTCCAACGGATTATCGTTGGGGGCGTAGCGAGTATAGAGCAGTAGCCCGCCGACCGCCGGCGCCAGCGCATAGGGCAGAAGCGAGCGCCACAGCGCCGGTAGGCGCTCGGGGCCGCCTTGCGTTTCTGCAGCCGCAGGGACAGAGGCAGCAGCGCCGGAGTCGCTTTCCGCCGCCACGGCGCGCAGGCGCACCTCGCCGGCAGCCAGCCCGATCAGCATATACCCGAACGACCAGCCCACATCCATCCAGGTGCCGGTCGCGTAGGTGTTATGCAGCGTCTGATAGCCGAAGACGACATCCACCAGCACGATGCTTACCAGGCCCATAGAGAGCGTGCAGAGAACGCGCCGGGAGGCCACCTCCTCCGCATGTGTCAACAGGACAAGCAGGCAAAACAACAGGATCAGGTCGCCGATGGGATAGCCGGCCCCCAGAATTTTGCCGAGCAGCGTCTCGGAGCCCTGCAGGATGGTCGGCCCCAGCAGGAAGTACCAGCTAAACGTGACCAGGGCGGTCATGGTCATGAGGCTGTCGAGCACCACACGACCGCGCGCCGCCAGCGGCAGGGCACGCCGGGGCAGCAACAGGATGCCGATCAGCAGCAGCGGATAAGCGCTCAGATATCCGGCGTCGGCCCAGGAGGGAAACGGCGTCTTGCGGCCCAGGATCAGCTCGTAGTAGGTCCAGATGACCTCTCCCAGGGCGAATGCAAGCACGCCCAGCCCCAGCCAGGTTGCCGCCCACCTCTGCCGGGTACGACCGGGCCGCGCAGAGGGCGATGCTTCGCCCTGGCGACGCCGCACGGGAAGCAGCCCCCAGAAGGCTGCCAGCAGAGGGCCCAGGGCGCCCGCGATGTTGTCCACAGCGACGATGAGGGCGTGGCTGGCAGGTTTAAGCGCCAGCCAGGCAAGAAGCAGGGCGTTGGCAGCAAAGACAAAGATTGCCTTGCGCCGCAGCGATTTTGCCGCCGATATATCCGCAGCCGGAAGTCGGGCGGGAGATAGGCATTCCTGATCGGAAACGGGTGTCATACAAAGGCCTCAGCCGCTTAAATCAAATGGGCATGTGGCTATTATTGGTCAGGATAGTTACTGGGTTCATGCCCCTGGCCCCGAAATTCTGAGGGATGGCGAGGGTAGGTCGGGCGCGTGAGAAAATAGGGGTGCGAGGCAGGAATGCGTCGGTCGCAGGCGAATGGAAGAGCAGAGGCCCCTGCTCTGACCAGGAGGGCCGCATCAGGAAGCCGTCCCGAGCAGGTCTATTTACAACAAAGGGGAGAATCGAAAATGACCGATCAAGAGGTACAGGATAGCATTCTGGGCACGTTGGCGCAATGGGCCGAGCGCGCAGATGTGAGTGGGGAGGTTCCACCTATGGATGCAGAAACGCTGATGTATGAGGCGGGAATCAAGCCGGCCGACTTTGAGCGCAACTGCGCGGAACTGCTGCGATCCGGGCTTATTCAGCAAACGGAAGACGGCGGCTTCGAGGTCACCCCGATGGGCTTGCAGGAAAACCGCCGGCGCAGCCTTTAGTGGCGCGCTATGGGCTGACAAGAGTGTGCGGATCGACAATTGTGATGCCCGGAAAGCGACGAAAGTGGCCAGGATTCAAGGTAAGCAGGTGAGTAAGCCCATGCGCCTGCATCACGGCCACAAGCCGGGCATCAAAGACCTGGCGTCCAATAATTGCCTGGGTCTCTACCAGACTGCGCCAGAGGGGATAGATGGCTGGTGTCTCAGGCAGACAAGGAAAAAACTGTTCGATGCGCTGAACATCAGCAATCACCTGAGCAACTGGTCTGCCCATGCCGTTGGCTTGTGGCGGAGCTGGCCGAGTAGCGACGGCCTAGAACTCGGCAATACTCTGAGGCGTGATAGCGACTGTCTCTCCCTGCCGATGCAACGCAATAACCGCCGCCCGTGCCAGGGCGAATAGTGGGTCGTGCGGCAGTACCCAGCGGGCAATAACGTTAGTGTCCGCCAGGTAAGCCATTAGAAGCTATCCTCATAGATGCTCTCCCGTTCAAAGGCTTCCGAAGGCAGAAGCGGCGTGAGGGTATTATGGCCCTCAGTCCATTCCAAAAAGGCGCGTTCCCACTCCTCAGGCGTAGCCGTCTCATAGAAGGGTCGCTCCTGTCTACTACTGGATGGCTCCTCTATAATAACCTTGACCTTCCGCCCCTTAAGCTCCTCTTCATGGAGCTTAATCTCTTCCCATGTTCCTTCTAAGACCTGTGGCTCTGCCATCTTCGTTACCTCCGGGGCTATTCATCCTATTATATCATGGCTGGCTCCAGAGTACGACGAATATCACCTTTCTGCTTACCAGGAAAATCCGACGGCCTGCAGGAAGGCGCGGGCCAGAAGCATGTGGCCGACGTGGTTGGGATGGACGCGATCCCAGGACAGCGCCGCCGGGTAGTAGGTCTGCAAGGCCGCGTCGAAGGCCGCCTGCGTATCCACAAACAGGGTGTTGTGCTTTTCCGCAATCTTCCTGACGAGGGCGCCGTAGGCATCCATCCGAGCGCGCATGGCATCCTGTCGGTTCGGCTCGATATAAAACGGCGTCATCAGCACCAGCCCTTTCAAGAGCGGCTGCGTGCGCGTCACCAAATCCTCCAGCGTCGTCTCGTACTCCTCCGGGGAGACGTGGATCTCCTTCTGTAGCGGCAGATCGAACTGCCGCCACACGTCATTATCGCCGATCATGATGGAGAGCCAGTCCGGCTTGAGATCAATCACGTCGGTCTGCCAGCGCGCTTTGAGGTCGCGCACCGTGTTGCCGCTGGTGCCCATGTTGATCACGCGGATCGCCTGATCCGGATAAACGGCGCCCAGCAGTGCATCCACCATGCCGACATATCCCCGGCCCACCGCGCCAAACAGCCCTTCCCCTACCGGCCTGGCCCGCTCCGCATCGGTAATCGAGTCTCCGATCATGATGAGCTTGCTGCCCTTCTCAATCTGCATCCTCACGCTCCTCCTCTCTCACTCCACCCAGACGGTCTGCCGGCCCAACAGACGTTCCAGCGCCGCGCGGAACGGCTCCGTAAACTCGGCGAATAGCGGCGTGCGTACAACATGAAGCTGGTTGCCCTCCGGGACGTGCAGGTAGACCTCCTGAGCGCTGCCAGAGCCCCGATACTGCTCCACCGTATCGCGCACAAAGCGCAGCATCTCTCGCTTCGATGGGTCCAGGCGAATATGAATCTGACGGGGGCCGCTGTTGGCGTTGGCGGCGCCGCCGGCCAGCGGCTGTACCTCATCTGCTAGAATCTCGACGATGTGCCCGCCCTCATCATCTTCCCGCACGCGCTCCCGGTGGCTGGTCCGCCCGCGCAGCAGCACGATTTTATCCTTTTCGAGGTGGTGGCCCTGCGTGGTGTAGGCGGACGGGAACATCGTGCAGGAGACTGTTCCCGTCATATCTTCGAGCGTGAAGAAGCACATGGGCTCCCCGCTCTTCTTGGAGGTGAAGGGTTTGAGGCTGGTGATGATGCCGCCGAGCATGACCTCCTGGCGGTCGGCAATCTCGGCTAGGTCAGCGATGCGCGTGATGCCGCGCTTGTCGAAGGTGGCGAGATGGGCCTGGAGCGGGTGGTCGGAGATGTAGAGGCCCAGAAGCTCACGCTCGAAGCCGAGCAGTTGATCGCGCGGATAGTCGAGGATGTTGGGGATGGGAATGGTTTCGGCGGCAGCGCCGGCGTCCTCCTCGCCGAACATCTCCATTAGCGACGCCTGGCCCATCTTCTTTTCGCGCTGGGCGCGCGTGGCGCTTTGCAGAACGTCGTCGAGCATCTGGACGAGGGCGCGGCGGTTGCCGTGCCCCGGCAATGAGGCGAACGCGCCGCACTGGATGAGGGCTTCTATCGTGCCGCGTGTCACGCCGCCCGCCTCCACCGCCAAAACCCGATGGCAGAAGTCGGTGAGCGAGGCGAAGGGACCGCCCTCCTCCCGCGCCCGCAGGATCACCTCCACCGCCCCCCGCCCGACGTTCTTGATGGCCGCCAGCCCGAATCGGATCGCCTGCGAGGCAGCAGGCCCTTCCTTTTCCCTGTTGGAAGGTGTCGGGAGTTGTCCCTGTTCCCTGTCTCCTTGCGCCTTTTCCTTTGCTTCCCCTTCCCTGTTCCCTACCACCGTGAAGTCGGCGCTGCTGGCGTTGATGTCCGGTGGCAGGACGGGAATGCGCATCCGCTTGCACTCTTCCATGCAGGTGACCAGCTTATCGCTCTTTTCGATGAAGCAGGCCATCAGCGCAGCCATGTACTCTACGGGATAGTTGGCTTTGAGGTAGGCGGTCTGGTAGGCGACCATCGCGTAACAGACGGCATGAGCCTTGTTGAAGGCGTAGCCCGCGAACGGCTCCATCAGGTCGAAAATCTCGTTGGCCTTCTTCTCGGAGACGCCCTTCTCCGCAGCCCCTTTGAGGAAGTTGGCGCGCTGCTTGACCATCTCCTCTTTCTTCTTCTTGCCCATGGCGCGGCGCAGAATATCGGCCTGACCGAGCGAGTAGCCCGCAATAATGCGCGCGATCTGCATCACCTGATCCTGATAGACGATGACGCCGTAGGTCTCCTCCAGCACCTCCTTGAGCCAGGGATGCGGGTACTCGATAGGCTCCAGGCCGTGCTTGCAGCGGATGAAGCGCGGAATATGGGCCATCGGGCCGGGGCGATAGAGGGCGACCATAGCGGCGACGTCGCGCACGGTGGTCGGCTTAAGCTCCTGGATGTAGCGGCGCATCTGCGGCGACTCTAGCTGGAACACGCCGACGCACTCGCCGTTGCCGAGCAGCTCGTAGGTCTTGGGGTCGTCAAGGGGAAGATGGCGCACGTCGAGCTTCTTGCCGGTGGTCTGCTCCACGTTCTTGACGGCCTGGCCCAGGATGGAGAGGTTGATCAGGCCCAGGAAGTCCATCTTCAGCAGGCCGATCTTCTCCAGCGTGCCGGCCACGTACTGCGTGACGTAGCCGCCGTCGGCGGATCGGGTGAGCGGGGTGTACTCGACCAGCGGGTTGTGCGAGATGATCACGCCCGCCGCATGGACGGAGGCGTGCCGGGAGATGCCTTCCAGGCGCTTGGCAGTGTCTATGAGCTTGCGGGCGTTGGGATCGCGGATGTAGGCGTTCTTGAACTCCGGGTTGACCTCCATTGTTTTGTCAATGGTCATGCCGACGGGAATGGTCGGGATCATCTTGCAGAGGCGATCCACCTCGGAGCCGGGCATACCCAGGGCGCGGCCCGCATCCTTGAGGACGGCGCGCGCCGCCAGCGTCCCGAACGTGATGATCTGGGCGACACGGGCCTCGGACGGATCAATATGGTTGGGATCGTTCGGTTTGTTAAAGGCTTCGGGCGGCGTGTATTTTTTCGTGACGTACTCGATGACCTCGGCGCGGCGGGCGTCCTCGAAGTCCATATCCACGTCGGGCATCTGGACGCGCTCCGGGTTGAGGAATCGCTCGAAGGTCAGGCCGTACTCGACCGGGTCAATGTCGGTGATGTCCACTAAATAGGAGGTGAGGCTGCCCGCCGCCGAGCCGCGCACGCCGAAGAAGATGCCCTTCGACTGGGCGAACTTGGCGAAGTCGCGCACGATGAGGATGTACTGCGAGAAGCCGGTCTTCTCGATGACGTCGAGCTCGTAGTTGAGGCGCTCGCAGACGGCCTCGGGCGGGTTGCCGTTGTATTTGCGGATCAGGCCCTCCTGGGCCAGTTGGGTCAGGTAGGCGTGCGGAGTGTACCCCTCCGGGATGCCGGGCGAGGGCAGCGGACAGCGCCCGAACTCCAGTTCCACATCGCAGCGCTCGGCAATCTCTAAAGTCTGCTCCACGGCGTAGGGGTGGTCGCGGAAGAGGGCTTTCATCTGCTCCGCGTCCTTAAGGTAGAACTCCTGGGTGGCGTAGCGGAGGCGGTCGGCGTCGTTGACATTCGCGCCCGTGCCGATGCAGAGCAGAATGTCGTGGGCGTCGGCGTCCTGGCTGCCGAGGTAGTGGACATCGTTGGAGCAGATAATGGGCAGCTTAAGCTCGCGGGCGATCTTCAAGAGGTCTTCGTTGCAGCGTATCTGTTCGGGGAGGTTGTGGTTCTGAATCTCGATATAGAAGTTGTCCTCGCCGAAGAGGTCGCGGTAGAAGCCGGCGGCATCGCGGGCGGTCTTGTAGTCGCCGCGCATCAGGGCGGTGCAGATCTCGCCGCCGAGGCAGGCGCTCGTTCCGATGAGGCCCTCGCGGTACTTCATCAGCAGGTCGCGGTCAATGCGGGGCTTGTAGTAGAAGCCTTCCAGGGCGGCGATGGAGGTGAGCTTGAGCAGGTTCTTGTAGCCCTGGAGGTTGCGGGCGAGCAGGACCATGTGATAGGCGGCGCTGTCGCGCTTGGGCTCTTTGTCGGTGTGGCGGCGGGGGGCGACGTAGGCTTCGACGCCGAGGATGGGCTTGACGCCGTAGCTTTTGCACTTGGTGTAGAAGTCCGCCGTGCCGTACATAACGCCGTGGTCGGTGAGAGCCAGGGCGGGCATGCCCAGTTCGGCGGCGCGCTGGATGAGCGGGTCGAGGCGGTTGGCGCCGTCGAGCAGGCTGAATTCGGAGTGGCAATGAAGGTGGACAAAATCGCTGCTGTTGGCCATCGTCTGCTTTCAATCCCTTCCCCTGCCCCTGCGGCCAGGGTCGGTTCGCCAAAGGTTGAGAATCTCCGCCTGGCGACCTACACTGCGAGATAGGGATAGACCTCACCCCCGGCCCCTCTCCTTCTGAAGGAGAGGGGAGAGGAGAAGCCCTTACTCCCTATCCCTCTTCCAGGTTACGGGACAGGGGAGTTTCTGTCTTCAAAACAGTAGACAAAGATGCCAGAGGGCTGCCTGAATTGGCAATAGGGTAGAGCCGGGATGCGGACGTGATAGGACGCTATGTAGCGCAATAAAGAACGATTGTCCCTATATTTAGGCTACTGCGCTATTCTAGTTCGCTCGGTACTTTCTGGCAAGTAGACGTGTTTCCACGCAACACACCTGCTGATTCTATCTGTGAGTCCCTGACAGTAAATGAGTTAGAGAATTTTGGGGCCTCCTCCCGCCGACCTTAAGCGGGCGGGTAAAGACCGTCTTTAATCTTCATCCAGGTTATCTAATCTTCATCCAGGTTATCGTAGTGTCACGGCCATGTGGATAATGGGTCAGCGCCAACTTCGGTGAAGGCCGCCCGTCTGCTATAGGGTCAGACCGGGTTCAGTACGCGCCTCCGCAGCAAGTCAAAGTTGGCTCTGCCGTACCCGCGCCGCTTCACGAATTTGAGCCGGTTCACGCTTCCTTCCACTGGCCCATTACTCCAATGCAGCGATAGTCCCGCTTCGACGGCGGCCTGGTCGCGCTGTAAACTGGCGGCATAACCACGCATCGGGGCCACCTCACAGGCAAACGCCTCGGTCAGCCAAGCGGTCAAGTTTTGTTTCTGCGGAGTTCGCGGTGTTTGGCGCACGATCTGCAGAAACCGCTGGCTCAGTTGGGCGGCGATATGGAACGGCTCACAGAGGCGGGCGAGTTGTTCCAACACGGCTATCTGACGGGAGCTGCGCTCACTTTCCCGCCGTAAGAGCCACTGGACGACTTGGGACGGCGTTACTAGCGGGGCAGACGGCGGCAGGATGTCTGCTGATCCGCGCAGCGGCTTGACCCAGTCTTTGAGCGTGGTATAGCAACCCTGGTACCCTTGGGCGCGGATCTCGGAGAGAAGCTCTACGACATTGTGGCAGCCCTCTTCCCACCGGCGGCGCAGATACGCTTCATAGGCCTCGAGCTTACGAGGCCGCTTCTGGGTCGGTGTGCGTTGCTTGCGCTCGGGAAACAGGTCGGCACAGAGGAACTTGCGGATGGTCTTCCGATCCAGGTGCAGGCGGCGGTGGATATCGCTCTGGCTCAGCCCCTCGCGCCAGAGTTGGCGGACCGCTTCGTAGCGATCCAGGCGCTCCTGGCGGTGAGATTGTTTCAGGCGTTCGGCGTAGAGGACTCGCGCTGGAACGGTACGGACGGGCTTTCCCTCTGGGGTTTGTGTGTCCAGCCCTGCGCTCGTTGGAGCGGCAGACTGGGCTGCGAGCTGCTGTGCTGCCTGCCGTAGCAGCAGGCGCTTATCGTCCAAGAAGCGTTCGAGCGCCTGTCCCAGGTTTCTGACCAGATGCCAGCGGTCTGCCACCTGCACGGCCTCAGGCGCCCCCTGTCGGACGGCGTCCGCATAGCACTCGGCACGATCTCGGGTGACGATCTGGACACCGGGGTGAGACTGCAGCCACTGAGCAACCGTTTCGGTATCGCGATCTGGCAGCAGGTCTACGACGCAGTGGCGCTCGTGGTCATAGAGCAGAGTGCCATATCGGTGTCCCCGCCGAAACGCCCAGTCGTCTATGCCCAGCACGCGCGGGGTGGGAAACGCGGGAAGCGGGGCCGCACGTTCCAGACGCAGGAGTGTCGTGGCGCTGGTGTCCAGAGCCAGGTGCTAGGCCAGGCGCACACCGGGTCGGCTTCCGAGCGCTTGGGCGAGTGCCGTTTGCGCCTGTCGCAGACGTTCTGTTCTCTGGGCATAGGGGCGGGCCAACTCTGGCAGACGCTCGGCAAAGATACGGCGGGGGCAGCGGGAGTTGGCGCAAAAGAAACGGCGCACGCGGACCCGCAGGCACACCGCCTGACCATTCTGAGGCAAGTCGGCCAGCGTCCGCCAGTACTGGCTGTGAACCCGGTGGGACAGACGGTTGCAAACGGGGCAGCGTTGGCGTGACGTGGCGGATTTGACGCACATCACGGCGGGATCGTGTTCGGCTGCCGGGAGCCGCCTCAGTCCGGGAGGCAGCACAAAAGCAGAGGGCATGGGGACACCTCACAGGGGAGATTTCACCATGCCCCCTACGCCAATGCGGAGGAAAATTCCCCTCCCAGTCTGACCCTATAGCAGACGGGCGGCCTTCACCGAAGTTGGCGCTGACCCACGATTCACTTTGCCCTTGGCACACAAGGCCCCCTCTCCTGTGTTGTTTCAGGAAAGGGGGCCAAAGAGGGAAGAGCTTCCAGGAACCGGCGTTCATCCGGTCCCAGGAAAATGCCTCTCCCCTCCCCCTGTTCTTGGGGAGGGTTAGGGTGGGGGGCCTACAACAGCGGCTCGTCCCCCTCCGGCAGGCTCAACAAGTCCTGTGGGTCCTCCGTGGCATCCAACCCCACGCCCTCCTCCACTCCATAATCGCCCAGGTTGGCAGAAAGCAATGCCTTCGTGAGCAACTCCACATCGTCGCTCTCCTCCAACCCCAGGCTGCTCTGCATATCGGTGGCCTCCACAAACCCATCCATCGGCAACGGCTCCGGGCGACCCGGTGTTCTGCCCAGCAGCGGCACCTCCTCTTCCTCCTCCAACAGAGGCAACCCCCGCTCCTCCTCTCTGCGGATAGGCTCGACCACCAACGGCACGCCCTCGGCGCTCGATAACTCCAGGCTCCGATACCTCGGCAGCCCCGTCCCCGCCGGGATCAGCCTGCCTAGAATGACGTTCTCCTTCAACCCCACCAACTCGTCCTTCTTGCCCCGAACCGCTGCCTCGGTCAGCACTCGGGTCGTCTTCTGGAACGAGGCCGCCGATAGGAAGCTCTCCGTGGCC
>DASRGZ010000016.1:0-10062 GCA_035650735.1 Chthonomonadaceae bacterium
TGCTCAACGACAGAAGCCTCCTCACTTGCTGATCTGTGACCATTCCAGTCTCCTTGCGATGGACTGGAACAAGTCTATTCGCTGCAAGCCAGCGGGAGTTCTAATTGTCGTTTGGGCGGAAATCTATTTGTCGTTATTCACCCTTGAGTGTAATCCGGCTTAAAGCGCAGGCGCGCACGCGCTGCGCCGCCATGTGAGCGGGCAAACGGCACACTGAACCTGCTTGTCTCCTTAGCTCCATAACGAGCAATAAAAAACGAGACTTTCGGTCATGCCCTTTTGTTGGTGGGATGCATGACCGAAAGTCTCGCATTTTCATTGGCAGACCGGAGGCTTGCGGCCTCGTCCTGACGATCTGCCAATCCGCCACAGCGGATTGCTACTCCCTTTCGCTCACTTCTTCGTATGTTCTGTTGTACGGGTCGCCGCTTTAAGAGGTTCCTCAAATTGCGGCGTCAAGCGTTTAGAGGGTGTTATGCCCTTTTTGCCTGCTTCGAGAGAGGACTTGGAGGCTGATGACCGCTTGGTGCTCGCTTTCTAGCGAGCACCAAGCCTCTAATGAGCGGCTGGCCTATCTCCTCAAGAGGACCCAAGTGCATCACACGTTCTAGAGCCGAGACGTGCCGCTACTTCTTTTCCGGGGGCGCCACCGTCAGCGAGATCGGCGGGGCCGCATACCAGACCTTCATGACGAAGTTGATGCTGACGTTGCCGAGAACGGCAAGGGGCAGGTCTTTGATGGGCTTGGCGTCCGAGGCAGCGCGCAGGGTGATGTAGCCCTTCGTCTCGTTGTCGCCGAGCAGCGTCTTGCTGGCGCCGTCGTCCACCGTGACGCCGGGGGGCAGCGGGTCGGCGAAGACGCCGCCGAGGTGCTGAATCTTAACGTCGAGCGTGACGGGCTTGGTGTAGTCGGGACGGCGCTTGATCGTGACCTCAATTTTGGCCGTGCCGCCGGGGTTGAGCGTGACCTGCTGCGTGCTGGCGGAGACCTCAATATCGTTTTGCTCGGTGACGGCCACGCCCTGCGTCTCCACCGGAAACAGTCCACGCCCGCCGCCGGGCAGATAGATCTCGGTCAGCGGGGCCGCGACGTGCGTGACGGGCGCGAGCTTGCCGTCCGGACCGGGGAGCTGCCCGGTTCCGAGCACCTGGACCGTTGCGGCGTCTATTTTGGCGTCGGGCGCGGCGGAGAGGATAATGACTCCTTGCGAGACTTCGGGCGGGATGGTCAGGGGCGTGGCGGCGACTCCGGGAGGCAGCCCCTTCACCTCCACCGTGACCGGCCCGGCGAAATCGTGCTTGCGATCCAGCAGGATATACCAGCTTGTCCGGTTGCCGGGGGCGATCATGGCGCGGTCGGTATCGCAGCGCAGGGAGAAATCCGGCTGGATGTGCTGGGCGGAGAGGTTATAGAAGTAGGTAGGGCCGGCGTGCCCGGCCAGGTCGCGCACCTCGAGGGTGTAGTCGCCCTCGGCGGGCGCTTTCCACTCCAGGCGGGAGTCTTTGCCGATGGCATCATCGTTGGAGGCGAGGACGCCGCCTTTGGAGTCGCGGATTTTGATCTCCGAATCCATCTCCGAGTTGAGGCGGCGCGCGGTGACCTCAAAGGCCCAGTTCTCGCCCTCTTTGGCGTGGAAGGTGTAGCGATCTATCTCGCCCGCGGAGGCCAGCCAGGAGCTAACGCCGCCGGGCAGGGAGAGACGGGCGGCGGGCGCGGGGGCCGCGCTCGATAGGGCTGCCGTGACCGTCTTGTTGCCCGACGAGGCCGGTTTATCGTAGATGGCAACCTGCGGCACGTCGGAGACAAGCAGGGGAACGGTATTGGACAGGCCGTTGGGGAACTTAAGCTGCGTCTCCCAGAGGCCGGGCGGCGTACTCGGCGGCACATCCAGATGGACGATCTGGGTTCCGCCCAGGTTGAAGCCGGTGACGTGCAGCTCGTTACTCTGGCCGGGACGGACGGCGCAGGGAACGACCGCGGTGACGTAGGGTCGGGTCGTCATGGTCAGACGGTAGACCCAGTTCGAGTTGCCGTGATAGCTGACGTCACGCACCTCCAGCAGATATTCGCCCGTTTTGTCGAATTTGTAATGGAGCAGTGGGTCGGCGCGGTAGTAGTCGTCGTTGCGGGCCAACTCATTGCCGCTCAGGTCGCGGAGGGTTATCACCGGGTCGGCGTGATCCTGGAGGTCGTGAACTTTGTCCTCCAGGCGGGCGCACAGCGCGGTAAAGACGACCTCCTGCCCGGCTTCGGCCTTAAACTTGTAGTCGTCTATGTCCTCGCCTTGCTGCAAGCGCCCGTTGACTACGCAAGGCAGCGTGACGGATTGGGCATGGGCGATATCGTTGTTCGGCTCGGTTTCCACTACCTCCGGCTCGTCCCCGATGACCAGTTGGCCGACGGTGGAGATACCCATGCGCGGCGTTGCCAGGCGGAACTCGCGCACGCCGAGGCGGGCGTCCGGGGCGACGGTGACGCGCAGCTTCACTTCGCCGACGCCGGGCAGGTCCCAGGGCTTTTTGGGGTCTTTGGCCGGCCAGCCCTTCTCCGGGGGCACGATCTCGGCCTTGACGCCCTCCCCTGCAAACAGGGCCTTGTACGCGCCGTAGAGATTGGCGCCGCCGTTGCCGGCGGCGTAGACGGTCACCTCCGTCGTCTTGCCACGCGGCACGCCCGCCGGGAAGACACTGCCCAGCATGGGGAAGGAGGTCTGCGCGCTGGCGGACCCGGCGACGAGGAGGGCGCACAGGAGAGCCAATCCTAAAGAAAGAGAGCGCTGTGTTCGCATAGGCGATGATGTACCTCTTGCCTCTGTCCGTTCCGGCCCCTTACCTAATCCATCGGGACGTGTCGGGAGGGAGCGGAGGAGGCCGGTGCGTTTATTTGGCTGGTCTGGCGGGCGGCGCGGAGGCAGCCTGCGGCGTTTTGTTGGCGGCGGGGGCCGGCGCAGGCGATTTCGTGGGCGATTTCGCAGGCGGTTCCGGCAGTTTGGCCGGCTCCAGCGTGGCGCCCTGCCAGGATTTTAACACGTTTGCCGGCTGGTGTAAAGTGGGAAGGAAGTCCACGACGCGCGGCGCGGTGACGGGCTTCCCGGCAAGCAGCGGGCGCAGGCGCGCGGCCCAGGCGGGCGAGGCGTCGTAGTAGCCTTCGGGCGTGATGGCGGCCCATTCCGGCGCGGGGGATTTCCCGGCGGGCGGCCAGGCCAACAGGGAAAGGCGCAGGCGTCCCGTGGCGGCCTCCCAGAGGCGGGTAATGCCGTCGCCGCCCGCGCCCGCCACCCATTTGCCGTCCGGGCTGATGGCGACCGTATAGAGCCAATCGCCAGCGCCTTCCAGGGCGCGCTGCTCGCCGCCGTTGCCCGCATCCCACAGCCGCACGGTGCGGTCGGCGGAGGCGGAGGCCAGGAACTTGCCGTCCTTGCTGAAGACGATCTCGTTGACAGCCTCCTGGTGGCCGCCCGAATTGCGGGTCGTGTCGCCGCTCTCCGGGTTCCACCAGCGCAGGTTCGGCTCTGTCCCGGAGGAGACAAGGTTCTTTCCGTCCGGGCTGAGGGCCAGCGCGAGGACGCCCTCATTATGGCCGCTAAAGGTGCGGATAACCTGGCCGGTATTCAGGTCGTAGCGGCGCACGTTATGATCCAGGCTGGCGGTATAGAGCGATTTGCCGTCGGGAGCGAAGCAGACGCGGGTGACGGGATCGGCGGCGTCCCGGAAGGCTTTGCTCTCTTTGCCGGAGGGCCATTCCCAGACGCGGGCGCTCTTGTCGTGGCTGGCCGTAGCCAGGCGCGCACCGTCGGGGCTCCAGGCGACGCTGTAGACCACATCGGCATGGCCGGTCAGGGCGGGGCCGACGGGACGGAGGGTCTTCGCGTCGTAGACGCGCACCTCCCCGGCGAGGGCGGGGAAGCCTCCCGCGACGGCCAGCAGCGTTCCATCGGGCCGGAAGGCAAGCGATTCCACCGGACCCGGCAGGCGCGTCAGCCAGGCGGCAGGCTTGCCGGTCGTCGTGTCCCAGAAGAGGACCGAGCGGTAGCTGCCAACGGCCAGCCGTTTGCCGTCCGGGCTAAAGGCCAGCGCCGTGACCTTTGCCAGCGGCCCGACTTTGAGGGCGAAAGCCAGCGCGGCGTCTTTAGGCGTGTCTTTCTGGATCAGGTCGGGCGTCGGCTTGATGTGGGTGGCGAGGCGGACCTCCAGCTCGCCGAGATTGGCGGGCATCGGCAGCGCCGCCAGAGACGGCTGGCCCGCAGGAGTCTCCTTCTCCAGCGCGCCTGCGGGGGCGCCAGCGTCTATCCACCGCTTGAAGAGATTGATCTGTGCGGGCGGGAGCGGCGGGCCGCCTTTGGGCATCATGCGGGTCGGGCTGGTCGCCATGAGCCGCTTTATCAGCTCGCTTGCGTCGCTCTTGCTCGGCGCCAGGATAGGACGCGCGCCGGTTTTGGTGAGGACGCCTTTGCGCAGCGCGGCATACGAGTCGAGCGCCAGCCCGCCGGACGCCATCACGTTGCTCACCATAGATTGGTTGTGGCAGACGACGCAGCGGGCCTTGAGGAGGGGCCGAATGTCACGCGCATAGGTCGGGGCGTTCGCGGCAGGCTTCTGCCCGAAGGTTGCGACTGCCACGCAGAGGAGAATACCGGATAAGAGCAGGAAAAGAGGCCGAAATTTCACTGATACTTTCCTTGAGCGGCGCTGCCCGGCCCTAAAGGACCGGGATGTGAGCGGCCAGCCCCGGGAACGGGGCTGCGCCGAGTGGGCCGGTTCCTGCCAGAGGCAAAGGCATCCAAGCGCCCCGCTGGAGAACTTCCTTCAAGGGACTAACTAACCTCTGGCAGCCCGCTTGAGCGGGCTTTCCGTCGGCAGCCCGGTCCTTTAGGGCCGGGCTGCCAGAGGTTCCCGGCACCCTCTTAAGAAGAGGGGCCGGGGTAAGAGCCTTAACCGGGGGTTAGGTCACAGCAGTTCGCCGATGGGCGTGCCGTCGTAGTTGATCTTAAGCGGGCGATCCTCCGGCGAGATGTACTCCTTCTCGTAGTTGATGCCTACCGTCTTGTAGATGGTCGCCGCGACGTCCTCAACACGGATGGGGCGGTCCTTAGGATACTCGGCGCGCTCGTTGGAGCTGCCGACGACCATGCCGGTCTTGACACCGCCGCCGCCCATGCAGACGCTGATGGCGCCGGGCCAGTGGTCGCGCCCCGCCGAGGAATTGACGCGCGGGGTGCGCCCGAATTCGCCCATCCACACGACGAGGGTGGTGTCCAGCATTCCGCGCTGGTGCAGGTCTTTCAGGAGGGCAGAGTAGCCGCCATCCAGCGGCGGGAGCAGGCCGTCCTTGAGGGCGTTGAAGTTGTTCTCATGGGTGTCCCAGCCGCCGTAGTGGATGGCGACGCAGCGCACGCCCGCCTCCACCAGCCGCCGCGCCAGCAGGCAGGACTGGCCGAAGTAGTTGCGCCCGTACTCGTCGCGCAGCTTGTCCGGCTCTTCGCTCAGGTTGAAGGCTTTCTTGGCAGCCGGCGAGGTGACGAGGCTGTAGGCGCGGGCATAGAACGCATCCATCGTCTGCGCGGCTTTGCTGGCCGTCTCCTTGTTGCGCTGCCAATCATCCAGGGCCGCGCGCAGCAGGCGGCGGCGATCCATGCGGATCGTGTCCACGCCGGGCGGGGGCGAAACATCCTGAACGCTGAAGTCCTTGTTGTTGGGGTCCCCGTTAATCAGGAACGGATTGTAGACCGCGCCCATATAGCCGCCGGTGCCGTGCGCGAAGGGCAGCCCGCCCATCAGGATATAGGGGGGCATGTTGTTCTGAAATCCCTTTTCGCGGGCGATGACGGCGCCGTAGGATGGATATTCCACGGAGGGATTGAACGGATAGCCGGTGAGCAGGTAGTGCGTGGCCGTCTCGTGGGAGCCATCCGGCGACGTGACCGAGCGCAGAATGGAGAACTTATCCATCTGCTTGGCCAGCTTGGGCAGGTGCTCGCTGATCTGGATGCCGGACACGTTGGTCGGAATGGCCTTGAAGGCGCCGCGTATCTCCTGCGGGGCGTCCGGTTTCGGGTCGAAGGTATCAATGTGGCTGGGCCCGCCGCCCATCCAGAGCAGGATGATAGAGACATCCCGCCTGGCTCCCGGGGCCTGTTTGCCGGGGGCGCCTTTGGGCGCGGCGGCGCGGGCCTGGGCCTCCAGCAGGCCGGAGAGCGTGATGCCGAAGGCTGCCAAAGAGCCGACGCGGATGAAGTCGCGCCGGGTGATGCCGTCACAATCTTTGTATTTGCCTAGCTCAATCTCGAACATGGGTTTCTCCCTTACCAGACACCGCCATCTATGATGAGATGGAAACCGCGTTACCAGGAATTATCTACAGAGAAGCGGGCCGCGAAATAGGGCTTGGCACTCCTATTGAGTTAGCAGTTCGTCCCAGTTAGAGACATCGAGAATCCGTGCGGTCAACTGCTCCAGCCGTTCGACCGAAGTTATGGACTCGATGGCACGGCGTATTCGCGCGTCCGCCGCGCCAAAGCGCTTGTCACCCATCAGCAGCAGTAGCCGCCGGGCTTCGTCCGCGCGTCCCTGTGCTGCACCTTCCTCAAGGATCGCTTGATAAGTCGTCGACTCTTTCATATTTCTTACTCCCCGCAGCAGTTGGGCAGCCAGCGCTGGAGGATAACGCAACCCCATCAGGATATATGTAGACGCCCACAGGATGGCAGCCTGTGCCGGTTCCATCTCCTTATCGAGGCGCTCTTCCATCCGCCTTATGACACCGGGCAACGCTTTCCGGGAGAGACCAATTCTTTAAGTGTCGCATCAAAGGGTTTGGACATCCGCCTGCCAAATCAGTGATTGAACAGGAACTCCTTGCTGTTGAGCAGGGTGAGCAGGACATCCTCAAAAACCGGCTTGCGGTCCGGCGAGAAGGCCAGAACGCCGAGCACCTGGTAGCGCTCCCTGGGACGGGGCGGACGGCCTAGCGTGACCATATAAAGCTCGTTCAGGATAGCATCGTCGGACTTTTGGGCGGCGAGCAGTTTGGGAATGCGTCCTTCGCCCTCATCTACCTTGCGGTTGATCTGTTCGCCGTTCATCAGGCGCAGCGTTTGCGATAGGTTGGGCTCGGCAGTGCGCTCGCACTCGCAGGCGATGAGCCGCTGCGGGCGCCCGAAGGTATCCAGAAAGTCGGAATTGACAGCCGGGTCGGGCAACTGAATGGCGCGCGTGCCTTTGGGCAGCTCCGGGAACTTCTCCTGGGTGCCGCAGGCGAAGTTTATGGCGTCGAGCAGCGTCTCGGCGGGCAGGCGCTTGGGAATATAGTGCGTGAAGAAGAGCTCGTCCTTGACGTTTTCCGGCGTCGCCTGGGAGCTGCGCTGATAGGTCTTGGACAGGCAGATGACGCGCAGCAGGTGCTTTAAATCGTAGTTGCTGCGAATAAGCTCATCGGCCAGGGCGTCGAGCAGCTCGGGGTTGGTCGGCGGATTGGTAACGCGCTGGTCGTCAATCGGGTTGACGATGCCTTTGCCGAACAGATAGCCCCAATAGCGGTTGGCGAGGTTTCTGGCGAACAGGCGATTGTTCTTGCTGGTGAGCCAGTCGGCCAGAAGGCGGCGGCGGTCGCCACCAGCGTCGGGGTCGGGGGCTTTGCCGCCCGGCAGAGAGGCCAACTGTACGCCAAGCGGAGTTGGGCGCATGACCTGGCCGGTCTTGGGGTGGGTCACTTCCCCGCCGTCGTTGATGCGGACGACCTGCTCATTGCCGAAGATGCCGAACTCGTCGCTGCCCTTGAGGCCGACGCGGGCAAAGAAGGCGGCGAACTCATAGTAGTCGGTCTGGCTCCACTTCTCGAACGGGTGATGGTGGCAGCGGGCGCACTGCATGCGCACGCCCAGAAAGACCTGGCTGGTCGTCTCTGCGAGATCCTGCGGACTGGTAACGACCCGGTAGTAGTTGCTCGGGCCGTTGGTGAAGGTGCTGCCCTGGGATAGTAGGAGATCCCGCACAAACTCGTCGGCATGGCGGTTCTGGGCAAATTGGGCGTGAATCCAGTTGGAGAAGCTCCACATGCCCTTCGGGCCGAGGCTGTTGCGGTTACAGCGCAGCAGGTCGCCCCATTTGAGCGCCCAGTAGTCGGCGTATTCCGGGCGGGCCAGCAGCGCGTCCACGAGTTTAGCGCGCTTGTTGGGCGACTTATCGGCCAGAAACGCCTTGATCTCCGCCGGCCGGGGCGGCGTGCCGATCAGATCAAAGGAGACGCGGCGGATAAAGGTGGCGTCGTCGCAGAGGGGCGAGGGAACCAACCCTAGCTGCCGCTGCTTTTTGGCGACGAGTGCATCAATGAAGCCCTCGCTCCCGGCTCCCTCTGGCCCGCTTCCCATCTCTCGCCCGTTTCGAAGCGTGGGGCGCTGCTGGGCAAGGGCTTGAGAGCTATGGAACGGGACGATGATGGTGGCGACGGTGGCCTGCCCTCCGTAGCGCACCATGATCGCGGTCTGGCCTTTGCCCACCGGGGTGATGACGCCTTCGGGCGTGCAGGCGGCGATGGCCTCATTCAGAGAGTTGATGCGGGCGTGTGCGGTTACGTCGCGGGTCGTGCCGTCGCTATAGGTAGCGCGGACCACCAGCCGCTGCGACCCCTGGCTCTTCTGCATAATGCGCTCGGCGGGGAAGATCTCTACCTTTGTCACCTGAGGGTCAGAGGGAGTGGGGCCGGGCGCGCCGTCTTTGAGCCAGCGCAGCAGCGTGCTGTAGTCGGGCGAGCCGGGCTCCAGCCGCCGCCCGCCGCCGTGCGGCACGGACATGGTGGGCTTGAGCAGCAGCAGGCTGCGCGCGGGATCGGCGAAGGCGACGCGGCGCCCTCGGGCCTGCTTGACGATATTCTGGTAGTCCAGGTCGGGGTCGAACCCGGCCAGGGAAAGCTTGAACCCGCCCTTGCCGTACTGGGCGCCGTGACAGGCGCCCTGATTGCAGCCGGCGCGCGTCAGGATGGGGACGACCTCCAGGCTGAAATCAATGGGCGCAGGCTTCATTGCATCCTTGATGACGACTCTGGCCGTCGCCGTGCGCCCGCCGTAGCGGCACTGGACGGCGGTGACGCCGTCTTTGAGGGGGCGGAGCGTGCCGTCGCGCTCGATGCGGAGCAGGGCCGGCTTTGCGGCGGTCCAGGCCGCTTTGTCCGTCACGTCCAGCAGCGCGCCGTCCGACTGGCGAGCGGTAGCGAGCAGATGCCCGACCGCGCGCGGCCCGAGCAGTTGCACGGAGGCCGGTTCCACGCTGAGGCCCGAAACGGAGACTGCTGTCTGAGAAGCCGAAGGCTTCAGAGGATGCGGCGCTGCTTCCGAATGCCGGCTGGCTTTGGGAAGGCGTGACAGGGGGACCGGGCGATGGGGCGGGGATTGCGCCCAGGAGAGAGCACTGCCGGATAGAACGATCAAGACAGCCGCCGACGCGAGGACTCCTGCGGCGGAAAGAATGCGCCAGGAACGCACCATAGCCTGTTCCTCCGGGGGCCGAGGCGGGAACGTGCCACAAGGCGGCTTGCGGCAATGCAGCAAGCCGTTCCGTTGGTCAGAAGCGCAAACGTACCGCGCCTTGCTCCATTATACGCCAATGTGACATCCTAATCAAGGAAATGTTGCAAGAAATAACACGGGATTTCTTCCGGCGCCAGACTCCTTCTGGCCCCCACCCCCAACCCACTGCAAGGGTCGGCAGGGTTACGGCCCCTGCCTCCGCCTGGCGATCCCCAAAAACAGGGGAGGGAAGAGCAGAAGCCAGCATTATCTCTGCCCGCGTAGGTGTCGCCAGGCGGAGCGCTGTCGCAAGGCGGAGGCAAGGGCCTCGCAAGGCAGAAGGCCCAACCATGGCAGGCCCGCTCCTGGCAGCACCTTGCCGACCCGAGCAGTGGGGCGAACTATTGCAGCGCCGACCCTTGCAGTCCGTTGCAGGCCCGACCCTGGCAGTCAGCGGGCCTGGCTAGGCGGAGATCGCCAGGCAGAGCCGCGAACCGTTGAGCGGCGTCCCTGGCAGTCGAGCGAGCGCAGCGCCGCCCCTGGCAGCGCCCCACAGCGGCAG
>DASRGZ010000017.1:0-101208 GCA_035650735.1 Chthonomonadaceae bacterium
CGCTTTAAGGCATCTCTTATGGCACAATAACGGGTGAGGTTGTCGCTCATTTTAGGTTCTCCAGTGTCTGTGGTAAGCACTAGAGTACCCAATGCGGCAACCTCTACGCCCTCCTTCCAAAAAGTGTACGGCAGTGAAGAAGGAGTTTAGATTTACTTGCGTGCCGTTTCCTGGGCCGGCTCAGCGGTCAGCGCCAGGGCCATCGTCGCCCAGCAGGTCGCGCTATAGGAGATGAACTGCGACTCTCCATGCGGAAAACCGGCATCGAAGTAGTTGTTGGCCGGGATGGCCCGTTTGTTGACGAACCAGGAGCCGTCCTCATCCTGGGTATTGAGCAGGAACCGGACGCCCCGCTGATACGCCGGGTCGGTGACGGAGACTTCGCCCGCCTGGTTGAGCGCAAACAGGGCTTCGCCCGTAGCGTAAGCATCGCTGTGAAGCGAGGGCAGTTGCGCCCAGCCGCCATCGGGACGCTGTAGCGCCCGCAACTCCTCAATCGCCTTCTGCCTCTCTGCCAGGCTGGCTCCGGCCCACTTCAAGCCCAGCAGCCGGAATGTTCTGTCCTCCGTGTTCCTGGCAGGCGTGGTCAGCAGCCACGTTTTGGCGCGCGCCTTGCGTTCGGCGATCTCTGCGGTATGGTCCTTCGGCGCGTAGGCGTTCAGGATGCTCAGGGAGAGCGCCGTCACCGTGAAGTAGCTGGACTGGACCGGCACGCGTTGAATAATAAAACCCCAGTGCCCATCCGCCGCCTGCTGTTTCGCCAGCACCAGCGCGGAGGCCGCCAGCTTCTCATCGGCAGGCCAGTTATGGGCGACCAGCCCGGAAAGGAAGAAGCTCAGGCCGGGGGTGAGTTCGCTGATCTCTACGCCCGGCAGGGTTTTGGCAACGTTGGGGTCCTGGAGGGCCTTCCGCAGGATAGGATAGGCTCGCTCCTGCTCGGTATAGACCTTCTTTAGCTCGGACTGCGCGAGCGCCGTGTCTATGGCAAAGCCGTGCTGCTTGGCGATGGCCGTGACCATCAACCCCACTCCCTGATGGTGACAGGAGGTGCAGCCGGCGTTCTTAGCAAACGTCTTCGTGGCGCTTTGCAGCAGCGGCAGGCTCTTGCCAATGGCGGCGCGGGCCGTGAGCATCGGTAGGGGCGGCTCTCCCTTCTCGAAGGCCGCGCCCTTCGCCCGCAGCGCCTGTACGCACTCCTCGTAGCCACGGGTCGCCGCCAGCACCAGCGCCGTCTGGCCCCGGCTGTCCTTGATGTTCACATCGGCCCCGGCTTCCAGCAAGGGCTGGATCGTAGCGGCCTGCCCGTTGTAGCGCACCGCCAACAGCAGGGGCGTTCTGCCCTCTTGCTCCTGCGCGTTGACGTTGGCTCCCTTCTGCACCAGCAAGCGCACCAGGTCGGGATAACCGTTGGCCGCGGCGTACATCAGGGCCGTCCACTTGCGGCTGTCGGCCAGGTCCACGCTCGCGCCCCGCTGGATCAGGAGGCGAGCCGCCTCCGTTTTGCCGGCGCGCACCGCGTACATCAGCGCGGTAGCGCCATCTACGTCGCGGGCGTTCACGCCCATCTTCTTGTCCAGCAGTTGCTGGAGGATGTCGGTGTAGCCGATGCGTGCGGCCAGCATGAGCGTCGTGATCTTGTCGCCACGCTTGGCGTTAACGTTGGCCCCACGGGCCAGCAGGAACCGGACGAACTTCGGCTGGTCGGCCTCAACCGCAAACGTCAGGGCCGTTCCGAAGGGGCTTTCGGCTTCCAGCTCGGCTCCGTTGGCCAGCAGTAGCCGGGCGCTCTCCACGTCCCCGACGATCCCCGCGAACATCAGGGGCGTGAAGGACAGGAAGTTGCGCGCGTTCGGGTCGGCGTTCTTAGCCAGCAGGGCTTTGACCGCAGCGGCGTCTTTCCTGCCGACGGCCAGAAACAGGTCGGGGCCGAGGTCTTCCCGCTTCGGGGCGGCATAGCCTCGCATCCCGGACAGAGCCGCCATCAGTACTGCCAGACAGAGCAGTGTGAGGCTGATTTTGCGTTTCATGGTCATCCTTTCTCTCGTTCTCCCTAACGACATGGCATTCCGTGCTTTGCGCTTTCCTGAATAACTCAAAACCAAACATTCGCCTGGGGAGGCCGGTTATGCGGCACGTCATCGTGCCAGGGACGGCGACTCCACGCGCCCACGCCGACTCGCTGCATGACGCCAGAGGCCAGTGCGTAGGTGGCATGGGCCGCGCGCAGACGAGACAACTGGCTCAGCGAATCGGCACCGCAGTCCAACGCGGCCCTCTGGAGCGGCTGCCCGTCGGCATCTACCGACTCCAATAGGGCGACCAACCGAGATAGCGCCTCCGCGCGCTGGCACGCCAGCGGGCGCGTTCGGCACTCTCCGCTCTCCACGCACGGGCGCTCCGGCGGTGCGATGGTTGATGTTATGGTCGTCATTGGCTCTCTTCCTTTCTGGACGCCGACCTTCACGCGGGCGCGAGAAGTGGCTATTACATTATTAAGCCTTTAGCCTTACGTGGCTGTGATGGATGTTACACGAGCATTCTACAATGCCAACGTGACAGGAACGTAAGCAAAAACGTGAAATTCGCGTGCCGAACAGAACTGGCCGTAAATTTTCCGGCCTCTCCTGTACCCCGTTCAGCCTCTGCATCCGTCTGGAAGCCTGCGTGCAGTATGTTTTAAAATACTCCTCCCGCGCCGCAAGCCGGGCGGGAGGAGAGAAGTTGTCCTTCCTTATGCGCCACTGTCCTGCAGGATTAAAGCACGAAGGTCAGGATGCCCGCCCCGATCAGCGCCCCGGCCCAGAGCAGGTCGAGGTTGAGCCAGGCCCGGCGCAGGATGGCAAGACCGACCTTTTCGTAAACAGCGACGGCAATAACCGCCATCACCACAAACATCGCCAGCGTGTGCAGGAGGATCGCCGCCACGGCGGAAAGCGGCCCTGCCCCGCTCCGCATCGCCATCTGCTTTATCTGTGCATGACAGGCAGGCATCTGCGTGTCCGCTGCCGGTGCGGGATAGCTGCGGAGGGTCGCCCTGGCCTGCTCTTCCGATGAGGAGAACCGGACAGGGCTTAGCGTCGTTTTGTTTCCGGCTGCCCCGGCATGACAGGCGAGTTGCGTGCCGTCCGTTGTCTGGAAGGTGGTTGTTCCCTCGGCTTTCGGCTGGGTGAGTGTGGCAGGAACCACGCGCACCACGGGCTTGGAGCCGGACCGCAGTTGGAGGATAACCGGCACGACCATCAGCCCCGCGCCGCACGCCGTCGCCATCAGGAACGACCAGGCCGTCAACTGGCGGAAGCCAACTCGCATCCCTACCCAACGCGGACAGGACATCGGCACGATCAGTTTGTAGAGACCGAAGGCTATCAGCGTTCCGGCTCCGGCCCATCTCAGCAAGACGGACGAGACTGCCATCTGCAAGACTGCGATAAGCGCTACCACGACCGCGATGGAAGCGGCATGGCCCAGCGCAATCGGGACGAATGCACGCACGACCGCCGCCCGCGACCGCTCCTGAAGTCCCAGCGCGACGGCGAACAGCCAGCCCATGCCCGGATTGAGGCCGTGATAGACACCCAGCAGGATCAGGGTGATCCAGGGCCACATCTCTTTCATCACCCGCGCTCCTTTCGTGCGGGCTTGCTTCCGGTGTTCGGGTAACAGTAGGAATCTGAGGAAGCGTCGCCCCCCTGCAACCGAATCTGGTGCGGGCGCTCGCTGCCAGAGTCCACGAAGAAATCGGGGTCGAGCGTCATGCCGCCTTCCGGCGAGACATTCATCTTGACGGCCCAGCCGCGAATGCCCTCCGGGTAGAACTGCTTGTCCCACGCCAGATAGAGGGAGTTGGTCAGGTAGACCCGCTTTCCATCCCGGCTTATCTCCACCATCTGCGGGCCGCCGTGCAGTGGGCCGCTTTTCGGATGCGCCATCTTACGGACGATGCCGCCCAAATGCACGGAGCCGGTGAGCGCCGGGTGGAAGGGATCGGAGACATCGTACTGCCGCAGTTCCCCGGTTCCCCAGCAGGAGACATAGAGGAAGCGGTCGTCAAGCGAGAGGTTGATGTCTGTAATCAGCGGCGGCACGGCTCCGAAACCCTTCAGCAGCGGCGGCAGATCGTCGGCGTTCGCCGGTTCAGTGGGCACATCAATCACCTTGCGGATGGCCCATTTGCCGCTGTCTTCGCGGTACCACAGCCAGATGGACGCGGAGAGGTCGTTCAGGCAGGTGACCACACCGGTAAAGCCGTAAGCCCGGTTAGGATCATGGGCGGGGCGCAGTTCCAGCACCATCTGGTACTCCGGTCCCATGTCCAATTCCTGAAGGTGGCGGCGGGTACGCAGGTCCCAGACGTGCACGCGATGCCCATATTGGCTGCTCAGGAGCAGTTCCGGGTTGACTCCATCCTCAACCATACGGGGCGTTCCCCACTCACTGGTGAGCATGGTGTCATAGCCCAGATGCCACCAGAAGTCATAGGCAAGGAACTGCGACCCCGGTCAGCCTCCCACGGCCCTTTCACGTCAAAACTCGTATGGTCGAGCAGGAAGACGCCGCCCGGCCCTCCACCGTCCGGCGTTCCCAACGCGCCCATATAGAGGTCGTCCGGGCCGCAGTGGACGGTGTGCGGTCGGGTGTAGCCGGTTTTCTGGTGCAGCGTCTCCGGCTCGATGGTCTTGACGAGCCGCGGGCAGCGTGGATCGGGCTTTGTGTCCAGCACATAGATGCGCGAGGAGCGCAGGCCAGGAACGATCAGGTAGCGCCGCTCCAGGTGCGGGTGCGGCATGGTCGGGCAGAGTGCGGCGCTGCACGCATTCTAGCCGAAGTGGTGCAGTTCATCGCCCCTATGGGGCATATCAAACCGCCCAACGACCTGGCTGTAGGTGGGGGATGCGGGATTCATGTCCATCACCGCCAGCGCATCGGGGCCGTCACCGTTCGCGTTAAGGACAGCGACATAAGCCAGTTCTTCGGTTGGCGCCTGCATCGCCATTTCGGGTGAAGGGTAAAAAGTCGGATCGGGTCTCATTCCGGTAATCACTGTTTTTCTCCTATCCTTGTCGAGTAAGTCCTGTTTATGTCAAGCCTTCTGCGGCTGAACTCTTTCCAGCATGCTCCCACATCCCGGGCGCGAGAAGATAGTACGTATCGCCAGTGCCAGCGACAGAGGCGCGCGCCGATTCCAGGGCATGAGGGATAGAATTCGGCCCAGCAGGCAGTAGTCGAAGAGGACGATTGCCGTTGTCCCCGCGAGTTGAACTCCATGCACAAAGCGGAGCGGTTCCCACACACCGAGCAGCAACAGGCCCAGAAAGGCCATGCGTATCTGCACCGAAAACGCCCGCGCGTCCCCTTCCAGAATCGCGTGGTGAACGACCTGCACGCCGGTGAGCGCGATAGCAAGCCAAAGGGCGACCGGCGATCTGAGGAAATGGGCAGCAAGAAGTCCGACGGTCGCCAGCCAGTACCACCAGCCCATCGTTCGTCTGGGCAACATGGTCTCTTTCTCCTTTCCGTAATTGTGCCGTGTGCTCCTCATGGGGTTCCTCTGCTGCTTGTTATTTGCACCGGGACACGGTCACTTCCCAGCAGACACCATAGGGGTCCTCAAATATCAGGTGGGCGGGCGTCTCGACTTTGATCAGGCAGCCCAGTTCTTCCGCCTGTTCTCGCAGCCGACAGACTTCCGCGGCGTCGGCGCAGAGGCAGATATGGTTCAGGCGGCCCTGAGAGGCGTGCTCAGGCACGCCCCGGCACAGCGCCAGCCGGAATCCCTCGCATCCAAGCAGGCTGCACTGCAAGGGGATGCCTGCGGCTTCTGCTTCGTCCCACCCGGTATCTACCGGCAGGGCGCTCCAGCCTTCGTTCGGCGCTTCACGGCAAAGCACTTCCAGCCCGAACAGGCAGGTGTAAAAGTTCTCGGCCTGTCGCAGCGACTCGACCGAAAGGGCGATGTGATCTATGCGCGTGAAGCTCATCCGATACTCCTTAACACAGAGACCGCCAGGCGGCGGCTTGTGTCTCTATCCTTAGTTAGACGTTCTCTATGATTTTGTCAACCTGGGTAGACACTCCCAGCCGTGTCGATCAATCTCACGCAGCCTGCCGCTGAGGAGATACGTCCACACCGTTGGGAGGGATTACCTCAACCTGAGAATAGGTCTGAAATGCGAATCGTCCGGGCCGTCACTGTGGGGGGAACGCCGTCGGTCCCGCCACAGGAACGGCATCGCCCGGTAGTTGCGTTTATCGGGGGTATTCTACTAAGCCACCGTGACAGCAGCGCGAGGAGGATCGTGAAATGTGCGCGGCATGCGGTTTTTTTTGTCGCTTTTTGCGTCTGTGTTGGGGAAGCGGCAGCGCCGCAGGTTCTGCGAGAGATAGTAACGCGCTTCCCCACGTTGGCGAAGCGTTCGCAGCGCCAAGACAACGCGGCGCAAGATCATCTGAGGCAACAAAAAGGCAGGGGAGTGTTGACCACTTCCCTGCCTTTTTATTTTTTATCCACACTGGTTCGATTCAAGATTCCTTCTCCTATGAGAAGGTGGCGAACACGATTAACATAGTCTTGCGGGTCTTCGGTAGTGTCCTTCTACAGAGTTGATAAGGTCATCGGCGACGAAGTATCAACTCTCTATGGGTACACTACCGGGTCTTCTAACTTGGCAATTAGTTCCAAGTCTCCCAAGCATTGCCCGATAGTCAATTTTCTCTTGGCGTAGATAATACCCGCGAAGAACTGGCCTTCTCGCTGGCGCCGGGCGCCTTCGATCAGGAAGTCGGCATCCCCGTAAAGAGAACGCGGCCTAACGTTGTGGCCCGATCCAGGACTATGGGGTCATCTGTCCGCATGTGGCCGTCTTGCTGCGCGGTCAGGACATCCACCCCGCGCCGACGCAGTTGCCGGATGATGGCGCCGTCCACATTCTCGTCGGTGTAGAGGCGTATCATTCGGGGCGATGGTCCGCCTTCAGCTTCTGGGCGGCGCGTGCTCTTAGTGCCTCCAGTCTATAGGCGTCCCATATTCGGCCAGCAGTGCCTCCACTTCCTGTTCTTCCTGGGCAATCTCGGCGTCTATCGCTTCCTTGTGGCTGTAGTAGTAGGCCAGCGCCGCATGGATTTGTGCGAGGGAAAGATGCTCATGGGCCTCCTGTATCTCTTGCGGGCTATAACCGAAATGCTCCGCTTCGATGGCAATCTGACGAACTTTCATACGCGTATTCGCGATGTAGGCTATTCCGCGCTCATCCGTGCTGATTAAGTTGATAGGCGCAATAGTCTCATGGCCATAGTAGTGTTGCCTCTCTCGCACAATCAACAGCACTTTTGGCGTATCTCTGAAGTCTTACTCTCTTCAGATTTCGGTAATCGCTCCCAACGGTGTGGACGTATCTCCTCAGCAGCAGGCTGCGTGAGATTGATCCACACGGCTGGGAGTGTCTACCCAGATTTCTCCTGGCTCTATTATAACACGGCGTCCTTGCCTTCAGGTGCGCAGCAGGCTGCGGAAGTAGTTGACACTGCGCCGCACGACGTCCCACTCCTCCGCCGCCACCGTCGCCGAGTCTGCGCCGCGCTCCCACGCGCTGGAGTAGGGCTCATCGGCGGGACGGCCCTTCTCCCACAGCAGGCGTAGCGCGGGAACCAGCCGCGTGGCCGGAGTTGGCGGATAGCAGGCCCACCAATCCGGCTCTAACAACGGGATGGTGCGTGTTGCCTGCGCCGCACTCTCGATGGCGGGCAGGACATCGTGCCCGTTCTGGCGCACGATGTCGAGAATGGCCGGAAAATCGATCACGCCGTCGCCCGCCGCGCAGCGCACCAGGCGATAGCCTTCGGGCGCGAAGTGGAGGGTATAGTCCTTCATGTGGACGTGCCGGATGAGAGGCGCGATGCGCTGGGCGTACTCCACCGGGTCTTCCCCGACGGCCAGCGGGTTGCCCGTGTCCAGCGTCACGCCGAACGCCGGGCTGTGCTGGACCTGCTCGGCCAGGCGCAGGAGGTCGTCGCTGGCGGCGTCCTGATGGTTTTCCACCGCGATGCAGACGCCCACCTCTTCCGCGTGCGGCAGCACCGCCCGCAATCGCTCGGCCAGCGCCGCCTGGTGCGCTTCCCAGCCCCCCGGCAGCTTGCGCCGGTCGCCGCACAGGACATGGCTTAGCGTCGCCCGCACGACGTTCGCTCCGGTCTTTGCCGCCAGCGTCAGGTAGTCGCGCAGATGCTCGGCGCTCGTATCCAGCAGCGCGCCGTAGTCGCCGACGACTTTCAGCCCGCGCGATTGCAACGCCTCGCCTAAGTCCGCTTCGACCTGCGCCGTCTGGACGCGCGCTCCGTCGAAGGAAGGCACCAGCGATTGCAGCGGAAACTCTACGCCCGCCAGTCCCAGCTCGCGCACGGCACCCATCAGGCCCAGCGGCGTGAGCGGCTCAGGATAGCGCTCGCCGGATCGGGTCGGCAGGTAGCCCATCACATGGGGCAGGCTGTAGGCGCATAGCGCAAAAGGTAGCATTTCGGAAGGTATCATCGTCTCCTCGCAGCGTCGCAAAATTTAGGAGGGGGGAGCGCCCTGCCGCACGCATAACAGAGGCTTCCGGGTCACGGTGGCGCCTCGTCCCCCAATTTAAGAGGGGGAGAGCACCATGCCTCCACAGACGGGGATGCACTGCCCGGTCACGTAGTCGGAGAGGTCGGTGGCAAGGAACTCGACCACTTTGGCGCAGTCCTCCGGCACGCCCACGCGCCGCAGCGGAATCCGGGCGGAGGCGACGGCGATGTTCTCCGGGCTGTTGCGATTAAACTGCTTGTTGGCGCGGGAGGTCAGAATCAGGCCGGGCGCGATGCAGTTGACGTTGATGTTGTAGGGGCCAAGCTCGCCCGCCAGCAGCCGCGTATACTCCACGACGCCCGCCTTTGCCACGCAATAGTGCGCGATGCTGCCTTCCATGTTGCCGCGCAGGCCCGCCTGGGAGGAGACGTTGATGATCTTGCCGCTACGCTGCTCTTTCATCGGCACGGCGGCGGCCTGGCAGCAAAAGACAGTGCTGGTCAGGTTCACGTCCAGGATGTAGCGCCAATCGTCCTCAGGTACGGTGGAAGCCTTTCCGCGCTCGGCGGGCCGCAGCACGCCGCCCGCGTTGTTGACCAGGATATCCACGCGCCCGAAGGCCGACAGCGTTGCATCGAAGAGCCGCTGCACTTCCGATTTGATGGTCACGTCCGCCGCGACGCCGATGGCGCGCACGCCTAGCGCCTCGCATTCGGCCATCACCGTCTCCGCCGTTAGCTCCTCGTCAAACTCCCTGGCCGAGTCCAGGCGAAGGTCATTGATGACAATATTGGCGCCTAAGGAGGCCAGGCGCAGTGCATAGGCGCGTCCCAGGCCGCGTCCGGCGCCCGTGATAACGGCAACTTTACCCGTTAGTTTTCCCATTCTTTCTTAAAATCTCCCTGCCTAGTGCGTTTCCGTCTGTCCGTTCGTCATTCAGACCGGAAACTCCTCCGTCAAACGTTCTGGAGATCAGGCGGCCTTAGATGGCTGCCCGTTTGACAAGGCTCCCTTGCCGTGCTACAATGATTCCAGGGTCAGGAGCCGCGTCCCGGTTGCGCTTGCTGGGCCATAAATGACCCATCTGTGTGGCCTACGGCCAAGCGTCCTTACGGACGCCCTGCCAAGCCAGGCTGTTCCGTCCGCCAGTCACAAGGCAGAGGCGCGAGTGTCGCCAGGCGGAGATCGCCAGGCAGAGCCGCGAATCGTTGAGCGGCGTCCCCTGGCAGTCGAGCGTGCGTAGTTCCGACCCTTGCAGTCGTAGCGCCGTCCCTTGCAGTCGCTTGGCCGCAGGCCCTAGAGCCGGGTACGTTCAGTGCCCAGCACTGGATGGCTTACTGCACCAGGCCCTTCCGAACTGTTTTGTCATGCCAACCAACGAGACGACCGACTGTAACGACCCGGATATTTACCGAGATCGGTTGTATGCCCTGGCCGCACCGGAAGATCGCAGCCAGCTAGAAGCCGCCTATGCGCTGGCGGCGCGCGCCCATAGCAACCAGTGGCGTCGCGTGGCCAGCGGCGTGCCTCCGGTGCCCTATATCGTTCATCCTCTGCGGGTGGCCTGCATCCTCGCCGAAGAGTGGGGGTGCCGAGATCGGCGCGCGCTGACCGCCTGCCTGCTCCACGACGTGCTGGAAGATGTTCCTGAGGCCGACCGTGCCCGCTACGCGCAGGAGATCCGCAAAGTGGCGGGGAAAGAAGTCCATGACGCCATCTGGACGTTGACCAAACCGGCCCCCGGACCGGCGGAGGTCAAAGCGGCCCGTGATGCGCGCTACTTTTCGGAACTACGGAACGCGCCCAGATGGGTACGCCTGATCAAGTGCGCCGACCGCGTGGATAACCTGCGGGATGCCCGTGCCTGGGGGGACAAGGCTTTCTGGGAACGCTACAGTAGCGAAACCATCGGCTGGCATCTCTATCTGGCGCGGGAGACGGCGCCCATCGCCGAAGTGGCCCTGTTCGGCGCGCTGGTCGCCGGAGAGCGCGACATCCGGGGCCGCGTGCCCGTCTGGGTTGATGGGCATCTGGTGGATCCGAGCGCCGCCGCGCTCATCCCCGAAGAGATCGCCCGCCATCGGCACGCTATCGGGCTGGCGCTGCGGGGCGATACGCTCCTCGTTGCCATGCTCGATCCCGATGATGAGGACTGTATCATCACTCTGGGAAAGATTACGGGAAAGCGCATTGCGCCAGTGTCGGTCTCAGCCGAAGGGCTGCGCGATGCGCAGGTCGCCGGACTGTTTAAAAGGATGAAGGCGGAAGGATAAAGGATGAAAAAAGCAAGGGCTTCTTCCTCCCTTTCCGGCAAGGAGAAAGGCGAGAGGAGGAAAAGAGCCAGAGTCTTTCTTCATCCTTCCGCCTTCATCCTTAAACCCGAAGTCTGCCAGGCGATGATTTTTAAGGAAATATGAGCGAAGCATCTCCTTCCCCCGACGCCAGCGCGTCGGCGCCTTCCGAACGCTCTGCCTCGGGGCGTGCCCGGGCGGAAAGCGCGCCCGCCGTCCCAGGGCGGCTGCTTGGCGCGCATATGCCTACCGCCGGTGGATTGCATAAGAGCCTGCTGGCCGGCAAAGCGATAGGCTGTACTGCCGTGCAGCTTTTTACCAGCAGTCCCCGCCAGTGGAGCCATCCGCCGCTGTCCGCTGAAGAGGTCGCGGCCTTCCACGCCGCGCGGGAGCAGACGGGCATCGCCTTTACCGTCGCCCACGATTCCTATCTCATCAACCTGGCCGCTCCCGCCGCCGATGTCCTCGAGCGCTCTCGGAAGGCGTTCCGGGCCGAGCTTGACCGCGCTAACCAACTGGGTATTCCCTGGGTTGTCACCCACATGGGAGCCCATCTCGATCAAGGCGAAGAGCCAGCTACCCAGCGCTTGATAGAAAGCTTGCAGCGCGTTCTGGAGGAGACCGATGCCGAAGGATACGCCGCGGGCGTGGCGCTGGAGACGACGGCAGGGCAGGGCACCGGCCTGGGGTATCGCTTTGAGCAGCTGGCGGAGGTTCTGTCCGGCGTGGGGCCGCATCCACGCCTGGGCGTCTGCCTGGATACCTGCCACGTCTTTGTCGCGGGCTACGACCTGCGCGATCCGGACGCTTACCAGCAGACCTGGGCCGCTTTTGACGGCATCCTCGGCCTGGACAAGCTCAAAATCATCCATGCTAACGACTCCAAGAAGCCCCTGGGCAGCCGCGTAGACCGCCATGAGCACATCGGCGAAGGCCAGATCGGCATCGGCGCCTTCGCGCGCCTGGTCACCGACCCACGCTTGGCGCATCTGCCCATCATTATCGAAACCCCCGACTCGGCCACGATGCACGCCGTCAACCTGGCGCGCCTGAAGCGGCTGGCGGCAGGAGGTGCGCTCGGCATGAACGTCACGGTTTATCTCTTCGGCCACTACAGCGATTACCTGGGCAGCGAGCCGCTGGAGATCACGCTGCCCTCCGGCGCCACCGGACGCGATCTGGCGGCCCTCCTGGTCGAGCGCGACTCGCGCCTGGCGGACCTGGCTTCCTACTGCCGCTGCGCCATCAACGAAGAGTACGCCGACCTGGATACGGCCTTAACAGAGGGCTGCACGGTCGCCTTCATCCCCCCCATGAGCGGCGGATAAAGGGCAGTGAGGTAGAGGCAAGGATGGCGGAGGTTAAGATAGGCAGCGCGCCGATTGACGTGGCGCAGTTGGAGGCGAAGGTCGGCGGGCATGCCAACGGGGCCGTCTGCACGTTTATCGGGCAGGTGCGCAAGAATTCGCGCGGGCGGGAGGTGGCCTATCTGGAATACAACGCCTACGTGCCGATGGCCGAGAAGATGCTGCGCCGCATCGCCGAGGAAGCCGAGGCCCGTTGGGGCTGCGAGGTCGCCATTGCCCACCGCATCGGGCGCATCGAGTTGGGCGAGGCCAGCGTCGTCGTCGCCGTCGGCTCGCCCCATCGCGCCCAGGCGTTCGCGGCGTGCCGTCACTGCATTGATACGCTCAAAGAGACGGTTCCCATCTGGAAGCGCGAGGTCTGCCCGGATGGGACGTACTGGATCGAGGGAGAGGAAGCCCTCAAAGCCGAGGCCACTCCCTAAACCTACCCGAAGGTAAAAAGGTAAGTCCGGGGAATTCCTTTCCGCAGGGTTCTAGGGTACTAGAGGGTGCTGAGGGTTCTAACTACCTCAGAACCTTTAGAACCTTCAGATCTGGAGGCGGCGATGGGCCGGGCACTGGTTCTGTTGCTGGTGGCCGTAGCATCGGGCCTGCTCGTCTACTGGCTGGCGGCCCCACGCTTCCTGTCGCCTGCCAACACCGCGCCGGGCACGGTTGCCGCAACGGGGCCTGCGATGGCCTCCTCCCCATCGGGCTCTGAGCTACCCAACACTGCTTCCGCGCCGGCTGTCATTCCCGCACCGCGCACGCCCCAGCAGCAAGCGCGCGATGCTCTGGAGGCCCAGCGCGCCCCGTTCTACGCGCGCTTGCGCGTGCTCGGCCCCAACCTGGAGGCTTTTCGCTCTGCCGAGGACGATCCAGCTACCCTGGAACTTTATGCCGCCCGCGACGACCCACAGCTTGTCTCCCAGTGGCTGGCCCAGATCGTCCAGCCGGACGCCTACCGCTATGGGTTCCGCCATGTCCGCTTCTTCCTGCCCGGCTCTCCCGACGGCGTGGAGCGCTACCGCCTGGATTCCGAGGCCAGTCTCGACGACCAGGGCCTCTGGCACGCTTTTCGCAAATGAGAGGGCAGAAGGCTGGTGGAACTTTAGCGGGCCGCCTTTGCGTTATTTTAACCAGATACGCGTTAGATAAGAGTTCCGGTTTGTTAGAAATTTAATCTCTTTGTTCGTAAGTAGAACTTGCGACGGGTTGACAAGGGGCACAGCGCAGGATATAATGACTCGCTACGTTTGCTCCTGCTGGGAGTGAGAGCGCCCCAGTTTTCGGTTGCTGGCGAATGAATTCGCAGCAACCAGGACACGATGTCGGCCTTCGCCGACTCTATCCTCCCCTCTCCCGCAGCGCCGGGGGGCGCCAGGCGGAGGGTTGTGGCCAGGTGTGGCTAGGCGGAGGCGCGAACCATTGCCGCGCCGACCCGAGCAGGGGCCCAACCATGGCAGGCGCGACCCTTGCAGTCCATTGTAGGCCCGACCCTGACAGTGGGCCGGGGGTGAGGGCAGAACCCGCGTAGGCGGGTTTAGTGCTTTTGTTGCTACTGCCAGGGTCGGCAGGGTTACGGCCCCTGCCTCCGCCTGGCGAGGCTTTCGCCGCCCGCAAAGAAAACGGGGATGGACACGCAAGGAGAAGGAGATATTCCTTTGAGCGACCACGAGGTCGCGGGGAACGATTTACACGCTGCCCCCGCCACAGCTTCCAACGCGCCCGCTAACCCCATCGGGGATCGTCCCCTCTTATCGGTTGTCGTCCCGGCATATAATGAGGAGGGGCGCCTGGGCGCCTCTCTGAAGCGCATGCTGGCCTACTTCGATGCGCAGGAATATCCCGTTGAGATCCTGGTTGTGGACGATGGCAGCTCCGATGGCACAGCCAGCATCGTTGAGCAGATCGCGGCCTGTCGGCCGCAGGTACGCCTGCTCTCCTACCAGCCCAATCGGGGCAAAGGCCACGCCGTCCGCTACGGAATGCTGCGCGCCAGCGGGGAGCAGATCCTCTTCTGCGATGCCGATCTCGCCACGCCGATTGAGGAGGTCGAGAAGCTGATCCCCAGGCTCCAGGGAGGCTACGACATCGCCATCGGCTCCCGCGACGTGCCCGGCTCGGAGCTTATCAAGCGGCAGTCGCTCGTGCGCGAAATGGGCGGGCGTACCTTCAATAAGCTGGTGCAGTTGATGGCGGTGCCCGGCATTCACGATACGCAATGCGGGTTCAAGCTGTTCACGCAGCCGGCGGCGCAGGCTATCTTCGGCCAGTGCCGCGTGGACCACTTTGCCTTTGATGTGGAAGTGCTCTACCTGGCCCTGCGCCGCTTCGATCTGCGAGTGGCCGAAGTTCCCGTTCGCTGGGCCCATCAGGAAGGCTCCAAGGTGCGCTTCCTGCGGGACGCCTGGCGCATGCTCAAGACCCTCTTCCGCATTCGTCTGACGCGCTACAACGCGCCCGCACCCGCTGCTGAATTGCGGTTGCCCTAAAAACGCGAACAGGATGTTGCCTGTGAGTGAAACTGCCGGAAGTCAGCAACGCTTCCGGCAGTCTTGCCGCAGGGGGCCCTGGCGCCCCGTTTATACCGGACCATGAATGACCCCGAATACGAGCGGATGTATCGTCTGGAAGATACCTACTGGTGGTTCGTCGGGCGGCATCGGCTCGTCGAAGCTCTGATGCGCGCCCGCTTCGGCCCGCCGGGAGCGCGCCCGGAGACGACCATCCTGGATATTGGCTGCGGCACGGGCGCGATGTCGAAGCGCCTGACGCGCTGGGGCCGTGTGGTTTCGGCGGACTTCTCCCCCCTGGCCTTGCAGTTCTCGCGGCGGCGCGGCCTGCGGCACCTGGTCGGCGCGGACGCTATGCGCCTGCCGTTTGCCTCCGAGCGGTTCGATGCGCTGGTGGCGATGGATATGCTGGAACACCTGCCCAACGACTGCGCCGCGCTCTGCGAGTTCTATCGCGTGCTCAAGCTGGGCGGATACGTCTTTGCCACCGTTCCCGCCTACCCGCGCCTCTGGAGCGAGCACGACATCGCACTGATGCATCACCGCCGCTACCTGCGCCACCAGGTCGCCGAGCGGTTCACCGCCGCCGGTTTCCGCCTGAAAAAGCTCTCACATACCATGACGGCGCTCTATCCGCTGGTGGTCATGCAGCGCCATCTGAACGCCCGCAGACCGCCCCACGACCCGCCGGAGGCGGCCATGCCCCTCTTTCCCGCGCCCATCAATGCGGCGCTGACCGGCCTGCTCACCCTCGAAAACGCCCTCGCCCGGCGCGTCAATTTTCCCTTCGGCGTCACCATCCTGTGCGTTGCCGTCAAGCGGTGACTAAAGACCTCACCCCCAGCCCTTCTCCTTCTCAAGGAGAGGGGAGAGCAGAAGCCGGTTCCCCCCCTTCCCTGCCGCGTTAGCGGCGAAGTAGGGAAGGGGGCCGGGGGGTTAGGTCAAGAAGGGCAGGGGGTGAGGGCCGTAAAGAAAACGCAAGGACCCTGGAGAATAGATGGGATGCCCGCCGAACGACCGACGCTTGCCTTTCGCGCTCGCAAAATCCCCGCAGTCGCCGCTTCCCGGTCCGGCCTGCGCGCGTTGGCCCTGCGCGGAGAAGCCGTCGTGTTCGACCTGGCGGCAGGCGGCGAGGCGCTGCGCCAGGCGTGCGAGAATGCGCGCGGCCTCGGCGTGCCGGTCTGGGGCTGGATCGAGGTCGGGCGGGATGAGGCGGCTGCCGAAGCGCACCCGGAGTGGATGCACGCGCCGCAGCATCCCGAATGGCTGCAAGCCTTCCCGGATTGGTCGGGAGGCCCGACGGCGCTGGTCGCGCCCTGGATCTGCGTCAACAATCGGGCGGCCTTTAACTACGCGCTGGAGCGCGTTCGCGCGCTCGTGCAAAATGCGCCGCCGCTGGAGGGCCTGTTCCTCAACGACATCCAGGGACCGCCAGCGGGCTGCGGCTGCGGCAACGTCCTCTGCCGCTCCTGGGACAACTCGCCGGGCGAGAAGATCGCGCCCACGCCCTACGCCAACCCCGACGTGTTTTTCCCGCAGGTTTTCTGGCACGCCTGCGCCCATGCCCTGGTGGACACTCTCCCGATTTCGCGTATCTGCCCGATAATCTGTGGCGAGTGCGAGATTGGCGTGACGCTAGGCGGCGTGGAAAGCCCGGACGAACAGCTCGGCTCCTGTCGCGGCATTCCCTGCGCGCGGCCCTGCGCACAGGTCTATTGGCCGGGGCTGGTGCGCGCGCTGGCGGCAGAGCGCGGCGGCCCCTCTGCGGTCGGCCTGCTGACTCCCTACAAGCTGTTTGGCCGCGATGTGCCGCTCTACGGCGATACGGCGGCGTGGGTCGGGGCGTCGGTGACGCACTATCGGGAGTACGACCCCGCCGCGCAGGTGATCGCAGTGACGCAGGGCTGGGACGTGACGCCGGAGGAGCTTGCGGCCCAGATCGAGCAGGCGGCTAGCAATGGGGCGTGGGGAACGCTGGTGCTGGAAGAGCCGCTGGATCAATCCTGGTGGCCGGCGGCCCCTCCCGCCGACTATGCGCCCATCGTGCCGCCGGTGAGCTAAGCGCCCATGCAGGGTAACTTCGCAGTTCTCCGAGATGGGAAATCTACGCAGGAACTGTGAGGACGTGTTTAGGCAGCAAAGAACGGAGCGAACATGGCAAATTGGCAGTTTCCTGATGGCAAGACGGTCGCCGTCGTGACCAGTTGGGATGACGGCGCGGCTACAGATCAGATGATGCTGCGCATGCTGGAGCAGTACGGCTACAAGGGGACGTTCTACGTCTGCCCGGAGTCTCTGGGCACGGAGGGCTTTCTGGATGCGGCGGCCTTGCACCAGATCGCGGCGGCAGGGCACGAGATCGGCTCGCACAGCCTCAGCCACCCGCATCTGGAGACCCTGACGGCCGCCGAGTGCCACCGGCAAATAGTGGAGAGCAAGGTGCAGCTAGAGGCCCTGATCGGCGCGGCGGTGACCTCCTTTGCCTACCCTTACGGTTTCGCGCAGGGGCCGCAGTGGATAGCGGATACGGTGCGCGCGGCAGGCTATGCCAGCGCCCGTACCACCCAAATAGCGGAACTGCTGACGGCGGCGGATCTGGCGGCGGGCGATCCCATGCGCCTGCTGGTGACCGCCTATTTCACCGAGTCGTTCCCGGAAATACAGGCCAAGTGGCAGAAGGTGGAGGAAGTGGAAGGCGGCATCTTCCACCTGTGGGGATGCTCGCGGGAACTGGGCATGGACCCGAACGATTGGGTGGATTTCGAGTGCAACCTGGGCTACCTGGGCGGCATCTCCCACGTCTGGTACTGTACCGTCGGGGAGCTTATAGCAGCCGTGCGCGCTCCCGCCGATGAGCGCTAACCTAATTCCCGTTAAGGCCCTCACCCCCGGCCCCTCTCCCGCAGCGTGGGAGAGGGGAGAGTCAGCGTTGGCTTCTGCTCTCCCTTCTGCCTTGCAGGGAGAAGGGCCGGGGAGGAGGGGAGATAAGAGAGTGCGGAAGAACCTGGGAGGAAGAGACTCTCCCCTCCCCTGTTGTTGGGGATCGCTAGGCGGAGGGCTGTCGCAAGGCGGAGCCGTGTCGCCAGGTGTCGCAAGGCGGAGGCAAGGGCCGTAACCTTGCCGACCCTAGCAGTCCGTTGAGCGGCGTCCCTTGCCGTCCGTTGCAGCCCCGACCCTTGCAGTGGGCCGGGGGTGGGGGCGACCCTACCCCCTACCCCCTATCCCCTACCCCCTACACCCTGCACACGGGGCCGGGGGTGAGGGCCTCTCCTCCAATCATCAGCCCGAATTCTCTATAGACGCCTGAGCGCGGAGCCGGGGTTTCCTGGCTCCGCGTTGCTTTACGCCCGTATCCGGCTGCCAGTCCGGGAACATAGCGTTTGTCTGCGTAGTCTGTACCACGAATGACGCCCCCGGATTTACGGAACTTCCTTGCGGCCCATGAATGCCAGGTAAGCAGACGCGAAACCTATGGCAGGAATGCGAGAACGGCAGCATGAGGCGGATAATATATTTTCTCATTCCGGCCCTTGCGCTCGGAGGATTGGTTATATGGCGCTTCCTCCAGAATAAACACCAGCAAGCGCTACAGGCGCAGGCGGCAAGTGCGCGCCGACACGCGCCGCCTATCGTGCGCGTGGCGCCGGCCATCGTCCGCGACATCGTGCATATCTTCCAGGGTGTCGGCAACGTGGAGGCGCCCTTCGATGTGCGCGTCGCCCCGAAGGTAACCGGACGCCTGGTCTATCTACAGGTCCGGGAAGGCGCTCCCGTCACCCGGGGCGAAGTCTTGGCGCGTCTCGATGCCTCGGAGATCCAGGCGGCCATCAACCAGCAGCAGGCCGTGGTCGAAAGTGCGCAGGCCAGTCTGGTCAACGCGCAGGTGCATTATAACCGCCTATACGGTCTCTACAAGCAGGGCTTTACCGCCGCGCAGGACATAGACGATGCCCGCACGCAGGTCAATGTCCAGCGGAGCGCCCTCAAAGCCGCCAGAGCGCAGCTGCGCAATCTCCAGGCCCAGCTTGCCGACACGATCCTTCGCTCGCCCCTCAACGGCTTCGTGACCGCCCGGTTTTTTGATCCCGGCTCCGTTGTGGCCGCCGGGCAACCCATCGTCACCGTGCAGGCGATGCGGCACGTCTATGTAACGAGCTCCGTGCCGGAAGGCGTTAACCGCAGCATCTATGTGGGGATGCCGGCCCACGCCGACTTCGATGCGCTGCCGGGCCGCGTTTTCAACGGCAGAGTCGCGCAGCTAAATCCCGCCGCCGATCCGCAAAGCCGGCAGTTCCTCGTGCGAGCCGTCTTCGACAATCCGCAGAACCTGATTAAACCCGGCATGTTCGGACGCCTGACGATCATCACGCGGGTCACGCATAACGCGGTCGTGGTACCGCATGAGGCGGTGCAACCCGGCCCCAAAGGACCGACCGTCGTGGTCGTGGATAATCGCCTGACCGCGCATCGGCGGCCCGTGCGGACCGGCGATCAAGACGCGACGGGCATTGCCATCACGCAGGGCGTACAGCCCGGCGAGAAGGTCGTCATCTTGAGCGCGCAGCCGGTTCGCGACGGCCAGATCGTGCGTATTGATAACGGCGGCATGCCGGTGCAGTTGGCGGGGCTGCCTACCGTGGAAGGGGGTGGCGGCGGTGCTTCGCCCAGCAGCGCCGGCCCACCCTCAGGAGGAGGCGCGAACGCTCCGACCTATGGCAGCCCATCGAGCGCAGGCGGCCTGTCGGCGGGCGGCGCCGCCTTTTCTGCCGGCACAGGCGGCCAGGCTGCCGGAATGACCGGTTCCGGAACCGGGACGAGCGGAGGAGCGGCCTCCAGTGGGAGCAGCACTTCTCCGCCGGCCATCACGCCGCAGGTCTATTCCGGCGCTCCCGGCAGTGCCGGGCAGGGGACGCAGGGATTAGGGCAGGGAACGCAGGGCATCGGTTCGGGATTGTCGGGCGCTAATCCCTCCGCTTCTCCGGGCGCTCCGGGCACGACTGGCACGCAGGCCGCGCCGGGAACGAGAACCGGCGGTGCCTCGGGCGGAAGGTAAAGCAATGAGCATCGCCCGCTTTTCCGTGACGCGCCCGGTGGCGGTCAGCATGCGGATCGCCTCCCTGGTGCTGCTGGGCTTCATCTGCCTGATGAAGCTCCCCATTGACCTGCTGCCACGAGTTTCGCTGCCGACGGTTGCCGTTGTGACGCAGTGGCCCAACGTCGCCCCGGAAGAGATAGAGACGCAGATCACGCGCCCGATTGAGCAGGCCGTCTCCTCGGCGTCCAACATCTATCAGGTCAGTTCCACCTCGACGCAGGGGGTCTCTGTCGTCCGCGTCCAGTTCAACTACGGAACCGACGTCGGGCAGGCCGCCGTGGATGTCTTGCAGCAGGTCGAGCGCGCCCGCCAGGCCTTTCCCAACGATCCGACGCTGCAAACTCCCCTCGTCTATCGGTTTGATCCCTCGCAGCTGCCCATTCTGATCTTTGGGGTGTCGGGAGAGCAGGATTTAGCGCGGCTTAAGGCGGAGCTGAACAATCAGGTCGCCCCGATCCTCCAATCCGCCGGAGGGGTCGCCTCTGCCGTGGCCACGGGCGGCCTCGACCGCGCCATCATCGTAGATGTAGATCCGAACAAGCTGCAATCCTACCATCTGTCGCTTGCCGAGGTCAGCAGGCGCATCGCTCAGGAGAATCTGGAGCTGCCCGCCGGAATCGCCAGGCGGGGCGAGACCGAATACACCATCCGCAGCGTGGGCTTCCTCCGAAGCCCTCAAGAATTGGCGGCTATTCCGGTCGGCTCCTACAACGGGCAGCTTGTCTCCATCGGGCAGGTCGCCACGGTTCGGGACAGCCACCAGGAGCAGCGAGTCTATACGCGCCTGAACGGCCAGCCTGCGGTCGGCATGACCATTGTCAAGCAGAGCGCGGCCAACACGGTAGATACGGCCAGGAACGTCTTCGCCAAGCTGGAGCAGGTCCAAAAGCTCTATCCCAACCTCAAGTGGGGAGTAGCCTACGATCAGTCGCAGTTTGTCGTCAATTCCATCGCCGACGTCCGCAACAGCGCCCTGATCGGCGGCCTGCTGGCTATTCTCATCCTGCTCCTCTTTTTGCGCAACTTCCGCAGCACGCTGGTCGTCGCGCTCTCCATCCCGATCTCGATTATCTCGACATTCACCCTGCTCTATCTGTGCGGCTTTACCCTGAACACGCTCTCCCTGAGCGGCCTGTCATTGGCGACCGGGCTGATCGTGGATGATGCGGTCGTGGTCCTGGAGAACATCTTCCGGCATATCGAGCGCGACCGCAAGCGCCCGGCGGAAGCGGCGGTGACCGGCACCAACGAGATCTCGTCTGCGGTAGTCGCCTCGACGCTCACCGTCATGGTCGTATTCCTGCCGCTGTTCCTGATTCAGGGACTGGCCGGGCAGATGTTTACCCAATTTGCGCTGGTGGTCGTCTTCTCCATCGCCATCTCGCTGCTGGATGCCCTGACGGTCGTGCCCATGCTCGCCTCGCGCCTGATCAAAGAGGAAGAGGTGGAGGCGGAAGCGGAAGAATATCAGCACCAAATTCGCGCCGGGGAAAACGGCGACCGACCGCCAGAGACGGATGCGGCCCGGAAAAAGCGCGGCCCGATGACCTGGCTGTTTGATTGGTTTGGCGAGCGCTACTATGCCCTGGACAGGTCTTACCATCGCGGGCTAGGGTGGGCGCTCCAGCACCGTGCCTGGGTCATCATCGGCGCCCTCGCCGCTGTAGGAGCGACCTTCTTGATCGCCACCCAGATCGGTACGGAGATGCTGCCGCAGAGCGATAGCGGCAACTTCAACGTCACGCTCAGGCTGCCGGTCGGAACGGCCCTCGATGAGACCGATGCGGTCATGCAGCGCGCCGAGCAGATAGTAGGCCAAAATCCCGACGTGCAGACGGTCTTTGCTGCCGCAGGCTCGGGCCTGAGCTTGCGCGGAACCACGACTAGCCTCACGCCCTATCAGGGGTCCATGACCGTGCGCCTGAAGGACAACCGAAAACATAGCACGCAGGAGGTCATGCGGTCTATCCAGAGGCAGTTAGGACAACTGGCCGGCGCCCGCGTCGTCGTCACTCCCATTGATATCGTCGCACAGCTTATCTCAGGCGGCAACCTGAACGTCGAAGTAGATATCTACGGTTCCGATTTGCCCACGCTGGCCGGCCTCTCCCGTGATGTTCTCAGCCAGGTACGCAACATTATTCCGGGGATGGAGAACGCGGACGTGAACGTGCAGGAGGCCACGCCGGAGTTGCAGTTCCAGGTGGATCGGCAGAAAGCGCTCGAACAGGGCGTCAGTTTTGCCGACATCGCCACTACGATCAACGCCGCTACCAACGGCACCCTCTCCAGCTACTATCAGGAGGGCGGCTTCCAGTACCCGATCTATGTCCAGTTGCCGGAAGCGACCCGAAAGGACATCGATCAGATTCTCAATATTCCCATTAGCTCGGGAACGGGCGGTTCGACCGGCACTTCAGGCACAGCCGGCGCGGGCAGCGCGGCAGGGAGCGCCCCGACCGCGACGGCGGCAGGCGGGAATAACTACGTTCTATTGCGGGTGGTCGCTCAGCCTTCTGTTCAACAGGGCCCCAACGAGATTCTGCGCCAGAACAGCCAGCGTTACATCGGGATCACAGCGGTCACCCAGGGACGGCCCCAGAGCCAGATACTGGCGGACCTGCGGAAGCTGCTCTCCCGATACCGCTTCCCGCCCGGCTATTACTGGGATTTTGGCCTGACGCAGCGCCAGCAGAGCGAGGAGTTCGCAGGCCTGGGCCTGGCGGTCGGGATGGCCATTGCGCTGATCTATATGCTGCTGGCTTCGCAGTTCGAATCGTTCATCCATCCCCTGACGATCCTGGTTTCCGTGCCGCTCTCCTCTCTGGGCGTGGCGCTGGCGCTGTTTCTGACCGGGCGGTCCTTCGGCTTGACGGCGTTCATCGGCCTGCTGCTGCTGATCGGCATCGTCGTCAAGAACGGCATTCTGCTGATTGACTATACCAACCATCTGCGCGCTCGCGGCCTGGAACGCGACGAGGCGGTCCTGACGGCCAGCCCCACGCGTATGCGTCCTATCCTGATGACCGCCTCCGCCGCCGCTCTAGGCATGCTTCCGCTGGCGCTGGGCATCGGGAAAGGCTCAGAAACGCAAGCGCCGCTGGCGACCGCCGTGATCGGCGGATTGACAACATCCACGCTGCTGACGCTGTTCGTCGTGCCTGTCGTCTACACGCTCTTCGATGACCTGGGACGTTTCCTGCGCAGAGAGAAACGGGACCTGGCGGCGCCGACGCTTATCCCGCCCAGCGTGGAGGCGGTCGATCGCGCGCCTATGCGACCGCGTGCGCGGTAAGTCTGAGGCAGGCGATGTGGATCTATACCAAGCCCCGAAGCGAGCATGATAGCCGCTTCCTCTTGAATCTGGATCACTGCTCTCGCATCAACATCAGCCAGTTGGGCGAGCGATGGTTTATCGAGGCGATGCTGGAATCGGAATCGATCCCGGTAGCGGCAGCGGGCTCACAGGAGGAGGCCACGGCTCTCCTCAAGCAGGTCTTCGATGGCCTGAAAGCAGGCGAGAAGGCGCTGGATCTGGATGCGCTCCCGAGGGGAGAATCAGAGGAAGAACAAGAGACGCCCCCAGCAACGCCCTTGTCAGAGGCTGTGGCCGCGCAACAGACGTGATTCCTCCGGGACAAGAGCAGCTCAACGCAAGGAGGGATACGCCTGTGCATGAGGTGGAGGTTCTGCTGGGACTGCTGGTCGTGGTGGCCGCCCTCGTCGCTGTATCTCGTCATCTGAGTGTGCCTTACCCCGTTTTGCTCGTTCTGGGCGGACTGGTGCTGGCGCTGGTGCCGGGGCTGCCTACCATCCAACTGAATCCGGATCTGATTTTCCTGCTCTTTTTGCCGCCCTTGCTCTATTGGGAAACGCTGTCGGTTCCCTTTCGAGACTTGCGCGCCAACACCCGTCCCATCCTCTGGCTTGCCATTGGTCTGGTGCTGGCGACAACCGGAGCCGTCGCCTGGGTGGCCCATCGGGTCATACCGGGACTGACATGGCCCGCCGCTTTCGTGCTGGGAGCCATTCTTGCGCCGACGGATGAGGTCGCCGCTACCGAAGTAGCTACCCGCCTGCCCATTCCCCGTCGGGTCCTGACCATCCTCGAAGGCGAAAGCCTGATCAATGACGCCATCTCCCTCGTCGCCTATCGCATGGCGGTTGCCGCTGCCGTGACGGGAGCGTTCTCCCTGCGCAGCGCCAGTCTGCAATTTCTGGCCGTTGGCCTGGGCGGCGTGAGCATTGGGCTGGCGGTCGGTTGGGGGATCGCCTGGCTGCGTCGTCGTTTGCTGGCCGACCCACCCGTTGAGAATACGATTTCGTTTCTGACTCCCTTTGCGGCCTACCTGCTTGCGGAAGCCCTTGGCGCTTCCGTAGTGCTGGCCGTCGTGACTATCGGCCTCTACTGGCAGCGGCAGGGTCCGCGTATCGTCTCTTCGCGGGCACGCCTTCAGGCGCAGGCAGTCTGGCAGATGCTCAGCTTCCTCCTCAACGGCCTGCTCTTTATCCTGACGGGATTGCAGCTCCGGTTGATCCTGAGCGCGGGCCTGCCCCAATCGGTCCCTGTGGTGCTTGGCTATATCGCGAGTATCCTGGTCACGCTTATCCTGGTGCGTGCCCTCTGGGTCTTCCTCGTTGCCTATGTGCCGCGCGCGCTCAGCCCGCGCCTGCGTCGGCAGGACCCGTATCCGCCCTGGCAATCGGTACTTCTCATCGTCTGGACAGGCATCCGTGGTGGGATATCCTTGCTTACCGCCCTGGCGATACCGTTGACTCTGGCCGGGGGCCAACCCTTTCCGCAGCGCAGCCTGATCCTCTACATCGCCTTTGTCATCATTTTGGCCACCCTCTTGCTGCAAGGGCTAAGTCTGCCCTGGCTGATTCGCCTTCTTAAGATCCCGGAGGAGGATGGATGGGAACAAGAGGAGACCCGAGCGCGCCTGGCGGCGATCCATGCGGCGCTCTCGCATCTGGATACGTTAGCCCCAAGAACAAACAAGCAGAAAGACGATGGGGGAAAGACGGAACCGGGCGCGGAATCGATTCCTCCGGAAACGATTGCGGATCTGCGCCACCATTATCTGATGCGTAAGCAGCATCTAGCCTCGCGTGCGCGGGGAGAAGAGAGCGATGGCGACCAGGCGCAGGCAGAGGCATATCGGAAGCTGCGCCGCGACTTGATCCAGGCCGAACGCGAGACGGTGATACGGCTGCGCGATGAGGACACCATCAATGATGAGGTTCTGCGCCGTATTCAGCGAGACCTGGATCTGGAGGAAATACGCCTGGGACCACCGTTGGAACCCTGAGCAGCCCTCGGCTGTGCGGCAGGCGAAACCCTGCCGCTGTGAAGCCTACGGCCCGCCGACTGCCAGGGTCGGCGCTGCAACGGTTCGCGCCTCGGCCTGGCGATACCTTTGTGGGCAGGAAAAGCGTCGTCCATGAGGGGTCGGACGCTTCATCGATCGCGCTGCACCACGTAGTCAGTGAGAGCGGCGAAGCAGTCACGCGCGGTCGAAGGAGGCAACAGGCTCAGCGCCGCCGCCGCCTGCTCCACCTGGTCGCGGGCCTGGGCGCGGGTGCGGTCGAAAGCGTTATGCGCGTCCAGGATGGCGCAGACCTCCAGCACGCCCGCGTCGTCCAGGGCGGGGTTGCCGAAGGCCCTCAGGAGCCGCTCGCGCTCCGCCGGCGTCGCCTCTTGCAAGGCCAGCAGGAAGGGCAGGGTCGCCCGCCCGTCGCGCAGGTCGCTGCCGCGCGGCTTGCCGGTAATCAGAGGGTCGCCGGTATAGTCGAGCAGGTCGTCGGCGATCTGGAAGGCCATCCCCAGGCGATAGCCATAGGCAGCCAGCGCCTTCTCCAGCGCCGAATCCGCGCCGCCCAGGATCGCCCCACAGCGGCAGCAGCCCTCCACGAACACCGCCGTCTTCTTGCGCAGGATCTCCATATACGCGGCCAATGGCAGGTCCGGCTTGCCCGTGGCCGCGATCTCCATGACCTCGCCCTCGCTCATCTCCACCGTGATTTCGGATACCGTGCGGATCACGCCAATATCACCATCCAGGGCCAGCATGCGCATAGCCCGCGCCAGAATATAGTCGCCGCTCAGCACGGCCACGCCATTGCCAAAGACCGCGTTGGCCGTCGGCTTGCCCCGGCGCGTGGATGTGTTGTCCACTACATCGTCATGGACAAGCGTGGCCATGTGGACGAACTCCACGGAAGCCCCAACCGTCGCGATGCGCTCCGTGCCCAGCTCGGGCCGAAGGGCGCGGGCCGCGAAGGCGACCATCGCCGGGCGCAGCCGCTTGCCGCCGGCATTGAGGACATGGTGGGTCAGGGCGTAGACTTCCCGCACATCCGAGCCGAGCTCGGCGTTCATGCGCGCCTCGACGGCGTCCAGGTCGGGCCGGATATAGTCGAGAAAGGAGACCGCCGAAGCCGACGCCTGCGCCGTTCCGGCGCCGTCCGGTTCGCCTGTGGGGGCAACGATGTAGGTCGTCACGCTCATGCTCGTGTTTTCGCCTCCGGGGGCAGGGGCTTTCTTCCCAGGTGAATACAAACGGTGCCGAAATTCAGGTCGCGCACCTGGATTTCGCCCAGCCCGGCCCGCTCCATCGCCGCTGCCAGCTCCTCACGGGAGACGAACTGCTGCATCGACTCCGGCAGATAGGTGTAGGCTTCCCGGCGGCTGAGCAGCCCGCCGATGCGTGGTAGGATGTGGAACAGGTAGAAATCCACGAACGGCCTGTACCAGCGGTCAGGCGGGCGGTTAAATTCGAGAATGACCACGCGCCCGCCCGGCTTGACGACGCGGGCCATCTCGCCAATAGCCCGCTCAATATGGGCGACATTGCGGATGCCAAAGCCGACGGTGGCGGCGTCGAAAGCGTTGGAGGGATAGGGAAGGGATTCGGCGTTGGCGACCATCATGGCGATGGGGCCGCCCCTAGCGCGGGCGATCTTGCCGAGGCCGTGGCGGATCATCGGCTCGCAGAAGTCGGCGCCGACCACGCGCCCGGTCGGGCCGACGGCGCGGGCTAGATCGAGGGCAAAGTCGCCGGTGCCAGTGCAGACATCCAGGCATCGGTCGCCAGGCTGTAGGCAGGCCATACGAACGGCCAGCCGCCGCCAGGCTTTGTGTTGGTTGAAGCTCAGGATGGCGTTGAGCAGATCATAGCGCGGCGCGATGCCCGCAAACATCTCGCGTACGTAGCGCTCTTTGTCGCCGGTATAGAGGGGGCGCGTCTGCCTGCCGCCCACCTGCCCCTGGTTCTGAAAGACTGCCCGCGCCATTGTATGCTCCGCTGCGCCGCTGCGCTTCCTGGCCGCCGGTCGCGAAGAGGTGCCTGCGCCTGACCAACTTCGTTGTCTTTTTCACAAATTGTGTGCCAGTATACCCCGCAAGCCCTCTTGCTGTCAATCAAAACCCGGCGGGTATATCCAAACGGCTGCCAGTGTTTTTACCGCGTCAAGTGGCGCACGCGATCCTGCCTGTAAGCTATTCGCCACGCCTCCCGCGCGCCGGCCATTCGCTTGTTTTTCCCGCGTTGCCAGACCGTCTGAGGGCCTTCGGCCATCCCGCCCCGTTGGAACTCCATTGGGTCGCTTGCGCGTTAATCCTGATAAATGCTATAATCAAAGTCAAGATAAAGCATCGCCAACCCCTAAACTTAGGGAACTGGCGGTTGGAGTCAGAAGTAGATAACACCATGAGCCTATCCGAAATGGGTGAACTCTATAGCGCGCTGCACGTCCCCAAGTCGAACGGGGCCGCAGTCCAATCTTCCCATGGGGTGGACCTGATCGACCTGATCGGCAACACGCCCCTGATCCGCCTGCGGCGCGTGGTCCCGGACAACCCGCGGGTGGAGATCTACGGCAAGGCCGAATGGGCCAACCCCGGCGGCTCAGTCAAGGATCGGCCCGCTCTGAATATGATCCTGGAGGGCGAGCGGTCAGGACAACTGCGGCCCGGCAAGATCATCCTGGACGCCACTTCCGGCAACACGGGCATCGCCTACGCCATGATCGGGGCGGCGCGCGGCTATCCGGTGCATCTGTGCCTGCCGGTCAACGCCAACGAGGAGCGCAAGCAACTGCTGCGCGCTTACGGCGCCCACCTGATTTTAACCGATCCGCGCCTCTCCTCCGACGGAGCCATCCTGAAGGCGCGCGAGCTTTATCAGGCGGACCCGGAGAAGTATTTCTATCCCGATCAATACAATAACCCGGCCAACTGGCAGGCGCATTACCAGACTACCGCGCCGGAGATCTGGGCGCAGACGGAGGGGCGCGTCACCCACTTCGTCGCCGGGCTGGGCACCAGCGGCACGTTTGTGGGAACGGGGCGGCGGCTGCGCGAGCTCAATCCCCATATCCGCCTGATCTCCTTCCAGCCCGACTCGCCTTTTCACGGTCTGGAAGGCATGAAGCATATGGAATCCGCCATCGTCCCCGGCATCTATGACCCCACCCTGGCCGACGAGAACCGCGAGGTGGGCACGGAGGAGGCCCACGGGATGGTCAAGCGGCTGGCGCGCGAGGAGGGGATTCTGGTCGGCATCTCCGGGGGCGCCGCGCTGGTCTGCGCGCTGCGCGTTGCCGAGCAACTCGACGAGGGCGTGATCGTGACCATCTTTCCCGATAGCGGCACGCGATATCTCTCCGAACGGTTCTGGCAGGAGGACGAGGATGATCCGTCTGTCTGAGGCGCAGCGTGAAGCCATCCGTGCGCACGGCGCGCAAGAGTTCCCCTATGAATGCTGCGGCGTCCTGCTGGGCGATGTCGAGAACCGAGTCAAGATCGTTCATGAAGTACGCCCGCTCAGGAACACTTTCCAGCCGGGCGCCGAGTTTGAGGAGCCAGCGTCTCCACAGACAGATTCGAGCCGAGAGGCGCAGGAAGCGGTTGGACGCGAGCGCCGCTACTTGATCTCGCCGGAGGAGATGCTGGCGTTGATGCAGGAGGAGCGCCGCACGAAGCGCAAGGTTCTCGGTTTCTATCACTCGCATCCAAACCATCCGGCCCGGCCAAGCAAGTATGACTGGGAATGGGCCTTCCCCTGGTATACTTATATCATTGTCTCGGTGCTAAACGGAGAACCTGCCGATATGACGGCCTGGCAACAGGACGAAGACCGCCAGGCGTTTATACCCGAAGAGATCCAGGATTTTTGAATTTGAAATGAGGTGAGCAGAGAATGGCGAAAGTGCTTATCCCGACGGCGTTGCAGCAGTACGCAGGCGGGACGGACGAATTGGAGATACCGGGCGGCACCGTCAAGGAAGTGCTCAGCCATCTGGCCGAGCGCTACCCGGACTTGAAGAAGCATCTGTTGAACGAAAAGGGTGAATTGCGCCATTTCGTCAACATCTATAAGGGCGCGGAGGATACACGCAGCTTGCAGGGCTTGCAGACGCCCGTTGGCGATAACGACGAGCTCAGCATCGTGCCCAGCATCGCTGGCGGCACGGGGACGGTGGAGCGCCCGGCAGTCGGCGTGCCGCAGCCAGGCCGTGACGGCTTTGGCGTGATTGACACGGCGCGCGAAGAGGCCGCCACGCTCAGCAACGAGGAGATCCTGCGCTACAGCCGCCACCTCATTCTGCCGGAGGTCGGGCTAGAGGGCCAGAAGAAGCTCAAAGCCGCGAAGGTGCTCTGCATCGGCGCGGGCGGACTCGGTTCGCCGCTGGCGCTCTATCTGGCCGCCGCTGGCGTCGGGACGATTGGCCTAGTGGATTTTGACGCGGTAGACCTGACCAATTTGCAGCGCCAGATCATTCACGGCACCAACGATGTGGGGCGTCCTAAGCTGCAATCGGCGATAGAGGCCATCAAGGACATCAACCCGAATGTCGAGGTTATTGGGTTTGAGGATCGGTTTACCTCCGACAACGCGATGCAGATCGTGCGCGATTTCGACATCGTCGTTGACGGCACGGACAACTTCCCGACCCGCTACCTGACCAATGACGTGTGCGTGCTGCTCGGCAAGCCCAACGTCTACGGTTCCATCTTCCGGTTTGAGGGGCAGGCATCGGTGTTCTGGGCGGAGAAGGGGCCGTGCTATCGCTGCCTCTATCCCGAGCCGCCGCCTCCGGGACTGGTGCCCTCGTGCGCGGAGGGCGGCGTTCTGGGCGTGCTGCCGGGCATCGTCGGCTGCATCCAGGCAAACGAGGCTATCAAGCTGATCCTGGGCATCGGCCAGCCGCTCATCGGGCGGCTGCTGCTCTTCAACGCGCTCAAGATGGAGTTCCGCCCGTTGAGGCTGCGCAAAGACCCGAACTGCCCGATCTGCGGGGAGCATCCCACCATCCACGAGCTGATCGATTACGAGCAGTTCTGCGGCATTCGCGGCGAGGAGACGGAGCCGCAGCCGGTGGAGGAGAGCGAGGAGATCACGGTTCGCGAGCTCAAGGAGCGCATGGATCGCGGCGAAGCCCTGACCATTATTGACGTGCGCGAGCCGCACGAATACGCCATCGCGCGCATTCCCGGCACCAGACTCATCCCGCTGGGCCAGGTCGCCGAGCGGGCGGTCGAACTCGACCCGAACGCCGAGATTATCCTGCACTGCCGCTCCGGCAAGCGCAGCGCGGATGCTCTCAATCAGCTCAAGGCCCGCGGGTTCAAGCGTCTGAAGAACCTCAAGGGTGGCATTCTGGCCTGGAGCGAAGAGATCGATCCTACCGTTCCGAAGTACTGAGACCCGACCCTGACGCGGCAGGCTGAACCCTGCCGCTCGGGGGCGCGCTGCGCCCGTCGCCCACCTGCGTGGGCGAGACTCTCTGCCTGCATAGGCAGCAGGGCTGCCTTTAGAAAGGGATCATGACTGTCCTGGTGTTTCACCGGGTATTCTGCCCGCGTAGGCGGGCAGAGAGCCTCGCTAGGCGGAGATCGCCAGGCAGAGCCGCGAACCGTTGAGCGGTGTCCCTGGCAGTCGAGCGTGCGCAGTTCCGACCCTAGCAGAGCTCCACAGCGGCAGGGTTTAGCCTGCCGCTAGGGGCGTAGAGGACGGCGATGCGTGTTGCCTATTTCGACTGTTTCAGCGGTATCAGCGGAGATATGGCGCTGGGGGCGCTGCTGCACGCGGGAGTGGATGAGGCGGCGTGGCGGGCCGAACTGGCCAAGCTCAACGTGCCCGGCTATGAACTGCGCGTCGAGCCGGTCGTCAAAGAGGGCATCTCCGCGATAGATGTGGACGTCGTGCTGCACGAGGCTGACCAGGGGCACGGGCGCCATCTTGCCGACATCGCCGAGATACTGAACCGAAGCGGCCTCTCGGATACCGTGCGCCGGCGCGCGCTGGGAGTGTTCACGCGGCTGGCCTGTGCTGAAGCCAAAATCCACGCCACCACGCCCGACTGTATCCACTTCCACGAGGTCGGCGCGGTGGATGCGATAGTGGATATCGTCGGCGCGTGCCTCGGACTGGAGCTGCTGGGCGTCGAGAAGGTCTACGTCTCGCCGCTGCCCCTCAATCGCGGCTGGGTGGAGTGCACGCACGGCACCATGCCGGTGCCCGCTCCGGCCACGCTGGAACTGTTGGTCGGTTTCCCCTTCCGTCCTGACGACCGCCCGAAAGAGCTGATCACGCCGACCGGCGCAGCGCTGCTGGCCGAATATGCGGAGCGCACGCCGCAGGGCGCTATTGCCCCGGTTCCTCCCCTGGTCCTGCGCGCCATCGGCTACGGCGCGGGCAAGCGCGACACCTGGATTCCCAATCTCCTGCGCCTCCTCGTCGGCGAGACCTACGCCGATTAAATCCCAAAACCATTTAGACAGGATTAACGGGATTAACCGGATTTCAAGAATACAGACAAGCCCTGTTTCTCTGTCCTTGTCTAATCCCGTAAATCCTGTTAATCCTGTCCAAAAAATTAAAAGCCAGCAGGAGGTTGAGGATGGCCCTCTATCTGACCGAGAAGGACGTAACGCAACTGCTGACCATGCCGGAGGCAGTGCGCGCCCTGGAAGCGATATTCCGGCGCGCGGCCAACGGCGAGGCCATCAACCAGCCGCGCCGCCGCCTCTTTATGCCGCAGGGCACCTATCACACGATGGTCGCGGCAGACCTCGGCCTGCGGACCTTCGGCATCAAGACCTATGCCTCCTTTCCCCCACAGACCCGCTTCCTCTTCCTGCTCTATGACGCGCAAAACGGCGATCTGCTGTCCCTGATGGAGGCGGATAAGCTCGGACAGGTACGCACGGGCGCGGCCTCCGGCGTGGCGACGCGATATCTGGCAAAGCCGGACGGCCCCCTGCGCCTCGGCATCTATGGCACGGGCTGGCAGGCGCAGAGCCAGTTAGAGGCCGTCGCTGCCGTGCGGGAGGTATCCGGCATCGTCGTCTACAGCCGCAACGAGGCGCACCGCGCCGCCTTCTGCCAGGAGATGACCGACCGCCTGGGCCTGCCGGTGACGCCGGTTAGCCACCCCGAAGCGGCTGCCGAAGGGCAGGATGTCGTCATCACGGCGACGTCCGCGCGGGAGCCGGTGCTGCGCGGGGAATGGCTCTCGCCCGGCGCGCACGTCAACGCTATCGGCAGCAATCAACTGACCCGGCGCGAGGTAGACGAGGAGACGATCCGGCGCAGCGCGGTGGTGGTCGTGGACTCGGTGGAGCAGGCGAAGGGCGAATCGGGGGATCTGCTCGTCCCCTACGAGCGGCGGCTGTTTCGCTGGGAGCAAGCGGTCGAATTGGCCGATGTCGTCACCGGTCGCCATCCCGGACGCACGGACGGCCAGCAGATCACGCTCTTCAAGTCCAACGGCATTGCCCTGGAAGATGTGGCTGTGGCGACGCTCGTCTATGAAAAGGCGCGCGCCGCCAATGTGGGCGTGGAAATTCCGATGTGGGTAGGCTAATGGGCGAGTTTGCCTCTGCCCTGATCTTACGGGTTTGTCGGACGCTGAAGATTGGAGCGGATCAGGCCGCGCTCGATGGCGGCGCGCGCCGCCTCCGTGCGGTTGGAGACGCCGAGCTTGGAGAAGATATTGGAGAGGTGGTACTCGACGGTCTTGGAGGTAATGAACAGTTGAGCCGCAATATCCTTGTTGCGCGCTCCCTGCGCCAGCAGTTGCAGCACCTCCAGCTCGCGCTCGTTGAGATCTGCCGCTTCTGCCGGTCGGGCGGCCTGTCCGGAAGCCAGCGCGGAAAGGCGAGCCGTCACGGCGGGAGAGAGCAGCGACTCGCCTCGATGGGCCGCGCGTACCGCCGCCACGATATTGGCCGGCTCGGCGTCCTTGAGCAGATAGCCTCGCGCGCCCGCCCGCAGCGCCTCTCGCAGCGCCTCATCCGTCTGGAAGGTCGTCAGGATCACGACGGGCAGATCCGGCTGCTCGGCTTGAATGCGCCGCAGACCTTCCAATCCATCCACGCCCGGCATCTGCAGATCCATCAGCACCACATCGGGACGCAGGGCGCGCGCCTGGGCTGCCGCCTGCGCCCCGTCCGCCGCCTCGCCAACCACCGCGATCTCGCCGCTGGCCTCCAGCATCGCCCGCACGCCCTGTCGCGTTACCGCATGGTCGTCGGCAATCAGCACGCGCAGGCGGTGGTCGTCTACTTCCGTGCTGTGCTGCGTACGGATATCTGGGAGCGCCGCGCGAGGCGGCGTCAGGGCTGTTCCTACAGGGCTTCCGGCGGGTTCTAGCAAGGCGCGGTCGGCGGGACGCGCCGCCAGCGGGGAAGCGGGATGATAGGGAAGGCGTGCCTGCACCCGCGTGCCCCAGCCGGGCGTACTCTCGATCCGCAGCTCGCCGCCGACCAACCGGGCGCGCTCGTTCATGCCGAACAGCCCATAGCCGCCCTCAGGGCCGGGCACGCTACGCGAATCCACGTCGAAGCCCACGCCATCGTCTTCCACGACCAGCGTCACGTCCTCCGCCCCATACTGAAGTCCGACGCGCACGCGCCGCGCCTGGGCGTGCTTGCGGGCGTTGGTCAGGGCTTCCTGCGCGATGCGCAGCAGAGCCAGTTGCTGCTCCGGGGTGAGCGGCTGCTCTTCGCCCATCAGCACGAACTGGGCCGTGATGCCGGCTTGCGCTTCGAGTTGAGCGACCTCCTCGGCGATAGCGTCGGCGGGGGAGCGGCTCTCCAGCGAGGCCGGAGAAAGTCCCTGCACGGCCCGGCGCGTATCTTCCAGCGCCTTTTTGGCCTGCGCGCGCGCGCCGGCCAGAATCTCCTGGGCCGTGACGGCGTCCTGGTGTTCCAGCCGCTCCTCCGCCGTCTGGATCTGAAGCACCAGGCCGGCCAGGGCTTGCGCCACCGTATCGTGCATCTCGCGCGCCAGCCGGTTGCGCTCCTCCATCACGGCGACCTCGCGCTGCTGCGCGAGCAGTTGGGTGAGCGCGATGGCCAGCGTTGCCTGGTCGGCAAAGCTTTGAAAAATGGCGAGCTCGGCGGGGGTGAACTGGCGCTCGTCCTGAGGATAGACCACCAGCGCGCCGCGCATGGCTTCGCCGTAGCGCAGGAGGGCGATCAGAATGGAGGTGATGCCTTCGCGCCGGAACCATTCGCGCATCCCCGGGCTGAAGCGCGTATCTTCCTGCACGTTGCGGGTATGCAGGGGCACGCCGCTGGCCTGGGCGCGATTGACGATGGGACTGCGCGGCGCCAGACGCGCGGCGAAATGGGCGTATTCCGAAGAGACGTGGCGCAGGGCTATGGGGATCGCTTGGCCGTTGGCATCCTGCAGGAAGACGGCGACGCGCTCCTCACGCAGACGCTGGCTGACGATCTCGGCGATCTGCTCGGCGATGTCCGCTAAGGGGGCGCCTGTCAGGATGGCGTTGGCGATGGTGCGGGTGGACTGGCGCAGGCGCAGCTCATCCTGATAGGCGGCGGCGACCCGCTGCAGCTCGACCGACAGGGCCGCCCGGGCCGCAATCTCCTGCGCCCGCGCCTGCCAGGCTGCCGAGCGCGCGGCCACACCCGGCGCCATCTGGCCGATCAGCACGGCCAGCGCGCGCTCACCCAGCGAGAGCGGCACGACCACGATCTCCCCGGCCAGATGCGCGGCAAAGCGGGGGGGAAGACTGTCGGCGCTCGGCAGGACCAGGATCTCGCGCGTGCGCAGCGCGCGATCCGCCGCCGGAAGCGCGGAGAGGGGCAAGCGCAGCTCCCGGATCGTCTCGTCGGTGAAGCCGGCAGTCCCGACACCGCGCAGCAGCCCCTCCTTGGGCGCGTAGGAGAGGGCGATAAGGCGGGTGCACTCCAGCCCCGACGCCATCTCCTCGATGGAGCGCTGCACGATCTCGGCGATGGCCTCGGGGCGCATCGCCACGCCGACGACTTCCGGGAGGACGAAACGGGGGAGGGGCGCATTGGTAACGGTTTTGCCTGCGGCGTTGGGTCGTTCCTCCGTAGGCATCATATCTGCCCCTTTCATCAGGCGACAACGTCTAGATTAACCGTGGGGAACGGGCGTACTTCCCTGTTCCCCGTGGTTTCTTGGTAATCCCTCCCAACGGTGTTGACGTATCTCCTCAGCAGCAGGCTGCGTGAGATTGATCCACACGGCTGGGAGTGTCTACCGGTTTCTTTATTATACAACAGATTGGAGAGGGATTATGCCCAGAAAAGGTATCAATGCGCCTTTTTAAGATTGAGTAGGGCAGGATGTATATCCGCTTTCTGGACATAATCCTGTAGGGGGATTGTGGAAATAGGGCCGGACAAGAAAGCCTACTCCGATGCGGGCTCCAGCGGGGCGGGCGTCTCTTCCGGCACCGAAGTTTCTGAGGGCGCCCTCAGGTTGAGCGACGTTTCCGCGTGGTCCGAGGAGGCGCCGTTGCCGGTGCCGGTGGGCAGGCGCTTGCGGCCGCCACCGCCGCCCCCGCGACCGCTCCGCAGCGATTCGGCCAGAGCGCGCACCTTCTCGCGGGAGGCTTCATACGCTTCCTGGTAGAAACGACGCAATTGCGACGTTGTAACGGTCTCGCCCGTCTCATAGTAAAGCTGGGCGGCCTTGCCAACCGTGATGGTTCCGGCATAGGCGATCATGGCGCGGGGGATAAAGCCGACAAAGGGGATGGCGCCGACCAACTCGCGCGCCACCGCCCGCCAGCCAAAGGCGTTGGCTAGAATCGGGGCCAGCTCCTTCAGGCGGCTCTTGTAGTCCACCGACAGGCCATAGGCCGCCGCCAGCCGCAGCACCATCATGATCTGGTTCTTGGTCAGGATGACGATGTCGCTCAGGCTGTTGACGGGCAGCAGCACCGCCGTGATGGGGATGGCCTCCGCAATGCCGGTGACCAGGGCGAACTGCGCGTTGGTCATGGCGGTCTGCCCGACGATGCGCTGCGCTACGCGCCGCCGGAAGACGGGGAAGTTGCGCGCCAGGGAGAGCATCAGGTCCGGGCGATTTTCCAGGATGCGGTCGAGCGTGTTTTCCCAGCCGCCCAGTTCCGCGACGGAATAGATCTGGGTGCCTTCCGGCGCGCCTTTGCGTCCCGCGCCGACGTCAATGACAAAATCGAACACGCCGGGCTGGCGCGGGAAAAGCGCCTCTTCCGTCATGTTGTCGAAGCCCTGGACGAACGGCGAATCCGGCAGGGCGCGCGCCTTCTCCTCCGTGGACTGGCCCGGCTCGCCCGTCCCAAACAGCAGTTGGATCGCCTCCTGACGCCGCTCCGAAGGCCCAACAATCGCCACGCTGAGGGGCCGGTTGGCCTCTTTGGCTATCTCGGCCACCGAGACGCTCTTAAGGGTTTTCCAGAAGCCCGTAGCTCCTCCCACTTTCGCCATTCCTGGTGTCTCCTCCACATTGAAACCGGAAGCCGCACATATCTATCCGCCGCCTGTCCTACTATTCCGAATAGTCGCTAACTGTTTCCTGCTTTCCCAAACATGAAGAGGACTCTTCGGTTCGCGCGCCGGTTCCCAAAATTGCCTGTTTCTCTTCTACCCTAGACGTAAAGAGGGTTCTGAGAGTTCCGAATGACGGCACGCTTGGCGTTTCGCCTGTATTGCGGTATAATGAAAGGTCAAATACCCTGCCTGTTCTGTCGCATTTCGGGCACCTAACCCCCCGTCCCCCTTCCCTCGCAGGGAAGGGGGTGATCCAGCTTTTTCTCTCCCCTCTCCCGCAGCGTGGGAGAGGGGCCGGGGGTGAGGGCCGCAACCATCTCAAGTCGTGTCCCTCCCTTCCCTTTCAGGGAAGGGGGGTTAGGTCAAGAAGGGCCGGGGTAAGGTCATAAAGGAATCGCGATGTCTACCCTGCGCCGCCTGCTGCGCGTCTCCCGCCCGCAGTTTCCCCTGATTCTGCTGGCGGTGTTTTGTTCGCTGATCAATAATGCTGCCGTGCTGGTGCCCTCGGCGCTGGTGCAGCGTGCCATTGATGTCGCCATTCCGCGCCACAACATTCGCCTTCTGGTGGGGCTATCGCTGACGGTCCTGGTTGTGGCGGCGCTGCGGGGAATTTTCATCTTCCTCAACATCTACTGCATCGAGTCGGCGGCGCAGCGTACCTGCTTCCAGTTGCGCAATGCCCTCTACGACCACCTCCAGCGGCTCTCGTTCCGCTTCTACGACCAGGCTCAGACCGGACAGTTAATGTCGCGGGCGACCAGCGACGTGGACGCCCTGCGCCGCTTCCTGGGCTTCGGCATGCATAACATCATGTCCAACGCCGTCGTCTTCGTGGGGGTGCTGGCGGTCTGTTTCTACATCAACCCGGTGCTGTCACTGGTGGCGCTCTTTACGCTGCCGGCCATGATCGCCACCGCCGTTACCTACAGCCGCAAGCTCCACCCGACCTATAGCGCCGTGCAGCAGCAGACCGCCGAGCTAACGGCCCTGCTGCAAGAGAACATTATCGGCGTGCGGCTGGTCAAGACGTTTGCGCGGGAGCCGGCGGAGCGGGCGCGGGTGGCCAGGGAGATGCGCAAGCTGGTGGACCAGAACCTCAAGGCCGCCCGCATCACTGCCTACTACTCGCCCCTGCTCGACTTCCTGACGGCCATCGGGACGACGGCGGTGTTCCTGGTGGGCGGCTGGCAGGTGATGCACGGCTATCTGAAGCTGGGGCAGTTGATCCAGTTTAACCTGCTGCTGTTTCAGTTGATCTGGCCGGTGCGCTCGATGGGCTTCATGCTCAACACGGTGCAGAGCGCGATAGCTTCCGGCCAGCGCGTCTTTGAGATCCTGGATATTGAGGCGGAGGTACACGCCGCGCCGGATGCCAGGCCGCTGCCGCCCGTGAAGGGTCACGTCTGCTTCGCGAACGTGACGTTCCGCTACACGCATGACGATCCGCCCGTTCTAGAACAGATCACGCTGGATGTGCCGCCCGGCCAGACCGTCGCCATCCTGGGGGCGACGGGCAGCGGCAAGAGCACTATCCTGCAACTGCTGCCCCGCTTCTACGACCCGACCGAGGGCCGCATCCTCATTGACGGCATAGACATCCGTACCGTGACCCTGGAGTCGCTGCGCGCCAATATCGGCCTTGTGGCGCAGGAGAGCTTCCTCTTCTCGGAGACCCTGCACGCCAACATCGCCTACGGTAAGCCCAACGCGACTCAGGAGGAGGTCGAGGCGGCGGCAAAGGCGGCGCATATCCATGATTTCATCCTATCGCTGCCCGAGGGCTATGACACGGTCATCGGGGAGCGGGGCATCACCCTTTCGGGCGGGCAGAAACAGCGCATGGCTATCGCCCGCGCCCTACTCTTAAATCCCCGCATCCTCATCCTGGACGACTCGCTGGCCAGCGTGGACACGCAGACGGAAGCGGCCATCCAGCGCGCCCTGGCGGTGCTCATGCGGGGCCGCACGACCTTCCTCATCGCGCAGCGCCTCTCCACCGTCAAGCTGGCTGACCGGATCGTGGTGCTGGAGGAGGGCCGCATCGTCGAGGAGGGCACACACGCCGAGCTGATGGCCCGGAACGGCTTCTATGCCGACCTCTACCGTACCCAGTTCGCCTCTCAGGAGCCACCGCAGGCGGTAGCGGCTATCTGACCCTCGGCCCTGAAAGCGGCAGGCTAACCCCTGCCGATGTGGGCCGCTTTGCGCCCGTCGCCCACCTGCGTGGGCGAGACTCTCTGCCTGCGCAGATAGCATCACGCACGGCCTGGCGGCAGTCGACGTATGGGAAGACCTCTCATTCCGTATGCTGCCCACGTAGGTGGGCAGCGGGCCTGGCTAGGCGGAGATCGCCAGGCAGAGCCGCGAACCGTTGAGCGGTGTCTCTGGCAGTCGAGCGTGCGCAGTTCCGACCCTAGCAGAGCCCCACAGCGGCAGGGTTTAGCCTGCCGGGAGAGAGGGACAGGAGATTATCAGCGCTTTGCCATCTGCGCGCCGGCGGGCAAGTATTGCCGATTGCGCGGCAGCCACTTCTCCTGGTAGAAGCGCGGATAGTGCTGGCGGTAGAAGTCGGCGAGCGCAGTATAGAACTGCTGGGTCTTGGAGCGGTCTTGCGGCCCGCCGAAATCCAGCAACGTGGTGTTGATCAAGCTGGCGTGCTTGGCGATCAGGGCTTTTAAGTCGCCGTCGCCCGTGATGGCCTCAGAATACATGGCCTTGACGGCGCGATTAAACTCGTTGGTGGGCGGCTCTCGCAGGCCGAACTGGCGCGGCAGCGGCGGCGCGGGCGCGGTGTGCAGCGCATCATAGAGGCGGATATAATCCGGCGGAAAGACCTGGCTGAGCGGCTTGTCCAGCAGGTTCTCTTTGGGCTTGTAGGGCAGCGTCAGCAGCGTGGCGTAGATGCTGTTGCGCTTGCCGAGCGCCTTGGATTGCTGCGCCTGGGCGCGCATGTTGTTGAGGAAGACGTCGCCGTAGAACCATTCCTTGACCCACTCGAAGGCTACTTCTAGCTGCTCGGGCGTCAATGTGGGGTCGAAGCCGATCAGGTTGGTCATCGGCAGCAGCGTTCGCAGGCCCGTAGCGTCGCCGGGCGTTGTGACCATGCCGACCGTCTGAGCAAAGGGCTTGTCGGGGCCGAACTTGAGCGGGTTTTCCAGGCTCTCGGCGGGGAGGTGCGCCGCCCAACTCACGATCATGGCGGCGTGGCTGGCATCGAACTCCTGGTGGTACTCAAACCAACCCATCGAGACGGTGGTGTTGACGGACTTATCCACGTTGACCATCTCGCGGGCGTTCTTAAGCGATTCGAGCACCAGCGGGTCGTCGGCATTGAAGCGCCAGGTATGCTTGCCGGTCAGGTCCGGCACGTAGAGGCGCAGGCCGTGCGCGTTATTGAACAAGAAGTCGCTCATCTCGTAGGCGAAGCCAAAGCGTTTCTTCGCAGGGTTCGTGAGCTTCTTACAGGCGGCGCGGAAGTCCTCCCAGGTCCAGTCGGAGCGCGGCCCCGGCTCGCCGTACTCGTTGAAGATGCCCGCCTCCCGGAACCAATCCTTGCGGTAGCGGATGACGACGGCGGAGAGCTCGTTGGCGGCCAGCGTATAGATGTGGCCGTTGAGGGTGCCCTCATGGACGGACGCCTCCGGCTGCATCTTGGCCTGGTCCCACTTCTGCATCAGGGGCGTCAGGTCGGCGTAGAGGCCCTGCTCGATGGTCTGAGGCACGTCGCGGGCGATATAGTAGGCCGGGGCGTGGCGCGAGTTGATGGCGACGGCCAGCGCCGATTTGTAGTTGTCCGACCACATATCGAAGTTTATGTATTCCATCCGCACGCGCGGGTGCTTGAGTTCAAACAGGGATTGGTTATAGAGGCCCATCAGCGTGATTAGGTCGCCGCTGTGGATAGTCTTCTCCAGCGGCGTCTTGTAGGGGCCGGAGTCAAAGGGCAGCAGGACGCCGCCCCAGCTTGCCGGGACGCGCAGCACGACGTTTCGATAGCGGGCCTGCTCGCCCTGAGTAAGCAGTTGGAATTCGCCGGGCGTGATCTCCTTTGCCGCCTTGCCTGCCTGGTTTTGCGACTGATTCCCACAGCCCGATAGCCCGCCCGCACCGACGAGCGCTAGCGCCGCCGCCAACAGCGGCCACACCCCCTGCCGTTTCCTATCCTGCCCAATGCGCATACGTATCTTTCCCTTCCATTGCATACTTTCGGGTAACATGTCGTTCTATTCACCTGCGCGGGGTCAAATCCCTTCCTCTGACGAGAGGTCCTACGGCGGCAGCGATTTCGCGCGACGGTGAATGAAATACCGCTCGTTTGCGTACATAATTGCATAGGACCCGATGCTTTTATGGCCTCGGGTCAAATCGATTCAGCGCGCAGGTTTGGTTTCCCCTGGATGCAGGCAGGAACCGCAGGAGGGTCAGGCCAATAGTAAGGCACAGCCTCAGGACGGGCGGGGACGGGACGCCGGAAGAACACCCTGCGCGCTGTCAGAAAGGATTGCCTAACGTGGAAGCCAGCGTTTCCGCGCTCGGCGCAAACTGCCGTGTCGCAGAGAATGTTGTTCCTGCTGTTTTGCCCAATGGGCTAAGAGTGCTGGTCAAGGAGAACCACAGCGCCCCGGTGGTCGCCCTGCTGGTAGCCGTGCAGGTGGGCTACTTTAACGAGCCGGATCGACTCAACGGCCTCTCGCACCTCATCGAGCACATGATGTTCAAGGGCACGCCGCGCCGCCGCGAAGATGAGCAGATAGCGCGCGAGGTGCGCGAACTGGGCGGCCTCATTAACGCCGGGACTTACTACGAGGAGACCTCTTACTATGTCGTAGCGCCCAGCCAGCACTTAGAGCGCCTGATGGAGATCCAGGCGGACGCCGTCCAGAACTCCCTGTTCGATGCCGGCGAGCTAGCCAAGGAGATCGAGGTCGTCGTGCAGGAGAGCCTGCAAAAGCGGGACAACCCGACCGCCATGCTCTACGAGACGCTCTACTCTCTGGCCTATGACGTGCACCGCATCCGGCGCTGGCGCATCGGCCATCCGGAGACGCTGCGCGCCCTGACCCGCGACGACCTGGTACAGTTCGTTCAGGAGACCTATCGCCCGGAGAACATGATCCTGGCCATCGTGGGCGCTGTGGACGCGGAGCAGGCGCTGACCCTGGCGCGGCGGTACTGGGGCGACGTGCCGCGCGGCACGCTCAAGCGCGAGATCTCCCCGGTTGAGCCCCCGCGCGAGGGGTTCCGCTACAGGCGCATGACCGGCGACACGCGCCAGCGATTGCTGCTGATGGGGCTGCCCGCCCCGTCCATCCTGCATCCCGACGCGCCGCCGCTGATGGTGCTGGGCGCGCTGCTGAGCGATGGACGTTCCGCCAGGCTGTACCGCCGCCTGAAAGAGGAGCTGCGGCTGGTCAACAGCGCCTGGGCCTCCTACGAAGGGTTCGAGCAGATGGGCCTCTTCACCCTCGGCGCGGAGAGTATCGGGGATGATCCGCTGCCGGTGGAGCGTGCGCTCTGGGCGGAGGTGGAGCGCATCCGGCGCGAGCCGGTGGACGCCGAGGAGCTGGAGCGGGTCAAGACGCGCATTGAGACCCGCCGTCTGACCGCGCAGGAGGAAGTCCTGGGTGTGGCGCGCACCCTGGCGACCTACGAGGCGCTGGGCGATTACCGCCTGGCCGATGCCATGCTGGAGCGCCTGCGCGCCGTGACCGCAGACGACGTGCGCCGCGTCGCCAACACCTATCTACAGCTATCACGCGCCGCGCTGCTGGAGTACCTGCCGGCGATGGCGGAATTGCCGTTCGAGCCGACCGCTGCCGAGGTGGAGAGCGCGCTGCGCGCCGAGGAGCGGCCTGGCGGCGCGGAAGCCGTATTGGAACCGCCGCGCGCACTGGAACTGCACCCGGAGGGCCGCATTCCCTGCATTGTGCGCAACAGACACGTGGCGGAGGTTTCCGCTCCCCAGGAGATCGCGCTGCCTAACGGCGGCAAGTTGCTCTACAAGGCGCGGCGGGACCTGCCGCTGGTCTCCATCTACGCGCTGTTTCGCGGCGGGCGCCGGCTGGAGACGCGCGCCAACGCGGGCATCACCAACTTGATGCTCAAGTCGGGCATGAAAGGCACGCGCTCGTTTACTGCGGAGGAGATCGCCAATCGTATCGAGGGCCTGGGCTCGGGCATCGGGATGTCGCTGGCCCCGGATTACTTCGGCTACGGCATCAAGCTGCGCAAGGAGGCGCTGCGCGAAGGGTTCCCAATCCTTGCGGAAGTCATGACCTGCCCGAAGTTCGCGCCGGAGGAGGTCGAGCGGGAGAAGCAGTCCATCTACGCCGAGATCCGCCGCCAGCAGGACAACAACTTTGCGCTGGCCTACGACCTGTTCGCCTCCGCCTGCTACGGCGAGCATCCCTACGGCCTGCCCGCCAACGGCATCGCCGAGGCCGTCGCGGATCTGGGGCCGGACGACCTGCGGGCCTGGCACGCCCGCCACCTCGTCGCGGAGAACCTGGTGGTCGGCATTGTCGGCGATATTGAGGCGGAAGAGGCAGCAGAGCTCTTTGCCGATCTGCTTCCGGTTTCCGGCACGCACGCCGCCGCGTTCTGGGGAGCGGCGGGAGAGAGCCCGGAAGAGCCTGCCGAGCGCGCGACCTACCGGCAGAAGCAGCAGACGGCGGCGGTGCTGGGCTTCCCCGGAGCCAGCCTCTTCCATCCCGACCGGTACGCCCTCGACCTGCTGGAAGGGATTACCTCCGGCATGGGCGGGCGGTTCTTTCGCACGGTGCGCGGCGAGAACGCGCTGGCCTATCAGGTGACCAGCTTCCACCGTGCGCGCCTGAATACAGGCAACTTCATCGCTTATACCGCGACCTCCCCGGAGAACGAGGAGAAGGCGCGCGAGCTGCTGCTGAGCGAATGTGAGCGGCTGGGCCGCGAGTTCGTGGGGCCGGAGGAATTAGCGGCGGCCAAAGCCGCGATCCTGGGCGAGCACATCATCGGCACGCAGACCTTCGGCGCGCAGGCGGGCGAACTGGCGACGTCCGGCATTTACGGCCTGCCCCCGGACGAGCCGCAGCGGTATCTGGCCCGCATCGAGGCGACGACCGCCGAAGAAGTGCGCGCCGCCGCCGCGCGGTATTTGCAGCCGGACCGCTACTGGCTGGGCGTGGTGCGGGGGGGGGCCGAAGCAGAGGAGTAGAATCGGCATGTTGCGGCACGAGGAAACGATGGAGCAGGAGCCGCCTGCGGCGCAGGTGCGGGTGTCGCCGCAGGAGCTGGCGCAGGCGGTGGCTACGGTCGAAGCCCGCAAAGAGGCCGAAACCCGCCGGCAGATGGATACGATACCCATCGGCGAGGCGGTCCAGCAGCTTGGCCTGTACGTCTCTCCGGAAGAGGTGCTGGCCGAAATCAAGGGGCAGCGCGCGTCGGCGGCCATCGCGGCAGCAGCGACCCGCAAGCGCCGACGACGACTCACGCTTACCGGCGCGCTGCTTACTCTATCGCTGGCGGCAAATCTGCTTCTCGTTACGCTGCTGCTCTCTGTAAACAATCGTCCTATGCCCGCTCCTGACATGGCCCCGGCAACGCCGTTTACAGAGACGCTGCCCTACGGCCAGCGCCGCCTCTCCGATGTCGCCGATAATGAGGTCGTCTATAGCAACCTCTACGCCATCCACGAACTCAATCAGGGCAAGCAGCCTTCGGAAGTGCTTGTCTCTACAGAGACAGGCAACACAAATCAGTGGGCGCTGGTGAAGTTAAACGACAAGCTCTACGTGCGGGGGCTGGCGACGCCGGGCACGGTCGTCATGGAAGGAACGCGGAAGTTTAATCTGCTCTCCGGCCCATCGAACACTCTGCTCATGGGCGGGGGCCTGGTTCCAAAAACCGTGCCGGTGGAAGAATTTAAAGCGAAATTGGACCCCGATTACGCCGATCAGAACGGAGTGGAGGCGGTCTATATTCCGGGCTTGACTTCGGAAACAGGGAAATAGCCAGGGCAGGCATTTTCAAGCGAAAAGGAGGAGAGGCAATGCGCGCAGTGGTCAACTACGAGCGAGCGCCCTACAAGGTGGCGCTGCAGGAGAAGCCGGTACCGGAAATTGGCGAGGAGGATGTGTTGCTGGCGGTCAAGGGCGTGGGCGTCTGCGGCAGCGACCTGCATCAGTGGCATGCCTCGCACTCCTGGCCGGTCAACTACCCGGTGACTCTGGGGCACGAGTTCTGCGGCGTCATTGCGCAGGCGGGCCGGAAAGTTCAGGGCTTTCAGGAGGGCGACCGTGTGGTCAGCGAGACGGCGGCCTCCATCTGCGGCCAGTGCGTCTACTGCCGGAGCGGCAACTACAACCTCTGTCCGAAGCGCCAGGGGTTCGGCTACGGCCTGGACGGCGCGATGGCCGACTACGTGCGCGTTCCCGCCCGCTGCCTGCACCACATCCCCGACCACGTTCCCTTTGAGGATGCGGCCATGACCGAGCCGGCCTGCGTGGCCTGCAACGCGGTCATGGAGCTTTCGCGCATCACGCCGGGGGATACGGTGGTCGTGCTTGGGCCGGGCACCATCGGGCTGATGGCCGTGCAGATGTGCAAGCTATGCGGGCCGGGGAAGCTGGTGCTCGTGGGCACGTCGCGGGACGCGGCGCGGCTGGAGGTCGGTAAGCAGTTGGGCGCGGACCTCACCCTGATGGCCGACCAGGAAGACGCGGTAGGGCAGGTGAAGGCGTTAGGGGACGGCTTCGGCGCGCATCTGGTGGTGGACTGCGTGGGCCTCTCCGCCGCGCTCAAGCCGGCCCTGGAAATGGTGCGCCCGGCGGGCCAGATCACCAAAGTCGGTTGGGGCAAAGAGCCGGTCGGCTTCTCGCTCGATCCGCTGGTACAGAAGGCAGCCACGCTGCAAGGCTCTTTCTCCCATACTTACGAGACCTGGGAGCGGGTCATCGGCCTGATGGGCAACGGCCAGCTTCACCTGGCTCCCATGCGCCGCGTCTTTCCTCTCGACGACTGGGAAAACGCCTTCAAGACGATGGACTCGCTGGCCATCGCCAAAAGCGTGCTGGCGCCATAAGCGCCGGCGCGACGCGCTCAAGATCCTCACCAATGGTGGTTCCTCTCCCCTTCTTGATAACTTGAGAAGAGTTACATCGGAGGATGCAGGCGTTGTCACGCGGGTGTTACGAGGCGGGGCAGACGCCAACGGCTCGCGCTCGGCTACCGCTCGGTGGCAAGCCCAGGTTCTTGAGCGCAGGGCGCCTGGCTGTTCGTACCCGTGCTGAAGATAAGAGCCGATGCCATCTCCGCTACCGTCGAGGCCCGAAAGCTCTGCTCGACCGCCTCCATCGCCTCATCCAGCCGCCGATGCAGCGCGCAAAGCTGGCGCTCGTGCGCCGGATTGTTCAGCGGGCACTTCGTTATACGACGGATCGGATCGACCGCCTGGATGACCTCATAGATCGTCAGTTTCTCCGCCGGGATAGCCAGGGTAAAGCCCCCGCCCAGCCCGCGCTGAGACAACACCAGCTCATGCCGGGCCAACGCCTGCATCACCTTGGCCAGGTAGCCGGCAGGCACCTGGGTTGCCGCAGCGATCTGCTGGATCGTATGGGGCTTGTTGCCCTGTTCGGCCAGAAAGACAACCGCCCGCAGAGCATACTCCGCCGTCTGTGAAAGCATCGCCTATCCCCTTTTTGACGGATTTTAAGCTATATCAGGATAAAAAGGTCTTGAAATCTAATATATCCTGTGCTATCCTTTCTGTCAAGAACCGATAAACATTTACGCTGCCAGGGGCAGGCTTTCCTGAAGCCCTCTGCTCTCTTTGCCGAGGCTTGGAAGCCTTACCCAACAGCACGGAAAGAAAGGAAGACGGTAAATGGCACACACACCCACACTGGATAGGACCGTAGGCCAGTTAGTTGCCGAGCAGCCGGCCCGCTCGCGGATCTTTGAGCGGCTAGGGATCGATTACTGCTGCGGCGGAGGCCGTTCGCTGGCCGATGCCTGCGCGGCAAAGCGCCTGGACGCGCAGGCGGTGCTGCGCGATCTGGAAGCCTGCGATGCCGCCGCGCCCGCGCCGGAAACGGACTGGACGCAGGCGACATTGACCGAACTCTGCGATCATATCGAGCAGACGCATCACGCCTATTTACGGCAGGCGCTTCCCCGCCTGAGCGCCCTGACGGAGAAGGTCGCCAGAGCGCATGGCGCAAAGGACCCGAGGCTGCTGGATCTCCACGCCACCTTCGGCGGCCTGCGCGCCGAACTGGAGGCGCACATGGCCAAGGAGGAGTTCATCCTCTTCCCGCTGTGCCGCCAGCTGGAGGGAGCGACCGCGCGGCCCCGCTTCCACTGCGGCTCCGTGCAAAACCCGATCCGGGTGATGGTGGCCGAGCATGCCGACGCGGGCGAGGCGTTGGAGGAGATGCGGGCGCTGACCGACGACTTCACTCCGCCGGTGGGAGCCTGCAACACCTACCGGGCGATGCTTCAGGCGCTGGAGGAGCTGGAAGCAGACCTGCATCAGCACGTCCACAAGGAGAATAACCTTCTCTTCCCCAGAGCCGCAGAGGCAGAAGCGGCGCTCGCGCCGGCAGAGTAGGTTAAGGAGTAAGGCGATGCTGCGATCCGGGGCGAATCACGAACCAGCGAGCGACGCGCCTGCCTGTGTCGCCATCTACCGCCCCTTCTTTCTGGCGGGGATGCTGAGCGTGCTGACCACCGGATGTCTGCTCGGTGCCGTCGCCATGCTGGGTATCTCCCTGCAGGGCAGCTATACGGCCAACGGATGGTCCCCCTACATCCTCGCCCATGCCAATTCGCAGCTCTACGGCTGGGTCGGGCTGTTTGTGATGGGCGTTGCCCTCCAGCAGCATCGGCCCCGGCTCAGCCGCGCGAAACTGTTTCATTGCCTTGCCACCTGCTCGCTCGCTCTGGTCGGCCTCTCTATCGGGCTGCGGTTTGTGGCCGAGCCGCTGGTGGCGCAGGCGCGTTCGCCCTGGCTGTGGGTCGGCATCGCGTCCGGCGTGATGCAGGCGGTCGCCGTTTGCCTGTTCGTCGCCAACATTCGCCTGACCCGCCACCGCCTCAGAGACCCCGCCACCGGCGCGGCGGCGGGCCTACCCTGGCAGAGCCTCTTTGTGTTTGCGGCGCTGGGCTGGTGGATGCTGGTCGCCCTTGCCGAGCCGTTCGTCTTCGCGCTCTCCCACCAGGCAGACCGGATGCAGAGCGTCTTCTTCATCGCCCGCTGGTTTGTTCCCTATCGCGAGGCGCAGTTCCTCGGCTTCGTGGTGAATATGATCTTCGGGGTGGCGCTGGCGCGCTTGAGAAGCGATTTCGGGGTGTCTGCGGCCTATCGCCGCATCGGCTTGGCCGGATTTGCCCTCTGGAATCTGGGGCTAGTGGCGCGGATCGCCGGATGGCTCTGGTATTTCGATGCGGGCATGAGCGCGGGCAGCGGCAGCCTCTACCATATCGGCGGTCTGCTGCTGGCTGCCGGGGCGTTGTGGCTGGTCTATAGCTCCCGGCTGTTCGAGCCGCTGGCCGGCGCGCTCCCCGCGCATAAATTCTTGCGCGCCGCGTTCGGATGGCTGCTGCTCGCTGGCTTGCTTATGTTGCTGGAGCCGTGGCATCTGGGCCAGATCGGCAGGCCGTTCTCACATGCCTATACGGGCGCGATCCGCCATGCGCTGACGGTAGGTTTCATCTCGCAGATGATCGTCGGAGTATCCATCTACATCGTGCCGCGCCTGCGTGGAATAGAGCCGCAGGCGCAGAGGCCGCTGTGGGCCGTCTTCTGGCTGCTGAACCTGGGCAATGCGCTGCGGGTCGCCGGGGAGATCATCACCGACTACACGCCCGCCAGCTTCCTGCCCATGGGCGTCACCGGCTTTATCGAGTTGGCGGCGCTTGCCCTCTGGGCCGTCTATCTAGGCCGCCTGATTCTCTCGTCGGCTCCGGCTGCCAGTATCCGCCAGATCGGCGATGTCCCTTCCCCACGCATCGCCTAAACTAAATCACGCAACACGGCGGCTCAGGGTCGGATCGCTACCTTGATGACATTGTCGCACCGCGCGCCGAATAGATCGTAGGCCTCGACGATATTGTCCAGCGAGAAGGTGTGCGTCAGCAGCAGCGTCAGGTCCACGCGCCAATGCCGGACGGTCTCGATCAGGCGGCGCATACGCTCTTTTCCGCCGGGGCAGAGGGCAGTTACGATACGATAGGCCCCGATCCCGGCGGCATTAGGCATCGTAGGGAACCTGGAGCTTGCCGGAATAGACGCCCAGGCTGGAGAGCGTGCCGCCCGGACGCAGGCAGCGCAGGCAGTTCTCGAAGGTTTTCTGCGTTCCCAACGCCTCGATAGCCACGTCCGCGCCGCCTCCCGTCAGCCGCTTCACCTCGGCGATCACGTCCTGATGCGTAAAGTTGAGAACGCCATCCGCGCCCATGCGCTCTGCCGTCTGTAGCCGGTTCTCGTCGCTATCCACGCCAATAATGAGAGAAGCGCCCATCAGCCGCGCGCCCGCCGTCGCGCACAGCCCGAGAGGCCCCTGCGCGAAGACGACGACGGCATCGCCGATCTTCACGCCGCCGGATTCGGCGCCGCTAAAACCGGTGGAGGCGATGTCCGCCAGCAGAACCATCTGCTCATCGCGCACATCGTCGGGAATTTTAGCCAGGTTGGCCTGCGCGTTCGGAACCACCAGGTATTCGGCTTGCGCGCCGTTTATGGTGTTGCCGAAGCGCCAGCCGCCGATAGCTTCGTATCCGTTCCCATGTCCGCACTGCGATAAATGCCCGGACAGGCAGGCACAGCATTGCCCGCATCAGGGTAGCCGGAAGTGCAGGGTAACGCCCTCAGGAGGCCGGATAGACGGCGAAATTACATCCGCGAAACGGCGGATTATTCAGGACCGGGCTGCCACTCTCCCCACTTTACCGGGCTGCGCCGAATCAGGTACAATAGCAAGGTTTGCGCCGCCATTTTCCTGAGAGCCAATTTTCAAAAGCATACGTAAGCGCTGCGCTGCCGGATGGAAATCCATCTTCACTCCGGGCGAGTGAATTCGCAGCAATGAAGGCATCAAGTCCGCCTTCGCCGCCTCATGTCTCCCCTCTCCCGCAGCGCGGATCGCCAGGCGGAGGGGTGTCGCCAGGCAGAGCCGTGTCGCGAGGCGGAGGCAGGGGCCGTAACCCTGCCGACCCTTGCAGTCCGTTGAGCGGCGTCCCTGGCAGTCCATTGCAGCCCCGACCCTAGCAGTAGGGGAAGGGGGTGAGGGCCAACAAGCAGCGAGGGCGCACAAGAAGGAGACTTTCTGTTATGTCCAAACGGGTCTACCTGTTTGAAGAGGGCAACGCCAAGATGCGCGATCTGCTGGGCGGCAAAGGAGCCAACCTGGCGGAGATGACCAACATCGGCCTGCCCGTGCCACCCGGCTTTACCATTACCACCGAAGTTTGCAACGAATACTATCGCAACGGCAAGAAGCTGCCTCCCGGCCTGATGGATGAGGTACACGCCGCCATCGCGGTCGTCGAGAAGAAGATGGACCGTAAGTTCGGCGGCAGCGAGAAGCCGCTGCTCGTCTCCGTCCGCTCCGGCGCCAAGTTCTCCATGCCGGGCATGATGGACACAGTGCTCAATCTCGGCCTCAACCCCACCACCATCGAGGCGCTGATCAAAGAGACCAACAACCCGCGCTTCGTCTGGGACTCCTACCGCCGCTTCATCATGATGCTTTCGGATGTCGCCTTCGGATTGAGCAAGCACGCCTTCGATGAAGAGATTTTGCGGAAGTACAAGGAGAAGAAGGGCGCCAAGACCGACCTCGACCTCAACGCCGAGGACATGAAGGCCGTTTCGGAGCAGTTCCTGGCTTACGTCCGGGATCACGCCCACCGCGAGTTTCCCAACGACCCGTACGAACAGCTTCAGCTTGCCATTGAGGCCGTTTTCAAGTCTTGGAACAACGACCGCGCCATCGTCTATCGGCGCACCGAGAAGATTCCCGACGACATCGGCACCGCCGTCAACGTGCAGAGCATGGTCTACGGCAACGCGGGCGAGGATTCCGGCACCGGCGTCGCCTTCACCCGCGATCCCTCCACCGGCGAGAAGGTCATCTTTGGCGAGTACCTGATGAACGCCCAGGGCGAGGATGTCGTCGCCGGCGTGCGCACCCCGGTTCCCATCTCGGAACTACAGAAGCAGAACCCGGCCATCTACCAGCAGTTCATGGACATCTGCAACCGCCTGGAGCAGCACTACCGCGACATGCAGGACCTGGAGTTCACCATCGAGCATGGGCGGCTGTTCATGCTCCAGTGCCGCTCCGGCAAGCGTACCGGCCCGGCGGCGGTCAAGATCGCGGTAGACATGGTGCATGAGGGCCTGATCACCAAAGAGGAGGCGGTCAACCGCATCACCGGCGCGCATCTGGATCAGCTGCTGCACCCGCGCATCGATCCGGCGGCCCTGGCGAGCGCCAAAAAGCTGGCGACCGGCCTGGCGGCCTCTCCCGGCGCGGCGGTGGGCGCGGTCGTCTTCGACGCCGATACGGCGGCGGAGCGCGGCCATCATGGTGGGGCAGGCGAGCAGGTCATCCTCGTGCGTGACGAGACTAACCCCGACGACGTGCACGGCATGCTGGCCGCTCAGGGCGTCCTGACGGCGCGCGGCGGCAAGACCTCCCATGCGGCGGTCGTGGCGCGCGGCTTCGGCATCCCCTGCGTGGCGGGCGCCGAGGCGATCCGGGTCAATGCCGGGGCCAAAGAGTTCCGCGTGGGTGATGTCGTCGTCAAAGAGGGCGACACCATCACGATGGACGGCTCTTCCGGCAACGTCTACCTGGGCGCACTGCCGCTCATTGCCCCGGAAGTAAGCGGCGCCTTCGGCGAGATGATGTCCTGGGCGGACGCCATGCGCCGCCTGCGCGTGCGCGCCAACGCCGATAACCCGCGCGATGCCAGGCAGGCGGTGGAGCTGGGCGCGGAGGGCATCGGCCTCTGCCGCACCGAGCACATGTTCTTCGAGCAGGAGCGCCTGCCTATCGTCCAGGAGATGATTCTGGCCAAGGACGAGACGACCCGCCAGCGCGCCCTGGATCGGCTGCTGCCCTTCCAGCAGAAAGACTTCGAGGGCATCTTTGAGGTCATGGCCGGCAAGCCGGTCACCATCCGCCTGATCGACCCGCCGCTGCATGAGTTCCTGCCCTCTCACGAGGCGCTGATGGAGGAGATTCACGCCCTGGAGGCGCAGGGGAAGACGCAGGAACTGGAGCAGAAGCGCGAGATGCTGCGGGCCGTCGAGGACATGCGGGAGGCCAACCCGATGATGGGGCTGCGCGGCGTGCGCCTCTCCATCGTTATGCCGGGCATCGTGGCGATGCAGACCCGCGCCATCCTGCAGGCGGCGGCGGCGGTCCAAAAGCGCGGCATAGACGTGCATCCGGAGATCATGATCCCGCTGGTCGGCCACGTCAATGAGCTTAGGACCGTCCAGTCGCAGTTGGAGACAGTGGCCAAGCAGGTCATCGCCGAGCAGGGCGTGGACATTGACTATATGTTCGGCACCATGATCGAGATCCCGCGCGCCGCCCTGATCGCCGATCAACTGGCCGAGTACGCCCAGTTCTTCAGCTTCGGCACCAACGACCTGACGCAGATGACCTTCGGCTTCTCGCGCGACGACGCGGGCAAGTTCCTGGTGCCCTATGTCGAGCAGAAGATCCTGCCAGCCGACCCGTTTGAGACGCTGGACCAGGCGGGCGTGGGCAAGCTGATGGAGATGGCCGTCGCCGCCGCCAAGAAGGTGCGCCCGGACATCAAATTGGGCATCTGCGGCGAACATGGCGGGGACCCGGCTACTGTCATCTTCTGCGACAAGATCGGGCTCAACTACGTCTCCTGCTCGCCGTTCCGCGTGCCGATTGCGCGCCTGGCGGCGGCGCAGGCCACCCTCCAGAACCCCGCCGAGCGCGATAAGTAGAACATGTTCCTCGTTCGTTACCTGGAGAGGTGCAGGGAGAAGTCGAAAAGGCTTCTCCCTGCACCTCTCGTGTTTAGGTAGGCCGGTTTGTATAATGAAGCGCTCAGGCTGAGAGCCATTGCCGATAACAAACAGAAAGCGCCGGGATCTTCTCGAAGCCGGAGCTAGGCTGATGTCCGTATGGTTAACAGTTCATAGTCAGATTCGTAACGGAAAGCAGGTCCCGGTTATGTCTGAACAACCCCACACGCAGCCCGAACGACGCGTATTCCATCCGGCCACTTACCAGGACTGGATCCGGGCAGGCTTTTTTTCGGCCCTGGGAGTGGCGGCGCTTGCGCTTGTGGCGCTGGTCGTCTGGCGATTAGCGCGCGCGGCGCTGGAGATCATTGCCCCGTTCGTGGTGGCGGCGGTTCTCGCTATGCTGCTCGATCCGCTTGTAGATCGCCTGGAACGCCGTGGCTTGCGACGGATTTTCGCCGTCGGGTTGGTATTTTGTGTATTCCTGCTTCTGCTCCTGGTGGCGGGAGCCATTGCCATACCGATCCTTGTCAGCCAGGCGAGCGAGCTGGCGCAGAGTGGCCCCGAGTACATTGCCCGCCTCAGAGCCTACACGGACGATTTCCTGGCCCACCACCGGCGCATTCTGGGCTTTTCCATGCCCCGCAACTTCTATATGCTGTCTGCGGAATTTTCGGATAGGGCCTCCGAGATCCTGAAGCATTCAGCCGGCAGTATTCCCGCGTTTCTGCTCGGTTCGGTCGCAATGCTGCTTGAAACTGTGGTCACGCTGATCGTGACCTTCTATCTGCTGCTGGACATTGATCGACTGCGAGCACGCCTGTATTACTTGCTGCCGGAGAAAGCGCGCGGCCCCATGAGGATGTTCGCCCAAGACATCGGCCGGGTCTTCTCAGAATACCTGCGCGGCCTGCTCATCGTTTCCGTGCTCTATGGGGCGATGACACTCGTCTTGCTGTTGGGGTTATCGCTGGTCCATTCCGAACTAGCGCGTTATGCCTTGTTGATCGGGGTTGTCGGCGGACTGCTCTATGCGGTGCCCTATATCGGCCCTCTGGTGACGGCGCTGATAACCTTTCTAGTAGCGTTCGCGGCGGGCGGCATCGGCTTTGGCGGCGTGGCGGTGGTGCTCACGCTGGCACTGAACCAGGTCTTTGACAACATTGTGACACCGCGTATCGTTGGAGGCGGTGTCGGCCTACATCCCGTGGCCGCTCTCTTCGCGCTGACGCTGGGCGGCGCGTTGTTCGGCTTATGGGGTATGCTGCTCTCCGTGCCTATAGCGGCCAGTATTCAAGCGATTCTGTTCCGCCTTTTCCCGAAATTGACGACGCCCACCCCGTTGTCGTTCTTGCAGGCGCAGGGTGTTCGTCCGGACGAGGAGGAAGCTCCCAAAATCCTGCAAGGTGGGGAGGTCTCCGAAGAAAGCAGACCGGCGCCCCTGTAGAGCTTCGTTAGGGAGCGGCGGAATTGGTGGAGAGTTTGCAGACAGAAAGCAGAGTTCGTCTCCTTCCACAATCTCACGAATTATTCGTTGCTGCGCTCGATCTCTACAAACAACGCCCTGACAAAGAGTGGAGCTTAACGGACTGCGCTTCCATCATTTCTGAATCCTATTCTAAGAAGTACAGGAGTCGGTATGCGCCTCAAGACAACGGTTGTCGGAAGCTATCCCATCCCGTCCTGGCTGGCGGCTCTGCCAAGCCGTCCCAACCTGCGCGACGCCATTATGGTCGTGCTGAGAACGCAGGAGCTGGCGGGCATAGATGTGATTTCGGACGGCGAGCTTTCGCGCTTCGACGTCAGCCACCCGGAAACCAACGGGATGATCGAGTACTTTATTAGCCCGATGGAAGGCGTCACCACGCAGGTAAGCCGTAAAGACCTGGCGGCGTTCCGCTCGCAGTCGGGCATGGCCTTCCGCGCCCGACCGGCAGGCATCGTGCAGGGGCCCATCGGGGAAGGCACGCTCAACCTGCCTGCCGCCTGGGAGTTCGTCCGGCCTTTGACCCGCGCGCCGCTCAAGTTCACCGTCACCTCGCCCTACATGCTGGCGAAGACCCTGCTGGATCGGCACTACCGCGATGTGCGCGCCCTGGCTATGGATATTGCGGAGACGCTGCGCCGTCAGGCGGCCGAGATTGACGCGGCGGTGCTGCAAGTGGATGAGGCAAACCTGACGGGACACCCGGAGGATGCGGGCTGGGCGCACGAGCCTATCAACCACGTACTGCGCGGGGCGCGCGGCCAGAAGGCGGTGCATCTCTGCTTCGGCAACTACGGCGGGCAGACCATACAGCGCGGCTTCTGGGCGGACCTGCTGCCGTTCCTGAACGCCCTGGATGTAAACCATTTGGTTCTTGAGTTCGCGCGTCGGGGCTACGCCGAATTGGATGTTTTCAAAGACCTGCGGGACGACATTGCGCTCGGCGTCGGGGTGATAGACATTAAGGATAATGAAGTGGAGACCGTCGAAGAGGTCGCGCGCCGGATCGAGGGGGCGGTCAAGATACTCGGTCCGGAGCGGATTCAATGGGTGCATCCGGACTGCGGTTTCTGGATGCTGCCGCGCAGCGTAGCCGACCGCAAGATGGCGGCGCTCGTCGCCGGGCGCGACCGGTTTCTGGGCGGAGGCGGCTAAAAGTCAAACCGGCACTGCTTGCCGCCTTCAAGAGCGCCGATAATACGGAAGAGGTCCCTGCGCCATCGGCAAGCTGCCGGCCGCTCCATCGTGCCGTTGGGGATAGAGTTCGGATCACGAAACGCCGTGGAGAGGAGTGCCGGCTTGTGCTATGTTTAGCGCAGGATCGATTGCGTGTGGTTGAAGGAGACAGGTACGGGATGGCAACGGTAGATCCCCGGGTCTTTCGGACATATGATATTCGAGCGCTCGTCCCCGAACTGGTGGATGAGGACAGCCTCTATTACGGCCAGGTCGGCGCAGCGGACGCCTTCCAGGCTCCCCTGACCCCCGAAGGCGTCGAGCGCATCGGGCGCGGCCTGGCCGCTTTCTTCGCCTCGCCTACCGTCGTCATCGGCCATGACGCCCGCCTCTCCAGCCCCGAGTGGGCCATCGCCCTGGCCTGTGGACTCAACCGCCAGGGCGTGGATGTCCTCGACATCGGCCTGGCTACCACCGACATGGTCTACTATGCCTCCGGCAAGCTCGCCCTGCCCGCCGTCATCATCACCGCCTCCCACTGCACCAAAGAGCTCAACGGCATGAAGCTGGTCAAAGCCGGCGCCCATGTCGTCGGTAAGGGCGCGGGCATGGAAGAACTGCGCGACCTGGTGCTGGCCGGCACCTTCGGCACGGCCAATCGTCCGGGCCGCGTGACCCGAAGGAGCCTGCTAGACGAGTACCTGGCCCACCTGCGCACCTTTGTCGCGGCAGACCAGATTGCGCCCTTGCGCCTGGTGGCCGATGCCGGCAACGGCGTCGGCGGCCTGGTCGCCCGCCCCCTGCTTTCCGGCCTGCCCCAGTTGGAGGTCACCGCGCTCTACTTTGAGCCGGATGGCCGCTTCCCCCACCACGAGGCCAACCCCTTCGTGCCGGAGAACATCATCGAGTTGCAGGCGCGCGTTCCGGCCTCCGGGGCCGATCTGGGCGTGGCCTGGGACGGGGATGCCGACCGGGTCGTCTTCCTCGACGAGCGGGGCCGGCCCGTGCCCGGAGATTTCGTCACCGCCCTGGTGGCTCGCCACTTCCTGGAGCGCCATCCCGGGGCCGGCATCGTCTACGACCTGCGGGCCTCCTGGGCCGTGAAAGAGTGGGTGGAGCGGCTGGGAGGCCGGCCCATCTCCGAGCGGGTGGGCCACTCCTACATCAAGCGCACCATGCGCGCCGAGGATGCAGTCTTCGGCGGAGAGGTCTCCGGCCACTACTACTTCCGCGACCACTACTATGCCGATAACGGCTTCATTCCGCTGCTTTCGGTGCTGCGGATGCTCTCGGAGGCGAACGTCCCCTTGAGTCAACTGGTAGCCAGCCTGGGCGAGTACTACTTATCCGGGGAGATTAACTCGACGGTTTCGGATGTGGAGGCAGTGCTTGCGCGGCTGCAGGCGCGCTATGCCGACGGGGTGCTGGAGTTTCGGGATGGGCTGAGCGTGGAGTATCCGGACTGGCACTTTAACGTGCGGCCTTCGGCCAATGACCCGGTGGTGCGCCTGAACCTGGAGGCGAGAACTCAGGAGAAGATGGAGCAGAAGCGCGAAGAGGTCCTGGCCTTAATACGGCAGGAATAGGAAGCCCTCTCTCCACGACGGGCTAAAGCCCTTCGCTTTGTAGCCTGCGGCTCAGTGACTGCTAGGGTCGGGCCTACAACGGACTGCAAGGGGCGGCAAGGTTACGGCCCTTGCCTCCGCCTAGCGACACCTTGCGACAGCCCTCCGCCTGGCGACCCCTGCGGGGACACAACCTTTCGGTGGGCTGTTTAGTGTCCACGCAGGTGGACACTGGGCGGAACGCCACCGAGCGAGGGAATTCATTCCCTTGTGCTCGTGTTTTTCCCTCTATCGAACTGTTCTGTGGCCGAATTCGTATCGGTTTTCAGGATCGCGCCGGACCGGGGCGGAAGCCACAGGCAGCAGAAGCGCACCGCGGATAGCCTATCCAACGGGCCCCGGAGGCCGGCCTGGACTGCGATCCAGATATGTGGATAACGAGGAAGTCTTATGTGCCTGCGCCCTCCACACAGGAAGACCGTTCTCGTGTCGGTGCTAGCCCTGCTCTGCCTTGTGCTGCGGCGAGGCCCTGCCCACGCGGCCCCTTCCCTCGAACAGATACGCGCCAGCATTCGGCGGGCCGAGAGACAGGGCGCACGAGTCGGCGTCTACATCAAGGACCTCTCCACCGGACAGGTCTTGTTCCGCTATAACCAGGACAGGCGTTTTCTCTCGGCCAGCGTGCTCAAGCTTGGCGTCCTGGGAACCATCTACTGGCTGCATCGGCATAAGGGGCTGCCGCTGACGCCCGCACGCCTGCAGGAGATGCAGGAGATGATCGGCGTCAGCGACAACGGCGCCGCCGACCGCCTGGTTAGCCAGTGCGGCAGAGCCAGGATCAATTGGTTTCTGGCCGCGCAGCTCGGCTGCCATCAGACGCGCCTGACGCACGGCTTTAGCCACGGCGGGGGAGGCGCCAACGTGACGACGCCTTATGAGGCGGTACGGCAACTGGAGTATCTCTTGCTGGATCCGAGCCTGGCACGTTTCCAGCCGCAGATTCGTGAGTTTCTGACGGTGGCGCGCTGGCACGACCCGACGCGCCTGGTGCGCTACATCGGCGCGGACATGGACTGCTACCGCAAAACCGGCACGCAGGCGCGGGTGCTCAACGATGTCGCCTACTGTGAGAATCCCAATAACGTCCATCGTCTCATTGCCAGCTTCCTTTCCTGGCATGGCTCGCAGGAGACCAACCTTCTTCTGAGCGAACAGATCTCTCGTTATCTAGCCGCGAAACTGGCCCAAACCCCTCCCGCGCAGAAAAGACTGGCCGGTTAGATGCGCGCCTGGGTGGGAAACGCATCCCTCCTTCTGCCTGAGCTACGTCCTTGATCCTAACGGTGACCACCCTAGAATCCTGGCACCCTGGCCTTCTGTTTGAGCTACGCCCTTGATCCTGACGGTAACGCCCAATGCCGCGATAGACAAGACCTATCAGGTAGAGGATTTCTGCCTGGACCGCGTGCATCGCCCGCTCTCAATACGGGCGGTTGCGGGCGGCAAAGGGATCAACGTCGCGCGCGTCTACCAGGCGCTGGGAGGCACGGCCCTCACGACCGGCTTCCTCGGCGGCAGCAACGGACGATTTATCGCGCAGGGGCTGGAGCGGGAGGGCATCGCGGGCGATTTCGTGTGGATACGTGGCGAATCGCGGCTGTGCATCGCCATTGTAGACCCGAAGCGCGGCACGCAGACCGAGATCAACGAGCCAGGTCCGGAGGTTTCGGCGCGGGCGGTGCGGCGGCTGCGGCGGCACGTGGAGAGCCTGCTCGCGCGGCAGCACTTTGATTTTCTGGTCTTGAACGGCAGCTTGCCGGTGAACGTGCCGGAGACGCTGTACGCGGATCTAATTGAGGTCGCGCGCCGGACAGGGACTCCGGCGGCGCTGGATGCCAGTGGCGCGGCTTTGCAGGCGGGATTGCGCGCCCGGCCCTGGTTGGTTAAGCCCAACCGGTTTGAACTGGAGAGAGTTCTGGGCAGGCCCTTGCCGACAGAGGCGCAAATCATGGAGGCAGCGCGTGCGCTCCATGCTGACGGCATTCCCGTTGTCGCCATCACGCAAGGCCGTGAAGGGGCGATACTGGTCACGGACGCCGGAGCCTGGTGCGCCGAGCCGCCTCCCATCCAGGCGATCAATCCGGTGGCCTCCGGCGATTCCTTTCTTGCGGCGTTTCTCTGGGCCTGGGCGCGGGAGGAGCGGCCCGGCGATGCCGCCTATGCGCTCCAGATGGGGGTCGGGGCCGGCGCGGCCAATGCCGCCACGCTCAACGCCGCCACCTGTTCCCGCGTCGCCATTGAGGAGCTTGCCTCACGCACCATCGTACGGCGGTTAGGAGACAAGGGGCCGATGTGAATGTCCGGGATGCAGCCGGAATGACCGTTCTGATTCACTCCAACGGCGTAGCGCGTTCAAAAATCGTTTCCCGGCGGAAAAGGAAGCGCGCATCCGGCGTCCTTTCTGACTCAGCCAATGACCGAGTTGCGCTCCGGCATATCCCAGGACGACCCAGGGCGTTACGCCCGTAATTCCGGGAAGCGGCGACGGTATCCAGCCTCCGAGCAGTGGGTCCATGATGAAACCTGCATAGGACAGTGCCAATGTAAGGCCAGGCAACAGAAGCGCCGGGATAGCCAGCAGAGCTAGCGCGTTCACTACCCCGCGTCCGGCGCGATGGCGCACGAGCAGTCCGGTCACCAGCCCAACCAGCAGAGGAACGACGAAAAGCTCAAAGCGGTAGAAGGCTGTCAGGCCCGCCGTAGGAAGCATCGTGGTTGAGTCTCCGTTAGTCACCTTCATCATCCCGTCCCCGCCGATCCCAAACAGGCGCGACCAGACTCGCCAGGCCAACTGCGTCGCGTCGGCAGCATAGAAGGCGCTGAACAGTCCCAACGCGAGCAGCGTGGCCGGACGGGCGGACGGCGTTCGGCCTCGTGATGGGAGCGCGGTTTCTCCCAGTCGCTTGCCCGTGACAGAATGGGACGCGCTGTGCTGTCGTATGGCCGCCGTGACCGCTTCTTCTAAGGGGCTGCCGAGCTCCTGATGCGCGGCAATCAGCGTGTCCAGTTCCGCACGCATTGCGGCACGTCTCTGCTGTCGGGCCGCATAGGGAATGGTTCCGATCAGTGGAGCGCAGAGGCCGTCGAGATAATCTTCGATCTCGGCCTGGCATCCGGTCAAATCCAGAGATGGGTTAGGGGTGAATGCCGATTGTACGGGCTGTCCCGCTACGAACTGGGAATCTTCGGAAGTGTGTTCGAGCATGATTTCCTCCTCCTTCTACCCTCTTATACGGGACTGCGGCGAGGAATTGCATAGCTCCAGAAACCCTGCGCTAACAAAGTGTTGAGGAAAAGTGATGTGCTCTCCCCTCTCCTTCGCAAGGAGAAGCCCTCACCCCCTGCCCCCTCTCCCACGCTGCGGGAGAGGGGAGAGCATAAGCCGGGTCACCCCCTTCCCTCGCAGGGTTCAGGGGCGGACAGATCGGTTGTAGCGACGGAATAGAATGCCTTCGCTTTGTAGCCTGCGGACTGCAAGGGTCGGGCCTGCAATAATGCAAGGGTCGGGCCTGCAATAATTCGGCCCTCCGCCTAGCGACAATGTCCGCCTACGCGGACACCCAACTGCCTACCGAAAGGGAGTGTCGGCGTAGGCCGACACTGGGCGGAACGCCGCAGAGCGAAGGGCTTTAGCCCGTCGGTCAAAAGTGTCCGCCCTTGAACCTCGCAGGGAAGGGGGCCGGGGGGTTAGGTTACACAAGGGAAGGGGGTGAGGTCGGTTGGGGGCCACTTAGCCGGACGCGATGACGTAGGCCCGGTAACCGGCATAGATGACAAGGCCCACAGCAATCGGGCTTACCATGACGCCCGCGCTGTACATGATGAACAAGCCAAGCAGCGTCGAACCCGTAGCGCTGATGGCCGCGGCGATGGCCTGAGTGGGCCCGGGCTGATTGCTGGCTTTCAGCACCGCGTAGCCGATGATGTAGCCGATCAAAATGGTCAGGAAGGGAATCCGCATCCCCATCGCGACCGAGGCGTAGCCAAACCCCAGGCCGCAGGCCGCTCCCAGCAGCAGCGCCACCGCAACGCCTGCCCCGATATTCGGCTGACCCGTCGGAACGGGACGCGGTGCGGCTCCCTGCGTAACCGCCGTAGGATAGGGCTGCTGTGGAGAGTACGATTGCTGGGGTGCGCCATAAGGGCTATTCAGGTTCGCTTGCGGCTGGGCCGGATAGGGCGCTTGCCCGTAGGAGGAGGCGCCGTAGGGCGCAGACCCGTTCAGCGGCGTGCCCGCTGCATATGCCGGCGCGGGAGCGGCAGCCATGACGGGCGCGACGGGCGACTGCGCTTGCTGAAGACGCTGAATGGCCTCCTGCGCTTTCGGATAGTTGGGCTGCAGGGTGACCGCCTGCTGCATGGCCTCCAGGGCTTGGTTCGGCCAGCCGGCGCGCTCCAGCGCCACCCCAAGATTGTAACGCGCCTGGGCATTGGCCGGCTGCAAATAGACAGCCTGTGTTAAGACCCGCACGGCGTCGTCATTACGCTGGCTCTGCCCATAGGCGGCCCCCAGATACATATGGGCGTTGTAATCATTGGGATCGAGCTGGCAGGTGCGCTCCAGAGATACAATGGCAGTCGCATAATCGCCGCGCTGCAGGGCGGCCAGACCGGCATCTAGTTCTGCGGACACTGGTTTTTCACTCCTCCGGGAATCACAATCACATGCGAGCGATGAGGAGCTTATGATAACATGCCGGCAGATAGAATGCAAGCGATAAACGCGTTTTCACCCGCACGAACTGGCAATTTCCGGTAATTGAACAGAAGAGCGATTCTGCTCAGAGACGGCTTCCACACCACAGGGACAGAGAGGAGGCAGGAGAGGAGGCAGACCTCACCCCGGCCCTCTCCTTCTCAAGAAGAGGAGAGAGTCATAGAAAGGGAACGGAAGAGCGTTCTTCTGTTCCAGGGGCGGAGGCAAGGGCGAACAAAGCAAGGGCCGGGCTGCCACTTGCCCGGCCCGACCGAAAAGGGAAATTCTCCGTCTGTGTTGGCTGCAATGCAGGCTAAAAAACTTTGCGGATAAAATTAAACACACGCGCGGCGATCATCAGTCCGGTGACAGCCGCTCCAATGGCCCGCGCAGACTGCGTCACCTGAGTGCCGGTGCTCTGAGCGGTGCCGAGCAGATGCTGGGTCTGCGCGTGGACGATTTCCGCCGTATTGGACGCCTTGAGCGCCACGCTCTTGGCCTGGTTAGACACGCGGCGCAACTGCGTTCGCGCCTCCGTCAGCACCGGCATCGCCTTCTTATAGAGCGCCAACAGGCCCAGAATCAATACAAACGTCCACACAATGTTGATGCAGATAAAGATCGCCGAGATGATGACCCACCACTCTGGAACGAGCATCCGTCTCTCCTTTCGGCTTGCGGGGAAAGTCCCGGTCATGGCTGCCGCACAGCACAATGCGCTGACCTCAGCGAGCGCCTGGGGCCAATATAGCCTTCCTGCTACCCGGGCATAGGACGGACACAATACGGGGGTTGTTCCCGGTTATGGGCCTGGCAGGCGAAGAAAATTCCGCGCCAAACCGCCCCCAAAGCCAATGGAGGAGCGGGCTTGTTGCCGCTCCTCCGCAGCTTCGCTCTCTTTACAGAGATCGCCCTACGACATGCTCTCCGCCGCCTCGGAGGCCCGGTTCAGCGTGTCCGAGGTCGCCTGCTTGGCCTTTTCGGCTGCCGTGTCAATGGCTTCCGCGCTCATCTGCTGGCCGCGATGCAGCATCTCCGAGACCCTATCGGAAGCCTGGCTCCATTTCTCCTTGGCCGTCTGAGCGACGTTGCTGGTCACTTCAGAAGCCTTATCTTTGTACTCATTGGCCTTCTCGCCGATGGTGCGGCGCATGGCCTCGCCCTCCTGTGGGGCATAGAGCAGCGCGACCGCCGCGCCGACGCAGGCGCCCAGGAAAAACATCATCAAACCATAGCCCGCATTCGATCCCCTGTTTTCCATCTTCCTCACTCCTTTTGCTTTGCCGCGCGATACGCGGGCAACCCGGCACGACGCGCCCGTATATCGCAAGAACATCGCCCTGCGCGCAGACCCTTCCGGTCTGCCTTGCGGACAGGCGACAAGCGGAAAATACGCCCGCCCTGCCAGCGTCCGTACTCTACTCTGATGTTACGGTACCGCTTCCCCTTTCTTCGCCCATGGAATTGCCAGGGAAGAGAGCGTTTCTGTGGGCGAAGAAGATCGTTATAGGCCGTCCCGGCAGATTGTGCTGCCGAAAAGACCGCAAATTGGAGGCTCGCCGTTTCCAGGGAGCGGCGCTGAAAATGACGCGCGAGCGAGCGGCTTTGTTCCCGAAAAGGCTGTTCCGTACCGGCAGCGCCGCTTAGCTCACCTCGCTCGCCTGCCGGGAATAGAGCCAGACATCGCGCCAGGCGTCCTCTTCCTGGAACTGCCCCGGCAGCACGGCCTCGCGCCGAAACCCTGCCTCTTCCAACGCCGCCAGCTTGGCCGCGTCGCGCGGATCGGCATAGCACTGGGTTTTGCCGGAGGGCAGGGGCAAGGCGTGCAGCAACGTGACCAGCTCCTCCGGGCCGACGTTGGGATGCGCGAAAAAGTCGAGCCATTGGATAGTGTAGTCCCAGCGGGCATCAGGGATAGCGGCAGCAAAGGCGACGACCGCGCCCGTCTCGGATTCCAGCACGGCGGCAGGGATGCCGGAGCGGCGACCCCAATCGGCCATGAACTCGCAGTACGGCCCTTCCAGCAGGCTGATGCCCCAGACGTGGAGCAGGGGACAGCGCATATAGGCCGACCCCGGAAGCGAGGCCAGCAGCGCGACCAGCGGCCAGTGCTTCCATCCGGCTTTCACGGGCCGGTAAGCCGCAGGCGCAAAGCTGCGCTGCACGAAGTCGGCATAATCCCCGCTTGTGTAGCGCATGAAGCCCGGCGCGCCGCCCTCCACCTGCCGGAATCCGAAGGAGTGATAGATCCAGTAGGGAGGACTCTCGTAGCCGGTGCCGAGCAGCAGGACGTGCCCGCCGCGCTGCCGGAAATCCTCCATCTGGTGGCGCATGATGGCGTTGCAGATGCCTTTGCGCCGCTGATCCTGGCGGGTATGGACGTGGCCGAAGAGGCCGACGCCGTTGACCTCCGTCGTCATGATGTTGCCGACCATCTGCCCGTCGTCGCCCAGGCCGATATAGAAGCGTGTCTCTAAATCGTCGCACTCCCCGGCAAACGCGGCCTCGATATGCCCGAGATAGTTGAGGGGTTTGTGGGCCAGAAACGGCTTGATCTGCTCTGCCCTCTCCGCGTCGGGAGCCAGAACGCACTCGATCTGAAGGGTCTCCCCGGTCTTTAGCGTCTCTGTCGCTATCCTGGTATGCATGGCGCCTCCTTACTTTGCTGATTCGCTGAGCAGGGGAGGAATCCTGCATATTTTCGGAACTGGCGGTTACTCCTGGTCGCCCCTGTCGCGTAGGAAGGCACCGTCGGGTGCGCACGGAGGCGTTTGAGATGGCAGCAACAAGGTGGCCGGAGAATCGGCCAAAGGCCCAGGAGAGCAAGGAGGCGAGGAGGGCAGCCTCCTGCCAGAAGACAGGAAGCTGCGCGTGGTACAGACGAGGGGTTAGCGACGGCGCAGACGGCGGGCTGCCAGGCCGAGGCTAGAGATGCCGAGGCAGGCCAGCAGGCTCAGGGCTCCCGGTTCCGGCACAGCCAGAGCCCGCCAATTGTAGAAGGCGCCAAAGCCCGTCCCAGGAACCAGGTCCAGAGCCAGCAGCGTGTTGCCTGAGTTCGGTTCCGAAGCAAGAGCGCTCGTGAAGATCACGCGGGAAAAATCGGCCGTGATGTTGCCTGGACTTCCGAAGGAGGGCTTGGCGTCGGTTCCAATGATCTCCAATCCTCCCGGTTCCGCCACCACCTTTCCCTGCAAGCTGAAGGTGGGATTGACCAACTGGATGAAAATAGCGGTAGGAAAGGGAAAGAGGTGGAAGGGATCTTGGCCGGTGCCATCATTGAAGAAAACCGTCCCGGTTTTCGCGCCGCTGACACTAAGGTTCCCGGTGGTCGGATCATAGGTGCCGCGCAGGTCCCAGAGAATATCGGGAGAGCTATAGCCTTGAATAGCGGGATAGTTGACGAAGCGGGTTTGCACCTGGATATGGGTGGGATCGTTGGGAGCGTTGGGATCCGCGACCACTTCAAAGGTGTGCGGGCGTGGCCCGAACGAAAACACGAGATCGTTTGGATTGTCTTGAATGGGAACGTTTCCCAGAGGAGTGATTACTAGCCCTCCAAAGTCGGTGGCTCCCGAGAAATCTCCCAAACGGGCAGCAAAGTTAAGGCCCCGAATGTCGGGCACCTGGGCCGAAGCAGGACCAGCAAGACAAGCCAGGGCAACAAACGCTAAAAGCCGCGAGCAAGGGGTACGTACACAGGACAGCATGGGTTCGTGTCTCCTTTCTGGAATCAGGATTAGGTTAGAAGTGGGAGAAGCATGCCCCATGGCCGAGAATGGGTCCAGAAATGTGGGTAAGAATCGGGCTGTTAGGAGAGCCAAGGCAACCGAATCGAGACCAAGACAAACCTTCTGGAGGCCATCAGGCGGGCAAAGACAAAGTCTGCAAGAAACATGCCAATAGTCACAAGGAACTCGGCGCCGAAAGGTGGAACCAGCTTGTTGCCAAAATGTTGAATATCACCCGGTCTGAATCTCCGGTAATCCCTCCCAACGGTGTTGACGTATCTCCTCAGCAGCAGGCTGCATAAGATTGATCCACACGGCTGGGAGTGTCTACCGAATCTCCAGCGCCCTGCACGAAAGGAACCGAGGACATGAAAGCCCCTGCTAAGACCGTCAACCTCCAAGACGCTCATCTTTCTCTCTCCCGACGTGACGCGCTGAAGGCGGTCGCCGCACTGGCGGCGGCCCCGCTCCTTGCCGCCGCGAATCCGTCCGCTGCGACGGCAACCCCCGAAGCTGGCGTTGACGATAGGCGCGATCAGTTGCTCGACGACTGGCGCTTCCATCGTGGAGACGCTGCCGGCGCGGAACAGCCGGATTTCGACGACGCCGGATGGCGCACGGTTCACCTGCCCCACGATTGGAGCATCGAAGACCTCCCGCCCGATCCCGCGTCCACCGGGGAGGGGGCGCTCTGGGGCGAAGGTATCGTGCCCTCGCGGATCGGCCCTTTCGACAGGTACCAGAGCGAAGGCAAGGATGCGACTGGCTGGGTCCTCGGGGGGACGGGATGGTACCGGAAACGGTTCGCCGTGCCCGCCGGCAAACAGGTCGAGGTCCGCTTCGACGGCGTCTATATGAACTGCGATGTCTGGATCAATGGGCATCCTCTGGGCAATCACCCCTACGGCTATACCAGCTTCGCTTACGACCTGACGCCTCATCTCCGGCGCGACGGCGAGAATGTGCTGGCCGTGCGCGTTCGCAACGAGGGCAGAAACAGCCGCTGGTACTCCGGCTCCGGCATCTACCGCCACGTCTGGCTGACCGTCACCGGAGAAATACGCGTGCCGCTCTGGGGCGTCTCCGTCACCACGCCGGAGGTGTCACCGGATGCTGCGACGGTGAAGGTAGCGGTCCAGATCGAAAACCGTGGCCAGGACGCCCGGGAGGCGAGCGTTCGCGTCCGGCTATTGGATGCCAACAATGCCGTCGCCGGGACTCGCGAAACCGTGCAGCCTGTGCCGGCAGGCGGCGAGGCTCAGGCGGAACAGGCCCTGATGGTCGAGGCCCCGAAGCTCTGGTCCCCGGGGGCGCCTCACCTGTACCGCGCCGAAATTGATCTCGTGGTGGATGGCAAGACGGTGGACCACACGACTACCCCCTTCGGTATCCGCAAGATCGAGGTGGATGCCGCCGACGGCCTGCGCATCAACGGCGAGGCAATCAAGCTCAAGGGCGGCTGCCTGCACCACGACAACGGCGTGCTCGGGGCCGCCGCCATCGACCGGGCCGAGGAGCGGCGTGTGGAACTGATGAAGGCCAGCGGGTTCAACGCCATCCGTTGCAGCCATAATCCTCCCTCCCCGGCGTTTCTGGATGCCTGCGACCGGCTCGGCATTCTGGTTATAGACGAAGCCTTCGACCAGTGGGAGCTTGCGAAGAATCCGCAGGACTATCACCTGTATTTCAAAGAGTGGTGGCAGCGCGACCTCGACAGCATGATCCTTCGCGACCGCAACCACCCAAGCGTCATCTTCTGGAGCATCGGCAACGAGATCCGTGAACGCGCCGACCCGCGCGGCGTCGAGATCGCCAGGCAGCTCGTGGACGAGATCAAGCGCCTCGACCCCACGCGGCCCGTCACCGCCGCGGTCCCGGCTTTCTTCGAGTCTATGATGTACGGGGGCCGACCCCGGCCGTGGCGAGAGAGCGACGCCGCCTTCCAATTTCTGGACGTGGCCGGCTACAACTACCAGTGGCCCCAGTACGAGCCAGACCACGCGCGCCAGCCCAACCGCGTTATGATGGGCACGGAGACGTTTGCCCTGCAAGCCCTGGAGAACTGGCAGTCGGCCCAGAAACATCCCTACGTCCTTGGGGACTTCGTCTGGGCGGGCATGGATTACCTGGGAGAGACCGGCATCGGGAGCGTCCAGCTGCGCGCGCCTACCTTCGGGCCGCCAGCGCCCAATGTGACGCTGCCAGCCGGGCTTGAGTTCAACTTTCCGGAGGGCACGACGTTCTTCTCCGCCGAATATCCCTGGTTCCACACCTACTCCGGCGACATTGACCTGATCGGCGAGAAAAAGCCCCAGAGCTACTATCGGGACGTGGTCTGGGGCCAGAGCAAGCTGGAGATGGCCGTCCAGCGCCCGGTGCCGGAGGGGCACCAGGAGGTCATCAGCCCCTGGGGCTGGCCGGATGAGCTGCGGAGTTGGACCTGGCCCGGCCATGAAGGCAGGCCGCTGAAGGCCCGCGTCTACACGGCAGGCGACCAGGTTCGGCTTCTACTGAACGGGCAAGAGATCGGCACACAGCCGGTTTCGCGAGAGACCAGGCTTAAGGCCGAGTTTGCGGTGCCGTACGCCCCCGGCGAGCTGCGGGCGGTCGCTCTTTTGAAGGGCAGCCCCATCGCAGAGCTCGCTTTCAAGACCGTCGGCCCGCCCGCGAAACTTCGGCTGCGGGCGGACCGGCAGACCCTCCGGCGGGACCGTCGCGATCTGGGGTTTGTGACCGTCGAGGTGCTGGATCAGGCCGGAGACCTGGTTCCAGATGCAGTCGTGCCCATAACGCTTCATGTTCGCGGGGTCGGGGAGCTGGCCGGGGTGGGAAACGGCAATCCGAAAGATGTGGCCGGCTTTCGTCAGCCGCGAACCAGGACGTTTCACGGCAAGTGCCTGGCGGTAATCCGACCCACAGGGTCTGCCGGATCAATTACGTTGCGAGCCGAGGCGGAGGGCCTGCCCGCGGCTACTTCCACGCTGAAAGTGGATTGAAGACGTCGGATACCCCCGGCTGTCCCATCCCTTTAATACTCGGCAAAGGCCTCATCTGGATAACAATACAGCCAACGCTCCCTCGGTTCCGCCGAAGCGATCACGGGGTGCCCGCTCGCCTGGGCGTGTTCCCTGGCATGGCGGTTGGGCGAGGAGTCACAGCACAGCGTCGCGCCGCACGTCTGCAGGTGCGCAGATGAACCCACCTCGCGCCGATCTTGACACATTCCTCGCACTCCCGACGCTTGGGCTCTAGAGGGTGTTATGCCCTTTTTTGCCTGCATCGAGAGAGGACTTGGAGGCTGATGACCGCTTGGTGCTCGCTTTCTAGCGAGCACCAAGCCTCTAATGAGCGGCTGGCCTATCTCCTCAAGAGGACCCAAGTGCATCCCACGCTCTAGGGATTTCCTTACGTGATTGTCTCTTGATTGTCCTTCGTTCCTTCGGCTCGAAGAAGTGATGCGGAAGGGCTGCCCGAGCAGAGCGCCACAGGCGTTCTCTCATGGCGGAGGCGGCGCGAAATCGGCGCTTGTCTCGGGATATTTCAAAATCGAGAACCGCACGGACGGCTGGCGTTCTCTAAACCGGGAGAAGGACGCGCCTGAAACGAGCCAATCGCGAATGTTGGCGCTGGGCGGGCGAGGGAGCCAGGCTTCAGGGAACGGAGAGAAGCGCTTCTCGCAACAGCGCGGGCGGCATGCTGCCGTAGGAGAGGATGGCATCGTGGAAGCGGCGCAGGTCAAAGCGTGCGCCTTGCCGCCGTTGGATCTCGCTGCGCAGCGCGACCAGAGCGCGCTTGCCGACCACGCTGGTCATCGGCTGGGTGGGCGTAAGAGCATAGCGGCGCACCTCGGCCCAGGCGTGCGCCTCCTCAAGCCGGGCCTCGTCTTGCAGGAACTGTGCGGCTTCGGCCAGGCTCATCTGGCGCGTATGCAGACCGACATCCAGCAGCACCCGGCAGGCCCGCCACAGCAGCGCCTTGAGCTGCATCAGGCGCACGCGCGGGTCGGTGGTGAAGCCCTCTTCCCACATCATGTCCGCGCAGTAAAGCGCCCAGCCTTCGATGAACAGGCTGCTGTTGGCAAAGTGGCGGCGAAATCGGGAGGGCGTGCGCCCCGCCCAGGCCATCTGGAGATGGCGGCCCGGATAGGCTTCGTGCAGGGCGATAAGGGGAATGTTGACGTGGGAGTGGCCCTGTAGCAGCGCCTCCTGCCGCTCCGGGGGCGCGTCGGCGGGGATGGGCGTCACCCAGAACAGGCCCTCCTGGCGCGGCTCGAAGGGCGCGGGCGGCAGGTAGGCCGGAAAGGGCAAGAGGCTGTGCGCAAACCCCGGCGTCTCGATCACGCGCAGCGTCTCGTTCTCCGGGACGGTAACGAGGCGGCGAGAGAGAACGAACTCCCGGGCGTGCCCCATTGCTTCCGCATAGGCCCGCGTCAATCCCTCCGCCGTCGGATGGCTTCGCTTGAGATCGGCGACGACCTCCTCCCAGCTTTGGCCCAGCGCAATTTCGGCGGCCAGCGCGGCCAGCTCCCTTTTCGTCTGCTCCAGAGTCTCCTGACCGATGGCAAGCAGCGCCTCGCTATCCTCCCGCTCTCTATCCAGCAGGTGGCCCACTCGCAGATGATAATCAAACAGCTCTCTGCCGAGCGCGAAATCCTCTACGGAGCGCGGCAGAATGGTTTCGCGCAGGAAGCGGGCATAGGCGGCGAAGGCGGCGCGCGCCGGGCCGATGGCTTCGTTCAGGACTTTTTGCAGACCGGACTGAGGGAGCGAGGCGGCGAAGGCGGGCAGCGTCTCGGCAAACAGCGAATCGCCCGCCTCCACGCGGGCAATCGCGACCTCGGTGAACAGGCGCGGCGGTCGGGTGAGGTTCTGCTGCGCCTCGGCGAGCGCGACGGGAATGGTGCGCAGCCTGCCGAGCAGATGGACGGCCCGTATCTCTGCCGGCGCGAACGGGCGGCAGACCAGCAGGAACAGGCCGGAGAATATAGTATCCGCGTAGGCGTGTGGATGGCGCTCCGGCCAGCGCTGCTGGTCGAACGCCGACAGGGCCATCTGCGCCCAACTGCGCGCCAGGCGATAGTCCAGCCGGTTCTCCTGATTCAGTTCCGCCAGCGAGATTTTATCAATGGCGTGCAGGTAGGCGCGGATCTGATCCCGATCCTCGCGCAGGGCGAACCGACTGAAGTTATCCAGGTGGTCGTCGTAGTCGTGGACGCCCATAGTGGTCGCCATCACGGGATGCGCTGCGTATTGGGCCGCCAGAAACGCTTTCGTCAGCGCTGTAAACCGGGCATCCGCCTGCTTGTGGGCAGGCCCGCCAACCTTTGCTCTCTCACTCGCCATTCTTTCGTACCTCTTGGTGTTCCTCTATTATCGGAGGCGCAGGCGTTCGGCAGGAGAGGCCAGGCCGGGTTATTCATCACACTAATCGCCGGTTTCTGTCTTCCTGTCCCGTGTCGAGAACGTTGCAAATGTCTCCTTGCAGGAATGTCCGGCGCGCTTGCGGAAAGGAAAACAAGCTATCCAGAACCTCGGCTATGTGGGCTGCCAACCGAAGGCGGCATTGGCTACTCAGGTCTACAAAGTGCCGCCAAGCACTGGATACAAGCACAATCTTAGGTGGCCGACAGCGGAAAACTCCCTGCCTGCCAGGGGTATCTTTCCTGTAGAGGTTGGCTAGTCGTGCTATAATTGATAATTAAGGCAATGCAACTGGAGGGCGAGAACAAAATGGCACAACCAAAAGTATATGAAGGAACTTGGGAAGAACTTTCTACCCATGCCGACGAGTTTCGCCGCTACCCCAAACTTACGCTCATCGTCCCTGGACAAGAGCTACCCGTTCAAAGCCGCTATCGGGCCGGCCTGACGCCGGAAGAGCGCATTCAGGCGCTGGATGCCGCAGCCGAGAAGAACTGCCACCTGCCCGCATTGCCGCCCGAAGCCTTTGAGCGCGAGAGCCTCTACGCCGACGAGGACGAGCTTCCTTAGTCATGGCCTATCTTGCCGATACCAACGTTTGCGCGCGGCGCGTCCTACCGTCGGACCCCCTGTATAGCATCGTCAAGGATGCTGTGGATGCCCTGATCCTTCAGGGCGAAACGGCGTACGTCACCGCACAGAACTTAGTCGAGTTCCAGGCGCTTGCCACCCGAGCATGGGAGAGGCCATCTCTGCCCTTTCTACTACTTCAGTAGGGGCTATTTTTGTCGCAGGAGAGCGGCAGGTGGCCGTCGAAAAGGGGATTAAGCATTTGATAATGTAGGGATATCATTAGTGGCTGGTAATGGGAAATCTACAGCGGGAAGCGTCCCATGCGTGAATGGCCCGGCGGAATCGTCACCTTTGTGTTTACCGATATTGAAGGCAGCACCCGGCTCTGGGAACAGCATCCGGCGGCGATGCGGGATGCGCTCGCCCGGCATGATGACCTGCTTCGCCAGGTCATTGAAGCCAATGGCGGCTGCGTGTTTGAGACCATCGGCGATGCCTTCCGCGCCGCCTTCGCCTCTGCCCAGGAGGCCCTGACCGCCGCCCTGGAAGCCCAGCGCGCCCTGCATGGGGAGCCCTGGGGCGCCACCGGCCCGCTGCGCGTGCGCGTTGTGCTGCATACCGGCCCGGCAGAGGCGCGCAATGGCGACTATTTCGGCCCCACCCTCAGCCGCGTGGATCGCCTGCTGGACGCCGGATACGGCGGGCAGATACTGCTCTCGCAGGCAACCCAGGAGCAGGTCTGCGACGGCCTTCCCAACGGCGTCAGCCTGCGCGATCTGGGCGAGCACCGCCTCAAAGACCTGGTGCGCCCTGAGCGCGTTTTCCAGCTTATCGCCCCGGACCTGCCCGCCGATTTTCCGCCCCTCCGCTCGCTCGATCAGCTGCCCAATAACCTGCCGCGCCAGCTCTCCAGCTTCATCGGACGGGAACGCGAGATCAGCGAGATCAAGCGGCAGTTGACCCAGGGGGCCGGCACACTGCCTCTGCATAAGTCAGGCCGAGACCCTGACTTCGAGAACGGCGTTCGACTGCTGACGCTGACCGGCTGCGGCGGCTGCGGCAAGACCCGGCTCGCCATCCAGGCCGCCGCCGACCTGCTCGAAGCGTACCCGGACGGCGTGTGGCTGGTGGAGCTGGCGGCCCTCTCCGACCCGGCTCAGGTTCCCCGGATGACGGCTCTGGCGCTGGGCATCCGCGAGGAGCCGGGCCGTCTCCTGTTGGGGACGCTGACGGAGGCGCTGGCTCCCAGGCGTCTGCTGCTGATCCTGGACAACTGCGAGCATCTCATTGCGGCCTGTGCGGCGCTCGCCAACACCCTACTGCGCGCCTGCCCCCGGCTCCAGATCGTGACGACCAGCCGTGAGGCGCTGGGCATTGCAGGCGAGACGGCCTGGCGCGTGCCCCCGCTGGCAATGCCCGATCCCAGGCGTCCCCCCACGCTGGAGAGTCTGAAGCAGTGCGACGCCGTGCGCCTGTTTAGCGAGCGGGCGGTGGCGGTCCATCCAGACTTCTGCCTCACCGACCACAACGCCGCCACAGTGCTCCAGATCTGCCATCGTCTCGACGGGATTCCGCTCGCTATTGAGTTGGCGGCGGCCCGTGTGCGTGTCCTGCCTGTCGAGCAGATCGCCGCGCGCCTGGACGACCGTTTCCGCCTGCTGACCGGGGGCAGCCGGGCGGCCCTGCCGCGCCACCAGACCCTACAGGCCATGATGGATTGGAGCTATGACCTGCTCAGCGAAATGGAGCGGGTGCTCTTCCGGCGTCTGTCGGTATTTGTGGGCGGGTTTCCCCTGGAGGCGGTAGAGGCGATCTGTTCCGCGCCGGTGCCGCCCTCCATGCCAACGTTGGAGAAAGAGGGCACCCTCCCACTGAAGGTCCCGCTTTCCCAGGAACCCCTCGCCGGGGAATTGGAGACGCTGACGCTGCTGCTGCAGCTGGTGGATAAGTCGCTGGTGATGGTCGAGGGGCAGGAGAGCGAGACCCGCTACCGCCTGCTGGAAACCGTCCGACGCTACGGCCAGGATAAGCTGGAGGAATCCGGAGAGGCGCCCGACGTGCGCGGACGGCACCGGGATTGGTATCTGCAGTTGGCCGAGCAGTCGGAGCGGCTGCTCTACGGCGCGGAGCAGGAGGTATGGCTGGGGCACCTGGAGAGGGAGCAGGAGAACCTGCGGGCGGCGCTGGCCTGGTGCAAGGCGGCGCAGGACGTGGCGGCGGAACTGCGTCTGAGCGGGGCGCTATGCCGCTTCTGGTCTATGCGTGGCGACTTTAGCGAGGGTCGGGAACTGCTGATGGACGCGCTGGCGCGGGCCGAGCAGGGCGAAGCGCCCGATTTCCTGATGGCGGAGCGGGCCAAAGCGCTGCATGGGGCTGGCGTCCTGGCCTGGTGGCAGGGAGATTACGGCACGGCCAACGGGCTACTGATGGAGAGCCTGCATCTCTATCGGGCACTGGAGGACGCCTCCGGCGTCGCCTATGCGCTTATCGGCCTGGGACGGACGGCGCAGTGCTTGGGCGAGCCGGAGCGGGCTGCCGCGCTCTACGAGGAGGCGCTGGCACTGCTGCGGGAAAAGCGCGATCAACCGGGGATCGCCCTGGCGCTGACCAACCTGGCTGCCGGAGCGCGGGAACGTGACGACTACGCTCAGGCCCGGCAGTTGGAGGAGGAGAGCCTGGCGCTGCGGCGGGAGATGGCGGATCGCTGGGGCATCGCCCACTCGCGCAATAACCTGGGACGGTTGGCGCGATTGGAGGGCCAATACGAACGCGCCAGCGCGCTCCACAAAGAGAGTCTGGCGCAGTTCTGCGCGCTGGGCGCGAAGCTGGGGATCGCCGAATCCCTGGAAGGGCTTGCCGGCGTCGCCAGCGCGCGGGGCGATTTTGCGCGGGCGGCGCCCTTGTGGGGGGCGGCGGAGGCGCTGCGGGAAGCGCTGCGCGCTCCCCTGCTGCCTTTCGCGCGTGGGGCTTATCACCATGAGGTGGCGACGGCACGGTCTGCGCTGGGCGAGGAGGCGTTTGCGGAGGCGCGGGCGCAAGGCCATGTCATGCCGTTGGAGCAGGCCGTTGCGTTCGCGCTGGAGGGCTGATGCACGATGGAGTCTCTGCCGGATACCAGGCCGTTAACGCTGCAGGGCGACCTTGCAGCGCAGATGGTGGCGGGCATAGATGCCTACCTGACCCGCGCGCTGGCCGCCGCCGTGGAGCAACGGGAGCGTCACTGGCACCGCGACCTCGCCTCCCATGAAGCCTACATACGGTCTGTGGAGGCCAACCGGGTGCGGTTGCGGCGGCTCATCGGCGTGGTGGACACGCGGGAACCGGCGGAGATGCGCCTGGAAGTTCCGCTCTCCACGGAACAACCGGCCTCCGCAAGCCTCGGTACGGGAGAGGGATACCGCATTCTGGCCGTGCGCTGGAGCGCGCTGCGCGGCGTGGAGGGCGAAGGCTTGCTGCTGCTGCCCGACCGAGCGCCGATTGCCGACATCCTTGCGCTCCCCGACTGCGATTGGACGCCGGAGATGCTGATCGGGCTGGCCCCCGGCGTGCCCGCCGAGGCGCAGTTTGCCCGCTGCCTGGCCGAGTGCGGCTGCCGCGTGCTGGTTCCCTGCCTGATCAATCGCCAGGACACCTACTCGGGCGACCCGCAGATCCGCATGACCAACCAGCCGCACCGCGAATTTCTCTATCGCGCCGCCTACGAGCTCGGTAGGCACATCATCGGCTACGAGGTACAGAAGGCGCTTGCCGCCGTGGACTGGTTTGCACAGCAGGCAGACAGAACGCAGAGCACCGGAGGGCACCGGCCCCTGGGCATTCTCGGCTACGGGGAGGGCGGGCTGATCGCCTTCTACGCCGCCGCCCTGGAGACGCGCCTGGACGCCGCCGCCGTCTGCGGTTACTTCCAGCCGCGCGAGCCGCTCTGGCGCGAGCCGATCTACCGTAACGTCTTTGGGCTTTTAGAGGAGTTCGGCGACGCCGAGATCGCCGGCCTGATCGCACCCCGCCCGCTGGTCGTCGAAGCCTGCCGCCATCCGCAGGTTGCCGGGCCGCCTCCGCCCTCTCCTGGCCGCAGCGGCGCGGCTCCCGGTGCGCTGACCACGCCGCCGCTAGAGGCGGTGGAAGCCGAGTGCGCTCGCGCCCGGCAGCTAACGGCGGGCCTTCGGCCTCCGGCCCCGCTCACGCTGGTCGCCAGCGGGGACGGCAGCGGCCTGCCCGGCAGCGAGGCGGCGCTGCGCCAGTTCCTGCGCGATCTGGGCGTGCCGGACGAACTAGCTCCGTTGAGCCGCCCACCGCAGTACGACCGTCCGGCTCCGGACCCGGAAGCCCGACAGAAACGCCAGTTCCATCAACTGCTGGAGCACACGCAGCAGGCGATGCGCGAGGCGCCTTCCTGCCGCGCGCAGTTCTGGTCGCAGGCCGACGACTCTAGCCCGGAGGCGTGGCAGGCAAGCTGCCGACGGTATCGCGACTATCTCCGGGAGGAGGTCATCGGGGAATTGCCCCCCGCCGCGCCGCCCCTGCATCCGCGCACACGGCTGGTCTACGATATGCCTAAGTACCGGGGCTATGAGGTCGTGCTGGACGTCTGCCCGGATATGTTCGCCTATGGCATCCTGCTGGCGCCCGCAGACATCCGGGAGGGCGAGCGGCGTCCCGTCGTCGTCTGCCAGCATGGCCTGGAGGGACGACCTCAGGATGTGGCCGATCCTTCCGTGGAGAACCCCTCCTATCATCGGTTCGCCTGCCAACTGGCGGAGCGGGGCTTTGTGACCTACGCGCCTCAGAACCCCTACATCGGCGAAGACCGGTTCCGGGTCTTGCAGCGCAAGGCGAACCCACTGAAGCTTTCGCTCTTCTCCTTTATCACGCGTCAGCACGCGCGCACGCTGGAATGGCTCGCCGGCCTGCCGTTCGTGGATCGGGAGCGTATCGCCTTTTACGGCCTCAGCTATGGCGGGAAGACGGCGATGCGCGTTCCGGCGCTGCTGGAAGAGTACTGCCTGTCCATCTGCTCGGCGGATTACAACGAGTGGATATGGAAAAACGCCAGTATCGGCAACCCTTATACCTACCTGCTGACCGGCGAATACGAAATGCCGGAGTTCGACCTGGGCAACACCTTCAACTACGCGGAGCTGAGCTGGCTGATCTGCCCGCGCCCGTTCATGGTCGAGCGCGGCCACCACGACGGCGTTGCGCCGGACGAGTGGGTGGCCTACGAGTTCGCCCGCACGCGCCGCCGTTATGATCTGCTCGGCCTTAGCGAGCGCACGGAGATCGAGTTCTTCAACGGGCCGCACACCATCCACGGGGTCGGCACCTTCGCGTTCCTGCACCGGCACCTGAATTGGCCGCAGAGGGCTTGACAGGAAGGCGCAACTGTGCGATACTGAGCGCATCCGCCGATTATTCCTCAGCCCTCCCTACGCGGGGCGCAGCCCCTCGCATGAGAACGCCTCTCCCCTCTCCTTGCGAAGGAGAGGGGACGGGGGTGAGGTCTCTCCCCTCTCCCGCAGCGCCGGGGGTCGCGAGGCGGGGGCTGTGGCAAGGCGGAGGCAGGGGCCGTAACCCTGCCGACCCTGGCAGTCCATTGCAGGCCCGCCCCTAGCAGTGGGCCGGGGGTGAGGTTTTTCCCTACCCCCTACCACCTACCCCCTACACTCCGACCCTGGCAGTGGGGACAGGGGGTGAGGGCCAATTTCACCTCAGGAGAGCCTTCTTGACCGATACCCACCGTTTGTCCCTGTCGCAAAAGACACGTTCGCTGCTGCGGCTGGCCTGTGCCGGCCTGCTCACGCTTCCCGTTCTTCTGGCCGTTCCAACCCACGCACAAGCGCCCGATCCCACCGCGAGCAGCCAGAATTCCGACCTCCCGCCCGCCGGTTCCGTCCGCTCCGAGAAGCCCGACGCGGCGCGTGCCGATCCGGCGGAGGCTTCCATGACGCCGGAGGCAAGCGCCGACGATGCAGGCGAGATGCGCGGCCTCTGGGTCGTGCGCGACAGCCTGATCTCGCCGCAATCGGTGCATCGGGTCGTGCTGACCGCCGTGAAGTACCATCTCAACGCCCTGTTCGTGCAGGTGCGCGGGCGCGGCGACGCCTGGTACAACTCGCCCTACGAGCCGCGCGCCGAACTGCTGGCCGGGCAGCCTCGTGATTTCGACCCACTCCGCCAGATCGTGGAGGAGGCGCACGCCAACGGCCTGCAGGTTCACGCCTGGCTGAATACCTTCCTGACGTGGAGCGGTTCGCGCCGTCCGCGCAACCCGCAGCATATCTTCAACGCCCATCCCGACTGGTTCGCCCGCGACCGTCACGGGCACTGCTCGCCCATTCCAAACGATGACTGCGAGGGGATTTTCCTTCAGCCGAGCAACCCCGCCGTCCAGGAGCATCTGTTCAAGGTCTTCACCGACGTCGCCAGCCGTTACGATATAGATGGCATCCATTTCGACTACTGCCGCTATGCCGGCATCGCCTACGACTTCAGCCCCTCCACGCTGGCCCGCTTCCGCCATTTCATGGCGGCGCAGCTCTCTGCCGAGGAAGTCGCGCGTCTGGACAAGCGCCTTACTAAAGACCGCCTGGCCTATGTCCATGCGTTCGGGAAGCCCTGGGCCGACTGGCGGCGCGCTCAGATCACGCAGTTGGTAGCGCGCATCTCCGCCGCCGTCAAAGCCGACAAGCCCTGGATGCAGGTATCCGCCGCTGTCTTCCCCGATGCCGACGACGCCTTTATCTATCGCGGTCAGGACTGGAGAGGGTGGCTTCAGGCCGGCTATCTGGACGCGGTAGCCCTGATGGCCTACGGGAAGAGCACCGAGCGCATTCTGGAGCAGACGCGGCGGGCCGTGGCGGCGGCGGGCGGTAGGCAGGTCTACACGGGCATTGGAGCCTGGCACCTCTCCGCCCATGACGTCGCGAAGAAGATCGCGCAGGTGCGGCGCGCGGGCGCTGCCGGCGTTAATCTCTTCTCCTACGGCGGTATCCATACCCGCCCGGAGTACCTGGAGACGCTGCGGCGCGGCGTCTTTGCCAGCCGCGCGGCGCCCCGCCGTATGCGCTGGCTGCCCAGTCGCGGCGGCGTTGTCAGGCGCGGCGCTCCCGAGGCAACGCCCCCGGCCAATGCTTCCGGCAGCACCTCGGACAGAGCAGACACAGCGGGAAGGCAGCAATAAGGCTAGGTGGCTAGGACTTCTTCGGCGGAGATAGCAGGCTCTGGTAGCCGGGCAGATTGATCTTGATATCGGAGGTTTCTCGGAACTGCTGGATCTTCTTATCCGCGACGGCATAGCCGCCTGCCCGCTCCAGCAGCGCGGCGCGCTCTACGTCCTCCTTCACCTCGGAGAAGGGATGGACTATTTGCGGCTCCCGGCTCACCAGGCGCACTATAAACCATAGCGTGCCGCGCGGCTTGCCCTGCGCGTCTTTGAGGTCGAATCGAACCGGCGACGACACCTCGCCGACCTTGAGTTTCTTGATGACCTCCCGCAGCGGTGCGGGCAGGTTGCTGTCGTTGGCGCTCACGACTCCCAGCATGCCTCCGTTGGCTTTGCTTTTCTCATCCTCCGAATAGGCTCTGGCGACCTCCGCAAACGGCTTGCCCGCCTTCAGGTCGGCCTCGATCTTGTTGAGAGTCTCCGGGTTGGAAGTCCGGATGGCAGCCAGCCCCCACCGCTCGGGCACAGTATAGTTGGCAATGTGGGCCTTATAGTAGGCTTCCGTTTCGGCAGGGGATATCGAGGCGGCGGTGGTCGCCAGGTTATAGCGAGCGCGCTCCACTTTAATCTGAAACTTGAGGGTATCCTCGGAAAGCAGCTTATTTTCCAGGGCCTGCGCGATGGCGGGCTGCTTTTTCAGCTTTTCTAGATCCGCCGTCACCTGGGCCTCGGTCGGCAATTGATTGGTCTTGGCCGCCCATTGCAGGATCAGCCGCTCATTGATGAGGGCGTTGAGGACAAGCTGCCCTGCTGTATCGCCCTTGAAGACCGGCGGATTGAGGGAGACGATAAAATCCTGCGCGCGCACGTTCTGTAACCGGCGATAGAACTCGGCCTCGGTAATGTACTCGCCGTTGACCCAGGCGGCGATCTTGTCCGCTCCCGTCTGCGCGCGGGCCGGGATGCCGCCCGCAAAGGCTGCCAGCAGCCACGCGCCCCCTATCACGCCCAGCCACCAGGCGATTTTCCGTTGTGCACCCTGTCCGCTCCTTCGCATGGCATCCTCCTTACACTTAAAAAAGGCAAACATAAAGCTCTGAGCCACATTGCACTCAGAGCTTTGTTCCATATTTCTCGCCTGGATTCCTACCTGGCGCGTTCGTCACGCCTTTGCGCCGCAAGTCAGCAACCACTCCATAACGGGACGCTGTTTATAGAGGTCGAGCGCAATAGCAAATAGTTCGGGCGTCTGCCGAGCGGGCTTACCCGCGTTGGCAGCAAAAATGGGCTTGGCTCAGTCTCCATCGCGCAGCAAAGCCACAAACCCGGCCTGCTGGAAGTGATGATCATGGGCCAACACTTCGGTAATGCCTTCCTCCTGGCAGATAATGATGGCCGTGCATATAGCCTTTCCTGATAATCTTAGCGAGCGTGCCCGGCAAGCAATGCGGGAAGAAGGTTTTGAGCCGGATATACCTACAGAGGCAATACAGCAGGCCCAAGCGGAAGTAGAGAGTGATGTCGTTCTTCCTGCCAAGAGTGCTGTGCGTGATCTACGCGCCCTGCGCTGGTCCTCGATTGATAATCCAGAGTCGCGTGACCTGGATCAGATTGAAGTTGCAGAACGTCTCGCAGATGGTAACATTCGCGTGCGTGTAGGCATTGCCGACGTAGATGCCTTTGTGCCGGTCGGCTCCTCTATGGATGCCCATGCGAGAGCAAATGCCACCACGGTCTATACCGGTGTGGTGACTTTTCCCATGCTGCCGGAAACGCTCTCAACGGATAAGTCCTCCCTGCTGGAGGACGTGGATAGGCTGGCTCTCATCATTGATATGGTAGTTACGGAGGAAGGAACCCTCGCCTCCACCGATATGTATCGAGCCGTTGTGCATAACTATGCTAAGCTCGACTACGAGACGGTGGGGGCATGGTTAGAGGGGCATGGGGATATGCCGGAGGGCGTAGCGCGTGTGGAGGGAATGGAGGCGCAGCTTCGTCTTCAGGATCAAGCCGCGCAGCGCCTATTAGCACAGCGACAGAAACAGGGCGCGCTGGATCTGGAAACGATAGAAGCCGTGCCCGTCGTGGAGAACGGCCAGGTGACCAATCTTACCGTCCCCCGTAAGAACCAAGCGCGCGCCCTGATAGAGAACCTGATGGTATCGGCCAATACAGCTATGGCCGCCTTTCTGGAGGCAACGGGCTTGCCCTTCATTCAACGGGTCGTACGGTCGCCGGAACGTTGGCCTCGGATTATGGCGCTTGCCCAGAGTCTAGGGGAAAGCTTACCGGATCAACCGCATGCACGGGCGTTGTCCGAGTTTCTCGCCCGCCGCAAGGCTGCCGACCCTGTCCATTTCCCCGATCTCTCGCTAGCGATTGTCAAGCTATTAGGGCCGGGAGAGTATGTCGTCATGGGAAGCCTTGACGAAGCTCAGGGGCACTTCAGCCTGGCGGCCTATCGCTATACGCACTCGACGGCTCCAAACCGGCGTTATGCCGACCTGGTCATCCAGCGCCTTTTGAAAGCCGTGCTCACTCATGCTGCCGCGCCCTATAGCCGCACGGAGCTAGACCAGATAGCCCAGCACTGTACAGAGCGTGAAGATGCCGCTCGTAAAGTTGAGCGAAAGATGCGCAAGGTAGCGGCTGCCGTTCTCATGCGCGGGCGGATTGGCGAAGAGTTTGATGCCATTGTTACCGGTGTATCGGCCAAAGGGGTTTTTGTCCGAGTGGTAAATCCCCCCATTGAAGGGCGTGTGGTCGAGGGAGAGCAGGGCATGGATGTTGGGGAGAGAGTGCGCGTGCGCCTGGTAGCTACCGATCCAGACAGGGGATATATTGATTTTGCGCGAAATGAGTGAGACGAAAGAGCCGTTCTCCGAGCGGCGCAGGCTGATGACCGTGCGCCAGGATGTGGTAGAGGTGGCCCGGCAAATCCGCGCGAACCTTATGCCGGAGAGGGCAGAGCAACTCCGTTACATCTTGCAGGAAGTTCACCCCGCCGACCTCGCCGACGCCATGCTGTTCCTGAGTGAGCAGGAGGATGCGCAGGTATTCAAAGCCCTCGACACAGCAGAGGCCGCCGAGGTTCTGGACGAGGTGGATGCCACGACAGAGGCCCGTCTGGTCAAAATCACCAGCCCCGACCGTCTCGCCGACATCCTGGAAGAACTTCCTCCGGACGAGGGGGCCGATGTCGTGGGCGGGCTGCCGCAAGACGCCGCCGAGCGCGTGCTCACCCTCACGGATAGAGAGACGGCGCAAGAGATCCGCACCCTGCTCGCCTATCCGAAGGACACCGCAGGCGGCATCATGTCGTTGGGTTACGTGGACGTGCCGGAAACGGCAACACAAGCCGAGGCCATCGCGCGGTTCCGGGACAAGCAAGAGGCCGACCCCATCTTCTTCCTTTATGTCGTGGACGCGCAGGGCCGTCTGCTCGGGGCGGTGGACCTGCGGACGCTGCTCTCGGCCAGCCCAACGACGCCGGTACGGGAACTGATGCGCGAAGAGGTCGTGACCGTCACCCCAGAGTGCGACCAGGAGCAGGTCGCCAACGTGTTCGCCCGGTACGACTTGACCGCCCTGCCGGTGGTCAGCGGCGCGCCGGAGAGCAAGCTGCTGGGCGTGATTACCCCCGACGACATCATTGACGTGATCCAGGAGGAGGCGACCGAGGATGTCGCCCATATGTCGGGTTCCGATGCGCAGGAGTTGGAGAACAAGACCCCGGCGCAGGTGGCCAAGCTACGCCTGCCCTGGATCATGGCGACGATGTTCATCGAACTGCTGGCGGGTTTCGTCATCCACTATTTCGACTCGACTCTGACCAAGTACATCCTGCTGGCCTCGTTTATGCCGATCATTTCGGCCATCTCCGGCAACACCGGCTTACAGTCCGCCGCCATCATCATCCGGGGGTTATCCACAGGGCACGTCCAGCTCGCCCATTGGAAACACGCCGTCCTGCGCCAGTTGACCACGACGGCGCTGCTGGGCGGGGCGTGCGCCCTTGTCCTGGGAACCATCGGGGCCGTCTGGGACAAGCACTTGGTGTTCGGCATGACCGTTTTTTTGGGCATGTTTCTGGCGGCCAACATCGCCGGCATCGTTGGAACCGTTGTCCCTCTTCTCTCTAAGCGGGCAGGTTTCGATCCGGCGCTTACGGCAGGCCCCTTTGAAACGGCGTTTCAAGATGTGGTGGGCATCAGCATCTTCCTCAGCCTGGCGGCCCTTTTGCTCCACTGGCTCCATTAGAACGCTTAGCCCAATTTGCGCTCCGCTGCCTCGGATATGCCGTCTGGCATGAAATATGCACTGGCATTTCTCCGAGGCGAATTGGTCCAGAAGGGTTTTCGGTCGCTATGGCCCTTCTCCCGCCGATTTGGCTCCCTATTGCACCCCCGCTACGCAGTACGTTTGCCAAAAAGGAATCTCTACACACTCGGAAGGAGAAGCCATGCGAACTTCTGTGCTCTTGCCGTTGGCCCTGATCTGTGTCGTAGCGACCGTCCCGGCGTCCGCCCAATCTCCCGTCTTGTTTGGCGGCAATGGTGGCCACAGCCAGCCGCCCTCCATCAATGAGGGATGGCTCGTGCGGATCAATCAGACAGATGCATCTGTCACCCCGATCGGTCATCCCGATGGGGTCGCCCGCCTGTCTGGCCTCGCCTTTGATGCGACCGGCGCTCTGTTCGGCGCTACTCAGGTGGCCGGCGGCTTCCCACCGCCACCCGGGCCGCTTAGCACCAGCGATTTGATCCGTATTAATCCCCTCACAGGGTCCCTGGTCTCCAATATCGGACCCATTACCGCAGGAGGCAAGGGCATTAGCATTGCCGATCTGGCCGTCCAGCCAGGAACGGATGCGCTGTTCGGCGTCGAGAGCCCTCAGGATGGCCTGGGACAGCAAGGCAATCTCTACCGCATTGATAAGCAGACGGGCGTGGCGACCCTGCTCGGCAACACCGGCTTTTTCTTTGACAGCATTGCGTTTGCGCCCGACGGCACTCTGTACCTGGCTTCGGCGAACCTGGGCCCGAGGGGTACCGTGGCGGACATCGGACTGAGAACGCTGGACCCCACCAATGCACTTATCCTCAGTTCGGTCACGACCAACGATTTCTTTGGCGCTCTAGGCGTGCGACCGACGGATGGCGTGATCTTTGGGGGAACCGGCGACACCCATATGATCTTTACCATCGATCCTGTGAACGGAGCTGAGACGCTGGTCGGCGATACGGGAAACAACTTCATTGGCGCTTTTGCCTTCTCCGTTCCCGAGCCCGGCGCGCTCTCCCTGCTGCTCGGCCTGGGTCTCTCCGGGGCAGGCTTTGCCGCCCGCCGCCGGCGCCGCCGCTAACCCCGCAATACGGTCTCTCCCTCCAGCAAGCCTCCTATATCTATATAGCCATCCGTCCCGATATCCGCGCGGATACCGAACCGGATATGTGTGGCATGTCTGGGGCTATTTACGGCCTATGCGGGCCGTGGGGAGGCGTTGGGACTATGTGCGCCGGCGGCGTCGGACAGCGAAACCCGCGCCACTTACACCTATGCCCATCAGCAGAGCCAGGCTGCCGGGCTCGGGCACGGCCGGACTATCGCTGTGAAGGATGTAGGTCACCGGGCCGTCGGCCCCGGCCACGAACCCGGGTTGGCCTTCCATCGGGGTATAGGTAAACCCGTTGTTGCCTTCAAGCCCGACTTCCTCCATTATCAGGGTATTGTCATACTGGTCCGTCGGAAAGCCCGTGTCGGCCAGGGCATCCGTCCCCTCGTCGTTATCCGAATAGAACACCAGCGAGCCTCCATCTTCCTGCGGATTGAAGCGGATAATGTCGGAGATGCGCTCGGCCCCAGGCTCTATGAGAAGCAAATCGCCTGCCGTCAGGCCGGGAGGATTCAGCAGGTTGTAGGTTAGCGCCGAAGCGAGTCCGCCCGGCCCCGGGTCGGCCTGCATGGAGGAGGACAGCGTGGCGAAAAATTCGTCCGAGTTGGTGAAAGTGCCGTGCCCGTTCTCGTCCACGTCAATGGTGACGGTGAAGTCCTGCGCGGAAGCCATCCCGCCCAGGACCATTAGGGCCGCGCCCGCAGCCAGGAAAGCCGGAAACTTCATCGAGTAGCTCCTATCCAATCAAGATGAATCAGGCCGAAGACACTGAGCCTGTAACAAGGAGATTGGCAAGGAGTGTGCCGGGAGACCGCGCTCTCGGGAAGACACGGCCCTTTTGCGGGTACGCTGTGCCCAAAACCGGTAAAACCTGGAGGGCTGCTGACGGCCTGCGCGGAGGAGCGGCGCCGCCGCTATCCTGGCGCTGTCAGCGGGAGTTCAGCCTCTCTGAGCTGCGGAGTCGCCGGCGCTGACGCGGGGCGGGGAAGGGCGCGGCGTGCCTGAGGCGCAGAAAGCACCGCCCGTGGAGGCGGCAACCGCCGGAAGGCTTGAAGCAGTCCCAGAACCGCCGTGGGCGCCCCGACAGCGACAACCCAATCGGCCAGGGAGAGAGGGGTGGTGCCCAGCAGCCGTCGCAGTGGGGGAAGCGTTACCGCGCCGACCTGAGCAGCCGTGGAGAGGCCCACGCAGGCGGCCAGATAACGGTTGGGCAGTGCGGGCGTTTCCATCCGGTTGGAGGGCTCGGAGCGGCAGGCGAGCGCGTAGGCGATCTCGGCCATGGTGAGGGTGGTAAAGGCGGCTGTCCTGGCGCGCGTCCCCGGGCCGTAGCGGCCCAGGCCCCACAGGTAGCTGGCGAGGCTTGTTGCGGAGAGGGCGGCTGCGTCCCAGGTAATCGTCTGCCACAAAGAGCGGGTGAGCAGCGGTTCCTGGGGAGGACGCGGGCCGCGCTGCATGACCTGGGGGTCTGCCGGCTCCATCGCCAGCGCCAGGGCCGGGAAGATATCGGTGACCAGGTTGATCCAGAGCAGTTGGAGGGCCGTCAGGGGAGGCGGGCGTCTCAGGAGCAAAGCGGCGCCCACCAGGGCGATGTCGCCCAGGTTGGAGCAGATTAAGAACCGGAGCGCCTTGCGGATATTGGCAAAGAGCGTCCGCCCGTGGCCGACAACGGCGGGCAGGCTCATTAAGTTATCGTCCAGCAGGATCACGTCCGCCAGATCCCGGGCGATCTGGGTACTGCGCATGCCCAGAGTGATGCCCACATCGGCGGCCCTGAGGGCCGGCGCGTCATTGATGCCGTCCCCCGTCATCATCACCACATGCCCCTGTTCCTGCAGCAGGCGCACGATCTCGTATTTATGTTCCGGGGTGACCCGCGCCAGGACATCCGGCAGCGGCTGCCCACCCGCCAGGCACTCATGCACCGCAGCCGCCTCCGCAACCCGCAGGCCATCCTTCTGACCCAGCCTAATGCTGCGCCCCACGGCTTCGGCCGTAACCCGTTGGTCTCCGGTGAGCATGAGGGTCCGAATGCCCGCCTCCGCAAGCCGCTCGATGGCTTCCCCTGCTTCCGCGCGAACCGGATCTTCCATGCCCACCAGCCCGATCCATTCCAGTCTGCGGTAGCCCGCGTGCCAGGTTTCCCCGGGCCCCAGAATACCATGGGCCAGCCCCAGGACACGCAGCCCGCGCGCCGCCAGCCGCTCGTTCCTGGCACGGATAGACTTCCGGCGTCGGGGCGTCAGCGGCAGAGAGCCTGATCTGGTTTGCTGATGGGAGCAGAGCGCCAGCACTTCCTCCGGGGCCCCTTTGACAAAGACCTCGGAGCTGCCGCCCAGATTGTGATGGATAGAGACCATGTAGTTACGGCCCGGCGCGCGCTCCTGGAGCTCATGCAGGACAAGCTCGGCCTGCAAGCGTCCCACATCCACGCCTGCCGCCACAGCCGTCAGCAGCAGCGCCTTTTCTGTCGGGCTGCCCACGGCATCCCACTCGCCTGTGGGCAGGCGATGCAGCTCCGCCTGGGTGCAGAGGGCTCCCGTTTGCAGCGCCATCAGCAGCAGCGGCTCCTCCGCAGCAGAGAGAAGCTGCCCCTGCCGGAAAAACCGGATGTCATCGCGGGTGATGGCCCCTGCGACCTCCGTCTCTTCCCCCTCCAGCACAAAGCACCGGATGCGCATACGGTTCTCGGTGAGGGTGCCGGTCTTGTCAGCACACAGAATGGTGACGCTGCCCAGCGTGGCGACAGCCGGCAGACGCCGGATCACGACATTTTGGGCGCGCATCCGCTTCATCCCCAGCGCCAGGGTCAGCGTGGACACCGTAGGCAAGCCCTCCGGGATAGCGGAGACGGCCAACGACGCGACAAGGGCCAGGATTTCGAGGGCAGGCAGTCCAAAGAGGAGCCCCAAGACTCCGAACACTGCGCAGATGCCCATAGAGCCCAGGGCCAGGGTGCCGCCAAGCCGCTCTAAGCCCTGGGTCATCGGCGGCGGCCCGGCAGGCACCCCTCCGATCAGGGTGCGGATTCGGCCTAACTCGGTGGACAGGCCCGTCGCCGTCACGAGAGCGGCCCCCTTGCCGGAGGCCACGGCTGAGCCGGCATAGACCATGTTGGCGCGCTCGGCCAGCGGAACCTCTGCCTCCTCGAGCGGGCCGGCCTCCTTCGCCTGTCCCGCCGTCTCGCCCGTCAGGAGCGATTCGTCCATCACGAGGTTATCCGAGCGCAGAACACGCCCATCCGCGGCGACGACGTGGCCCGGTTCCAGCAGCAAGATATCCCCCGGCACCACCTCTTCAATAGGAATTCGGACCCTGCGGCCCTCGCGCAGCACACGGGCATGGGGCGTGCGCGTCTGCCGCAAGGATTGGATCGTCCGCTCCGCATAATCTTCGGTAAAGAAGCCGATAGCCGCATTGAGCAGGATGGCGCCGCCGATGAACAGCGCATCGGTAATGGCCCCCATCCAGGCAGAAAGGGTGGTTGCGGCGGAGAGCAGCAGGCTCGGAAGGGAGAGGAATTGCTCCTGAAGGATGGCCGCGCGGGGCCGGCGTGGGATATCCGGCACCTCATTGCGGCCATAGTGCTTAGTCCGCAGGGCGACCTGTTGGGCCGTAAGCCCGCGATCCGGGATCGTCTCCAGGTGTTGAGCAACGGTCTCTATCGTCCAGGTATGCCAGGGTAAGGCAGGAACCGCCTCAGGCTCTCGGTCTCCGGCAGGCGCAGAGGCCGATCTACGGCGCGACACGCTCTGCGCGCCCGCCGACGCCGCTCTCTCTCGGGCCGGCCTTGCGGCCCGCTGGTTGTGCGGACTGTGGCTTCGCCTGGAATTTCCAGCATCCGTCGGAAGGGCAGGAAGTTGGGGTCGAACGGTCTTTGCGTCCGCGGGCATTGGCAGTCCCGAGGTGAGCACAGCCTCGATAACGCGCTTGAGCGCCGGAACGCCGGTAGCGGCAGGGTCGTAGAAGACCAGCACGCTTCCCGTTATCCGGTTCAGCTCTACGCTATCAACTCCGGCCGCCTGGCCAACCCGGTCTGCGATCTCTTGGGCCAGCGTCGGCGAGGTCTTGAGGGACTGGATCCGAAAGCGCGTTCGTCCGGGTATGACATCATGCGCCACAATGACTTCCCTTGGGGCAGGCATGTCACCCTGTGTTCCTTTGCATGTGAATTTGGGCCAACAGGTCGGATATTAACGGTTACGCCCCTGGGGGCAGGCATGTTACCGGGTGTTCTTTTGCATGAATTATTTTCCGATTTTGACCACCTACTTAGACGCGGACTGGTCTTTACCCTTTGCCGCCTCGCCCTCTTTTGGATCGCGTTGCGTGTGCAGCACATTCATCAGCGCAGACATGAGCGCGCCCGCCGCGCACGGGCCGACGACATAGATCCAGACGGTATCCATTGCGCCGCCCACAATCGCGGGACCGAGCGACCGCGCCGGGTTCATGGAAGCGCCGCTGATCGGCCCGGCGAACAGCCCGCACAGCGCGATGGTGCCGCCGACCGCAATCGCAGCGTTCGGCCCGACCGAGCTGTAGCGCGTCGCCGTGCCTAGAATGGCCGTCAGCAGGAAGCAGGTCAGCACAAACTCCATCACGAGGCCGATAAGGACGCCCTGATGCGGGATGGTTGCGCCGACGTGCTTGGCCGGCCCGAAGAGCCCAAGCAACAGCAGGGCCGCCAGCACCGCGCCCGTGATCTGCACCAGCCAGTAGCCGGGCGCCCGCCGCCAGGGAAAAGCGCCGCGCAGCGCGAAGCCGAGCGTCACCGCCGGGTTGATATGCATGCCCGACGTGTCGCCGAGGGCGTAGATAAGCGCCATGATAGCAAGGCCCGGCGCAACGGCCTTCGCGGCCTCGCTCACCTGGCCGTGGCTTACGGCGCCGATAACCTCGCCGCCCGCCGCGACGAACGTCAGCACGAACGTGCCGAATAGCTCGGCGCACAGACTGCGCCAGAGCTCCGGCTCGTCGTGCCGATCCTTGACAGGCGCTTGCGGTTTGGGCTCAGGCGCCCGCGCGTTGTCCTCTTGCCCATGTCGGTCTTCCGGGGGCTCGGGAACGAGCGCCTCATGCAGCTTCGTTGCCATGAGACTCTCCTCTCTTAGAGCAAAGATCTAGCTCACATGGAAATGCTTGCTCTATCTCACCATACGCTAAATGACCTCGATCTGACTGCAATGATCGCAACAACCTTGAGCCACTTGCAATCCGCCGCACGCAAGCCTGGCATGCAGCGGATCGAATAGGATGGATCATTGGGCTAAAAAGGCAGGAAACGCACGCACGCTCTTGAACTCTAATACGATTAAACCGTATGGTAGCACTAGATGAAACGGTGAAAAGAGATTTAAGCATTGCAGGGAGTCACTGTTTCTTGCAGTTCCAGTGGTTAGTGCGTAGTGGTCTGTGATTAGAAAAGGTTGCAGAGAATCACTATTTCTTGATTTCTTGCAACTCTACCAACCTTATTGGCTTTAAGACATCTGTTCTCAGAGGAGAAGGAACATGGAACCGTTTGAATGGCTCTTACTTGGCGTTGGCTTTCTCGTGGGCAACCTGGTCGGTTCTCGGGGCAAGGGGCTGGTCAAATCGGCAGCCAAAGGCTACCTGATCGTGGAAGAAAAGACCAAGGAATGGACGGCCAATCTACGCGAGGATTTCAACGATGCCGTCGAAGAGGCCCGTTATGAGCGCGAGCAGGAGATGAGCCTGCGGGAAGAGGCCGGTACCCCGGCGGCCCTGGAGGAAGAGCCGGTTGAGCAAGCAGCGCCCGCAGCGGCCAAGTCGCCCTCCCGTAGCCGCGCCACCCGCGCGACGGGGGCGCGCTCTACTGGTAAGGGACGCGCCTCCTCGGGACGCAAGCGGGCTGGGGCGGAGCCTTCTGCCACGGCCACCCGCACCGAAGGCCCCTCTGCCGGCGCCGGTGAAGGAGGCACTCCTGAACCGGCATGAGGAGGGAAATCTCTGATCCAGAGGCCTTGCCGGTACTAAAGGTGCGAAAGGTGCTGAGGGTTCTAAGGAAGGGAAATCCCTGATCCAGGGGGCCTTGATCGTGCCGCCCCGGGACAATGGCAGGAGTTTCTGACAGGAGATACAGGCATGAGAGGCATGCAAGCATCCACGCCATTTCGTATCGCCTCCGCATTTCCGGGGCGTATTCGCCTTCAGTTCGCTCCTGCTTACGGAGACAATGGACGTCTGCGGGCGTGCGCGGATCGTGTGGCAGCGCTGGCCGGGGTGCAGGCTGCCCAAGTCGTTCCGGAGGCCCGCAGTGTCATCGTGCGCTATGTCCCCACGCAGCGGCAGCTTGAGTCCGTGCTTGATCTGATCCAACGGATAGCCATAGAGAGCGCGCGTCTGCCTGTAACGAGGCAATCCCGGAGCCGTGATGCCGGCACAGCGAGCGCCGCGATTCTCTCCACGGATTCCCGGCGGGCGCTCAAGCGCGCGGCCTCCCCGGCGTCACAGCAGCGCGAAACCCTCTCTACCAGGAATCTGGCTCAGGAAAAGCCGCGTGGCCTCAAGGCTCTGTTCCTGCCCTCGGTGGCGGTCGCATTCGCCGCCACAGAACTGTTTCCGGTGGCGGTGACCGGAGCGCTGTTAGCGATGGCCGTCGTTCCCATCGCGCAGCGCGCCGCCAGAGGCGTCCGCCGGCGCCAGGTCACAACGGATGAGCTAGACCTGGCAAACATAGCGCTGTTGGCTTTGCAGGAACGTTTTTTGACTGCGAGCGGTATTGCCTGGCTCATCAGCCTGGGGGAATTTATCCGGGGGCAAATTATCCGCTATTCCCGTCAGGAAGCCGCACGCCAGGCATTTGCGGCGGGAATGCGAGCCGGGGCCAACGCAGAGGAGGCTCTGCCGCAGGCGCGTGCAATGGTCGAGCAGATCGCAAACGCGCCTCTCTCGGATACCACCGTCTATCAAAATTCCGTTCAAGTCGGGGATCGCCTGGCCTATCCTCTCTTTGGCGTGGCCGCCCTGGGCCTGCTCTTGCGGCGCGACCCGCGCAATTTTATTGGGATCATCAAGCCGGGACGCGATTTCGCCTCTGCGATGCGTTTTGGCGCCCCGATGCCGGTCTTGAGCGCCATGACGGCAGGGAGCCGCCAGGGAGTGCTGATCCGGCGGGGAGAAGCGGTGGAAAGACTGGCGCAGGTAAACGCGGTCGTGTTCGTCAGCCTGGAGGCGACAGGGGAGAGAGAGACGCTGCCGCGTGTGGTGGAGGGACTCCTGGAGCGCGGCGTTACGCGCTTTGTCCTGCCAACCCAGGAGTCGGCGCGCGTTGCGCAGGCGGCCTCAGCCCGTTATGGCCGGCCCGATGTCCTTGTCGAAGCGCTCTCTACGGAACCGACCGAGGTTGTGCAGCGTCTACGTGATCAAGGGCATATCGTAGCGGTAGTCATCAATGGCAGGCACGGGCGGGAGAGGCTCCCTGCGGCGGACGTGACTATCTCCCTCACACCGGAGGGAAGAGACACGCAGGACGCCGACATCCTCCTGACCGGCAGCCTCGAAAGTTTGCTGCCGGTCATAGATGTTGCGCGCGAGGCGATGGATATTCTCCAGCAGAACACGGCTATCGCCGCAGGAGCGTCTGCCTTCAACCTGGCGACGGCGCTGTTGAGAGTAGGGCCTCCGCCGCTGTCCACGCTGATCAATACGAGCACGGTAGCAGCGATTGGGATAAACGCGCTGCGTCCGCTCCGTGGCGGCTCTGCGGTTCGAACGCCTGCGCCACGCCGCTTGCTGCCGGCGCCCACATAGGAAACCTGATGAGGATAGAGAAGACAAAGCCCGTAAAGTCGTCTGCGCGGCCTCGCCCCGTCCGGCCTGAAGCCGAGCTCAAGGCGCTCCTCTGGCCGGTAATCAAGCGGCTGCCCACCTACATCCGGCTGGGTTGGGCGCTCCTCCGGGAGCCGGCCATCGCCCATCGGCATAAGGCACTGCTATATGCGGCGATTGCCTACAGCGTGACGCCCGCGCATCTGGTGCTCAGCCCGGTCCCGGTGCTGGGACAGATAGATAACATTGTGCTCTTGTTCCTGGGCTTACAGCAGGCGTCTGCCCATTGTCCGCCCGAAGTGCGCACGCGTCATCTGGCTCGCCTGAAGCTGGCCCCCACGCAACTAGACCGCGACCTGCATACCCTCCTCTATGTTGCCTGGCGCGCGCTCGGAAAGGTGGGCCGTCCTGTGGGCAGCAACCTGCGCTTTGCCGGGCGGGTTATGCGGGGCTTCAGCCGCCGGGTGCTCAAGCGGCTGGCAGGGAATGAGGCGTAGGTGACGGAGGAGGACCGATGGATCCGATTTCAATTTCAATTGAGCTAGAACTGGGCGCTCTGCTAATAGCGGCCGTCGGTGCGGTCGCCACCTGGCTGCACAACCGGCACCACAAGGCCAATCGGAGGCAGCGTGAACGTCATTATCGGCAAATGCGGGCGCAGGAGGAACGCCATCACCGCGAACGTCTGGCTGCCCTGCACACCGAACGCGGGATAGAGCGCAGCCTGGAGACGATGGCGAGCGCACCTAAGAGAAGATCGTCGAACAGCTCGACAGGGTAGCGCGCAATTAAGCAGAATTTTGCGTTTTGTTGAGATAGCTCCTATCTCGGTAATCCCTCCCAACGGTGTTGACGTATCTCCTCAGCAGCAGGCTGCGTGAGATTGATCCACACGGCTGGGAGTGTCTACTCCTATCTCATCGCAGAGTGTAAACTCGCGCTTAACAGAGCACTAGCCTGGGCCGTCTCGCTCAGAGGACTTACGATGGACCTAATGCCACGCCCTTTCTGGGTAGGGGTTGGCGACGGGGGGCGCGTCTCGCTCAGAGGACTTACGATGGACCTAATGCCACTTACCGATGGGGCTGATCTGGTGCGCACGCGCTCTCCGATAGCTTATACGGAGGCCGAGCAGCAGTTCAGTCTATTCATGCAGCGCAAATTGCACCGTCTGCTGCGTGGGGCCGAGAACAACTTGATCCTCATGCGCCGCTACTGCCAGGACAGGCCCGAAGTCGCCTTCTTTTTGCCGTCTCGGATAGAGAAGCAGCAGATTCGCTGTCAGGTGGCGGAAGGGATCGTCCAGGGTGTCCTGCGGTTCCTGGATCCATTTGCTCCGGGCGGCCCGATAGCTCAGCAGGTTCGCTCCGACCGGCTGATTGAGATCCAGACGTTTCCGACGCAGTATCCGCATATTGTCGTCGAGCGCACTGATGTCTTCCAGAGGCAGAGTGGGCAGTGCCTCTACATCGAATGGCAGGCCGTCCGTGTGCAAAACCAGCGCAAATCCACGCTGGTCAACCGGGCGCTGGATATAGCCAACCTGGGCCTGGAGCTTGTCAGGTTCATTCGTCCCTGAAGCTAGGTCCGGAGAAACCGGTGGCACTGGACGTGAGCCTCTCCCTCTTTGGCAATCCACTAGATTAGAGGGCTTGGCAGAACGAACAGAGCAAGCGCGCACGGTAATACTAACAACATTTGTGCAGTAGAGTTCACGTAACGAGAAGGACAGGTACGTGGGGATCTGTCCTTCTCTTATCAAGCTAACAACTCAGAGGACTAGTCGTTCTTGTGGCTCTGGCGGCCTGCCTTGGCATGCGGCTCCTCGGAGCCGCCCCGCTGGCTGTTGCTACCGCCCTGATTGCCACCCCGACCACCCTAATCGTTGTCTTTGGCGCGGGCTTCCCCGCCCTTGCGGCCGATCTCAGCCATATGCTCACGGTCTTTGCTGACCTCTTCGCCGCCCTTGCGACCGGCCTGGGCATGACCTTGCGGGTCGCCATGCCAGCCACGGCCTTCGCCCTCGCCTTCGCGATCAGAGTGCGCTTTTCCGTGACCGCCGTGGGAAGCTTCCCCGCCTTTACGGGCGATCTCACGCCGCTTCTCCTCGTCCATGGAGGCAAAGCCGCGCTTGTCATCACTACTTTTCTTGTCTGCCATTGTTGTGTCCCTCTTGGAGACTTTGCTCCCTTCTAGGGGAGCTTACTTGGGTTCGGAAAGGTTGTTCCCTATCGCCAGGGGTCTTCTTTTCCGCCCTTCTATGGATGTGCTTGCTAGATAGCATTACAGATCTGCAAGCAGGCGTAGGACGGAGCAGACGGGCAGGAATGTATCATACCTAAGTTGGAAATACGAACTGATAAAAAGGCGGAGATAAGGTGAAACGCCTTCAACTAAAGATAGAGCAGGAGCTAAGTCTTGAGTTTCCCTGTTCTGTACCTGTCTCAACATCATCGTCTCTTTTCTTGATGGCCATTCTGAGCTATGAGCGGGTGGAAGAGGGCTTATAGGCCGTCCAGAGTATCCAACTTGCCACCAGCAGCAGAAAGCCATACCCAAGCCCGGCCAAATAAGGCAACGGCTTCTCCCAACCGGCCCGGTGCGCCACAAACGTCAGGATAACCGCAACAAGCCCGGCCAGCAATGGGATCACCACGACGCTGGCTACAGCTACCAACCCGCGCAAGAGCGGTTTCCACCAGACCGCCTCGCCCTGCCGCGACCTGGTTATCCTTCTGCCGACCCACAAACTGATCAGAAATCCGACGGCAGCTCCCCATCCGAACATGCCTACCAGCAGCCACTAGTAGTCCGTCAAGGTAGGATTCTATGGATGCACTTGAGATTAGGATCACAGCATTTGCAATCTCATCGGCTATCCATGCATTCTACCTTGACGGACTACTAGGCAACGCCTCCGCTCTGCATGGCTCCCTCCTCTCTGCTGCACTAAGGAGTATCCGGTTCGTCTGTATGCCCCAGGATTTGCATGAGCGCGCTTGCAGCAATAGGTTAGGAATAGTTGGGATTGACCCGGCTGACGACCTTGATCGTTCCATCCTGAAGTGCGCCCCACTACCCATTGGCCATCCATTCTCCTCGTATGTCCACGCCCGTCTGTTCTTAGAGAAAAGGGTGTCATGTCCCTCTCCTCGCCTGGGAAGATCAAGGGCCTCCCGGTTAGTACTGTGAGTATACAGCAGAGAAAGCGCGGCAGCATGGGCCGAAAGCCCCAATTTTCCTCGGTAGTGAGCTATCAAGGGGCTTTTTCATTTGCGCCCTGGCCGGTCAAGTCTTAACCGAAATTTAATAGCGCCTTAATTGGGGCTTAACAGGTGGGCAGTATACTGACGTCCGAACGAAGCAAATCTACGTGCTTTACATTTCGGTTTACAGAAAGGAAGGCGTACAATGCTGCTCACCAATCTCCCCCCTCAGCGGCGATCCCGGCACGGATTTACGCTTATTGAACTGCTCGTCGTCATCGCGATAATCGCGATTCTGGCGGCCATTCTCTTTCCTGTCTTCGCCCAGGCGCGTGAGAAGGCGCGACAGACTGCGTGTCTTTCCAACACCAAGCAGATAGGCACCGCCATCATGATGTACGTCCAGGACTACGATGAGACGTACTCGCCGGGCTACTACTACAACGATCCCACTGCGGTCGGCAATCTGGACGCTACCGGGATTCACAACTGGTCGGGCCTGATACAACCTTACGTCAAGAACCGAGGCATTTTCGTCTGCCCTAGCGACAAGGTTGGTGGGCCGCCTCCGACCAACTTCCGGCCTGATACTAATAACGATGGCGCGGGCATTCCCAGCGGGGCCGTTCCCTTAAATCCGAATATACAGGATGATCAAGCGCCCCGCCTGAGCTACACATGTAATGAAGCGATCATGCCGCGCCCTCGCGGCGGTATTGGTGGTGTCATGGTGGGACAGCCGCAAAATGTAGTCACCCTTGCAGCCGTGGATGCTCCGGCCCAGGTGATTGCGGTTACCGAGTTTACGGATTATCTGAACGCTATCAGCGGCAACGGGCCGGGCGGCGTTGCCTATAAATCGCACCGCCCCTCGGATGCGTGGGCGCTGGATGCAGCAGGAAATACGCCTTACGACACAAGCCATATCGGGCAAAGCCCGATCTATGCGCTCAGCCCGGCGGCGGCCAAGCGCATCTTTGATGCCCAACCCACTGCGCCTTTCGGCGGTGGCTCCTATCCGCACCTCATTTATGTGAACGCCGGACGGCATTCGGGCGGCAACACCTTCACCTTCGCGGATGGTCACTCCAAGTGGTACAAGGTGGAGCAGACACTCGACTGCAACAACTTCCTCTGGGGTAAGCGTGCCTACAACCAGGGCGGCGAACCCATCCTGTGCCCCAGCACCGGAGAGCCGGTTCAGTAGCTCTCTCCTCGCCCGTGCAATAAGAGAAGTGGAAGGTTCGACCGGAGGAACCTTCCACTTTTTCGGCTTTTCTGCGGCCATTCTAGGCAGGCTGGGGCGCGCTTCCCTCCCGCCCGGAGGCCCCGGAACACCGGATTTGCGCCCGACGTATTACTATATAATAATCCAAATTGATAATATTTGCGCGATACTGCGTTGCTGTTGCCTCCGCGCGCTGCCCGGAGCGCCCTCCTGACGCACTCCCGTCGGCAGGGCCGACAAAACTCGGAAAGCCGGCGGCGGATAGGTTGTGAAAAGGCGCACTCTTGCCGATAATGCAAAGCGCGCCCGTGACGGCGACCCGGCCCACAAGGCGGCGCCGCGCGCATGGCGAAGGGAGAGACACACGATATGCCCTCGGAAACGATCCGCCTGGACGGACATATCATCGACTCGCTGACGCTGTCGAAGGTGCTGGACATCATCCTGCGCGACGGCGGGCAGTATAAAATTAGTGATTTCGACATCGGCCAGACCCGCGCCGACGTCAGCCACGCCGAGATCGTCGTCAGCGCCCCCGACATGCCCACTTTGGAACACATTTTGCATGTCGTACAGCAGCACGGCGCGACGCGCGCTGCCGGCGAAACCTGCACGGAGCCTGCCCCCGCCGACGGCGTGTTCCCGGAAGGCTTCTACGCGACCACTAACCTCGAAACGGCGGTGCGCTACGCAGGACGCTGGCTCCCGGTCGAGAACATTGAGATGGACTGCGGGATTGTCATCGAGGGGCAGGGCGAGCAGGCCCGCGCTCGGTGCGTGCCCGTCCATCGTATCCAGAAGGGGGATGCGGTCGTCGTCGGGGATCGGGGCGTGCGCGTGACGCCGCTGGAGCGGCGCAACCCGATGGACCCCTTCGCCTTCATGGGCAGTGAGGTCTCCTCCGAGCGGCCCAAAGAACTGGTCGTGGCCGCCATTGCGCAGGCCATGCGGGAGGCGCACGCCGCCGGGCAGAAGGTGCTGTTTGTGGGCGGACCGGCCATCCTGCACACCGGCGCGGGGCACTACCTGGAGGCGATCCTGCGCGCGGGCTGGATAGATGTGCTGTTTGCGGGCAACGCCCTGGCGACCCACGATATTGAGCGCGCCCTCTACGGCACCTCGCTGGGCGTGGACCTGGCTTCCGGCGTCCCGATGGCGCACGGCCATGAGCATCATCTGCGCGCCATCAATCGAATTCGCGCGGCGGGCGGCATCCGGCAGGCCGTCGAGCAAGGCATCCTTACGTCCGGCATCATGCATGCCTGCGTGACCAGCGGGGTGGACTACGTGCTGGCCGGCAGCATCCGCGACGACGGCCCGCTGCCCGACGTGATCACCGATTCCGTGCTAGCTCAGGACGCCATGCGCGAGCGCGTGCGCGGCGTGGGCGTCGCCATCATGGTCGCCACGACCCTGCACTCCATCGCCACCGGCAACCTGCTGCCTGCCTCCGTCCGCACCGTCTGCGTCGACTCGGACGCCGACACGGTGATCAAATTGATGGACCGGGGAACGCATCAGGCGTTCGGACTCGTTACAGATTGTGAGTTCTTTTTAAAGGAGCTTGCGGCCCGTCTTCCGGGGGTACTGCTATGACACAGACTCATTTGCCCCATTTGAACTTACTGGCGCCGGCAGCCGGCGGATCGGCCTCTGCGGCAATAGCGGAGCCCACGTCGGCGACCGCACTGCCGCACCCAGGAACGACTCCGGAAGCGGCTTCCCATGCGCAGCCCACGCGCCTGCTGATGTGCGCGCCGACCGCCTACGCGCTCAAGTACGAGATCAACCCCTGGATGTCGCTGCAAAACACGCCGGATGTGGACCTGGCGGCGGCGCAGTGGCAGGCGCTCTACCGCGTGCTGACGGAGGAGGTCAGCGCGGTGGTGGAACTGGTGCCGCAGGCTCCTGAGTGCCCGGATATGGTCTTTACGGCCAACGCCGGGCTGGTGCGGGGCCGCTACGTCATGCTCTCCAACTTTCGCCACCCGCAGCGGCAGGTGGAGGAGCCGCATTTCCGCGCCTGGTTCGAGTCGCACGGCTACAAGGTGCAGTCGCCCTCGGTGGGCTGTAAGTTCGAGGGGGAAGGGGATGCGCTGTTTGCGGGCGATATGCTGCTGGCAGGCTACCTCAAGCGCAGCGACATCTGCGCCCATCGCTGGCTCTCCGAGATGCTTGCCGTGCCCGTCCTGTCACTGGAGCTGATTGACGACCGCTGGTATCACCTGGATACCTGCCTGTTCCCGCTGACGCCCGATACCGTCGTCTACTATCCCGGGGCGTTCGATCCCTATGCGCGCGTGGTCATCGCCAACAATTTCCACACCATCGAGGTCTGCCAGGAAGAGGCGCTGCGCTTTGCCTGCAATGCCGTCGTCATCGGTGCGCACGTCGTCCTGCCGGCGGGCTGTCCGCAACTGACTCAGGAGTTAGAGTCGCGCGGCTATATCGTCCACAGCGTCAACCTCTCCGAGTTCCTCAAGGCGGGCGGTGCTGCCAAGTGCCTGACGCTGTTCCTGCGCTAGACCTGACCTCCCCAGGGTCGTTTTCTTTACCGGCGGCTGAAGCCGCAGCAACAAGAGCACAAAGTCGGCCTTCGCCGACTCACCTAACCCCCCAGCCCCTTCCCTGGGAGGGAAGGGAGGGACCCAGCTTTTCTGCTCCCCTCTCCTTTAGAAGGAGAGGGGTTGGGGGTGAGGGCAGAACCCGCGCAGGCGGGTTTTGTGCCTTTGTTGCCGCGAATTTATTCGCCCGCAACCCAAAGGGGCGTCTATTTTGCCTGCAAGCCATTCTGGAGCGCCGTCAGCAGGGTCGGGCCGAACTGGTCGCCATAGAAGGACATGCCGGCCTCGTATTTGCCGGCACGGTACTGTTCCGGCGTCAGGGCGTAGGCCAGCCAGTCATTAGCGAGTGCCACGACCGCAGGCCGCTGAAAACCGGCCTTGCGCGCCGCCGCCTTCGCCGCCAGGCCGAGCGCGCCGCTCGGCTCACAGGGAAAGCCCATCAGCAGCAGGTCGCCAACGCGAACAAAGCCGATCTGGGTCGTGGTGGGCATCAAGCCAGCGACAAGCGCCTTCGCTTGCTCCAGAGAGCAGCCAAGTTCGGCAGCAGCGATCAAAAACAGCGCATTGGGCTTACGCGGCGGCAGCGTGACCGCCTGCATCCAGGCGGCAAGCGGCACCTCCGACGGGAGGTTCAGCCCTTTGAGCAGGCTCCAGGCGGCGTCGGCCAGCGCCTCGCCGTAGGCCGCGACTTTCTCCCCGGCAGGCTTGTCGTCCACGCCATTCGGAGAGGCATCGCCCTCCGCCCCGTTCAGAAACAGGCAAACCGCCCCTGCGCCCATCTTCTGCTCCAGACGGCCTGTCATTATGCCCGGCCAGTCGGCAGAGATGTCCATCATACGGTCGTCGTAGAGGGTGGGGTGCGCGGCGAAATTAACGATGGCGGCCAATGGGCGTCCCTCCGCCGTCTCCACTTTGAGCGCGATAAGTTCCGGATCGGTTACCGGGTCGCCGCGTCGGTTGCGGTTGCGGCCCGGCAGTGCAACGGCGCCGCTGCCTATCCGCGCCGGAACCATCCGTCCCTCCGCCGTGACGAGGGCCTGCGCGATTCGATCCGCTGTAAAATCAAGCAGTCTACGGTCGAAGTGCGTCCAGCCTTTGATGGCGGTAAAGGTGTTGCCGCGATGCATGGCCAGCGGATCGGGCGCCGAGTGGGTATGCGTAGCCGCAAGCAGCAGGTGCGCGCTATCCAGTCCCCGCAGGCCTGCCGCCTCCACCCGCCGAAGGACCTCCGCCTTCACATTGGCCGGCAGGAAGCATAGGTCGAGCGAGACAATGCCGACCTTCGTGGCCCCGTCGGACAGCACGAGCGCCCGCGCGTAGACCGGATCATGCACGCCGGTCGCCGGGGCGCCCCGGCGCGCCGCATACCCGCCCAGCGGCACCGGCATCGCCTTCACGTCCGGCGTGATCTCCACTCTCGCGGCCCCGGCGCGCAGCTCCGCCCGCGCCACCTGCCCGCACGCCGCCAGCGCAAAGCCCAACCCGACAAAACCCAAAAACCTCAACAGGATTAACAGGATTAGAACAGGATTAACAGGATTTCTAAAACCCAACCAATCCCTGCTTCTGTCTCTGCCCTGTGCCTTCATCCTGTAAATCCTGAGAAATTCTGTTAATCCTGTTGAAAGGTTCTTTAGCGGAGCGGGTGGTTTCCTCATGGTTCCTGGGTGACCTGTAGGCCGGTGAAATCGAATTGGAACGGGATGACGCGCGCCCCGGCCCGCGAGAGCGCGTCGGAGACCTCCGATTGGCGGCCCGGCGCGGTGAAGAACAGCAGGCAGCCGCCGCCGCCGGCCCCGCACGCTTTGCCCCCAACCGCCCCGGCCTCCATCGCTTCCACAAACAGCGTATCAATCTGCGCGTTGGTGACGGAAGGATCGAGGGCCTTCTGATGCTTCCAGTTCTGGCTTAGCAGCGCGCCGAACTCGTCCAGATCGCCCTCCAGCAGCACCGTGCGCATCCGGATGGCGCAGTTGCGCAGGTAGTAGAGCGCGTTGACCGTCTCCGGCACTCCCCGCCGAAACGCGCCCCAGACGTTCTCGTGGATGTTACCGGAGAGGCGCTGCTTGCCCGTATAGCAGAGCACCAGGCGGCTTTCTAGAGCCTGTATCGTCTCCGGCGCGATGTTGAGGCGCTCCACTGCGACCGTTTCGTCAAAGGTCATATAGTTCATGCCACCCAGGGCGCTGGCGTATTGATCCTGCTTGCCGCCGAGGATGCCCGGCATCTCCTCCAACTGGTAGGCCAGTTCGGCGATGCGCGCTCGGTCTTCATCGGAGGCGATCTGAGACTTGACCAGGCTCAGCCAGACGACGTTGAGCGCCGCCGACGTGCCCAGCCCGGAACCGGAGGGCAGGTCAGAGCGATAGGACACGCTCAACCCTTCGCGGCCCGGACGGGAGGCCGCGTAGGCCAGCGCCGCCTCGGTCGCCTCCTCCGAGTCGAGGATCTCCAGCGTGCCGCTGACGTAGTGGTTGATGGCCGCATTGACGACCGCGCCGCCGGCACCGCGCGCAAAGATATTCACGTCGGTCCAGCCTCCG
>DASRGZ010000018.1:0-11854 GCA_035650735.1 Chthonomonadaceae bacterium
CCTCCCACTGCGCCAATTCCTCGCCCACCTCAACAAAGGCCACGAAGATCCTGGAGGGCAGCTGGGGCAATGTAAAGCAGAAGCGGCCTGTCCGCCCTCGTACAGTGCATACCTAGCATGGGCGCCTGCCCACCTTCTTCCAGCGGCTTATCCAGGAGGGGCTGCTGGACGCCTCCCCGATGCAGACGATTGCCGCGCCGGTGGCCCGCGCCGCCCAGATCCAGCCCTTTACTCCGGAACAGGGAAACGCTCTGCTGCAAGCCGCCAAGCGTTCCAGCCATCGACGCCGGGATGAAGCCATTCTGCTCTTTCTGCTCGATACCGGGGTTCGCGCCTCGGAACTCTGCGCCATTCAGATACGTCACCTGGGCATGCAAAGCCGCCGGTGTACGGTCCTGGGCAAAGGCAACAAGCACCGCATGGTTCCTTTTGGGGGTACAACCGCTAAGGCGCTCTGGCAGTACCTGCGGGAAGACCCGCGTGACCCTGACGACCCGATGTTTATCTCGGAGCGCGGAGAGCCGCTCACTCGCTCCGGCCTGCGCCAACTCATGGAACGGTTGGGAAAAGCTGCACAGATCGAGCGGGCACGCTGCTCGCCGCATACCTGGCGGCATACCTTTACGGTTGAGTTCCTGCGGGCGGGTGGGAATGTCTTTAGCCTCCAGCAGATGCTAGGGCATACCAACCTACAGATGACCAACCGCTATGTGGCGCTGGCTCAGGCCGATATTGAAAACTAGAACCGGCTTTACAGTCCGGCAGATAAGATGCGGGGAAGGCGAAAGTAAGCACGGTATCCCCTCGCGGGAAAGGCTTGCTACAGCGAGAGGCTGCGCCGGAGAGTAGTTTGTTAACCCGATGTGCAAGTTTCAAATGTCTAATGCGTTGAGCAAATGACTGCTTTGCACATGGGCAGAAGAACAGACCCAACTGCTCGCGCAGGCGTGCGGCTAACTCCTGGCGGAGGTAGCCTTTATCGCCAAAGACCTTGCCAAACACTTTTGCCAACAGACAGGGCACGGGCTTGCGGTCATCGCTATTGCCCGCCGTGATCAGGACGTTGACTAACTCGCCCCGATGATGAATTACTAGTGCCCAGTTAACCGAAAAATTGGGTATGCTTAAGGTATGCGCAAAAGCAAGCATATCCGCGTCTGCTTGACAGACGCCCAGCGTACCCAACTCGAAACCCTGATTAAGAGCGGCAACGCATCCGCTCGTGTCCAGACCCGGACGCGCCTCCTCTTGCTCTCCGACCGTAGCCAGGCAGCGGCTAAAACCCAAGCCCAAATCGCGCCGGCCTTGCTGTGCAGCAAGAACACCGTCGGCAGCGACAGAGCGCTTACGAGTTAGCGGAGGGGCTCCGGGGCGTAGCCTCGGAGCAGTCTCCCTGGGCCCAACGCAGAGTGCTGTTCAGTGACAACCTTAAGCCCCATACGCCCGGTTGTCTGTAGGAAGGGTTCTTACCGGAGTCAGCCCACTGCTTCAAGCAACGCTTGGCGTGGCACTACCCCCCGAACACGGCAGTTGGCTTAACCTCGCCGAGTGCCAACTCTCGGTTCTGGAGCGCCAGTGCCTGCACCGACGGCTCGAAGACATCGAAACCTTGCGTCGAGAAGTGGCCGCTTGGGAGCGAGATCGGAATGCTCCTCAGGTCAGCATTGATTGGCAGTTTCGCGCCGAAGACGCCCGCATCAAACTCAAGCGGCTCTACCTGACACTGAAAACACAATTTTCAGGTTAACTGAGTACAGGTTTTCCTAAAGGAGGGCTTGCAGATGGCTGCGCCGTTGGGGGTCTGCGTGCTGCCGGAGCCGGAGAAGAATCGCTCCCGCACCATCGCCTATCCGCAGTATATCCACGAGATACTGGCCCATGCGGGCCTCTGTTACGAGCGGGTGGAATTGGCCGATCTGGGCGACCTGCTGCCGCAATTGCGCCTGCTGGTGACGGTCGGAGAGACGCCACTGCCGGAATATCTACGGGCGAGCCTGCGCGATTGGGTGCGGCAGGGAGGTGGATGGGTGAGTGTCGGCGGCCTCTGCGGGCTGGAAGACCTGCTGGGGGCGCAGGCGGAGACGCCGGCCTATCCGAATTGGGGCGGCGGCGCCGGCACGCTCGGCGAGGGGTATCTTCAGGCGGAGGTCGGGGAACATCCCGCCCTGGCGCATCTGGAGATACCCCTTCATTTCTTTAACGGCATCCCGATAGAGGCGACCGAGGCGGCGGTGCTGGCGCGCGTGCTGGACGCGCATCAGCGTTCGACCGCGCGCCATGCCCTGCTGGAGAATACAGTTGGACAGGGACGCTGCCTGCTGATCGCGCCCGACGTGACCGGAACGGTGGTTTTTATCCAGCAAGGACGCGCCATCACGCGCGACGGCGTGCCCGCCCCGGACGGCACGGCTCCCCTCTGCGACGGTGTCCTCAAAAGCGACGATGGCGGCGTTCTGGATTGGAGCTTCGACCGCCAGCCGGTGCCCGGCGTGCCGGGCCTGCACGCCTTCCTGCAACCCATCGCCGACCAGTGGCGCGAACTGCTGCTGCGGGCGGTCTTCTACCTGGCCGATACGCTGGCGGTGGTGCTGCCGGTCCTATGGCTCTACCCACGCAACCTGCCTGCCCTCGCCCATCTCTCCCACGACACGGATAGCAACGACCCTGAGAAAGCCCGGCGCTTGTTGAAGATACTGGAGGAGATGCAGGTGCATGGTACCTGGTGCGTCATCCTGCCGGGCTACCCGCCGGAGATCATGGACGCTATCCGCGACGCCGGGCACGAGCTTGCCACCCACTACGACGCGCTCGATCATCCCTGGTCGGAAGAGGAGTTTGACCGGCAGTGGCGCGAACTCTGTGCACTCTTCGCGCCGGAAGTTCCCGTCTCCAACAAGAACCACTACACACGCTGGGAAGGCGATACGGAGTTCTTTGACTGGTGCGCGCGGCGCGGCATCCGGCTGGACCAATCCAAAGGCGCCTCCAAGACGGGCGATGTCGGCTTCAACTTCGGAACGTGCCATCCGTATTTCCCTCTCGCGCCGGACGGCAGACGGCTGAACGTGCTGGAACTGCCCATGCCCACGCAAGACCTGGAGGTGGTTGCTCCGGCGGCGCTGGGGGAAGTCTTGTTGAAGGCGGCAGAGCGGCATCACGGCGTGCTGCATCTGCTCTTTCACCCGGCGCATACTTCTCGCGAGGATGTTGCCCAGGCGCTGCGGGATATGGTGAGCATGGCAAAAGCGCAGGGAATGGAGTGGTGGACGGCGAAGCAGTTAGATGCCTGGGAACGTGGGCGGCGGCAGGCGCAGTGGCAGGACTATCGGCAGGAGGGAAGCGCCGTGCAGGTGACGCTGCGCGCCGGGGAGCCGCTGCGCGAGGCGACGCTGCTCTGGCTGGCGCGTTCCGGGGGGCGGGTGCGAGTCAACGGCGTGGAGCAGACGACCAAGACGGTGAACCGCTGGGGTTTTGCCTTTCAGGCGGCGACCGTTACCCTCCCGGCCTACGCCGAGACGACCATCCGAGTAGAAGAATCCACAGATTACACAGATTAACACAGATGAAAAACCAATGAGCACAGATCCGAGAGACGAACAAACCTACGCGATTATTGGGGCGGCGATGGAGGTGCATCGGGAGTTAGGGCCAGGATTCCTGGAAGCAGTCTACCAGGAAGCGCTTGCGTTGGAGTTCGAGGCGCGCTCCCTGCCCTTTCAGCGCGAAGTAGCCTTGCCTGTTGCTTACAAGGGCAAGCTGCTCAACTGTTCCTATCGAGCTGACTTCATCTGCTTTGGAGAAGTACTCGTGGAGTTGAAAGCCCTGGATAAGCTCACCGGCAATGAGCGCTCTCAAATACTCAACTACCTGAAGGCAACTGGACTCCAGCGCGGCCTGCTCCTCAACTTCGGCACGCGCAGCCTGACCCAAGAGCGCCTTGTCTGGTAGTTTTTAGAAATCTGTGTTCATCTGTGTAATCTGTGGATCCCAGGAAAGGGGAGACCGATGGCGCAAACAGGGACGACCGACCTGCCCGCGATAGCAGGAGGCAGCCCCGCCAAGACGACGCCCTATGGGCGCGAACAGCGGTACGGCGCGGAAGAGCTCTGTGCGCTGGAAGAGGCCTTGCAGCAGGGCACGCTCTTCTACGCGCAGGGAAAGAAGGTGCGGCAACTGGAGGAGGCGTTCGCGCAGGCGTGCGGCGCGCGGTTTGCGGTGGCGTGCAGCAGCGGTACGACGGCCATCCATGCGGCCCTGATTGCGGCGGGCATTTCGCCGGGAGACGAGGTCATCACCGGGCCAATCACGGACATAGGGACGGCGATACCGATTCTCTATCAGGGGGCCGTGCCCGTCTTTGCCGACCTGCACCCGCACACCTACAACCTGTCGCCTGCCTCGGTGGAGGCGCGGATCACCCCGCAGACGCGCGCCATCCTTGCGGTGCACCTGGCCGGGAACGCCTGCGACCTGCGCGCCCTGGCCGACATCGCGGCGCGGCACAACCTGTTTCTGATCGAGGACTGCGCGCAGGCGCTGGGCGGTCGCTATGAAGGGCGCGCGGTCGGAACGTGGGGGCAGATCGGTTGCTACAGCCTCAACGAGTACAAGCATATCGCCTGCGGCGACGGCGGCATCATCCTCACCGATGACGAAGAGCTGGCGGTCAAGCTGCGCCTGGCGACCGATAAGTGCTACGACCGCAGCCCGGGCAATGCACGGCGTCAGCCGACCTTCCTCGCCCTCAACGCCCGCATGACGGAGCTGCAAGGGGCGGTGGCCCTGGCGCAGCTTGGCAAGCTGGATTCCATTGTCGCGCGGCGGCGGCAGTGGTGCGGCACGCTGAGCGTCTGCCTGCGGGATATACCGGGGCTGCATCTGCCGGAGGTCACGCCGGGCTGCGAGCCGTCCTGGTGGTTCTACCTGATGCGCGTGGAGCCGGAGACGCTCGGCGCGGACGCCGATACGTTCGCGAAGGCGCTGAGCGCGGAGGGGCTGCCCGTCTCGGCGCACTACATCGGCCAGTGCGTCTACGAGTACCCGCTGTTTACGCAGCACAGCGCGTTTGCGCGTGGAGAACACCCTTACGCGCGCTATGAGTACGCGCACGGCCTCTGTCCCGAAGCAGAGGCCATTCTGGAAACCGGCATCCTGCTCGGCGTCAACGAAGCCTACACCGAGGCCGACCTGGAGGAGACGGCGCACGGCATTCGCCGCGCCGCTGCGTGGTTTGCCAGCCGGAGGTGAGGGCGGCTAAGGGAACAAGAATCCAGGCAACAGGAGGAGCCTCATGGGAGTATGGGCGCAGGTACGGGAATTGATGCCGGCGCAGCGCAATGCATTTCTGGCGAGCTTCCTCGGCTGGTCGCTGGACGCCTTCGACTTCTTTGTTCTAGTGTTCGTCATCCCGGACATTGCCGCGGAGTTCGGCGTGAAAAGATCGGATGTTGCCCTTTCCATCACGCTAACGCTCGCCTTCCGCCCGGTCGGCGCGTTCTGCTTCGGCTGGGCCGCCGACCGGTATGGTCGGCGCGTGCCGCTGATGATCAATGTGCTCTGCTATTCGCTCATCAGCCTGCTCTGCGGCTTTGCGCCCACGCTGACCGTCTTTCTGGTGCTGCGCTCCCTCTTCGGCATCGCCATGGGCGGGGAGTGGGGCCTGGGCGCGGCGCTGGCGATGGAGAGCGTGCCGGAACGGATGCGGGGAACGCTCTCCGGCGTGCTTCAGGAGGGTTACGTCGTCGGATATCTGCTGGCCGCCATCGTCTATCCCCTCGTCGCCCCGCGCTGGGGCTGGCGGGCCATGTTCTTTGTCGGCGTGCTTCCGGCGCTGCTCTCGGTATTTATTCGGGCCAGGGTCCAGGAGTCGCCGGTCTGGGAGCAGCAGCAGCGGGAGCGGGAGGCGGGCGCCGCGCCGCTGCTGCCATTTAGCAGCGTGGTGCGCCAGCACTTCCGGCTCTTTGCCTACTTGATCCTGCTGATGACGGCTTTCAACTTCATGTCCCACGGCACCCAGGACCTTTATCCGACATTTCTGAAGGAGCAACATAAGCTCGGCCCGGGGATGGTCAGCCGGATCGTCATCCTCTACAATATCGGCGCGCTGCTGGGCGGCATCTGCTTCGGCAGCCTGTCCGAATCTATCGGTCGCCGCCGGGCCATCATTCTGGCGGCCCTGCTAGCCCTGCCCATTGTCCCCCTCTGGGCCTTCTCCCCCTTCGTCGGCCTGCTGGCGCTGGGCGCGTTCCTGATGCAGTTTATGGTGCAGGGCGCCTGGGGCGTGATCCCGGCGCACCTGTCCGAACTGGCTCCCAACACGGCGCGCAGCACCTTCACCGGCTTTACCTACCAGCTTGGCAATCTGCTCGCGGCCATTAACGCTTACTTGCAGGCCCGGCTGGCCGAGCGCCCCGGCTGGAACTACGCGATGGCGCTGTCTTCGGTCGTGGTGGTAGTGCTGCTGGCCGTCGCCCTGATCACGGCGCTGGGAAAAGAAGCGCGCGGCGCTCGCTTCGCCGATGGATAGCCGCTGCTTGCTCCCTCTCGGAGAAAGGTTGGCGTGCGTCATGTGGGAGCGGGTAACTAGCAACTGTACAAAAGGCTTGACAACAGAACAATACCGCTATATAATCGAACCATTGTTGTTAATGCTAAGAGGTTTTTACTCTTACGAGCAAGGCTGTTTGCAATCAAGGTGCAAAATAGGCGGGATTCTGCTCTAAACAAAGGGCATGGACCGCCACCTAAGCGGCCCCTTTTAGCGCTATCGCCGTATGGTATTCCTCAGGAAAGGAGGTGAATCCATGAAAAAGCCGCTGTCTGGAGGCGTGATTACGGGGGTGTTGATCGCCGTGCTGATCATTGTCGCTGTGCTAGCCTGGAAGTTTGTGATCGCGCCACCCCCTCGGGCAGAATTGCCAAAGATAACCAAGGAGCAGCAGGAGCTCCATGCCAGATCAGCGCAGGATATCATGGCCCAACAGAGGCGCCTTGTCGGGGCCGCCCGCGGAGGCGGCCAGTAATAGCGTCCGTCAAACGAATCAGCCCATGACTTACTGGAGGCACCTATGCATACGAAATCTCGTGCGTTCACCTTGATCGAATTGCTCGTCGTCATCGCCATTATCGCGATTCTGGCTGCCATTCTCTTCCCCGTCTTCGCCCAGGCGCGCGAGAAAGCGCGGGCCATCTCCTGTGTTAGCAACGAAAAGCAGATTGCCCTGGGCGTCCTGATGTACATTCAGGATTACGATGAAACCTTCCCGATCTACTGGTACCGGCAGAGGGCCGATGGCAGTGATGACCGGCCCAGCGATGACCCGTTTTCTCCGGGCGTACCGGATCGCATGTTTGGCTGGAACGAGGCTATCTATCCCTACGTCAAGAATGTGCAGCTCTTCCGCTGCCCCGATGCGCCCCGCGCAAGCACCCTGACGTCCATTGGCAGCGGCGTAGGGGGTGTCGCCTTCAATGACGATGCCCCGACCGGGGCGACCGGTTACGCCCTTAACGCCCGAATCTCGGGCAATACCGGCTATCTGGATGATGGCAACACGCAGCATCCGCCGTTGAACGATGCAGCGCTAGAGTTCGCCGCTAACACGATTATGATCGTCGAAGCCTCCTCCAACTGTAGCGATGGCTGCTCCACCTCCGACGAGAACGAGTGGGGTTGGCAGGGCCGCCATGTAGATCTGCTCTATGGCGACGGCTGGATCGGCGGCAGCGATCCCGGGGCAGCCTTCATTCAGCCCGGCTTTAAGCCCCCGCTGGCCCGTCATAACGGCGGCGCCAACTATGCCTTCTCGGATGGTCATGTCAAGTTCCTCAATGCAGGTGCGATGGGACTGGTGCAGAACCCGACGTCTACAGATCAGGTCGAAAGATCGGCGGGGGTGGCGCTTGGCTTCACGGCGCCGCTTACGGCCAACGATTCCAACACCGGCCAGAAGCCGACCTACTGCCCGAACTCCAACTGCCAGTATAACGTTCCGACCACGCCCTGACGAGGGGTAACGGTGCGGAGCCCGTGCGCCAGCCTGGCTAACCAGAGGCGCCGTTTCTTCCACGGACGGTCCCGCGCTCTAAGGTGGGACCGTCCGTTCTATGAAGGCCCCTGCTCGGCCCTCTCTGGCCGCCCACCCCTAAAGGGATGGGCTGTGTCGCAAGGCGGAGGGGTGCCGCAAGGCGGAGGGGTGTCGCAAGGCAGAGCCGTGTCGCCAGGCGGAGGGGTGTCGCCAGGCGGAGGCAGGGGCCGTAACCCTGCCGACCCTTGCAGTCCGTTGCAGGCCCGCCCCTGGCAGTGGGCAAGCTCGCTCAAGCGGGCTACCAGAGGTGGGTTAGCCCCCTGAAGGCCGCTCTCCAGGCGGATCGTTTGAGGGCCTTTACCCTTGAGAGGAACGGATTCACCTTACGCAGCCCCATTTATGGGGCTTGCCGTCTACAGCCCGGTCCTTTAGGGCCGGGCTTACTCCCTCCCCTTGCCGGCGCTTAAAGCAGGACGCTGCCGGAGGAGATCAGGCAATCAAAGCGAAGAATAAGAGAAAGATCGGACTCACTTAGCGTCATGAAGTTAACCAGGAATGTATTCACTCTCTTGATCTTGGGGCTTGCCGTCATCAGCGCGGCCTGGTGGTACCGCCAGCGCACACTGGCGCATAGGCTATCGCCGATGCGTCGCGTTGCTGCGCCTGACAACGCCGCGCTGCAAGCGCAAATGGCGACGCTTCAGGCGCAGGCCGCCAGATTGCAGGCGCGTGTCACGGCGCGGCCCGGCGACATTCCGGCCCGCCAGGCGCTGCTCCTGACCTATCAGCAGCTGGGCCAACTGGATCGCGCGATGGAACAACTGGAGGCCATCGTCAGGCTCCAGCCGAAGAATCACGACGCACATCTCGCTCTGGCCAACGCCTATCTGGCTTTGAAACAATGGCCTCGGGCGGAGCAGAGCTACCGCGCCATGACGACGCGCTGGCCCAAAGATCATGCCGTCTGGCAGGGGTTGGCGGCGGCGCTGTTTCACCAGAGGCGCTATCAGGAGGCGGCGCAGGCAGCCCAGAAGGCGGAGCAGCTCCAGCCGGCGAATCCCAGCAACCGGTACGTGCTGGCTACCGCGCTGCAAGAGTACGCCATGCTCTATCCCGATCCTCAGTTCCACTCGGCGGCGCTGGATCGGGCGCGCAAAGAATTTGAAAAACTGATCCAGGTCTGGCCCAACAACGGCGACCTCTATTTCCGGCTGGGACGTATCTGCATCGCCACGCGCGACATCAGCGCTGCCGTGACGAACATGGAAAAGGCGCACCAACTCCTCCCCGATCGCGCCGACGTGTCGCTCTATCTGGCGAAATCTTATGTCTCTTCGCGCAACCGCCAGGGAGCGCGCAAAGTCCTGGAAGAGGCGCTGGCCCGCCATCCTGACTCCGCCGACATTGCCGATGCGCTGGGACAGCTCGTTCAGAGCAGCGGCGAACCGGATGCCGATCCGAAGGCGCTGGCGCTGTTCCAGAAGGCCGTCCAGCTTGCGCCGCGCAATGCCCGCTTCCAGGAACGATTGGGCACCGCCTACCTGCGTACGAACAACCTCGACCAGGCGCGTCAGGCCTTCGAGGAGGCAGCCCGGCTCAATCCCAACCGCGCCTTCCCCTTCCAGCAGCTTGCCGCCATCTATACCCGGATGGGAGACCCCAAGCGCGCGACCCTGGCGGCCAGGAACGCCGAGAGACTCAACTTCAACGCCCAGCAGCTTAACCTTCTGGAGGCGACAGTCAACGCGCACCCGAACAATGTGCCCCTCCGCCTGAGTCTGGCCGACCGTTTCCTGTTTCTGGGCAATCGCGGCGCGGCACGCAACGAGTACCTGATCGTGCTGCGCATGGACCCGCAGAACCGGCGTGCCCGGGAGGGATTGGCGACCCTCGACAAGCCGCAGCCCGGCACGATGACGGCCTCAACAAAGCCCACCCCGAGCGCGCTTCCCTCCCAGGAGGCTGCCAGGAGCCGCTAAAGCCTATCCCGATAGACAGATTTTTCCCATAATGGCTGAACACCGAATGGGATAGGCTCTAAACGGCAAGCCCTCCCCGATAGAACACACACGCTTAATCTGGTTGCTGCTTATGAGTCAGAAAAGAATCCTCACTCGCCGCCGCTTCCTGGTAGAAGGCACGGCAGCCGCGCTGACGCTGGCGGGATGCTCCCGTCGGCAACCCCCGGTCCGGGTCGTGCCGGCGAAGGCTGCGGCGCCGACCGTCCGCTTTACCGATGTAACTGCGGAAGCCGGCCTCTCCTTCGTGCAGTCGCGCGGCGGCTGCGGCCTCTACTACTTTATTGAACAGGAAACCGCCGGCGCCGCCGTCTTCGACGCCAATGGGGACGGCCATCTGGACATCTACTTCCCACAGCCCAAGCCGCTCGGCGTCTGCAAAGCCAAGTACAAGGAACCGCTCCGACACCGCCTCTATCTCAACAATGGGGATGGCACCTTCCGGTTGGCTCCTGAGGCCTTCGGCGGCGTGGAGACGGATTACGGCCTCGCCGCCGCCGTCGGCGACTACAACAACGACGGACATCCTGACCTCTTCGTGGCGTGCTACGGCCAGAGCAAGCTGTTTCGCAATCGCGGAGACGGCACGTTTGCGGATGTCACCGAGAAGGCGGGCGTCGGCGTGAAGGGGGTCTGCATGGGCGCCGTCTGGTTTGACTACGACGGCGACGGATATCTGGATCTATACGTGATCCGGTACGCGGAATGGAGCGTAGACCGAGACGTTCCCTGTTATGGGCCCGACAGAACGCGCAATGAGTGCAATCCGGTCATGTATCCGCCGTCTACCAATCTCCTCTTCCACAACAACGGCGATGGCACGTTCACCGACGTGACCGCTAAAGCCGGCGTCGGGTCGGAGCTGCGCCGCTCCCAGTGCGCCGCCGCCTTCGACTTCGATGGCGACGGGCATCTCGATCTCTTCGTCGCCAACGATCTCGGCCCCAACTCTCTCTACCATAACAACGGTAACGGAACCTTCACCGACGTGGCGATGCAGCAGAACGTCGCCTTCGGGCTGACCGGGCAATCGCAGGCCAATATGGGCATCGCCGTCGGCGACTACGACGGTGACGGCGATCTGGACGTGCTGGTGACGACCTTCTCCAACGAGCCCTATACCCTCTACCGCAACGACGGCGGCTATTTTACGGACGTGAGCGCCGCCGCTGGAATCGCCCAGTCGACGCTGCCGTTCCTGGGGTTCGGGACCGGCTTCTTCGACGCGCGCAACTCCGGCCTGCTGGATCTGTTTTTCGCCAACGGGCACGTCTTCCACCTGGTACGCCTGGAAGATCCCCATCTAACCTACAAGCAGCGCAACCAGCTTCTGCTGAACGACGGCTCCGGCCATTTCGTCGAAGCCCTGAATGCGCTGCCGCAGGACGATGTGCGCGTCCATCGCGGCACCTGCTTCGGCGACTTTAATAACGATGGCCGGATAGATATTCTCGTCACGGCCAACGACGACCGCCCGACGCTGCTGCGCAACGACAGCCCGCCCGCCAACTGGCTCCTTTTGAAGCTGATCAACAAGCACGGATGCGTCACGCCCATCGGCACGCGCTGCACCGCCACAGTGAACGGGCGCAGACTGCTGCGGGTGGTGCTGGGCGGGGGAAGCTGGGGGGGAGAGAGCGACCATCGGGTGCATTTCGGGTTGGGAAGCGCCCCGCGCGTCGAGCGGCTGGAGATTCGATGGCTCTCCGGCAAGACCCAGGCGTTGACCGATGTGCCCGCCAACCAGATACTTACCGTGCATGAGAATTAGGGTATTTAACCCAAGTTGCTACCTAGGAACACGTTTGA
>DASRGZ010000019.1:0-55198 GCA_035650735.1 Chthonomonadaceae bacterium
CTCAACATCGTCGGCGGCTGCTGCGGCACGACGCCCGCCCATATCCAGGCCATCGCCGAGGCCGTCAAGGACTGCAAGCCGCGCGTGCTGCCGCAGGTCGTGCCTTACACCCGCCTGAGCGGGCTGGAGCCGCTGACCATCCGCCCCGACTCCAACTTCATCAGCATCGGCGAGCGCACCAACGTCACCGGCTCCCCGAAGTTCGCCAAGCTCATTCTCGCCGGGGACTATGAAGAGGCGCTCTCCGTCGCCCGTCAGCAGGTGGAGAACGGCGCGAATATCCTAGACGTCAACATGGACGAGGCCCTTTTAGACGGCGAGAAGGCCATGACGACCTTCCTCAACCTCGTCGGCCCGGACGACTCCATCGCCAAAGTGCCTATCATGGTGGATAGCTCGAAATGGTCGGTCATCGAGGCGGGCCTAAAGTGCCTCCAGGGCAAGGGCGTGGTCAACTCCATCAGCTTGAAGGAGGGCGAGGCGAAATTCATCGAGCAGGCGCGGCTGGTGCGCCGCTACGGCGCGGCGGTGGTCGTGATGGCCTTCGACGAGCGGGGCCAGGCCGATACCTACGAGCGCAAGACCGAAATCTGCGCCCGCGCCTACAAGATCCTGACCGAGCAGGTCGGCTTCCCGCCGCAGGACATCATCTTTGACCCCAACATCCTCACCGTCGCCACCGGCATCGAGGAGCACAACAACTACGCGGTGGCCTTCATCGAGGCGACGCGCTGGATCAAGCAGAACCTGCCCCTGGCGAAGGTCTCCGGCGGCGTCAGCAACATCTCCTTCTCGTTCCGGGGCAACAACGTCGTTCGGGAGGCGATGCACTCTGCGTTCCTCTACCACGCCATCCAGGCCGGTCTGGACATGGCTATCGTCAACGCGGGCCAGCTGGCCGTCTATGAGGAGATACCGAAGGATTTACTGGAACTCGTCGAGGACGTACTCTTAAACCGCCGCCCCGATGCGACCGAGCGCCTGCTTGCCTTTGCCGAGACCGTGAAGGATAAAGGCAAGGCGAAGGTCAAGGACGAGGCGTGGCGGCAGGAATCGGTGGAGGAGCGGCTCAAGCACGCGCTCGTCAAGGGCATCACCGATTATATCGAGCAGGACGTGGAGGAGGCGCGGCAGAAGTATCCCCGCCCGCTGGACGTTATCGAGGGGCCGCTGATGGACGGCATGAACGTCGTCGGCGACCTGTTCGGCTCCGGCAAGATGTTTCTGCCGCAGGTGGTCAAGAGCGCGCGCGTGATGAAGAAGGCGGTCGCGGTGCTGCTGCCCTACATGGAGGCCGAGAAGGAGGCGCTTAGGGCCGCAGGCGGCACGGTGCAGGCGCAGGGCAAGATCGTGACGGCGACGGTCAAGGGGGACGTACACGACATCGGCAAGAACATCGTCGGCGTGGTGCTCGGCTGCAACAACTACGAGGTGATAGACCTGGGCGTGATGGTGCCCTGCGAGAAGATACTGGCGGCGGCGCGCGAGCATAACGCCGACTTAATCGGCCTGTCCGGGCTGATCACCCCGTCGCTGGACGAGATGGCCCACGTCGCCAGCGAGATGGAGCGCGAGGGCTTTACCATCCCGCTCCTGATTGGCGGCGCCACGACCAGCCGGGCGCACACGGCCATCAAGATCGCCCCCAACTACCGCCAGCCGGTCGTGCACGTGCTGGACGCCTCGCGCGCGGTCGGCGTGGTCAGCAGCCTGATCAGCCCGGATCAGAAGCCCGCCTTCGTCGAGGCCAATCGCTGCGAGCAGGAGAGGCTGCGGGAGCAGTATGCCAATCGGCAGCGCGAGAAGGCGATGGTCTCGCTGGAAGAGGCCCGCCGCCGCCGTACGCCGATTGATTGGGCGACCGCCGACATTCCGCAGCCGTCCTTCCTGGGCGTGCGCGTGCTGGACAACTACCCATTGGAAGAACTGGTGCCCTACATAGACTGGTCGCCCTTCTTCCATACCTGGGGCATGACGGGCCGCTATCCGGCCATCCTGGACGACCCGGCGCAGGGCGAGGAAGCGAAAAAGCTTTTTGCCGAGGCGCAGGAGGTGCTCGACCTTATTCTGCGCGAGAAGGCGCTGAGGGCCAGCGGCGTCTACGGCTTCTTCCCGGCCAACAGCGTCGGCGACGACATCGAACTCTACACCGACGAGTCGCGCTCGCACGCGCTCACGACCCTGCACACGCTGCGCCAGCAGGTGGACAAGGGCGAGGGCACGGTCAACTACGCCCTGGCCGATTTCATTGCGCCCAAAGAGTCGGGCCGGCCTGACTACGTCGGCGGGTTTGCGGTGACGGCGGGGCACGGCCTGGAGAAGCTGGTGCAGCGGTTCAAGGCCGAGCACGACGACTATCGCGCGCTGCTGGCCGAAGCCCTGGCCGACCGCCTGGCGGAAGCCTTCGCCGAGCGGCTGCACAAGATCGCCCGCGACGCCTGGGGCTACGGCCTGCAAGAGAACCTGAGCAGCGAAGACCTGATACGGGAGCGGTATCGGGGCATCCGTCCCGCGCCGGGCTATCCCGCCTGTCCCGACCACACGGAGAAGGAACGCATCTGGGACCTGCTCAACGTGGAGGAGAACACGGGCATTCGGCTCACCGAAAGCTACGCGATGTATCCGGGCAGTTCGGTCAGCGGCCTCTACTTTGCGCATCCGCAGGCGCGCTACTTCCCGGTCGGCAAGATCGAGCGCGACCAGGTGGCCGACTACGCGGCGCGCAAGGGCCTGGACATCCCCACCGTCGAGCGCTGGCTGGCTCCTAACCTCAACTACGACCCGGAAAAATGAACAAGATTCCAACCGGATGCACAGGATTACTCAGGATTTACAGGATGAAGACACAAGACAGAAGCCTACCAGCTCAGTTGGCTTCTGCTCTCCCTTCTGCCTTGCAGGGAGAAGGGCCGGGGAGGAGGGGAGATAAAAGAGAACGGAAGTACCTGGCAGTGAAGACCCCTCCCCTCTCCTTCAGAAGGCAGTACGTTGCCTCGGAGTCTCCCGCCGTCAAGGGCGCGTGAAGACCCCTCCCCTCTCCTTCAGGAGGAGAGGGGCCGAGGGTGAGGCTTGAAGTCAGCAAGAACAGGGCTCGGTTGGTTGGGTTTTAGGAATCTTGTTCATCCTGTTGAGGTTTTTCTTTATTGCTCCGCGCGGATGGTGATGTTGCCGCCCGACGCGCTCACCTGGAACCCAAGCACCTTCTCAAAGAAGTCGAGCGGAACCCACATCTGGCCGTTCTCCAGGAAGGCGGGCCGGGACATCGTTACCTGGTGGCCGATCCTGTCTACGTTGGCCTCGCCGCTCTGCACGCTGGCGTTCTTGCCGTGAATCTCGATGTTAGCGACGCGGGAGGTAGCATCCCAGTGGACGACTCCTCTCAGGCTTTCGACGATGCCGGCCAGCGGCACGAACGTCGTGCCGTCGCGGTGCTGAGGTTCCGCGAACTGCCGGCTTTCTCCGTTGATGGTATACGGCATGGAAAGTTCTCCGTAAGTGAGCCTTGTTCTCGATGGCAGGTGAGCCGCCCGTCGGGAAGCAGATAAGAGGCCGGACTCAGGGCTTCTGAACGGCAAGCTCATTGCTGACTTTCGCGTTGCTTCCGACTTTCTGCAAGGCCTTGACGGCGACATCGGTCGCGTGCTGCTTCAAGGCGCTATTGACCACATGGCCCTTGAGATGCACCACGTTGTTGGCGCTGTCCACATCAATGTTGTTGCGCGAGTCGTTTAGCTTCGAGTCGGCAACAATGGCGGTTTTGACCGTCGGGGTCAGCGTTATCGCCTGGCCGGCATTGCTAGCGCCCTGTTTGGCCTGCGGGGCGTGCTTGTTGGTCTCCTGATCCACCTTTTTGGCCGCGCGCTCCACCGCTTGACTGGCGGCATGCACGTTTTTGGCTGTATCCTCTTTTAAGCCCTCTGCCGTGTTCCTGCAGCCCGCAAGGCCCGTTCCGAGCAGCAGCAACGCGGCTCCGAGCGCGATAAGCGTCTTCATTCCTGTTCTCCCTATCACATTACCGGGCGCAGAGGTTGGGGTGAGGTCGGCCCACTCCTGCACCGTCTTGTTGCGATCTCGCCGGTATGACGGGTATTAAGAGGCGAGGAGTTCCGCAAGTTATGAGCGTGGAAATGTACGGCAGGCAGGCAGGAAAGACACGCCGCAACAGGGAAAGGTAGGGGCGCGCGGCAGCCGTTGAACCGCAGGAGAAGGCGCGTCCGGTGAGGAAAGGAAGGGCACTATGCGATACGCGATCTGCAACGAGACATTCCAGAATTGGGGCTGGGAGGATACCTGCCGGCAGGTGGCCGAGCTCGGCTACGACAGCATTGAGGTGGCGCCGTTCACGCTGGCGGAGGATGCGCGGACTATCAGCCGCCAGGCGCGCAGCGATTATGCCCGCACCGCCCGAAGCGCCGGGCTGGAGGTCGTGGGGCTGCACTGGCTGCTGGTCTCGCCGAAGGGGCTTTCCGTGACCAGCCGGGAGGAGGCGGTGCGCGCGGAGACGGCCCGCTACCTGACGGCGCTGGTGGATCTCTGCGCCGACCTGGGCGGGCACATCATGGTGTTCGGCTCTCCGGCGCAGCGGCGGATTCCGGAAGGAGACACGGCCGAAATCGCCGCCGACCGGCTGCAAGGCTGTCTGGAGCCGGCGCTGGAGCGCTGCGCGGCGCAGGGCATCACGCTGTGCCTGGAGCCGCTGCCCGGCCCGGAAGCCGATTTTGTGATGCGGCTGCACGAGGCCGTCGCGCTGGTGCGACGCTTTGCTCATCCGAGCCTGAAGACGATCTTGGACGTCAAGAGCGCCTCCAGCGAGGGCCGCCCCTTGCCCGAGCTCATCCGCGAGTTCGCGCCTTACATCGCCCACGTCCACGCCAACGACGCCAACCTGCGCGGCCCCGGCTTCGGGGAGACCGACTTCGTGCCCATCCTGCGCACGCTGCGCGAAGTCGGTTACGACGGCTACGTTTCGGTGGAGGTGTTCGATTACTCGCCCGATCCCGTCACCATCGCCCGCGACAGCCTGGCCTATATGCGCCGCTGTGAGGCCGCCTAGAACCAGAAGAGGTAATGCACCATGCCCGAACCCGAATTCCGCCTGATCGTCCATGCCGGACCGCATGACCGTTCGCACTGCCCCGTTCGCGTTACGCTGTCGGAGCCGCTGCCGGAAGGCGAGTGGGAGTTGGCCGCCGATTCCAGCCAGACGCGCCCTCTTCAACGCCTGGAAGGCAACGAGGTCGTCTTTCTCGAAACGGCCCTGAGAGCCGGAGAGAGCCGCACCTACCGCGTTCGCCCGCACCAGACGCCGGACAAGACTTCCCTCCCGGTTGTTACGAAAGTGGCGGCGGTGACATTAACCCATGCTGAGGGGGAGCGCATTGAGATTCAGACAAACGGCAGCCTGCTCACGCGCTATATCTACGGCAATGTTCCGGCGCGTCCGTACTTCTTCCCGCTGATCGGGCCGCAGGGCATCCGCATCACGCGCAGCTATCCGATGGAGGACGTTCCCGGCGAGATGCAGGATCATCCGCACCACCGCTCGCTCTGGATCGCCTTCGGCGAGGTCAACGGCGCGGACAACTGGAGCGAGGAGCCGGGGCACGGCTATACCCTGCATCAGTCGGTGGACAGGCTGGAAGACGGAGAGGTGGCCGGGCGGTTCGCGACGACGAGCCTGTGGGCGCGGGCGGACAAGACCCCGCTGCTCACACAGCGCCTGGCGGTCACGGTCTGGGGAACCGACGCGTCGGTGCGTCTGCTGGACTTCGACATCCGGCTAGAGGCGACGCATGGCGACGTGCATTTTGGGGACACGAAGGAGGGCGGTATCCTCTCGACGCGGGTGGCGAGCGCGATGGACGTGCCGCGCGGCGGGCGGATCGAGAACGTCTACGGCGGGGTGAACGAGGGCGAGACCTGGGGCAAGGCGGCGCACTGGTGCGACTATTCCGGCGTAGTGGAGGGGCAGCAGGTGGGAATCGCCATCCTGGATCATCCGCTGAGCTTCCGCTACCCGACGCACTGGCATGTGCGCGATTACGGCTTGATGACCGCTAACCCGTTCGGCTATGCCGCCTTCACGAACGGCGTCAAAGACGGCAGCTACACGCTCCAGGCCGGCGATGCGCTGGAGTTCCATTACCGGCTGGTGCTGCATCGGGGCAATGCCTCTGAGGGACGGGTCAACGCGCACTATCTTAACTTCGTCGCGCCGCCGCGCGTTGAGGTCACTCCTTGAGGTGAACATAGCCCTCACCCCCGGCCCACTGCAAGGGTCGGCGCTCAACGGTTCGGCCCTCCGCCTAGCGACACCTAGCGACCCCCGGCGCTGCGGGAGAGGGGAGAGCAGAAGCCGGGTCACCCCCTTCCCTCTCCGGGAAGGGGGACGGGGGTTAGGTCTACCGCAATATCAACCAGGCTTGGGAGGGGAAATGAAAGTCCGATTACATTTTCGACAGGATAAAATCCACATAGATGAGGAGTTTGCCGGTAAGAGCGCGGATGAGGTCGTCGGGGCGATGAAGGCGCGCGTCATGAAGGAGCTGCCTTTTGCCATGCGGCTGGTCGTCGGCACGATGAGCAATCTCGGATTTGCCCAGGAAGTCGTCCGGCGTTACAACGAGTCCCAGAAGAAGAGCCTGCCCGTCCCGGAAAGCTGCGCGGAGTTCTTAACGCTTGCCCAGGGGGAGGGATTGGCAACTATCGAGGAAGCCTAATCTTCAATCTCTGGATTCGCCGCCATAATGGCTTCCGCCACTTCCCAAACACGGGGAAGGTACTCCTTGACCTGCTCACTGCGCCGCTGAAGATCCGGGAACGAAGCGATATCGAGATCGCCCAGCAGCTGCCGATAGCCGGGACGAAACCTCTCCTGCATCTCTACGGGCGCATCGTGGCTGAGCACCCACTGACACCGGGAATACGTGGCAACCATCCAGAATATAGCCTCGCGGTGGAAGCCGCGCTCGATCAGCTCCCGACTGCCGTCAATGGCGATGGGACGGGCTATATCGGTCAGATCTGCCGCGAACCGATAAGGCGTCTTGATCACTGTTTTGGCCGCATCGAACGCCTCGCCGAGCGCGGCAAGATGCTCTTCCACACGCGCCCGGCTCATCTGGGCGCACCCTAACATCTCCAGCAGGGTCTCGTAAAAATCCAGGTGATTGTACTCTGCCAGAAGCTCTCGGGCCGCCAGATACCTGCGCCGCACGGTCGGGTTCTTCAGCCCGGCTACCAGCAGCACATGGGTCAGTACGCCATTCCCGAACAGCCAGGCCATAACCTGGTCGTGGAAGGGAGCGGTTTCGTTCAATCCCTGGAGAAAACTCAGGGCATTGTTTCTCGCATTTTCGCAGCGTTTAGAAACCCACGGACGTTTGGCAAAGCCTTGAGACACAGCCGCCTGGAGCTTGGTCAACTGGCCCGATGGGTCTAAAAGGACGCTCGGCACCCTGAAGCTGCCGGCCATGTGGTAAGAGCCTAGGATTTGCTCCGGTGACTGAAGCCGCTCACTGGGCAGATAGGAGACTTCGAGAAGAACGCGGCGATAGAGGAACTTCCCTAGCTTGTCTGGTGGGTTGGGATCGGTAAGCGCGACCATAACATCCAGATCGGACGTTGCCGGAAGGACGGCGTCATCGGGGAGGTAGTTGGCCGAGCCGTGGTAGAAAGCGCCATAAAAGCCGGACGTTTTGCTGGCCTCCTCCATCACCCACTGGCGCGCTGCCTCTTTGGCCTGTTTGACAATCATGATCCCCTCGCAATCAAATACCTAAACACGGATGGGACGGATCGGACGGATAACACGGATGGGCAAGCCCGGTTTCCCTTATCCGTTTCCTCCGTTTTAAGAGGCCGCTGCCTTCAGGATAGCCTTCCATGCGCAGGGCGCACCACCGATCATGAATATACCTCTCCCCTCCCCTGTTGTTGAGGATCGCAAGGCAGAGGCGCGAACCGTTGAGCGCCGACCCTGGCAGTGGGACAGGGGGTGAGGGCCATTTTCACCTCAGTGAGCAAGCGGTCATCTACCCTTCTGAGCTCCAGGGGACGGAGCGGCACGCGCTTGTTCCGTGCTTGGGAAACGCAGGCTGCGCTCTGCCGCAGTGAGCATCTCTAGCGCTAGATTTAGGGCGCGCACATTCGGCTGCCGGGCTAAAGCGTCGCGCACGTCGCCGATGCCCGCGCGCAGATCGGGCCGGGCGGCGACGGCCAGCGCCTGGCGGTACTCTTTCCGCGCTTCCTCCCAGCGGTCCTGGACGGCATAGATCAGGCCGAGGTTGAAGCGGACGTAGGCGAGCTTCGGGTCCAGCGCGAGCGCCTTGCGGCAGGTGGCTATCGCCTCCTCATAATGGCCCGCCCCGTATTGCGACCAGCCCAGATTGCCCAGCAGATAGGCGTCGTCCGGCGTAGATTGCAGGGCGATCTGGTATTCCGCAATCGCCTCCTCATGCTTGCCTGCGCCCTCCAGGACGGCGGCCAGTTGGGAGTGGACGGCGGGCTCCTTTGGAAGCTGCGCCGCCAGGCCGCGCATGATCTGCTCCGCTTCGGCGTGCCGCTTTAGGCCCGAAAGCGCGCCGGCCCGTCCCAATTGCGCATTGAGGTTCCTCGGATCGGCGCGCAGGGCCGCTTCGTACTCCTCCAGCGCCTCGGCAAAGCGGTTCTCTGCCGCGTTGACGCCCCCCAGCGCATCGTGCACGACGGCGCTCTCCGGCGCATAGCCCAGCGCATTCAGGAAGGCCCGGCGCGCGTTGGCATAATCTTTTTCCCGCAGATACGTCTCCCCGACCGCCAGCCGGAAGCGCAGCTCATCGGGATTCAGTTCCACGGCACGCTCAAAGGCGGTGCGGGCGGCAGGGTACTGCTCCGCGTCCATCAGTGCATGTCCCAGGCCGAAATGGAACTCGGCAAAGTTAGGGTTGAGGGCAATGGCGCTCCGATACGCCTGAGCCGCCTCCGCAAAGCGTTTGCTGCGGCCATAGGCACTCGCCAGACCGATGTAACCCTGAATGTCCTTCGGGGTGGCCGCGACGGCCTGCTTGAAGGCGGCTATCGCCTCCTCGGCCTTGCCTTCCGCCAGCAGAGCGGATCCTTTGCGGTCTAAGTCGGCTGCCGAGAGCGCGGGAGGCTTGTTGTCGGCTTGTGGCGTTGGCTTCTGCTGCGCCCAGCCTATCGGACTCATGCCGCCCAGGAGAAGGAGAAGAAACGTGATATAGAGGAGACGCCGCATATGCCTATCCATAGTCAGCTAGAGAGAGACCAGTCCCGTTCTGCCCGCCGGTCGCAGAGCATGGGAACCCCAATGCCTATGTCTGTGATCGTAGCAGACCGCCCGCGCGAAGTCAATGGGCGGGCCGTTTTTTGGCATGCTGATCATCCAGAGAGGATGGGGCAGAGGCGGCAGGGGGACGCTGCCAGGCCCGCAACGCGATGAGTTCCCCGGTATGCAGGCTCAGGACAAGCTCGACCTCGGGATCGGCGCGGCGCCAGCGCAGACGCCAGCTTACACTGGCCTGTTGCGGCTCCTGAGCCAGCCGATAGGAGCCTATCCGGTCGGTAAATCCCAGCGCCCGCAGCCAGAACTGCGCGGCGGCGAGGGCTTCCCGGCGGCTCAGACGGCGGCGCGGCGCATCCGGGGGCGGCCAGCCGGGGCGTCCGATGGAGCGCAGAGCCCGGTGGCGGCCTCCCATTGGAAGTCTATTGGGAAGGCCCCCTGCGCATCGGTGCATTCGGCGGTCCAGCAGGGAAGCGGAGAGCCGGAGGCCGGCCTGTCTACGGCGATGCGCACGGCGTCAGCCCGGGGAACGATGGTGTGGTAAAGGGCCAGTGCGCGCTCGCGAATCTCCTCGGCGGTAAGCCGGCCATAGGGCCGGGCCTGCTCGTCCATCACGGTGGCTACATGACGCATGCGGGCGATCAGGAGAGCCAGCAGCAGGCCAATCAGCCCAAGCCAAAACAGTTTAGCATGGTTCCGGCGCATGAATATATCCCTCCTGGGCGGCAAGCCAGGGAAGTGAATGTGCTCCCTCGAAAGACTACTGATATAGTCACAAGCGGCACAAACAAGCCTTCCTCCCGAAGTATTCTCCTTACGTATCTACTTCAGTTGTAGCAGGAAAGCGCGGGTCGCGCCGGCGCGGTCCTGGCCGTAGCCGACGATCTGCTCCGCGTCGTTGATGTCGGTGGCGTCTTGCAGCTTCCAGCCCGTTGCTTCCGGTATCAGGCGGTTGAGGTCCTGCAGCCTGCCGCCGCTGTAGAGGAAAGCGCTGCTGACGTTGGTACGCAGGTCGGTATACCTGCCGACAGCCTGGCCCCGGTTGTTGAGGGCCTGGACGTAAATCTCGCTGGCATGGCCGTTTTCCAGGCGGATGTCGTGCGCGACGCCGTGCGAGTAGAAAAAGGAGCTGGAAAGGCTGCCATCGCCGCGACCCCACTGGCCGATGATTTCGCCTCTATCGTTGATGGCTCGCGGTATTCCGTCCACGCCGCCAGGTGGCAGGCAGCGGAGGGGCCGCAGGACGCCGCCGCTATACAGGAAAGGAACCCAATGGCCGCGCCCGCGTTCCGACCAGCCCACGATCTGACCCCGGTTGTTGATGCCGCTGGCGCCGCTGGACTTGCCGCCGAGCGTGCCCAGGTCGCGCAGTTTGCCGTCCTGCGATCTGCCCCGCGTCGTTGATGGCGGCGGCGAGACTGGCGGAACCTCCCAGCGTGCCCAGATCGCGCAGGGCGCCTCCGCTATAAAGAAACGCGCGCTCCTGGCCCGAATTCAGCGGTCCGATCTGCCCGATGACCTGGCCGGCGGCGTTGATGCGAAAGGCCAGGCTGTGCTGATGGCTCTGAAGCGCGCCGAGGTCATTCCATTGCCCCGCCGCAAAAAGCATCGCATGAGGGATCGCGCCGCTCCTCTCTTGTGGCTCCATATCGGCCCAGCCGACGACCTGGCCGGAGGCGTTGATGCCGGTGGCATAATGGGCGTACCGGTTGAGCGCTCCGAGGGGCAGGAGGCGGTAGGGCGCAGGCGAACGGAGAATGGCCTCCTGAATTTGGGCCTCGCGCTCGCGCTTTACCGGTGCGATCCGGGCTTCCGGGGAGACCGTAGCGCTTTTTGCTGTTCGGACGCGCCAGGGCACCGCGCCCAGCAGGCCGAGGAGCAGGAAGAGCGCCAGAAGGAAGCGCGCGCTCCGGGACGGGCAGTCCGCGGCGGCACGCATCATCAACAAACGCTGCTTCATGGAGAGGTAGCTTGCCGTAACACCCAGCGAGACCAGGGAGCTTTCCCGCCGGTCGCGGGCGGCAATTTTGAGCAGCATCTGCCCGTACTGGAGGGGAGAGGCTGCCGTGACCCGCAGCGCGGCGGCATCGCAGGTGGCCTCCCGCGCCACGCCCCATTCCCGGCAGGCCCGCCAGATGAGCGGAAAGAAGAAGAAGAGGGTTTGCGAAAACAGCGGAATGAGCGCCAGCCAGAGGTCGTGCCGGCGGATATGAGCCATCTCGTGAGCCAGCGCCATGCGCCACTCCTCCTCCGAGAACGTCTCCACGAAGAGCGCAGGAAAGACGATCACGGGCCGGAAGTGGCCTACCAGAAAGGGCGACCAGATCCCTTCCGCAGCGACGATACGCGGAGGACGGCGCAGCCCAAAGCGCGCCGCCATCAGTCGGGTTTCCTCGGCAAGTTCCGTCTCCTCCAGGGAAACGGCCTGGCGCAGCATGCGCCGCAGTCCCCAAACCTGCCGCGCGACCCGGCCCAGATGCCAGCCGAGGCCGACCAGCCAGATCGCCCAGAGATGGGTGAGCGCCAGCAGCGGGCTGAAGGTGGCGTTGGCAGGGTAGGGACGCGTGTCGTGAAAATCGGCTATATCGGCAGGGAGAGCCGAGAGGGCGGTCTTTGTGGTAGAAGCGCGGAGCCGGATATGGGCGTTGGCGCGGGCAGGGACACGGCGGATCGTGCGGCGGGCTTCTCGTCGGGCCTGACGACCGGGCTGGCGGCAGCCGGAGCGTTCGTGCTGACCCGCACGGTGGCCTTAGAGGCCCGACCGGGCAGGAAGGAGCGCGGCGTCCCTGCGGTGGGGCGGGGGAGTGGAGCGACGGCGCGCGGCGGCATGGACAGCCAGGGCAGCGGCAGCGAGGCCGTCCAGAGCAGCGCCAGGGGCAGCTTGAGACAGGCCAGCCACCAGAGGCCGTGACGGACGGCGATGGGCAGGCGGGGAAACAGCCGGCAGATCGCCCAGACCGCCAGAATAAACAGGCCGCCCTGCCAGCAGGCGCTTGCCACGCGTGCGGCAAAAGCGTCCGGCCAGGGGTTGCCCACCGTGAACCAGTAGTCGGCGCTCATGGCTGTTTGGGCTCCCTGGCGGAGGGCAGCGTTTCGACGATGCGGCGCAGCTCGACCAGCTCCTCTTCCGAAAGGCCCTCCGCCTCCGCCAGGTAAGCAACGAAAGGAGAGAGCGAGCCTGCCAGCGTCTTCTCGACGAACTCCTGCACCAGCCCCTTCAAGACCTCGCCCTGCGGCATCTGCGGCCAGTAGCGGTAGATGTTGTCCTTTTTTTGCCGGGTGAGATAGCCCTTCTGGCGCAGCCGCTCCATGACGGTCAGGATCGTGGTGCGCGCCAGCCCGCGCGGCTCGCCAAACTGCGCGGCGACCTCCCCAACGGAGATGGGGGCGTGCTCGGCGACGTAGCGCAGAACCTCCAGCTCTTGATCTCCCAAGGACGGCGTTTCCATGTCTTCCTCCTGCCTTGCTGGCGATGAGGGTGGTCTGCAACGGGAGTGCGGATAACGACTACCCCTATAGTCATTAGGTTTGATAGTCCGCCACAGTCAATTGTTCCGTCGCACACCCGATTTTCTTGCTCTTCGTGGCGAGAGCGAGGCCGGAGGTGAGGTGCGTCCGGAGGACGCTTGGCGGCGCAGCCGCCCTCTAGACGGGTACTTTCAGTACCCGGCAATGCCGATTGCGAAGGGGATTTAGAAAAACGGGGGCGATGTCATGTGGGAACCGGACAGCGTTGGTTAATGCCAGACGCGCCGGGAGTAGGACTCCTCACTCTTCCCTGGCCTTGTAGAGCACGCGGGACAGAAAGGCATCGTGATTCGGGGTTGGCATGGCAGCCCCTTCTGCACGGGGCATTGCAGCTTTAGAATGCCTGCATGATCTCGCGGCGGCGCAACTGCTCCCGGTACATCTCACGGAAGATAGCGAATTTGGCCTCATGGTAGGCGGCAGTGGCGGGATTGGGCCGAATGGCCTCGCCTTGTCCGCTCATGGCCTGCATGGCGGCGGGGATGTCGGGATAGACGCCAGCGGCGGTGGCGGCTAGGATGGCCGAACCCAGCAGGACCGCCTCCGGCTCCTTCGGCAGCACGAGCGTCAGGCCGGTGGCGTCGGCGTGTTCCTGGAGCCAGAGCGGATTTTTCGTGCCGCCTCCGGTAACGAAGATCGTATCAATGCGGTAGCCGGCTTCGTTCATGGCGCGCACGATGTCGCGGGTGCCATAGGCGACCGCCTGGAGGGTGGCATAGTAGCGGAGCGCCTGGGAGACGAGGGATTCGTCGAGCGTCAGGCCGTCTATGATGGCGCGGGCGTGCGGGTCGGCGTTGGGGGAGCGGTTGCCCAGGAAGTAGGGCAGGACGTGAAGGTCGCGGGTGAGCAGGGCGGGATAGGGCAGTCCGGCTTCATGGCGCAGCCGCTCGATCTCGGCGTTGAGGAGGTGGTAGGCGGTGACGCCTCTCTCCTGGGCCTGAGCGCGCAGGGCCTCCGCGTTGGCATGGTCGGCGATGACATGGTCAATGGCGCTGCCCGCCGTGCTCTGCCCGCCCTCCGTCAGCCACATTCCCGGCACCATCGCGCCGTAGTAGGGTCCCCAGATGCCGGAGATAAATTTGGGCTCGCGCGAGACGGCCATGTGGCAGTTGCTCGTGCCGCCGATGAGCGCCAAGGCAGTCTCCAGCAGGCTGAGATCCTGGCCCGTCCGGCCCTTCCAGACGGCTCCCAGCAGGCCCAGGCCGCCCGCGTGCGCGTCAATAATGCCGACGCCGACGGCGCAGTTCGTGGTCAGGCCCAATTCGGCGGCGGCCTGTGGGGTGAGCTGGCCGAGATAGGTTCCCATTGAGCGCACGTCTGCGCCGATTTTGCCGCCCGTGAAGGCGTCCTCCAAGCCGATGGCCGCGAAGTAATTTTCATCCCAGCGCCCGCGCTCGCCCTCGTGGCCCAGGTAGGTCCACTTGCAGACGACGGTACACAGGCTGCGCGCGTCTATGCCGGTGGAGCGGTAGGTGAGGAAGTCGGCCAGGTCGAGGAACTTGCCCGCATTGGCCCAGGTCTGCGGTAGGTGGGTCTTGAGCCACTTGAGCTTGGGCGTCTCCATCTCCGGCGAGAGCCTGCCACCGACATACTTGAGCACTTCATGCCGGCCCGCGTTGATAGCCTCCGTCTCTACCAGGGCGCGATGGTCCATCCAGACGATGATGTTGCGCCGGTTGTCGCCCTCCGCGTTGACGGCGAGCGGTCGGTCCTGCGGGTCCAGGACGACCAGCGAACAGGTGGCGTCGTAGCTGATGCCCACGACCTGATCCGGGGCGATATTGGCGGCGGCAAGGGCCGCGCGGACAGCCTTGCCGATGGCCAGCCAGATGTCCTCGGAGGATTGCTCGACGAAATCGGGGCGCGGCCTCCAGATCGCAATCGGCTCGGCGGCGGAGGCCAGCAGCGTCCCCTGCGTATCGAACAGCCCGGCCCGCGCGCTGCCGGTGCCCACATCCACTCCGATGACATAGCGGCTCATAAGCTTCCTCATTAAGAATCCACAGATTACACGGATTAGCACCGATTAAAAGCCAACAACAGATTCAGACAGGATGAACGGGCTGAACCGGATTTCCAACAACCCACACAAGCCTTGCTTCCCTATCTTTGTGTAATCCTGTAAATCCTGTTTATCCTGTCTGAAATCTTATCTTTTGTCTTTGTTTTTAATCTGTGGTAATCGGTGTAATCTGTGGATTCGGCTTAGAGAGGGAAGTCGCCCTCGAAGACCTCTTCGGCGGGGCCGGTCAGGACCACGCGGTTATCGCCGGTCCACTCCACGCGCAGGTCGCCGCCGGGCAGGTGGACGAGCACGTTGCGGCCCGTCTTGTTGTTAAGGACGCAGGCGACTACCGCCGCGCAGGCTCCGGTGCCGCAGGCCAGCGTTTCGCCCGCGCCGCGCTCCCAGGTCTTGACGATGATTTCGCCCGGGTTGCAGACCTGAACGAACTGGACGTTGGTGCGCTGCGGGAACGACTTGTGATTTTCGATGGCAGGGCCATAGCGGGTGACCGGAAACGTATCCAGGTTGTCGTCAAAGATAACGACGTGCGGGTTGCCCATGTTGACTGCCGTGATCTCGAAGCGGCGGCCCTCGGCTCTAAGCCCTTCGCCGATGACTTTGCCGTTGTCGTCGCCGCGCATCGGGATCTCGGAACGCAGCAGGCGCGGCGAACCCATATCCACGCGCACTGCCTCCACTTTGCCGCCGCGCGTCAGCATCTTCAGGAACTTGACGCCGGCCAGGGTTTCGACTTTAATCGTCGGCTCGGCGATGAGTCGGCGGTCAAAGACGTATTTGGCGAAGCAGCGAATGCCGTTGCCGCACATCTCGGCCTCGCTGCCGTCGGGATTGAACATGCGCATGCGAAAATCGGCGACTCGGGAGGGCAGCACCAGGATCAGGCCGTCGCCCCCCACGCCGAACTTGCGGTCGGTGATTTTGCGGCTGATTTCGGGCAGGCGCTCCTCCTCCGGCGCGTCCGAGAGGGCGTTGACGACCACGAAATCGTTGCCGATACCGTGCATCTTGGTGAATTTCAAACCCTTGCTCCTTACTTGCAGGAAGGACCGGGGCCGCAAGGGCCGTACAGCCCGGCCTCCTGGCATCTATCAAAACGGCCTACGAGTGGCTGACGCCTGAGCCTCTCCATCGTAGTCACGCAGAGTTTTGATAGTTCTCCGAAATTAGCGATCTACGCAATCACTCGGCGCGGGGGCCTAGATGGGCAGGCTGGCGCGGCTCACGGGCCTCGCGATGTTCTCTGTCGGTTTCCCGGTGGGATTCCTGGTAAAAGTTGGACACGGGCCGAGACGGAACGATGGAAGTAACCGCGTGCTTATAAACGAGTTGGGTGGGCTTGCCCACCGAATCCAGAAGAATGGTAAAGGCATCAAAACCGCGCACGATACCGCGTAGCTGCACGCCTCCGATCAGATAGATGGTAACGCCGATGTTCTCTTTGCGAACCTGATTCAGGAAGATGTCCTGGAGGTTCAACTGCGGTTTATTCATGGAGCAATCCTCCCCGGAGAAAGATTAGGGAAAACAACAAACACATGGCCGTCGGGCCGCGGCCTGCTGCCGAGGCACGATTTATCGTGGGCCTCCAGGCTGCGTGCGAAGGTATTCGAGCAGGCTTGTTGCGACCGTTGCCGAACTAAGCGCAGAGACATCCACCCAATGGAGGCGCTTCTCTGCGCGAAACCAGGTGAGCTGCCGCTTGGCATAGCGGCGCGTTTCTTGTTTGATTCGTTCTATGGCGGTGGCGCGGTCTATTTCGCCCCGGAGAAAGGCGGCCATCTCCTTGTAGCCGAGACTGCGTAACGGGCTGAGGGCAGGGGAAACCCCTTGTGCGAGCAGGCCGCGCACCTCGGCTTCCAGTCCGGCGGCCAGCATCGCCTCCACGCGCGCGTCAATGCGCGCATACAGTTGCGGGCGCGGCAAGGTCAGCCCCAGGCGAAAAGCGGGCCGGGGCGGGCGCGCGGCCCGGTCGCGCGCCTGGTGCTCCGAGATCGGTACGCCGGTAGCATGGTAGACCTCCAGGGCGCGCACAATGCGGACGGCATCATTGGGATGCAGCCGCGCTGCCGTCGCCGGGTCCACCGTGCACAGCCGTCCATGCAGCGCCGGCGCTCCGAGATGAGCGACCTCTGCGCGTAGCTGCTCGCGCAGGGCCGGATCGGCAGGCGTTTCGGCTAGCGTCCAGTCGTCGAGCAGCGCGCGCAGGTAGAGTCCCGTCCCGCCGCAGAGAATAGGCCAGCGGTCGCGCGTGGCGATCTCGGCCAGGGCCGCCTCCGCGCGCTCTTTCCATTCCGCCACGCTGAAGGGCTGGTCGGGCGTGACCACGTCCAGCAGATGAAAGCGGACGCGGGCGCGCTCTTCCGGGGTGGGCTTGGCCGTGCCGATGTCCATGCCGCGATAGACCTGCATGGAGTCGGCGTTAATGATCTCGCCGCCGATACGCTCGGCCAATTCGACCGCCGCCGCCGTTTTGCCGGTGGCGGTCGGGCCGACCAGAACGATGGGAATGTGCTTGCCAGGCCAGACGTGCGCCAACTGTTTCTATTCCTGCATGCGGGCGGTGGGATCACTTGTCGCCCGCTAACCCGCCTCAGTATATCACAAAGCCCCTTGATACGCAAGCAGGAGGTTGCGGCGGAACGCCGGCCTCTCTTCCCGAAACAGACCGGAAACGAGAGAAAAAGGCCGGTTTAGGGCAGCTTCCGTTCGAGCCGCTTGCGCAGCCCCGCCGGCTGAATCGCGGCCAGATCGAGCCGACGGGCCTCGTGGAAGCGGGCGAAATGTGCCAGTCCCGCCGCCAGCGCCGCCGCAAAATCGGCGCTCTTCTCTAGCGGCTCTTCCTCCAGCCAGAAGCCTTCCAGGGCGAGCGTGCCGGTCTTGCGGTCCAGCTTCGGAGAGAGCCGCCCGACGAACCGGTCGCCATATGAGGATCGGGAGGGTATAGTAGCCCCAGCGGCGCTGGTGCGCGGGCTTGTAGACCTCCCACACGTAATCGAACCCCAAGAGCGTCTGCGTTCGTTTGCGGTCCCAGATGACGTTATCCAGCGGGGCGAGGAAGTTGACTTCTGCCCAGGTCGTCGCCCCGCACGGCTGCCAGTCGTCCGGGAGGTCTCCTCTCTCCAATGCCTCTAGCGTCGGCAGGTCGGCGGCGGGCAGGTAGCAGGTCTCCGGGCGGCCCTCCACAGTCACCGCCGCCAGCTCGCCTTCCTCCGTGAGCTTGATCAGCAGGGAACGGGCCTCCTGCGCGCGGATCGAGCGATGCAGCAGAACCGAAGCGCGCCGCGCCCACTCCGCCGGGGCCGCCAGAGCCAGGTCGCGCATGGCTTTGAGAGCGAAGAAACGCTCTGCGTCGGCCTCTGTGGGCGCCTCCTCCGAGAGCAGCCGACCGGCAATGTTCTCGGTGAAATCGAAAACCCGGTCGAAGCCGCGTCGGCTATGCGTCATGAGCTCGCCGCTGCGCCAGAGGTGGTAGAGCGCCTGCGCCGTATCCTTGACCGTATTGAAGCCGCCCGGCACTCGCTGACGCCTGATGAAATCGCGGCTGGCAAGGGGACCGCGCGTCCGGATCTCCTGCCGCACGTAGTCATGAACGTTCTGGATTCGCGCGGCGTGGTGCGCCCAGCGGTCCTGGTGCCGCCGCATGATGGTCTGCCAGTAGGGCAGCTCGCTCATGGGGTAGATCATCAGGATGCCGCCGTAGTCGAAGAAGGCGCGCTCCTGATAGAGCAGGGAGTCGAGGTATTCCGGGCGATAGTCCACAACCCGGCTCCAGAGCGCGAGATCGTGGCTGCGGGCGACCACGTTGATGGTATCTATCTGCACGGCCTCGGCCTGCCGGAGGGCGCGGGCGGTTCCCTCCTTGCCCGCCCAGCGGCGTCCCGGCCAGAGCCCCTGCCGGCCCAGAACGTAACGCCGCGCCGTCTGGCGCGTAATAGTCTGCGTATGCATGGTTAGAGTTTATCACATTAGGGCCGACTTACGCAGAGAAATGTACAGGGAAAGGCGTACTATTCCCAGGAATTTAGCCCATGAGAGAGGACGCAATGATCACGGCGGCGGAGATTGAGGCGGCATACCCGGAGGTGGAGTGCGTGGTGCACCACACGCCGATTTTTACCTGCATGAGCCTGGCACGGCGCTGTAGTCTGCCGGAAGGCGATCTGTTGCTGAAGATGGAGAACATGCAGCGCACCGGCTCGTTCAAGATACGCGGCGCCTACTATCGTCTCCACCATTTGGCGGAGGAGGAGAGGGCGGGCGGCGTGGTGACGGCCTCGGCGGGCAACCACGCGCAGGGCGTGGCGCTGGCGGCAAAGCTGGTGGGTGTCCGAGCGACGGTCTTCATGCCGGAGTTCGCCAGCATCGCCAAGATTCAGGCGACGCGCAACTACGGAGCAGAGGTCATTCTGGCGGGCGCCAATTTCGATGAGGCGGTAGCGGCGGGCAAGGCGCGGGCGGCGGAGACGGGCGCGCCTTTCATCTCCGCCTATGACGACGACGGCATCATCATCGGGCAGGGCACGCTCGGCCTGGAGATCCTGGAGGACGTGCCGGACGTGGAGACGGTGCTGATCCCTGTCGGCGGCGGCGGGCTCTTTAGCGGCGTGGCGACGGCGCTGAAGGTGGCGCGGCCTGCGGTGCGTCTCATCGGCGTGCAGGCCGCCGGCGCGCCTGCCGCCGTCGAGTCCTGGCGAGCCGGGAAGCTGCTGCCGCCGCACCCGACGCAGACCATTGCCGACGGCATCGCCATCAAGTCGCCCAGCGAGCGCACGTTCCGCTACCTCCAGAAATACGCCGACGAGATGGTTACGGTGGACGACCAGGAGATCGCGGGCGCGATGCTGCTGCTCCTGGAGCGGGCCAAGACGGTAGCGGAGCCGGCGGGCGCGGTCGGGGTGGCGGCGCTGCTGGCAGGCAAGACGCGCGCCCAGGGCAAGACGGTCGTCATCGTCTCCGGCGGCAACGTGGACGCCCGGTTTTTGGCCGACCTGATCGAGCGGGAGATGATCCGCGCCGACCGCTACATGCACTTCTTCAGCGCCGTGCCGGACCGTCCGGGTGGGCTGGCGGCCCTGCTGGACGTCATCGCCGAGTTGCAGGGCAACATCATCACGGTGGTTCACAACCGCATCAGCCCGACGGTACCGCTGGGGCAGACGGGCGTGGAACTGCTGCTGGAGGTGCGCGACGCCGCCCACATCGCCCAGATCAGCGCGGGACTGACGGCCAGGGGCTACCGCGTCGAAATGCTGGACTGAAACCCTGCCGCACAGAGGTAGGATATTTCCAAGCGAAGGCGGAATCTAAGAGCGCCGCACGCGGTCGCGTGCGGGACAAAGACGAGCCGGAAAGGAATTTTCGCAGCATTGACGAGACATCGCGGTTGGCTTGCCCTCTGGACTATCGCTCTGTGTCTGTTTGCCGGTGTCGCGGCAGGGGCGAGCCAGCCTCCGCCTTTGAACGACCCGTCGGATACGACCCTCTGGCCTAACAAGACCAGTTTCGCGAATTCCGACCCCTGGATCGCGCAAAATCACGACCGAATCCGGCAGATGCGGCCCCGCCTGCTGGTCCTCAACTTCTCCAACCAGACTCCGATGGAGAAGGTTCAGCAGATGACGGAGGCCCTGATCGCCGCCCTCGCAGAAAGCTCGCGCTATCACGGCTATAAGGACAAGCGCGCGCCGGTTTTCTTGCAGTATCAGGTGTTCAAATACGTGGACCTGCGCGATCCGGGCCAGACCAAAAACAATAGCTCCAAGTCTCCTCTCAAGCGCAACGTCGCACCGCCAGACATGAACTGCGACTACAGCGCGTTCTTCAATGACACCTTCGCGCGCTACTATGGCGTGCGCGATCCCGACAACCCCGCGCGCTTCCTGCGGCTGGATGAGCTGGTGGATCGCGGCTACGTGCATGAGGTCTGGTTCTTTGCGGCAGCGACCGGCGACCTGCGCTGTTTCGAGTGCATCGAGATGAAGCCGGTCTATGACGCGCAGTTCCGGCAGGTTCCGGGGCAGTTCCGTTCGGCGGGCAACGGCGAAGACCCCGACCGCAAGTGGACGGGCCGCAGCCTGCGCATCAACAACCTCAACCCGGACCGGGGCATCGGCTGCGCGATGGAGAACCTGGGCCACTGCTTAGAAGGCATGGCTAACAGCGGCGTCATTCCCTACTACACAAAGTATTTTAACGAGTTCGCGGGGCTGGACCTGGACAAGCGTTACGGCCTGCCGTTCAAGTCGTTCTACGAATTGGAGTACGGCAAGGACGTGATCACCTATCCCGACGACCATACGGCCATCGTTACCTATCAGGGCAAGCCCTATCGCCTGGAGAACTACCGGGTCTTGGGCGGCAACGTCCACTTCCCGCCCAACGCGCGCCGGGACTACGACCTGAGCAATGAGAAGCCGGTGCTCTGCTGCATTGAGGACTGGCGCATCGGCAGCGGGCCGGGGCATCAAGATATTTACCAAGACTGGACCAACGCCGCCTTTGCGCCCTATCGCACGCTGGCCCCGGACTGCATGGGGCCCTGGCTGGTCTACTGGCGCCAGAACATGCCCGGCCTGCACAACCGGCAGAAGGACGACAACGGCAAGCCGATGAAGAACTGGTGGCCGTTCCTGTTCTATTGATCCAGTTGGATTGATCCGAGGGTAAGTTTATCGGGGAGAAAGCGCCGTTGAAGCAACGCAGACCGTTATGGGCGCTCATTGGCTTGCTGTGCCTTGCCGCCATGGGGCTGGGGGTCTGGCTGCGGGTCGCGAGCCGCCCTGCGTTTGTGGGAACGTGGCGTGATTCCCGGTTGGCGCGCAAGAAGGGTATGATATCCAGGACGATCACGTTTCGACCGGACGGCACCGGCGAAGAAGTAGACGCCATCCAGCGGAAGCGGTTCTCCCTTCCCTTCCGATGGTCTACAGGCATGGCCTCTGGCCGCCAGATCTTGCGCTTTGAGTATCCCGCCGCCGCAAAAGACCGGCCCGCCGAGGTCGGCTGGTATGTCTCCGAGAACGGACGAAAGCTGAATTTTATCCTCAGCGGGGGCTATGAGTATCAGTTTGACCGGATCAAATAGGCACGGCTGTCCCCATTGGGAAGAGACAGAACAACGGTGAACAGGCAGGACAAAGCGGCGCGGATACTGACGTTGAGCCGCGCGCTCAAAGACGAACATGTTTCGGTTTGCTGGAACGCGGCCCGCGACCTGGCCCAATTCGGTCCAGAGGCCAGAGCGGCCCTGCCGGCGCTGGCCGAGGCCCTGAGAAGCTATGACGCAACGACGGCGCTCTGGGCGCGCTATGCCATTGCCAAAATCACCGGCGAAACCTCCAAGCACCTGCCGGCGTTGATCGAGGCGCTGGCGGATAAGCAGCGTGTCTTTCCCGGCATGGCGGCGGCGGCGCTGGCGGGCCTGGGCGCGGAGGCTAAAGCGGCGGTGCCGTATCTCATTCCCGAACTCATGGACCCGCATCCGGACAACCGCTGGAGCGCAGCCGGGGCCCTGGCACGCATCGGCCCGGAGGCCAGAGAGGCGGCGCCCGCGCTGATGGAAGCTCTGCGGGACGTGGATGAGAAGGTGCGCTGGTACGCCGCCTGGGCGTTAAGCGAGATCGGTCCGGAGGCAGGGCAGGCTCTCCCGGCCCTGATCGCCGCGCTGGACGACCCGGACGAGAACGTGCGCGGCTATGCGGCAAAGGCGCTCGGCAGGATGGGGCCGGCGGCGCGGGAGGCCGTTCCGGTCTTGCGCGCGCTCTTGGAAATGGAAGAAGGAGCCGTGCGGGAGCAGGTCGCGACGGCGCTGATGCGGCTGGAAAATTCCTCAAGCCAGGTGAGAGAATGATCTACGGGTATCTGCGGCGCAGGAGGCTGCGCGTCCTCACGATAGCCCTGCTGACTGCGCTGCTGGTGATGGCCGCGCGGCAGGAGGTTCCGGCGCAGCAGGCCGAGCCACAAGCGGGCTCCAATCGTCCCTTGCCTCCCGGCTCCGCACAGACCCCGGCGCAGCCCCAAGACCTGGGCGTGACGGAGACGCGGCTGCCCAACGGCCTGCGCGTGCTTCTGAAGGAAGTCCATGCCGCACCGGTCGTCTGTACCTATGTCTGGTACCGGGTGGGCTCGCGCAACGAGGTGCCCGGCATTACGGGCGTCTCGCACCAACTCGAGCACATGATGTTCAAGGGAACGAAGAAGGCGTTCCCGAACCCCGGCTATATCGATCTCCTGATCGGGCGCTACGGCGGCGAGAACAACGCCTTTACCTCCTTCGATTATACGGCCTACTACCTGCTGCTGCCCGCCGATCAGCTCGACCTGGCGCTGCGGATCGAGGCCGACCGCATGACGGAAGCCGCTATTGATCCCAAGCAACTGGCCGCCGAGAAGACGGTGGTGCTCTCGGAACTGGAGGGGGACAACAACGACAACGCCAGCTTCCTCTCGGACAACACCCGCGCGACGGCCTACCAGTACCATCCCTATCACTATCCGATCATCGGCACGAAATGGGACGTGGAGCACTTCACGCGCCCACAGGTCTACGGCTACTACCGGAAGCACTACGCGCCCAACAACGCGACGCTGGTTATCGTGGGCGACTTTGATACCGGGGCCGTGCTGGATCGCGTGCGCGCGCTCTGGCGGGACGTCCGGCCTGCCGCCGTACCGCAGGTCCAACTCAACCCGGAGCCGCCGCAGCGCGGGGAGCGGCGCATTCTGGTGCGGCGGGCCGGCGCGACCGCCTATCTCGAAGTGGTCTACCATATCCCGTCCACCACGCACCCCGACATGGCCCCCCTTTCCGTGCTGGCGACGGCGCTGGCGTCCGGGCGCAGCAGCCGCCTCTATCGCGCGCTGGTGGACACGCAACTGGCGGCCAGTGTGGATATCACCGTCAACCAGGGCATAGACCCCGAACTGCTGGACATCTCCATAACGGCGCGGGCGGGCGTGGCGCCGGAGGCGATGGAAAAGGCGCTCTTTGCCGAGCTGGCGCGCGTGCAGGCAGAGCCCCTGACCGAGCGCGAGCTGCAAAAGGCCAAAAACCAGACCCATGCGAACTTCATCTACGCGCAGGACAGCGTTCAGAGTCAGGCATCGCGGCTAGGCTTCTACGCGACGGTGGCGGGCGACTGGCGCTACCTGGCAACCTACCTGAATCGGATCGATGCGGTCACCGCCGCCGACGTGCAGCGCGTCGCCAGAACGTATCTGACGGCGGACAATCGGACGGTGGGCACCTTCCTGCCGACCGGGGAAGCGCCTCCTCCTGGCGCGGATACGCACGGCCCGGGCGAGCGAACGGCGCATTATCGCGCTCAAGGATGGGGAAGAGCCCTCACCCCCTTCCCCTCTCCTTCGCAAGGAGAGGGGAGCAGCCCTCACCCCCAGCCCCCCTCCCACGCTGCGGGAGAGGGGAGAGCAGAAGCCGGGTCACCCCCTTCCCTACAAGGGAAGGGGGCCGGGGGGTTAGGTCAAAAGGAGAAGGGGAGGGCCGAAGCCTGGTTCTGCCCTCATCCCCGTCCCTTCTCCCTGCTAGGGAGAAGGGGGAGGAGAAAGCTTCTCCTTCGGTATTCTGCCCGCGTAGGTGTCGCAAGGCGGCGTGGTGTCGCAAGGCGGAGCCGCGAGCCGTTGAGCGGCGTCGCTTGCAGTCCGTTGAGGCCCAACCCCGGCAGTCCGCGGGCCGCAGGTCCCACAGCGGCAGGGTTTAGCCTGCCGCGAGAGGGATCAGGCGCCAAAACAGAACAGCGCCGCCTGTCCAACGGCCTCACGGTCATCGTGCGGGAAAACCACGCCAATCCGACGGTCGCCATCCAGGGCTTCGTGCGCGCCGGTTCCGTAGATGACCCGCCCGGTAAATTCGGACTGGCAAACCTTGTAGCCGAAATGCTGGCGCGCGGCACGGCTACCCGCACCGCGCAGCAGATCGCCGAGGAGATGGATTTTGTGGGCGCCTCTCTGGAGGCGTGGGCGGGGCGGGAGCGCACGGATTTTGGGGGCCGGATGCTCTCCGGGGATTTCGAGGCCATGCTCGGCCTGCTGGCCGACATGGTGCGGCATCCCACCTTCCCTGCCGAGCAACTAGAGAAGGCGCGCGGGGAGATCCTGACGGGACTGCAAGAAGAGCAGGACGATACGGCCATCATGGCTACGCGCCGACTCTATCAAGCCCTCTACCCGGAGGGCGATCCATATCGGCATCCGCCTGCGGGCGATATCGAGGACGTAAAGCGCCTGACGCGCGAGGACGCGCTGGACTTCTACCGCCGCGCCTACCGCCCGGAGTCCACGACGCTGGTCATCGTCGGCGACGTGCGGGCCGAGGCGGCGCTGGCGGCGGTGGAGAAGGCGTTCGGGGATTGGAAGGGCGAAGGAGCGCCGCTCCCTCCCTACACGCCCGCACCGATTACGCCCGCGCCCCCGCCATCCGCGCCGATTATGGTCTCGCTGGCGGATAAGGAGCAGGGCGACATCGCGATGGGATTGATCGGCCTGCCGCGCCGCAGCCCGGACTACGAGTCCGCCATGCTGATGAACCTGATCCTCGGCGGAGATGAGTTCGTCGGGCGGGTGGGGAAGCGCATACGGGATACGGAGGGCCTGGCCTACTACGCCTACACGACGTTCGTGCCTGGGCTGGAGGCTGGCCCCTGGATGTTCCGCGCAGGAGTCAATCCCAAAAACATGGCGCGCGCTCTGGCTTCGGCGCGCGACGAGATCGCCAAAATGGTGGCGCAGGGCGTGACGGAGGCGGAATTGGCCTGGGCGAAGGACCACTCCATCGGGGCGCTGCGCCTTTCGCTGGCCACCAACGAGGGCATGGCGGAGGAGCTGGTGACCGATGCGTTCTACGGCCTGGGGCTGGACTACGCGCAGCGCATGCCCGGAATCGTGCGAGCGATTACCAGAGCGCAGGTAAACGCCGCTGCGCGCAAATATCTGCGCCCGAACGCAATGACCGCGGTGATCGCCGGGCCGCCCCTCCCGGCTAGCTCATCTAAAGCCAACTAAACCTCGTGCTAGGGCCATTCCGTGTTTCGTGCTCTTGTTGCCGCGAATGGATTCGCCCGGTGACAAGGGCGTAAATCGGCGGTGCGGCTGCGTACTATATAAACGTATACATCGGGCCGGATTCCGCTAAAATTGGCGCAAACTGGCTCGATTTCATGCGTCAATAAGAAAAACTCGGCTGCATCTGCGCTATCCCAGCAATATTCCGCCGTCTCCAAAGTATATTATCCTAAAAAAGAGGACGCTTCGTGGATCTTACCGAACTCTCCTTGAAAGCCCGCCGCGTGCTCGATGCGGTGGAAACCGCCATCGTCGGCAAGAGCGATACCGTCGAGCTGGCGCTGTCGGTGCTGCTCTCCAACGGGCATCTGCTCATCGAAGACATTCCCGGCGTGGGCAAGACGACCCTGGCCAAAGCCCTGGCGCGCGCGCTCGGCTTGAGCTTCAAACGCATCCAGTTCACGCCCGACTTGCTGCCTACCGATATTACCGGCTCTTCCGTCTATAACCAGAAGACCAACGAGTTCGAGGTGCGGCCCGGCCCGGTTTTTGCCAATATTGTCCTGGCCGATGAGGTCAACCGCACCACGCCCAAGACGCAGGCGAGCCTGCTGGAGTGCATGGAAGAGCGGCAGGTGACCATTGATGGCAAAAGCTATCCGCTGCCCGCGCCCTTCTTTGTCATCGCCACGCAGAACAATATCGAGCTGACGGGCACCTATCCGCTGCCCGAAGCCCAGTTGGACCGCTTTGCGGCTCGCCTGGCTATCGGCTACCCGGATCGGGAGGCAGAGCGCGAAATCCTGATTCACCAGCGGCACGCCCGCCCGGTGGATTCCGTACCCTCCGTGATGACCGCCGAAGAGATCCTGGAGATGCAGACCGCCGTGCGGAACGTTCATGTGGATGAGAGCGTACAGGGCTACATCCTCGACATCGTCGCGGCGACGCGCAATATGCCTGCTATCCAACTGGGAGCCAGCCCGCGCGGTTCGCTCAACCTGCTGTATGCCTCCCAGGCCCGCGCGGCGCTGGTCGGGCGCAATTTCGTCAAGCCGGACGACGTGAAGGCGCTAGCGCCCACGATCCTCTCACATCGGATCATCGTCCGCCCGGAGCAGCGGATACGCGGCGTCACGGCAGGAGATTGCGTGCGGGAGGCGCTCCAGCGCGTGCCCGTTCCGGTCGGCCTGCGCACCTGATGGGAATTTCGCCATGCAATTCAGCAAATGGGTAACCCTGGGCTTCGGGGCGCTGTGCCTGATGGCGGTGGCGGGGGTGCTCAACGCCCAACACCTCTACTATATGTCCGCCATCCTGCTGACGCTGCCCGGCGTCTCCTATGCGCTGGGATGGTACGCTCTGCGAGGACTGAAGTTCACGCGGGAGCTGCCGTCCTCCGCCTGGGAAGGCGAGGAGGGCGCCATCGTCTACGCGGCGGAGAATCCGACGCCCATCGCGCGCTACTTCCTGACGGTGCGCGAGCCGCTGCCCGTCTGGATCGCGCCGCTGGAGGAAGAGCCGCCCCTCTTTAATGCGCCGGCCCAGGAGACGACGCGCGTGGCCCATCGGGTTAGCTTCCTCAAGCGCGGCGTCTATGATGTGGAGCACTTCGACGTGACGGCCATGGATCCGCTGGGCGTGTTCGCCTTCACAAAGCGGATCCACGGCGAGGGCGAGTTGGTGGTCTATCCGCTGCCCCAGCCCCTGCAGCCGCTGGCGCTATCGGGCGCAGAGCGGTACGGCTGGCAGGAGTTCACGCGGATGGTGCTGCGGGGCAGCAGCGTGGACCCGGATGGGGTGCGCGAGTATGCGCCCGGCGATCCGCTGCGGCGCATTCACTGGCGGCAGACGGCCCGCACGGGCAAGCTGAGCGTCATCGAATTTGAGGAGGCGCAGGCCATCAACCTGGTGATCGCGCTGGACTTAAAGCGGGGCACGGAGGTAGGCCAGGGGCGCGATACGACCCTGGAGTATGGGGTGCGGCTGACGGCCTCCCTGGCGCAACTGGCGGTACAGCAGAGCGCCAGCCTCCGGCTGCTCCTGCCCTCGGACCTGGAGCGGGACGGCAAGAGGGCGCCATCGTTGGCGGCTGTGGGGCAGGCCGGACGCGGCACCGCGCAGCTCTATGCCATCCTGGATGCCCTGGCGCGGGTGCAGGCCGAGTCGGCGCGACCCGCCAGTGCGACGGTGATAGAGACGGGCGGAAGCCTGCTGCCCGGCACGACGCTGCTGGTCATCACCTCACACCCGGATATGGATCTGCCCCTCGCGCTGGCCCGCTATGCGGTCACGGGCGCGAATGTGGCCGTCGTCTATATAGACCCAGAGACCTTTGCGGGCGGACGTGGGCGCGTCTCCGACGCCCAGCGCCAGCGATTCTTTGCCGAATTGCTGTCGGCGCGCGTGCGCCCCTTCGTGCTGCGCTATAACGACCAGGGCGACCTGACCCCGGAGGCTGTCGTTCATGCCGAGCCCCGATCTAGCGACCACGCCTATGCCTGAGAATACCGCCGGCCCTGCCGGAGCGAGCGCGCCCAACGAATCTGAGCCGGTAAGCCCCTGGCTCTACCTGGCCGGTATGCTGGTGACGCTTTCCGGTCTGTATGCCGTCAATTTCAATATCGAAGATCGCAACTTTACCTTGCTGACCTACGGGTTGGCCATCGGCGGCTACCTGACCAGCTATATCCTGCGCATCTGCCGCCTGCCACTGCGCGCGCTGCAACTGCCGTTGGTGGGCGTGTTCTTGTACCTGATCGTGGCGAGCCTGACCAGTGACAGGGGGGTAGGGTGGCTGATGCCCTCGGAGGCCGACGGCGACCGGGCCAAGAGCTTGCAGCTCGTCTTTGCGTGGCTGGCGATCCTCCATACCTATACCCTGACGGCAGATGCCAATATCCTGTTCGCCTGCGTGCCCTGCATGACCATGATCGCGCTGGTGAGCACCACCACCACGGAGCCGCAGATACAGAACGCCTTCCTGCTGTTCATCTGCGCGGCCACCTTCCTCATGATCCATGAGAACTATCTGCGCACGCGGACGGCGGCGGTGCTGGGGCGCACGCCCGACCGAGACCGGCGGCTGTTCGGCGGGCAGGTACAGTTGGCCGCGTTCTGTTTCTTTTGCGCGCTGATCCTGGCCAATATCGTCGCCGTGCCTATCCGCACCGTGGGGCAGCGGCTATTCATTCCCACTACCCTCTCGCCCATGCCGATATCGCGGACAAAGCCGAACGAATCGCCCAGCGCTACCGTTCAGGTGCAGGAGCGGGGCGTCGTCGAGCTGGCGACGGGGCCGAATACGGAGAGCGACGTGGAGCTGTTGCATGTTCGCTCCGACCGGGGGCTCTACTGGCGTGGCGCCACCTTCGACTACTATACGGGCAATAGCTTTGAAAATCATACCGGCACGTTTGATCCGGCCATGCCAGCCGAAGAAGCTGACGCCGACCGGGAACAGCGGCTCACCGATTTTGTGGGCTCGGGGTCCCGGCGCGATTCCGTAGCGCAGGTGCAGCGCCGCGTCGCTTCCGGATACCCAACAGTTGCAGCGCCGCATCGCTTCCGGATACCCAACAGCCCTCTGGAGCTGACGCCAGCACAGATGCGGGGCAGTACCTCCTGCGTGCAGGAGGTCACTATTGTCGGCGGCTTGTTCACCCAGTTCTATGGCGCGGGGAACGTGACGGAGGTGCAGATACCGTTCACGTCCCTGCAGGTCAACCCGGCGCGGACGCTGATGGTTCAGGAAACCCTACCGTTCCACAGCACCTACACCGTGCTCTCTCAGATTGCCGACGATAACCCCGATCATTTGCGCGCCGCCCCTGCCGGCTCGATTCCGGCGCCGATTGCCCACTACTATCTGCAGGTAGCCAACGCAAGAGGGCAGGAGAATCCGCGCCTGCGGCAGTTGGCCCACTTAATTACGCAAGGATTGCAGACCAATTACGATAAGGTCGTCGCCATCCAGCGCTATATCGCGGAGCACTGCAAGTACAATTTGCAGGCTCCGGCCATCCCGCGCTCGGAGGATACGGTCAGCTACTTCCTCTTCAAGTCGCAGCAGGGTTACTGTGATGCCTTTGGCGCGGCGATGACGATGCTGTGCCGTTATGCGGGCATTCCGGCGCGATTGGCCTCCGGCTTCCTCTCCGGCGATCTGGAAAACGAGGTCTACGTCGTCCGGCAGAAGCATAAGCATCTCTGGACCGAGGTGTTCTTCCCCCGGATCGGCTGGGTGCCTTTCGACGCGACGGAGGGCGCGGAGGATATTTCCGATCACAGCGGCAGTGAGAAAAACAAGTCGAGCTTCCTGGCATGGCTTACGTCGCATGGGGCGCTGCCGCCGCTGGTCGGCCTGCTGATCCTGAGCGCGCTGGCTTATATCCTCAAGACCGAGGTTTGGGATCGGTTCTGGGGTGGCCGCTCTGTGGAGGGCGGCTTGATTGATAGGCCCGTGACCAACCTGGAGATTATTCGTCTCTACCTGGCGGCCTGCAACAGGCTCTCGCAGCGCGGCCTGGCACGCTCGCCTGCCATGACGCCGGACGAGTTTGTGCGGTTCGTCTCAGAGGCGGCGGATGAGACGCTGCCGGGGCTCGCCGGAGCATTAGAGCGACTGACGACCCTTTGCGTGCGGTTCCGGTACGGCCCGGAGGTTGCCACCGAGGAGGATGTACAATCCGCGCGGGAAGCGGCGGCGACGTTGGGGGAGGTCCTGGCAAACGCCCGCCGCACGCGCCGAGCCCTGGAAAGTGTGACCTAATCCCCATCTCGGCAGGCTAAACCCTGGCAGCGCCCCACAGCGGCAGGCTAAACCCTGCCGCTGTGGGGCGCTGCCAGGGTCGGCCCTGCAATGGTTCGGGCCTTCCGCCTGGCGAGGCCCGCTGCCTGCCTACGCAGGCAGAGGAAACACCCGGCTTCTCCTTGCCCCTCCCCTGTTCTTGGGGGGGGACGGGGGTGGGGGCCTCTCCCCTCTCCCGTAGCGTGGATCGCAAGGCGGAGGGGTGTGGCAAGGCAGAGCCGTGTCGCTAGGTGTCGCAAGGCGGAGCCGGAGGCCGTAATCTTGCCGACCCTTGCAGTCCATTGAGCGGCGTCCCTTGCAGTCCATTGCAGCCCCGACCCTTGCAGTAGGGGGTTAGGGGGTGAGGGCGACTCTACACCCTACCCCCTACACCCTACCCCCTATCCCCTACCCCCTGCGCGAGGGGCCGGGGGTGAGGTCTGCTGGGGCATGAGATAGAAAGGCAGCGCATGGAGATCAGCTACAAGAGCGGCGCTCCGGCGGCGTTATGGAGACCGGCACTGCTGTCGGTCTATCTGTTCTTTGGCGAAGAAGACAGGCTCAAGGAGGAGGCGGTCGAGGCGCTGATCAAGCGTGTCGTGGAGCCAGACTTTCAGGACTTCGATCTGGAGCGGCTGGACGCGGAGACCACCTCGGCTACGGCGATTATGGCGGCGGCAGGGCAGGCGCCGTTCGGCTCCGAGCGGCGCCTTGTTATCGTCAAGGGGATGGAGCAGTGGCGCGACCGAAATAAGCAATCCGAGGCGGAGCGGCTGGCGGAGGGCATCGGGCGGCTGCCGGAGACGACGTGCCTGGCGCTGATAGCTGGCGCGCAAGAGGAGGAGAGCAAGCGCAAGACCGCCGTGACCGTCAAGCTCGACAACGCCGTGAAGAAGGCCGGCGCTGTCGTCGCCTGCCGCGCGCTCAAGGGAGAGGGACTGCTAGACTGGATCGCGGAGCGGGCGCGGCGCGAAGGCAAAGTCATCGAGACAACGGCGGCGGAGGCGTTGGTGGAGGCCGTCGGCGGGGAGATGCTGCCGCTGGAGCAGGAGATAGGCAAGCTGGTCTGCTACGTCGGCGAGCGCGAGACGATTACAGCGCGGGACGTGGGCACGGTGGTTGCCGCCAGCCCGGAAGATGTGATGTTTGCCACCGTGGACGCCATCGTCCGCCGACAGACCGACCGCGCGCTGACGCTGCTGGGCGAGCTGCACCGCTACGATCCCAAGCCTCAGGCGGTGGCGGGCAAACTGCTGGCGTTGCTGGCGCGGCAATATCGGATGCTCTGGCAGGCGAAGTTCCTGGCCGAGAAGCGGATCAACCCGCGCGATGTGCGTGCGCTGCCTCCGGATCTGGCTGCGGAACTTCCTGCCGAGTCCAACATCGCGCAGTTGGCGTTCAAGGCGGGCGATCTCTTTACCCAGGCGCGCGGCTACTCGTGGAGCGATCTGACCTGGGCGCTGGAGCGGCTGCTGCTTTGCGATCTGGCCAACAAGGGCGGCGCGACGGACGAGACGGACATCTTTGGCACCGAGCCGATTCACAACCTGCAACTGCTTGTGCTGGAACTGACCGGGGCGACGCGCGCAAAGCCGCATGCTGCCTAAGAATGCCTAACAAACCCGTTCTCCCTCTGCCTTGCAGGGAGAGGGCCGGGGTGAGGGGAGAGCCTGACAGCCACGTTGTGTTAGGGGCTTTATGCAGATTTACTGTACAAACCTAGACTAAAGACTAAGGCCCGCCGAGCTTTTCGGCGGGCCTGAAAAATCTTTATGGCCGGTACGCGAAGAAGGAATTGAAAGCGGACTTAGGAACCGGCGGCAGCCTGCTGCGCAAGCTGGTGGGCGCGCTTCATCAGGCGGGATTTGCGGCGGGCGGCCTGATTCTTATGAATGATGCCGCGCTCGGCGGTCTTATCAATAGCTTTGCAGGCGAGCCGGATGGCCTCAGCCGTGGCGGCGGGATCGACGGGCGCTTCGATGGCCGTGCGTGCCTTCTTGATGAAGGTCTTCATTGCCGACTTGGCGGCGACATTGCGCAGGTGGTTTTTGCGGGACTTGATAACATCTTTCTTGACGGACTTAATATTGGGCACTCCATTCACCTCCTTTGAACCGGCTGAGTATACCTCATCTGCGGCGAAAACGCAAGGGCGTGCGGCAAATTCGAGACGCACGCGCCTGGAGCCTTGTCCGCCAACTTGACACGGCGACGGGCACCTGCTATTCTAATGCACAAGGCATTCGTGCCGCGACCCGATTCCCAACCTATCCCTTTCTGGAGGCAAAACGATGGCAACGCATGAGCAGTTATCCCATCTGCTGGCAGGGCGCGAGGTGGACTCGGTGCGCCAGCGCGGCGCGGAAATCGACATTGACTTCACCGATGGCTCGACACTCAGCCTCAAGCTTGCCGCTCCGACCGGCTGCATTAGGCTGGTCAACGAGGACGATAAGCAGGAGTTCTCCGGCTAGCCCATTGCCTGCTGCTTGTTCCTCTCCCGTTTGAGGCACTCGGCCTGGTCTCCCTGGCGTCCGGAGTGCCTGGGTTGGCGGCAGGCGAAACCCTGCCGCCTCTGTTCTGAGGATAGTTCTTAATGCGCCTGTCGTTGCGTTCACTGATATATGGTTTGTTCTTAAGCTGCCTGCTGGCATTCTCTGCTCTGTTGCTGAGCGGCTGCGCGGATACGCGCGTGCCTCCCGGCAAAATCAAGCTCGTCGTCTGGGGAATGCAGTACGGCGAGGAGAGCAAGGGGCTGGAGGCGCGCGTTAAGGAGTTTGAGCGCCGCCATCCCAACATTGTCGTCAGCGTGCTTTCGATGGGCGCGGGCGGCATGAACCCCCAGAAGCTGATGACCGCCATTGTCGGCAACGTCCCCCCGGATGTCATCCATCAGGACCGCTTCACCATCGGCGATTGGGCGGCGCGCGATGCCTTCCTGCCACTAGATAATTATATTGCGCGCGACCAGAAGAAGCCGGACGGCGTCCATCCCGAAGACTTCTACCCGGCCTGCTGGAAAGAGGCCAACTATACCAACCCGCTCACGGGAAAGAAGGGCGTCTTCGCCATTCCGTCCGGCACGGACGACCGCGCGCTCTTCTACAACAAGGCGCTGTTCCGGGAGGCGGGAATCGTGGATGCGCGCGGCGAGCCAAAGCCCCCGCAGACCTGGGATGAGCTGCAGGAGGACGCCAAAAAGCTGACCAAGCTTAACCCGGACGGCAGCTTTGACCGCATCGGCTTCATCCCCAACTACGGCAACTCCTGGCTCTACCTCTACGCCTGGCAGAACGATGGCGAGTTCATGTCCCCGGATGGCCGCACCTGCACCCTGAACGCCAAGCCCAACGTCGAGGCGCTGGCGTACATGGTCAAGGTCTATGATGCGCTGGGCGGTGTGACCAAGATCGACTCCTTTCAGTCGGGCTTCCAGGCCAATGAGCTCGATCCCTTCCTGACCAACAAGATCGCCATGAAGATTGACGGCTCGTGGATTCCGGGCAACATCGCCCGCTTCGGGCCGGATCTGGATTTCGGGGTTGCGCCCGCGCCCGTGCCCGCCGACCGCCTGAAGGGGATCGGGCGCTTCCAGGGGGATACGGACAGGTTCATCACCTGGGCAGGCGGGTTCTCCTTTGCCATTCCGCGCGGCGCGCAGCATCCGGAGGAAGCCTGGGAGTTCATCAAGTGGATGGAGAGTCCGGAGGCCGCCCTGATCGATGCCGCCGCGCAGAAAGCCTATAACGAGAGCAAGCATCGCCCGTATGTGCCGCAGATTTCCGCGAACCGCCGCGCCAACGATGTGGTGTTCGCCCGATTTGCGCCCCAGTCGGAGAAGTTCCGCAAGGCAATGCAGCTGTTCGTGGGGATGATGGACCACGCCCGGTTCCGTCCGGTGACGTTTGTCGGCCAGCGGCTCTGGGACGAGCACGTCCGCGCCTTCGACAGCGCCACGCATCATGTCCTGTCGCCGCAGCAGGCGATGGATGAGGGCACGCAGGTTGTCCAGCGGGAATTAGATAAAGTTTTTCAGGCCAACCGGTTCAAAGTGCTCGATCCGAAAATCCCGGTCCTCCTTGTCGCCGTGTTCGGCGGTATCGGGCTGGGCTATCTGGTGTGGCGGCTCTACCATATCCTGCGGCTGCGGCGCGTGGCGCGGCAGGAAGCGGTGGCGGGCTATGTTTTCGCTCTGCCCTGGATATTCGGCTTCCTGGTCTTCACCGCCGGGCCGATCCTGGCCAGCATCTTCCTCAGCTTCTGCGATTACGACGTGCTGCATCCGGCGCGCTACGTGGGCCTCAACAACTATACCGAGCTGCTGGGCCGGGACAGCTACTACCTGCGGACCTCGCTCTACAATGTGGCCTACACAGCGATCATCGGCATTCCGCTTGGCATCGTCACCAGCCTGAGCATCGCCATGCTCCTCAACGCCAAAGTCTACGGCATGAGCCTGTACCGGACGTGCTACTATCTGCCCTCAATTGTCCCGGTCGTGGCGAGCGCGGTGCTGTGGGCCTGGGTCTTGAACGGTGATCCGAATCGGGGCCTGCTCAACGCGGCATGGAAGGCGACGTTCGGGCAGTGGTTTGGCTGGGGAGCGCCGGGCTGGTTTGGCGCGGCGGAATGGGCCAAGCCCGGCCTGATTCTGCAAGGGCTCTGGGGCGCGGGCGCGGGCATGATCCTGTGGCTGGCCGGGTTGCAGGGTATCCCCACCCATCTCTATGAGGCTGCCGAGCTCGACGGCGCGGGCTGGTGGGCCAAATTCCGCAACGTCACCATTCCCATGCTCTCTCCCTATATCTTCTTCAACCTGATCATGGGCACTATTGGCGCGCTCCAGGAGTTCGACCGGGTCTATGTCCTGAGCGGCGGCGACCCCAGCAAGCCGTTCGGGCCGGTGGACAGCCTGCTGATGCCGGTGGTCTATCTGTTCAAGAACGCTTTCCAGTACTTCAAGATGGGCTACGCCTCCGCGCTGGCCTGGATTCTGTTCCTTATCATTCTGGCGCTGACGCTGATCCAGATCAAGCTGGCGCCCCGGTGGGTGCATTACGAAGCCGAACAGAAAAAATGACAGGCCTGCGGACGGAGGAGACGGAGGTTGAAAACATCCGGTACTTGCCGGGCATTGAAAATACCCGGCTAGAGGGCGGCGTTGCCGCCAACCGTCCTACCGGACGGGAAAACGGGCCTATCGGCAGGTGGCTGCCTTCGTAGAGCGGGAAGAACCTACCGCTACGGAGCGTCCGCCAGGATGCCTGGCCGTAGGCTCTCTAGCCGGGGGTTGAAAACCCCCGGCTAGAGGGCGGCTGCGCCGCCGACCGTCCTTCGGACGGAAACTCCTTCGGGACAGGCGCGTCCGCCAGTCGCAAGGCAAAGGCGCGAGCAAGCGTAGCGCCGTCCCTTGCAGTCGCTTGGCCGTTAGGCCCTGGAGCCGGGTACTTTCCGTGCCCGGCTGTGGATTCCCACGCCTTGCTGCTTGCGGGCGTATGAAGGATGGTGCGGTGATTGCTTCCGTTCTGGAACCGATTTTCTGGCTGCTTGCAATCTTTCTTTTCTACCTGAGCCTGGGCGCGGAGATCGTGCTGCTGATCGCCGCCGGGCGGGTGCGCAGCAGCGGCGTGCTGCTCGGAGCGGTGGGCGTTTTGCTGCTCGGCGTCGCCTTGCTCGTAGCTCTGCCTATGGGCAACCCAACCAGGCTTCTGGTGGCCAGCCTGGCGGCGCTGGCATGTCAGGGGGCGCTGTACCGACTGGGCCTGCGCCCGAAGATGGACTGGCAAGCGGTCAAGGCCGCCAAAGAGACGGCCCGCCAGACGACGCTGCATCTCATCCTCCTGTCCGGGGCGCTGATCTTCATGGTGCCCTTCGCGTGGCTGGTCGTCACCTCTCTGAAAGAGGACAAGGAGATGAGCAAGTTCCCGCCGGTCTGGATACCGACGCAGCAGGTCCGGGTGCCGGTAGACGGGCAGGAACACGGGCTGGCGGAAACGCGTTACCAGGGAAGCCGGGTCACGGTCGCCGTGATGGAGGAGTATGAGACCGGAGCGCGCAAGGTGCGAATCCTTGAACCAAGATCGCTTGCGGGTACGTATTTCACGTGTAACAAGGCGCAGCTAACGGAGGTCCGGCACTTCGCGCCGGTCTGGAAGAACTATCCGGACGCGCTCAAATTCTTGCCGCCGGAAACCAAGTTTGGGCTGGTATTCTTAGGCAATACGCTGCAAATTTCGCTGTTGACCATCCTGGGCACGCTGCTTTCGAGCGCGATGGTCGCCTATAGCTTTGCGCGGCTGCGCTGGCCGGGGCGGGACACGCTGTTTCTTGTGCTGCTGGCGACGATGATGCTGCCGGCGGCAGTGACGATGATGCCGGTGTTCTTGATCTTCCGGTGGCTGGGCTGGGTGGATACGCTCTATCCGCTCTGGGTGCCGGCCTTCTTCGGCAGCGCGTTTAATATCTTCCTGCTGCGGCAGTTCTTCCTGAGCATTCCGACCGAGCTGGAGGACGCCGCCAAGATAGACGGCTGCTCCTACTACGGCATCTTCTGGCGGATCATGCTGCCCCAGATCAAGCCCGCGCTGGCGGCGCTGACCATTATGGCGTTCATGGCCTCGTGGAACGACTTTCGCGGCCCGCTTATCTATATCAGCTCGCCGGAGAAGCAGCCGCTGGCCTACGCGCTGCAGCTGTTTCAGACCGCCCATAGCGGCGAGCCGGGCATGCTGATGGCGGCATCCACACTGGTAATGCTGCCCGTTCTGGTGCTGTTCTTCTTCACGCAGCGCTACTTTATCCAGGGCATCACCCTGACCGGCATCAAGGGCTGATGCGCCCATACGGAGGAACAAGATAATGGAGGCTCCTCCTTCCGCTCCTAGGCCGGAGGTCGGCGCGCGACGCCGCAGACCGCTCAACCTGACGCGAATTAAATCCGGCATCGTCTTCTTTGTGGGGGCGATCACGGCCGTCGGTAGCGCGCTTACGGGCATCGGGGCGCAGACGGCCTTTGCGCCGATGCTGACCTGGATGCTGGGCTTTACCGCCGAGAAGGCGCAGGCCACCGCGCTGCGCTATGCCATGCTCACGGCCTTTGCCGCTGCCGTGGGGGCCTATGCGGCGGGAGCGACGCCGGAAGCCTATGTGTCGCGTGCGCTGCTGCTGGTGATCGGGGCCGTTATTGGGGCGATTCTAGCAGCTCCGATTGGGGTCAGGCCGGGCGTAGCCGCCCAGCGCAAGCAGTTTCTCTCTATCGGGGTGGCGCTGACGCTGTTTGTCATCGTCCAGACCTCGCATGTCACGCCCTGGGACATTCCTTACTTCGCGGCCTGGAAGGCGTTCTGGCAGTTGGCGCTGCTGGGCTTTGTGGTGGGCGGATTGACGCAGGTGATGGGGCTGGCAAGCGGCATTCTGATGGTCCCGGCGCTCTACTATCTGGCGGCCTTTTCGCCCATGCAGGCGGTGGCGCTGACGCAGCTGGTGGTGGCGCTGGCCTCGGTCTTGCCCGCTGCCGCCTATACGCGGCGCGGCCTGGTCGATCCGGTCTACGGCAACTGGGCGGCGCTGGGCGGCATCCTGGGCGGACTGGGCGGGGGCTTGCTGTTGGCGCACCTCTATCCGAACGTGATCCTCTATCTCTTTGCCCTCTACGGCATGTTCCTGTGCGCGCGTGAACTGGCAGGCCACGCCTGAGCGCCCTCGCCGCTAAGGTGGAAATAGACCTCACCCCCGGCCCCTCTCCTTCGCAAGGAGAGGGGAGAGGCGTTTCCATGCGAGAGGGTGCACCCCACGCAGGGAGGGCTGATATGGTGATGGCGCCGCTCCACAACCTCTGGCTCCAGTGCACCCCACGTAGGGAGGGCTGATATGCAATCGCCGGGCCGAACCGCTTCGTGCCCGGCGATTGCGCTGTTTTGACGCCCGGCAGCGCCGTAGGCCGCTTATTCGGCCCTTTTCCAGATTTGACAGACATCTATTTAGCGATTATACTATACAGGTAGCAGTCCGTATCGCGGCATCCCGTGCGACGACATCCCCGGCGTCGGGCCGGCCGTAACGGACTCTGCGGCCTCGCGGTACCCGTGCCGCAAGGAGATATTCAAAAGCATGCGATTTGGATTCTTTAAGAAGATCGTCCAGACGGTGGACCAACTGGTGACCGGGCGCGGACGGATTGACGAAGAGCTTTTCGAGGAGCTGGAGGCCCAGCTTCTTCAGGCCGATGTCAACGTCCATACCACCCTGGCGGTTTTGCAAGACCTGCGCACGGCGGTGCAGGAGGAGCGGATGGCCACCGCCGAGGAGGTTATCGCGCGGCTGAAGTCGAGCCTCCTGGCCGTGCTGGAGAAAGGCGAAGCGCAGGGCGGAACGGCACTGAAAGTTTCGCCTGCCGAGCCGCCCACGCTCTATCTGATCGTCGGGGTCAACGGCGTGGGCAAGACCACGACCATCGCCAAGCTGGCCCATAAGCTGCACAAGCAGGGTAAGCGGGTGGTGCTGGCGGCGGGGGATACGTTCCGCGCGGCGGCCATCGATCAACTTGAGATCTGGGCGCGGCGCACGAATACCGAGATCGTCAAGCATCGCGAGGGCGCCGACCCCTCCGCCGTCGTCTTCGACGCCATCAAAGCCGCACGGGCGCGCGGCGCCGACTACGTCATTGCTGATACCGCAGGACGCCTTCATACCCGCGTGAACCTGATGGAGGAGTTGAAGAAGATCTACCGGGTCAGCGAGCGGGAGTTGGGACGCCCGGCGGACGAGATCTTGCTGGTGCTGGACGCGACGACAGGGCAGAACGCGATCAGCCAGGCCAAGCAGTTCCTGAACGCCATCCCGATCACGGGGCTGGTGCTGGCCAAGCTCGACGGCACGGCGCGCGGGGGCATCGTCATTACGCTGGCGGACGAGTTGAAGCTGCCCATCAAGCTGGTCGGCACCGGCGAGAAACCCGATGCGCTGGAGGAATTTAACCCGGTGGAGTTTGTGGACGGCCTGTTTGCCTGAGAAAGGACGCCCGGCCCTAAAGGACCGGGCTGCGGACGGCAAGCCCGCTAAAGCGGGCTGCCAGAGGTAGGTGAGCCCCTGAAGGACCCTCTCCAGTAGGAGCGCTTGGGTTATTTTGCCTCTGGTAGAAACCGATCCACCCTGCGTAGCCCCGTTTACGGGTGGGCTGCCAACAGGCGCCACAGCCGCCCCAGGGAGCGGCTACCCAACTCTGCCTTCTGTTGCTATGTTTCATTTTACGCCGACAACCCCGGATGTCCGTGTCCATGCCCTGGCCAGCGGCAGCAGCGGCAACGCCATGCTGGTGCAGGCCGGACAGACCAATCTCCTGATTGACGCCGGATTGCCTTTGCGCACGCTTTCCCCCCTGCTCTCCCGGCGGGGCGTGGGCGTGGCGGATCTGGATGCCATTCTCCTGACCCACGAGCATACGGACCACTCATGTGGGGCCGGGCCGCTGGCGCGGCGTACCGGCGCGCCCTTGATCGCCAACGCCGCTACGCTCGCTGCCTATGCCGAGCGCGATACCCTGCCGTTTCCCACGCGCGAGCTGCCGACCGGCGGCGTGGTGGGTATCGGGGCCATTGGCGTGCGCTCCTTTCCCATTCCCCATGATGCCGCCGAGACCGTCGGCTTCGTGCTTACCGTCGGTGATCAGCGGATCGCTTACGTGACGGATGTGGGAAGCGTAACGTCCGAGGTGCGCGCCGCGCTCTGCGGGGCCACTCTCGCCATTGTCGAGGCCAACCACGATATAGATTGGCTTTGGCGCGGCCCCTATACAGAGGAGATGAAGGCGCGTGTCGCTTCGGATACCGGCCATCTATCCAACGTGAGTTGCGCCGATCTGCTGGCGGAACGGCTGGAAGAGGGCGGGCCGCTCTGCGTCTGGCTGGCCCACCTCTCGCGCGTCAACAATTCGCCCTCTCTGGCTCGCCGCAGCGTGACGGCCCGCATCGCCGAGCAGACTCGCGTGCCCGTTGCGCTGGAAGTTGCGCTGCGGGATCACCCTAGCGTCTCCTGGCGGGCCGGAACGCGCGCCATTCAGCTCTCGCTGCTCTAAATGGTTCCTCCGATAAATCTGCTGTCCTTTTAGCGGCAGACTAAACCCTGCCGCTGTGGGGCCTACGGCCCGCCGCCCACCTGCGTGGGCGGGAAAAGACGCCGCGAAAGAGAAAAACAGGCCGCTCTGAAGGAACACGCCGACAAAGGCAACACTGCTCCACAAACGACCGTCGGTGTGCGCGAGGGAAGCGAAACCATGAAGACCGTCGCGGATATTCTTCGATTTCCTCCGGTATGGGTCAATCCGCAGCACCGCATCGAGTCGGCTATCTGGTTAATGCGCGGCCACGACGTAGGCTGCCTGCCGGTGCTGGAAGGCTCCGAACTGGTGGGCCTGTTGCTTGACAGGCATATGCTGGGGGTGGATCCCAACCGCACCGTCGCCGAGGTCATGGAGTGCAATTTCTTCGTCGTCTCCGGGACGATGTCGCTGCGGCAGGCGGCGGAGCTAATGACGCGGGAGCGGATCGGACGCCTGCCCGTCGTGGATGAGCAGAATCGCTTGATCGGCGTGATCTCCGATGGGGATCTGCTGGCGGAACTAAGTCGGCCTGTCAACCCGATTACGGGCCTGCCGCTTTCGGATACGCTTCAGGAGTGGGCCATCGAGCAATTGCGCGGCGGCAAAGAGATTACGGTACTATTCGTAGATGTAGATGATTTCGGGCAGTTCAACAAGCGGTACGGGCATGTCGTGGGCGACACGGTGCTTCGCAGCGTAGCCAACGGGCTGCGCGCCCTGATCGATCCGCAGATCGACTTGCTGTGCCATTACGGTGGAGATGAGTTCTGCGTGGCGACGCTGCGCACCGCCGAGCAGACGGCGGCGCTAGGGGAACGGATTCAGTGCGAGGTGGCACAGTTGCGCGTGCCGGCAGCGCGGGAGCATGATGTCACGGTGACGGTCGGCCAGCGCGGCGGGCGGCGCACGCGCGAGCGGGAGCATATCCACTATCTGGCAACGCTCAACAATCTCATCAATCTGGCGAGCCAGGACTGTATGGCCAGGAAGGCCGACAAGCCCCGGCCCATCCTGACGGCCACGACGGAAAAGGTCGGATCTCCTATGCCGTTAGAGCCAGGCTGCCGGGCAACAGGTGTGGAGGCAGTGGCGTTCGGGCCTCCTGCCGCGCCGGAAGCGCCGCCTGTGCTGCCAGAGAGCACAGAGTGGGGACTGGCGCCGCCCGGCGAGGCGCTGCCGCTTCGCCTGAGGGCGCTGGAGGTCTCCTGGACCGGAACGACAGCGCACGTCCACGTGGAGTTGGAACAGGGGAGTGATGCCGGCGCGCGGCGTCAACCCATTTTCGCGCATAGCTATGACAGATCACGCGCCGCCGACCGGGAAGAGGCGCTATCGCTCGTGGCTGAGGCGACATTGATCGCGGTACGCCGCGCGCTACCCTCAGATTTCGACGTGCGCCTGGAAGAGACGCGACGCACCGCCTCCCCGGACGGCGAAACGCGAGTCACGGTAGTCGGGCAGCTTGTAACGGGGGAGGGGACGCATCCGATTACCGGCAGCGCGCCGGTAGAGGGAGATGCGTATCGTGCCGCCGCTGCCGCCGTTCTGGACGCGGTCAACCGCCCGTTGGAGACGCTCCTGCCGTCCCTCGCCGCGACCGCAGCCCCGCATTGATTTTCACCGCCGCTAGGGCAGAGCGGCGATGGCCTCAATCTCAACGTCCGCATCCAACGGCAGGCGGGCTACCTGGATGCAACTGCGCGCCGGCTTGACGTCCCCGAAGTACTCGGAGTAGACTTTGTTCAGCCGCTCAAAGTTATTCATGTCGGCCAGGAACACGACCACCTTGACGCAGTGTGCCAGGTCGGTTCCGGCGGCTTTGAGCACGCGCTCTACGTTGGCGATACAGAGGCGCACCTCTGCCTCGAAGTCGCCGCGCAGAACCTCCTTCGTCTCTGGGTTCATGTGGATCTGCCCCGAAACAAAAACCAGGTTGCCCAGCGTAATACCCGGTGTATAGGGCGCGCTCGGCGCGGGCCCGCCCGTGTAAACGGGTTGCTTTTCCATTCTGTCGCCTCCTCAATGGCGTGCGCTCCCCGGCTGCGGCGCGGCAGGGCCGATGATGGCGCCGGGGGCGCTGTCAGAGCGGGATGCAGGATGCCTCGCCCTGTCAGCAGGATGGTTCGGCGAGACGCGGGCGATCCCCTGCCGGATTCGCGTCTGAAGAGAGCAGAGCGTTAGAAAGGTGCTTTTTACGGCTATGCGAGTTGTGGTTCGCGGCGCGGCGGCGCTGTTGGCGATACTGGGGCTGAGCGCGTGCCTGACCTTGCCGGTCCGGCTGCAGGCGCAAAAGGCGGATAGCGATGCGGCTGCGGTCACGGTGCTGGGAAAGGCGGCGCCCGGCACGCTGGAGAGCGGGCGCGCGGAGATATTTCGCCGGGATTTTGATAGGATCTGGCAAACGGTGCGCGACCGCCTCTATGACCCCAAAATGAACGGCGTGGATTGGAGCCATATCGGCGAGACCTACCGCGCCCGTCTTGGGGACGTCCATACCAAGGCGGAGTTTGAGGCGCTGGTCAACCAGATGCTAGCGGAGTTGCATGTCTCCCATACGAGCTTCTATACGGACGACGATATCGAGTTTTATATGCTGCCCGCCGTCATGCGCGGAGACCTTCAGGGCAATCAGGTCGAGCATATCGGGATCATGGGACGGCGCGAGGGGGCAGATTACGTGGTGACGGCCGTGATGGACGAGAGCCCGGCGGAAAAAGCCGGCATTCAGGCAGGCGATCATCTGCTGACGGCCGATGGCGAGCCGTTTACGTCGGCGGGATCCTTCCGGGGCAAGGAGGGCCGGCAGGTTGTGATCGCGCTGCATCGGGAGGGAGAAGCGACCAACCGTATCGTGCGGGTGACGCCGGTGCGGCAGAACATTTTGCGTGCGTTTCTGGAGGCCACGGAGAAGAGCGCGCGGGTGCTCCACGTCGGCGGCAAAAGGCTGGGCTACATCCATCTGTGGGCGATGGCGCACGAGGCGTTCAGTGAGGCGCTGGAGCAGATAGTGCTGGGCAGGCTCTACAACACAGACGGCTTGATTCTCGATCTGCGGGACGGGTATGGCGGCCATCCCTGGGGGTTCGGGGATGTCTTCTATCGGCCCGACATTGCCTGGGAGCAGCAGGTTCAAGGCCGGGCGCCGGTCGTTCGGCATACAGGCTATAACAAGCCGATGGCCGTGCTGATCAACGGGGGGACGCGCAGCGCCAAAGAGTCCTTTGCCTATCAGTTCAAAATCTCGCGGCGGGCGATTATGGTGGGCAGCCACACCGCCGGAGCGTTCCTGGGTGCAGGCTCGTTTCCCATCGGGAAGGATGGGCTGCTGGAACTGGCCGTTCTGGGCCTGCGGCTGGACGGCCAGCGGCTGGAAGGCGTGGGGGTCACGCCGGATGTGGAGGTCGCGCCCGCCTCTGCCTATACGGATCGAGATAGCCAGCTAGCGCGCGCTATTCAACTTCTGCTGAATTCCACGCGGCAGCGCCCTCCTGCGCGCGGCCTGCTGCGCGACGTGGCGGCCTATTAACCCGGCGGCTGCCATACCGCTAGAAAGAGCAAGGGAGCGACCGGTCATGGAGGTCATCAACCGCAACGCCGTCACGGCGTTTACAACCAAGGACACGTCTACGATCCGGGAGATCCTGGCCCCGCGTAACGCGCGCATTGAGCGTCAGAGCCTGGCGGAGGCAACGCTGGCTGCGGGCGCGGCGACGCAGGCGCACTTCCACCCGCGCACCGAGGAGATCTACTATATCCTGCGCGGCGCGGCGCTGATGGCGGTGGAGGGGGAGCGGCGTGCCGTCGGGCCTGGCGACGCCATCGGGATATTGCCGGGGCAGCGCCATCAGATACGCAACGTGGGGGAGGGGGATCTGGTATTCCTCTGTTGTTGCGTACCGGCCTATGAGGATGCGGATACGGTGATGTGTGCGCCGCTGCTGGAGGAGTGAGCTTGACAGCGGCAGGGAGCTTGGTAGAGGGAACGCTGGGCTATCTCTTTGCGGCGAGAGCCGGGGGCTTTCTGGCCGCAGTGGAGAGGGAGCGCGGGCCGCGTCGCGGCCCGCGCGTTTTTTTCTGGGGCGTGCTAGCACGCCCCAGAAAAAAACTTTCTCGTAGTTTTACCAGTCTCAATTTAACATTATCGGACATTTTGGCTCCGTTGGCGACTACCGCCTGCCGTCTTTTCGCCTTGCAGCACTTCTTTTTATAGCGCTTCTATAGGGGATCAGATCTCCGGCCGGATTGTGGCCGTCGTGGACGTCTTTGATGCGCTGACGAGCCAGCGGCCTTATAAAGATCCCTGGCCGATCCCGCAGGCCCTGGAGGAGATCAAGCGGCTCAGCGGACGCCAATTTGACCCCCGCGTGGTGGACGCCTTCTTGGACGTTCTAGCTTCCAGAGGCGTGACGCCAGGGCTCAGGCCCGCCGCATAGCTGCTGACCTCATAGACATCGGCCTCGGCATTGATCTCCCCACGATTGGGATCGGGATAGACGTGGGTGAGATAGGGGGGTAGGGGAGCCAGGCCGCGAAACATCGGCATGAGAATGTCGGCGGCGGTATCGGAGGGCGCCTTCTGCGAAAAGACGAGATAGCGCACCTTCATTTTGCGCAGCAGAGCCAGGCGTTCCGCGTCGGTCGTGCGGGGCAGGCCAAAGCGGGCCAGCTCGGCCAGTTTCTTACCAAACTCCGGGGTTTCGCCCCAGTGGCCGCAGTAGACCTTCCTGCCGATCAGGCCGGGCGTGAAGCAGGCAAGGCTGGTATCGGGCACGTAGAGGTGGTGATCCGCGCTTGCCACCCAGAAGAGCGGCTGGATGGCGGCATCGGCGGGCGTGTGAGCGGCGACCCACTCCAGCGCCGCGATCTCGCCGGGCTGGAGGTAAGGACGCTGTATCATTGTCTGCGAGCGGTTGATGGCGAAGTTATTCACCTCGCGCATCAGGAAGCGCACGTTGGTGATACACAGCAGCGCGGTCAGCAGTGTGGCGGCAAGAGCGAAGCCGGGCTCTGTCAGGGAGGGCCGCCAGCGCCGTAACAGCCACGCGGCGCCAATGCCGGCCAGCAGGGCGATAGGGAAGTGGGCGCCTTGCAGCATTTTGCGCTGGAACGCCGTGTGCGGCAGATAGGAGACGGCAATATTGACGATGGCCCACACGATGAGCAGGCACGCGGCCTTGCCGTCGGTTGTCCAGCGAGCATGAACTGGGTCGCTGGAAGACGCCTTCTCAGACTGGTAGAGCGCGTCTATGCCGGCCAGCGCCAGTATTAGCGTAAGGCCGTAGCCGAGCAGCACCCAATAGAGGGCCGGGGAGAGCGTCGGGACGTTGGCGCGGGCGCGAAACACGGCTTCCGTATGAAGCTGATAGGCAATGTAGAGGACGGCAGGGGCCAGGATGACGCCGGCCAGGAGGCCGCGCAGCCAGGAATCGCGCAGATGGCCCCAGGAGGCGCTGCCCGAAGAATGGGAGGGCAGGGTTCCAGGGGAAATGGACGGAGCCGCCTGCCGCCAGAGAAAAATTCCCGTTTGCGCCAGAAGGTAGGCAAACCAGATCGCCGTCATCGGAATGATGTCGTAGGTGTGGACAAGACCCAAGAAGAAACCGCACAGCCCGGCGGCAACGGCATAGCGCGCCTGGCCCATGCGCTCGCCCTGTAAGAGCAGCACGACCATGCCGACCTGCAGGGCCATGGAGAAGGCGAACAGGGGACTCAGATAGAGCGACAGGAAGGTGATCGCTTCCGGCTGCCATTTATCTACCGGCGTGGGCAGCGGCGGCGTCTCCCACCAGAGGGGCAGCCAGCCCAATCCCGACGAGAAACAGACGAACAGAAAGGCCAGTCGCCGCGCCCGCGCATCGGAGATCGTCTGGAGAATGAGCTCCCAGACCAGAGCCAGCAGCGCAAGGCCAAAAAGCATCCGCGCGCCATGGTAGACGGCCAGCAGCGGCAGGCCCGTCCCACCGGCGATGCGGCCCAGGGCCAGAAACAGCGGATTGAGGGCCATGCCGTGTTGCGGCGCGGTGGTGAAGAGGTTGAGCGCGCGGCAGGAGCCGTTGGCCGCCTGGCGCATCCAGGAGAGATAGACGCAGCTATCATCGAGGTTGTAGCCCAGCCACATGAAGACGCGGCCCTCCGCCATGCTGGCCCCGATGAGATAGGGCACCATCGTGATCAGCATCGTCAGCGCCGCGATGCCCCACGCCCAGGCCCGCTCCTTCAGGAAGGGAGCCGGGGGCGGGGAAGAGGGAGCGGGAGAATGGGGGGGCGCTTGCGTCATCACCGGGCGGCGCGCTCCTCCGGGAGCCTGCGGGCGGCAACGGCCTGCTGGCAGGCCGATTCCAGGGCGGCTATCTCCTCCGGGCCGACGATCACGCCGATCTCCAGGGTGTATTCGCGGCGTTCGCCCGGCTCCAGGAACTGGAGGGTGCCGGCGGCGCGCTCATAGGCACGGCCCATCACCAGGCAGTTAGCCGGCTCCATGCCCACGACATAGGTGCCCGCATCCATCATCTTCCACTCGATGAAGCGGGGCAGTTGTTCTGGGCGGTAGGCGCAGTAGACGCCCAGGCCCGGCCCGCGCCCATCTCCCGCCTCACACTCCGGGTTGATGACGGCGGCGGTGACGCGCCCGCTCGTGTCGGCAGCAAGGTCGTGGAAGTAGACGGTCTCGCGGTAGCCGGCCTCCGGCGGCTGGAACTGGGCGTAGCGCTCCTTTTTGGCATCGGCGTCGGCATCACGGGGCACGGCGGAGACGGTGGGGGCGACGAGGCGAGCGCCATCATTGACAACCGGGAAACCCAGGTTAATATGATACAAGATCATATGCTCGGTGCGCTTGTAGCCCAGGTTTTCCACGACGTCGTGCAGGGTCAGGCTGCGCGCGCCGAGCCGCGTGGTGATGGTGCGAGTAAGCTGAAGGTTTTCGCCGAAGACGGTCGCCTCGCGTACCTTGCCGCGCAGGGTCAGCAGATAGTCGTCGCCGTCCCAATGGCCGTCCCAGGAGACATTGGTGGCCGGCAGGTTGCTGGCGCGTCCGTGCAGGCCGTATGGTTGGCCGAGGTCTTCGCCGCCGGCGCCGACGTAGGTGAGGCCGCAGGTAACGACAAGCCCGCCATAGAAGCCGCGCAGCCAGCCGCGCCCGCGTTCGGCCTCGGTATCAAAATAGGCGGGATGGGTGTCGGTGGTGGCGGAGCGCCAGGCCAGAGAGCAGCCATTATAGTGGGCCGAGGAGATATCCAGGCCGCGCGAGGCCAGGACGGTGAAATCCAGGCCGCCGCCGGTGGCGACATCCAGAGCCTGAACGCCCTCTTCGAAACCTTCGATCAGGCGATAGGGCTTGATGCGGGCGAGCTGGCTGATGTCTCCGACGCGGGCGAGGAGGGCCTCGCGCGTATAGGTCTTGCCGTAAAGTCGCGCCATGTTCCGAAAGGATCCTTCCCTAGCTTCGTTTCAACTCCACGCTTTTCCATTCCACGCTGGTTCGATTAAAGGTCGGAAACTCTTCCATGCGCCAGAAAGAGGATGGTGTCGAGCGCGGATAGAGTTCGGGCAATGGCGCCTTATTTCCTCCTGGAAATGCCTTCCAGCCAGGATCCTTCCATCTTGCCATGCAGCCCTCACCCCCTGTCCCCACTGCTAGGGTCGGGCCTGCAATGGACTGCAAAGGTCGGCAGGGCTACGGCCCCTGCCTCCGCCTTGTGGCAGCCCTCCGCCTCGCGATCCCCAATCCTGGGAGAGGGGGAACCGAGAAGCCAGAAGAGACATTCCCCTCCCCTGTTCTTAGGGGAGGGGAAAAAGGGGTGGGTGCCTCTCCCCCTCTCCCGCAGCGTGGGAGAGGGGGAAGGGGGTGAGGGCTTTCGGAGCAAGGTGTATGGGGTGGCCCAACGGCGGCGAGCGGGATTATTTCTTGCGGCGGATACGGCGGGAGAGGAAGCCGACACCGGTGAGGCCCATGCCGCAGAGCATGGCAACCGAACCCGGCTCGGGAACGCTCGGACCGGGGATTTGATCATTGGTGGTGAGCGTCAGGCTCCAGCCCCCAGACAGGCTGCCGGCATCGGCTTGGGCATCGTCCATGATGAACAGCTTGTAGACGCCGTTGGGATCCTGGCCGTTGAAGACGGACATCGTCGAGCCGTAAGGATCCTGGGGCGCCGGAAGATCGAACGCATCCCCCGAGCCGTAGTTGGTAGGCTTGTAGGTCCCGGAGCTAATCTGGGTGCTGTCTGGCAGCGAGGAAGCGGCATCGTCGTCAAAGGTCAGATTGACATCGCGAATGTCGTCCGAGTCGCCAGCGTCCGACATGATGAGCACGTTCTGCCCACCGGGGCCGACCAGCAGCATATCCAGATCGTCGGGGAAGGTGTGGGTCAGGCCGTTCAGGGTGGCGGTGAGCTTGGTGATGGTTCCGGTCAGACCGCTGACGGTGATCTCCGAGGGGTAGGGATTGGCGGGGCCGAAGGTGCCGACGCCAGGAATGGTGATGCTGCTAGAGTTGCTGAACGTATGGGTGCTGGCCTGGGCGGCGGGCAGACTCCCCGCGAGGGCCAGGGCGCTCAGCACAGACAGAGCAAGAGACTTCCGCTTGGATAGCATGTGGCGCTCCTTACCAGGTAATATTGCCAGCAGAGGAATTTTCGCTATGGCATGTCAGTTACACGCATGAGACATGCCATTTCTCCTACCTAGCTGAAAAACAGGCATTTTTACCGGCTAAAAATCTTGCTCTCTCTGTTGTCGGCGACCAAATTCATGCCAATCAGAGGACCAAGTCTGCTTACGCGGACGTGGGCTTTCATCAGCGTAGGCGGACCTGACGCATGTATTGCTGTTGGGCTATTCGGGCTGCGAGAGAAAGGAATGACGCTGAAGCGCCAGAGGAGGAATTTATCAACCTTGACCGTCACGGAAAGCGCGATGGCACGTTACGTAGGGAATAACCATAGGAGCCCGGATAACCCGCCCGGCAGGATTCCTGGAGTGAGAGCCGCTTTCAATATTTGATAATAGGTGGAAATAGGGGTTCGAGAGTGGGAAGGCCAGAAGTGGCCGTTTGAGAATGTGAAACCTGGAAGTGGGCCGATTCGTCTCTCTGAGAGACAAGGTTAGATTTGCAGAGGAGACTCAGGAAGCCCGTCTGGGCGTGCGGCCCCGGCGCACGTAAGCGCCGAGGCCAGAAGGAGAAGCAACCGATGGTGGGAATAAGCTATAGACACTCTGCGCGCGTGGTAGGTGTGGCGGCGGTCATGGCCACCATGGTGTGGTACTCGGCGTTAGGAGCGGCTGCCCAGTCGCGCGCTCGCACGATACGCCTGGATGCGGGAACGGTGATTCCTGTACGGCTCGACCAGACGCTCAGTTCCAATGATTCGCAACAAGGCGACACCTTCACCGCGACGGTGCGTCCCAGCGACGGCACTGGCGATAACGATTACGCCGACTATACGGCTCTGCCGGTCGGCACCAAGGTCGAAGGCGTCGTCCGCACGGCCCGGCCCAGGAGCGGCAAGAACCCGGGCGTCCTCGATCTGGACTTCCGCCGCGTTCGCCTGCCGGACGGCAGGTCGTATAGCATTGACGGATCCCTGATCGGGCTGGACAGCAAGAGCGTGACGCGCACGAAGGATGGGCGGCTCATTGCCAAGCCCGGCCACAAGACAGACCGCCTGACCTATGTGGGCTACGGTGCCGGCGCCGGGCTGATTATCGGCATGTTGACCAAGCGCCCGCTGGAAGACGCCCTGTGGGGAGCCGGATTGGGCTATCTCTACGGCGCCCTGCAAAAAGGCAACACCGAGGTCAAGGACGTGACGCTGAAGCCTGGCACCGAGTTCGGCGTGCGCCTGGATCGGCGGCTGGTCCTCAGCGATTACCGGAGTGAGGATTACTACAACAACCGGGAGGGTACCCGGAGCGACGATCTGAGCCGGTATCACCGCACAGGGAATACCGACAACTACGACCGGGAGGCCAATCCAACCGATATTGGCGTGATGATCGGCGACCGCAACGTTCGGTTCGATTCCACAGCCCGTCCTGTGATGGCCAATAGCGTGGTGCTGGTGCCCGTCGGCCCTGTGCTCGACGCCAGCCATATCTCGTACCGGTATGACGCCAACCGCCGGGAGCTGCGGGCCAGCAGCGACCAGGGCGTGGTGCGCGTCGGCCTCAACAGCCGGATCGCGGTGGTCAACGGCAACCGGCGCGTTCGCCTGGAGGCCCCGGTGCAGCGGCTGAACGGCGCGATCTACGTTCCAATGCGGTTCCTGGAGCTGGCTACGGGCGACCGTGCGAGCTGGGATCCGATCAGCCGCACGGTGGTTCTGACGCCCACGGATCAGGGCGATCTCAACGCGCCGGAGGGGGAACGCTAAAGCCTTTCCTCCCATCCAGGGAGCAAAATTCCTGGCTCGCCTGGGAACACAGGCGCGGAAACAGGAGTCCATGCCAAATGGACAAGTGATACCAGAGAAGAAAGGTTGTAGGATTTTCGGGGGATGCAGGCCATCCCCCGATTTTTGTGAACGGGAACAGTGCATCTCTTGCAGGGAAGTTCGTTGCTCTAGGTTCTAAGGTGCTAAGGGTTAGTGGTGCCTCCGGTAAGTCTGCCGTCCTTTGTGCGGCAGGCTAAACCCTGCCGCTGTGGGGCCTACTGCCAGGGTCGGGCCTGCCATGGTTGGGCCCCCTGCCTTGCGAGGTCCTTGCCTCCGCCTAGCCACACCTGGCCACAGCCCTCCGCCTGGCGAGGCCCTCCGCCCACCTACGTCGGCGGGAAAAGGCACTGCCAGGAAAGTATAGGGAACTTGGTGGATGCACCAGTTAGTGCCAGAACCTTAAGAACCCTTAGCACCCTCTAGCACCCTAGCCCTTTAGTGGGTGGAGAACGCGTTGCCGGGTTGGCTGTGCGCCGCACTCTTCGGGAACCTGATCGCGTCATAGGGATCGGAGGCCTGTGTTGGCGTCGGCTCGCTTGCGCCAAACCCCTTGACAACGCCACGCCGAGCACAGTACTGCCTGAGCAGGTCGGGCAGCTCGGGAAGGGTGATCTTGCCTTGCAGGTAGCTCTGGCCGTCTGAAGTGGCGGCGTAATCCGCGCCCGAAGCGCAAATATCGAGGCCAAGATACACCTTTCGCTCTCCTTGACAAAGGAGTTACCTGAGGGTATAATAGCGGCAGCGACGGGCAACGAGGACGTTGCCGCGTTAAGCATGGACAACCTATGTGGGGCTGTAGCTCAGCTGGGAGAGCGCTTCAATGGCATTGAAGAAGTCAGGAGTTCGAATCTCCTCAGCTCCACTCCTCCCCAACCGAGCCGGCGCGCACGGATAGGGCGCCGCTTCAGGGGGGCTGTCTGGCGGATTTGCCGCGCGCGGCTGCGTTCTTGCACGTTCGCGTAACCAGGTTGGGTAAAGGTTTGCCATGCACATAGCCAACACCTATCGCGTCCGAGGGAACCGACTCGTGCGCGATATTGCCGCATTGCTGGGAGCCGCGGTCTCCTCTTGGATGCCGTGGGGTTCCCTCCAGCCTGACTCCTCCACGACTCTGAAACCCTTTTTGTTTAGATATAGCGCTTGTTTGCGGTTGCTGCCTTCGCGGCGCGTCTGGTGCGGTCTCTGTCTCTGGGCCGCGCTGCTGGGCGGCTTAGGAATGCGGCCCGCCGGAGCCTCGCCCCCGGCGGCTTCACAGGCGGAGCGCCTCACACCGGTGGATGTGGGCGTGCTGGTCAACCCGATTGCAGCCGATAGCGCGCGCGTGGGCATCGCCTTTCATCAGCGCGTGCCCCACGCCCAGGTTCAGGCGGCGCTGGCGCGTCTGGCGCAGACGCCGGGCTGGACGCTCAGCCAGATCCAGATCGTGGACGACCGCATTAACCGTGACCCGCTCACGACGACCGCCGCGTTTGTCGTGCAGAATGCGCCGCAGACGCTGGGCTCCGCGCCCAATCTCTGGCCTTATCTGCGCGCCTTCCAACGCTGGAACCGCGTCGAAGTGCTCTTTCTGGGCATGGATTTTCGTCCCTATACCGGCATAGAGCAGTGGGACCATCCGGCGCTCTCCGTGCGTCTGCTGCAACAGGGACAGGGGATCTATCGCTATCAGGCCGATATCCGTGACCATCAGAGGGCGCTGCCGGCGCTGCCGGTGGCCGCAGCCACGACCAATGACGCTGTGGCGGGCCCGGAGGGCACGCCTGCCGAGACGGCCCGCGCTGGCAAGCGCGCGGACCTGGGCGCTTACTGGTCGGCCGTGTTGGTGTTGGCCGGTCTGGGATTGCTCTGCGGCGCGGCGGCCCTTCTCTGGGCGGCACGCCGCCCGGCCGTGCATCCCTCCGCCGGCAGCTTCGGCCCCAAGGTCTAGCCGTATTAGGGTTCTGGGGTTCTAGAGAGTTCTGTAGGGTTCTAAGGGTGCTGGTTCCCCCGCGCGTGGGGAATAGGGCGCTCTCGGATTGCGGCAACCGTTCGTTGTTGCTGGTTCCCCCCGCGCGTGGGGAATAGCTCAGAATCTTAGAACCCTACAGAACCTTAGCACCCTAGCACCCTACTATTCCCCGCAGGCGCGGGGGTGAACCGCCCGGCTACGAAAGGAACTATGTAATGAGTCTCGAACTTGATGATATGCTCCGATACGCGGCAGAGCGCCAGTCCTCTGACCTCTTTATCCGCGCCAACGCGATCCCCTCCATCCGCCTGCACGGGCGCGTGGTGCCCACCGATTTTCCCGTCATCTCCCCGGAGCAGGCCCATGCGCTGGCCTTCAGCAAGATGTCCCCCCGCCAGCAGGCGATCTTTGAGCAGCATCATGAGATGGACCTGGCATTCACCGTCGGCGGCGTGACCCGCATCCGCATGAACGTCTATATGCAGCGCGGCACCGTCGGCTGCGCCTGCCGGCTGATCCCCCTGGAGATACGCAGTCTGGAGGACCTGGGCATCCCGCCCAAGGTCAAGGAGTTCGTCACGAACCGCAACGGGCTGGTGCTGGTGACCGGGCCGACCGGATCGGGCAAGACGACGACGCTGGCGGCCATGATTGATGTGATCAACCAGACGCGCCCCGTGCATATCGTCACCATCGAGGATCCCATTGAGTTCGTCCATGAGGATAAACAGGCCATCATCAGCCAGCGGGAAATCGGTATTGATACCGAGAGCTTCCAGATGGCGCTGCGCCACGTGCTGCGCCAGGCACCGGATATTATTCTGATCGGCGAGATGCGCGACATCGAGACTATGAACGTGGCGCTCCAGGCGGCGGAGACCGGCCACCTGGTCTTCGCAACAGTCCACACGGCCAGCGCGGCGGAGACCCTGGACCGTATCTCGAATATGTTTGCGCCCCACGAGCGCCCGATGCTCTGGCTGCGCCTGTCGGTGTCGCTGCGCGGCGTCATCTCTCAGAAGCTGCTGCCGCGCGCCGATGGCACGGGCCGCGTGGCCGCCGTAGAAGTCATGGATGTGACCCCGACCATCGCCAAGATGCTGGAGGAAGGCAAGTCCGACGACATCTATTCGGCCATCCGGCAAGCCGGACAGGAAGCTTACTGGGGTATGCAGACCATGAACCAGTGCCTGCTCCGCTACTATAAAAGCGGGGTCATCACCGAGCAGGAGGCCCTCGCCAACGCGGGCAACTATTCGGAGATGAAGCAGATGATACGCATGGCCTCGCACCAGACCAGTCAGCAGCCCGTCGTCGGCCCCCAGATCCCGGGGCTGACCAATCGCTAACGCCGCCGATACAGGGAGAGGGAGTGGAAGGCAGGGAGGCCGATTGCGGCCTGTCCCTGCTCTCTAATCTCCACTCCCTGCTCCCCTGTTCATCCCCTGCAGCCGCTCGTTTCAAATTATGTTTCTAAGAGGAATAGCTCATGATCCACATCGATCAACTATTGCATATGCTGGTAGAGCGAGAGGCGTCCGACCTGCATCTGCGGGTGGGGGAGCCGCCCGTGATGCGCATTCATGGCGAGTTGACGCGCCTGGATATGCCCAAGCTGACCGACCGGGACATGTATGATCTGGTCCATCCCATGATGAACCCGGAACGCCAGATGCGCTTTGAGCAGACGATGGAACTGGATATGTCCTATCAGGTTCCGGGGCTGTCGCGCTTCCGTGTCAACATCTTCCGGCAGCAGGGGCACATCGGAGCGGTCATGCGCGTTATCCCCTTCCGCATCCGCACCATTGACGAGCTTGGGATGCCTCCGGTGACCAAAGACATTGCCATGCTGCCGCGCGGCCTGGTGCTGGTGACCGGGCCGACGGGATCGGGCAAGTCTACCTCGCTGGCGGCCATGATCGATCACATCAACGAGCGCAAGCCGGGGCATATCATCACCATTGAAGACCCGATTGAGTATCAGCATCAGGACAAGGTTTGCGCGATTAATCAGCGGGAGGTCGGGGTAGATACTCACAGTTTTCATGACGCACTCAAGCATGTGATGCGCCAGAACCC
>DASRGZ010000020.1:0-15471 GCA_035650735.1 Chthonomonadaceae bacterium
ATCCTGGAGTTGAACCTGCCCAGTTACCGTATGGAGCAGGCGCAAAGCCAGCAGCAAGCAGCAGAAATCGCACCATCCTGAAAAAGAGGCAACGGGAAATCTAATTGTCGCCGACCAGGAAGGATATTTGTCGTTCAACAGGCAGGGTTCAGATGGTTCTTGCTTGGGCATGGTGGCCTCCTGTACTCAGGAGAGGCGCTGAGAGAACCCAACACACCCCTCCCGTGCTCGTCCTTAACCCGCCGCCTGCGGTTGCGCCTTCTGGCCCTGGAGAAACTTATCCATGCGCACCATCGCAAAGTTGTCTATCTTCTCCAGGCCCGGTTCTGCGATCAGTACGATCATGTGCAGGTTCTCCCGCTGCATCATCTCGGCCACCGCGCGGTAAGCGGCATCCACGTCCTCTGTCCAGCCTGTCTTGTGGGTGTTCATGTTCTCAACGCCTCCTTCCTGTGAGTGTGTTCTCTTATCGGTATGTGGGCCGGGTCGCCTGTAGCGGGCGGGTGAGGGGCTGCTCCTCCAGCACGGCGCGAGCCTCGGCTTCGGTGCGCGCCGCCAGGGCGTGTCCGGCTTCCGTGACGGTGATGCCGAGGGGCAGGTCAAGGCAGGGGTCGCACAGGCCCGCCTCGACCTCCTCATCGCTGATGAGCAGCGCGCCACAGTTTTCGCAGGTGAGGTAGTTGCTGCTGACCTCCTCAGCCGAGAGGCCATAGCCTCTCCAGGTTGCGTAGACATTTGACATTGCTTAAACTCCTCTTCTGTGTTAGAATAGGAGTGGACAGGATGGGTGTTCCTTGTCCACTCCATGCCCGGAGGCTCAGGTAGTCGGTAGCTATCTGAGCCTCTCTTCGCGTTTACCACTCCACGCCACAGCGAAACGCTAGGTCTTTCATCATCTCCTCTTCAATGACCAAGAACAACCGGTGCTTGCAGTCGCCGTCGTTCTTAAAGCCCTTGCAAGTGCAGATTTCATGGCCGGGGGTGCGGTCTACCACGTAGTCGCTGTGAGGGCCAGCGTTGCCGGGCTTGTAGACGCCATAGAGGTTGAGCCGGGTGCGCTGGACGAAGCGGTAGCCCTGTTCTTCCAGGTAGGAGGCGCGGGCCAGGATGTTGGCTTGGCGCAGGGCTTCGGCAGCGGTCTTGGGCTGAGGAAAGAGTGTCTGCATGGGTGTTCCCTCCTTGTGTGTGATGGCTTATTATAGCATAAGACGTTTTCATATGCCAACGTCTAAATGCATATTTTTTGAGTGTTCACCAAGAATTTTTTTTGCTCCATGCCGTAGCTACTAATGACCTTGTTCTGCTTTGCATCCGTACACGTCTAGCACTTGACAAATGTTTACGTCATGGGTACACTGTACCAGAGTACCGAAGGAGGACATCAGGCAACGTGCCGGTTAAATATCTGAGTGTTTCTGAAGCTGCCGCCCGCAAAGGCGTCTCCCGCTCTGCTATCTATGCCGCGATTGCGCGCGGGCGACTCTCTGCCGAGCGGATCGCCGGGCATTGGGTGTTGCGGGAGAAGGAGGTAGATACCTACACACCGATCCCCAATGACCAGCGGGCCGGGATGCGCCTGGGTGGGCGACGACGCGCCCAACAGGGCAGCGAGGGCAAGCGTCCACGCGGACGACCGCGCAAGACGAGCACAGAAGGAGAAGGCCAGGCGTGAACGTACCCCAGGAGGAGTTGAACGCCTGGGCGCAGGCGGCCCTGCATGTCAACGGCCTGCTGCTTGCGGCTCAGGATGCCCTGCGGCGGGGCGATGTCACGGAGGCTGGAGAGAAGCTGACCCAGGCCCGGCAGGTCAACTGGACACAGGAGAAGCGGTTGGTGCGGGCCGGTGCGGATGACCCGATAGCGGCGCGTGCGCAGGCGCTAGAGCAGGAGATGACCACCGAGGAGGTGAGCACGCTGCCACAGCCGCAGGAGACCTCTCTGGCGCTCTTGACCAGCCCGGCCAACCGGCGTCTGCTGGAGGCGCTGCGAGCCGCACAGGAGGCAGCCGAGGCGGTAGACAGAGAGCGCGGTGACTGGCCGGAGGGGTTGGCGGAGGTGCTGGCAGAGTATGTGGCTCAGGTGGAGTTAGAAGTGCATGGCCCAAAGGGGCTGCGTAGTTGGGAGTAGTGCTGTAGCGACGTTTTGGTAGAGGTCAGGAGGCAATACAACATGGCTGATATGCTTGTCCAGGTTATAGTTGAAGAATTGACGCCCTCCGAGCAAGCCCGGCTGGCAGAATATGAGACCACTATAGGTAAGCACTTACAACAGTTTTTCGAGGTCGGCTATGCGCTCATGGCGATACGCGACCAGAGGTTATACCGCAGTGAGTACTCAACTTTTGAGGAGTACTGCGGGCAGCGGTGGGGATTTACCAAGACCCACGCGAATCGGCTGATAGCGGCTGCCGGGGTAGTAGAGAATTTGACACCAATTGGTGTCACGCCCTCCAATGAAGCGCAGGTCAGGCCCCTGACCAAGCTGGCTCCCGATCAGCAGGCGGAGGCATGGCGGGAAGCGCAAGCGTTGTCGCCGGAGGGCAAAGTAACCGCATCCCTGGTAGATACGGTGGTGAGAAAGCGGCTTGGCGATGCCCGTCTAAGCAATGGCGGGGGTGGCGGGATGAAAAAAGTCTATGCGGAGGGCATTGAGTATAACTCGGCCCAAAACATGCTCAAAGTACGCTTCCCTAGAGGGGTAGTGTTGCTCACTCCCGACGATCTGCGCTGTGCGGGTGTCCCAATTTCTCCGACGCCTACACCGCCCAGAGGAGTGAGCAATAGTGTTTCTAATTTTCTATGCCCGTCTAAACCTGAGAGAGCAGCGGAGGTTCTGAGGCGGCACTTTACCGACGAGGAGTTGAGCCAGATTTTTGCGGCGCTTGGTTTCTCTGATAACTAAAAGAGGGATAGCCCTCTAAGTATTTGACTCGTCTCCGGCCATCCTGGAGTCACTGCGGGGCATCCACATAAGGAGAGAGAACATGGACACAGAGAAGAAGCCTAACGCCGTGCCGGAAGCAGAGCAGGAGACCCCCAGGCCCATGCTGCCGATGGAGTTGGCGGGGCCAGATGATCCGATCTTCACGGAAGGGTGTACCGTCTTTCTGCCGTTGGGCCAGCAGCCGGATAGGGAGGATACCTCCAGCACATCGAAGCCGCCGATGCCGCTTCTACCGATGGAGCATCTGCCGCCCGACGATCCGATATTTTCCGAAGGCGTGAGCGTCTTTACGCGCCCCAACTTGCCACCGTCTACCGAGAACTCGGCAGGGGCGACTCCGATCAGGAAGGCGGTCAAGCCGGAGGACGTTTCCCAGGAGAATTGGGACAAGTACCAGGGCTGGCTGAGGGACTTGCTCCAGCCGGAGGAGGCGTAGCGTTCTGGCCCCCAGGATACCCCGTGCTGACTCCACACGCCCCATACAGCGGGCTAACCCCTGGGTGGGGGCTAGGATGGGACTGGAGAGGGAGAAGATGGACACAGAGAAAAAGCTGCTTCTCCTTCTCATTTGTCACATAATGTGACAACTTGGAGAGTTTCCACTGGCGCGCATGAAGGGGTTGGGGCGGATGCCTGAGAGGACGTGCTGCCCCCCTCTGTGTTTTATGTTCCGCAAGGGTATTGCTGCCCGGCCTGCAAAGAGCATTCTAGAAGATAACAAAAACGGCGTAAAGATGCAGGAGAATTGCTGGCCTGTATCGAAGGAGAGATTGCGACCCGACACAGTAGTAAGACCGACCATACAACCATAGGAGAGCAAGCAGCAATGGTCAATCCTGTCTACTGTATCAAGTGTAAGCAGCCTCTCGATGCAACTGATGTCTTTTGCAAGCACTGCGGGGCCGATCAGCGTCCGCCCTCGCAGCAACCCTCATTTCTCGTACAGCAGCCAGCCCATCAGCTACCTGTAGTGGCTAGGCAAAAATCTGGCCTAGCGCCCGCTATGGTCGGTTTATTGGTTTTAGTTGCGATTTTAGGTGGCGTGGTTGGCGGACGAACCATACTACATGAGCGAGAACCTGCCGCGCCACCAGCGCAAAACAAGTCCCCCATTGCCAGACCAGCAACACAGCCACAGCCCATCACAAAACCGCAACCAGTCAACGAACCATTTGTTATTAAGAAGGTTGACATAGAACAAATGGGGCCAATTCTTATAGGACGGCGCTCTTGGTTTGTGACGGTGGAGGTTCAGAATAACACAAACCAAGTAAGCCCCGTACCCGTGCCAATACTCAAATTCGATGATTATTCTAGCCTACCGACGCTATTACCTTATGATCGCTTTGATGGGGCAATCCCTCACGGGGTAGATTTGCAGGCAACCGTAATTGGGCCTGGCACATTGCGTACTCTTACCTTTTATGCAGATGACTCAGGCGCAAACGACGCAAAGAAGCCTAAGAGTTTAGAGATGCGCTTTGGCAATATAACTGTTGAGAGGCAGCTATAACGCAGGAGGTATAAACAAGAAGCGCACGGCATACCGCTTCTGTGCCTGGCTGTATTTTCTTCAAAACAGTCGGATAGACCCCTAGTGAGAGGCTGAGTTGGCACGTTGAGTCAAAAGAGCGGGCATAGGAGAAGGAGGGCAGCAGACATGGACGCGCGACAGAAAACTGGCTATCTGGCCCTCGGTGGAGTCGTCCTTGCTATCGGACTGCTGTTCTGGCGATTACAACCCCGGCGTGACCCCTATCCGACCGGTGCAGAGTTTTACCCTATCAAACAACAACTTCTCTGTGACCACCCCCCAATGGCGCTACGTGCAGATTGACTGGCGGGATGACGATTATCCTACCTGGGGCTATACGATGCAAAACTATGATGCGCGCAGGCACGAAGAGACCAAGCAGCGTGTCTGGATCGTGGCTCATGTGCGCCGGGAGCCGGATGGACGTTATCGGCTGGTGCGGTGGGAGAGGCGACCATGAGTGATCTCTACGAAGTAAACAAAAAACTACCTGAATTGCCCTTCTAGATAGCGGAGTTGGCACGGTTTATGCAAGTGTAGGTAGTGTACATTTGAAAGAAGTTGCCGACTTAGAGCACATGCCATATAGCACTACCTAGCAGGTTAGAGTCTGTGATCGAAGTGTAATTGGGTGCAAAATGAGATGAGAAGCCCCCTGTCTATGAGGGGAAAAACCCGCTTTCAGCGGATAGAGCATCCGCCTTCTAAGCGGACGGTCGCAAGTTCGATCCTTGCCGGAGGCGCGGCCTTCTCATCGGGCATTTTCAAACCAGGAATCTTTAGCGCGAGGTGGCGCACTAGAGCAAGCGCTCTAAGCCCCTACCTCTTACCGCAATGAACACTACGCAGCCTCGGCTTTCGCGCCTGGCTGCGTACTTCTTTACTTTGGCCTATGAGCGGCCCTATTTTGCGGAGGCATCCGCTTCAACGGTGAAATGGATCTGGACGCAGCCGCCAGCGGCGGGAGTATTGCCGAAGGAGATGCGGCCCTGGAGGTCGCGCTCGGCCAGGGTAGTCACGAGGTCCAAGCCCTGGTGGGCGTCGCGTTCGGGGTTGAAATCGGGAGGGAAGCCGGGGCCGTCGTCGCTAACTTCAAGCTGACAGGCGTCGCCGGTGCGGCGCAGCGTGACCCATGCCCGCTGCGCGCCGTGCTTGCTAGCGTTGCTTAAGAGCTCGTTGAGGATGAGCGCCAGCGCCGTGCCCTGCTTGACGCTCAATACGGCGTCGTCGGACTGCCATTCGGTATGAATATCGGCGGTCTGTATCGCCATCGGGACGAGCCGCTTGACGACCTCACGCGCCGAGACCGTCATGGCGGCCTGATGGTGCGAGAGGAAATCATGCACGGCGGCGATGGCGCGCACGTGCCCGACCATACGCCCCAGGTCGCGGCGCGAGATCGGCGCGGAGTCTCCCTCGGACTCCATCAGGCGCATATCCAGCAGGGCCGCGATCACCTGGAGGTTGTTCTTGACGCGGTGGTGCGTCTCGGCGAAGGCTTCCGCAAGGCGCTGGGTCTGCTCGCGCTCGGCCTGGTAGAGCCGGGCGTTCTCCACGGCCAGGCGGGCGCGCTCGGCCACGAGCTCGGTGAGCTCGACCTCCTCCTCCGTCCACTGGCGCGGCGCGTCGTCGGCCACGAACAGCGTCGCCACCCAGCGCGCCCCTTCGACGATAGGAATTCCAATCAAACTGCGAATCCGGTACCGAAGAAATCGATCCTGTACCGGACGGGTGAGCGGATCTTTGCGGACATCGGAGATAATCATGTTCTGCCCGGACATCAGCGCTTTGGCGAACGGATTGTCGCCGGGCAGAGGATAGGTGCCGAGTACGGAGGGCCGGGCCGCATCGCGCGTATACTCGCTAAGGATGGAGATCTCCTGCGCTGCCGGCCCCACAACCGAGTAGTAGGCGCGCGACGCCTTCAGGAAGCGGCCCAGAATGCCGGTGGTGGCGCGCAGCACATCGTCGGGATGGAGGCTGGCGCGCAGGCTATCACCGATCTGGCGCAGGAGGCGGTTGCGGTTGCGGTCGCGCACCGGATCGGTGATGTCGGTGGTGGTGCCGACGATCTGGAGGCAGCGGCCCCGGCTATCGTTGACGCGGGTGCCGCGCGCCAGGAAGTGCCGGTAGATCCCACCCTTGCCCCGCAGACGGTACTCCACTTCATAATCGGCGCCCGCCGCGCACGCCGCCGCCCATGCCGCCGCCACCCGCTCCCGGTCCTGAGGATGGATATCCTGGAGCCAGCCGTCGCCCAGGAGCTGGTCGGTGGGCGTGCCGGTGAATGCCTCCCAGTGGGCGTTGAAGTAGACCGCCTTGCCGTCCGGGGTGGCAGACCAGACAAACTGGGGGATGGACTCGGTGAGCGTGCGATACTGGGCGCGCTCCCGCTCCGCTTCGTCCATGAGGCGGCGCAGCTCGCGCACGTCGTGGCCGACGTTGACGGCGAGCGTGACGTTGCCGTCCTCGTCCCAGGCGACCGGGCCGCCGTTCATCAGGAAATGCGCTTCGTAGCCGTCGGGAGTGAGGACGTGGTACTCTTGGCTGTCAAAGCGCTCACCGCGCAGGGCGCGCGTCAGCGGCCACTGGTCGGGGCTGATGGACACATTATCCCGCAGCATCTGCCATTCTTGCGGCCTTGCCAGGGCTGCGCGGAACGCGTCCGCCGTTTCGTAGCCCATCAGGCGTGGGCCGTCGGGGTTGATGCGGACGAGCCGCCCGTGCTGGTCGAAGAGGGCGACGTGCGTGTAGGGAATGTTGTCGAAGACGTTCTCCAGGATCTGCCGCTCGGCCTGCGCCTGCTGATACGCCTGCTCCAACTCCTGCCGGGCCTGGTGCAGGTCGGTGACATCGTGGAGCGTGAGGGCGCTGCCCAGGATGCGCCCGTCTTCGGCGCGCACGGGCGCGGCATGGATGAGCGCCCACATCTCCCGTCCCTCCGGGAAGACCACCCGCACCTCCTGGCCATGAATCACCTCCCCGGCCAGGGCGCGCACAATAGGCCGCATCTCCGGCGGAACGGGAAGGTGATCCTGAGTATACATCCGATGGGACATGAGATATTCGGCCAGGGTCGGCAGCGGCGCCTCCTCCGGCAGGTTGCCAAGATACTGCCGTCCGGCGGCGTTGGTCTCGACGAGGCGCCCGTTGGTGTCGGCCATGAGCACGGGATCCGCTATGGTGTCGAAGAGGGCGCGCAGGCGTGCCCCAGCCTGCTCCGCCGCCTGCCGGGCCTGGGCCATCTCGGCCTCCTGGCGGCGCAGGCGCCACTCCGCGCTGATGTCGCGCCCCACGCTCGCTGCCCCGATAATGGCGCCGTCCTTGGCGCGAATCGGCGCCGCCGAAACGCTTTGCAGATGCAGAGGCCCCTCGTTCCCAAGGCGCACCAGACACAGAAAATCACGCACGTTCTCGCCAGCCAGGGCCTGCACCAGGGGAATACGCTCATACGGAAGCGGGGAGAGATCGGGCGTGTAGAGTTCGACCCGGGCCAGCAGCTCGGCGAGCGGGCGGCCCTGCCAGTTCTCAGGAGCACAGGTGAGATTGGCATAGAGGATGCGTCCCTCCGTGTTGATCGCCAGCGCCATATCGGAAAGCTGCTGGATGATGGCCCCGGCAATGTCGGGATCCGTCGGGCTGTGAGCCGGCGGCGAGGGTTGCGCCGGAGCGGCTACCGCAGCGGTTTGACCGTCGTGGGAGTGTTTGCTCGAATGGTTCATGCGGCCTTTCTTCATCGGGATGACAGCGTCCTGATTTCCACGCACAAGGAGGCAGCGATGACTCCAAAATTTAGCCGGTTTTCTCGCGCCTGAGCAGACTATGATGGTGCTTTTCGCGGGCGCAGGGACGGAATCCTGCACGGCGAAAGCGGAGGAACCGGCGCGGCGCGCGTCGAATTGGAGGCATGCGGCAGAGCCAGCAAAACTCTCTTTACCGCAGGCCCCATATTCTATACTCAAGAGGATTGATTCTATGGCTAAAGACAAGATCGGTGTTGCCGTCATTGGCAGCGGCAGCATCGCCAAGCACCGCCATGCGCCGGAATACGCCGCCCATCCTGATGTTGAAATCGTCGCCTTTGTGGATCCCGTGCTGGAACGGGCCGAAAAGCTGGCGAAGACCTATGACGCCAAAGCCCTCCCCAAGTGGGAAGAGGCACTGGAGCTCAAGGGCGTGGATGCCGTTAGCGTCTGTACCCCCAACTATCTGCACGCACCGATTAGCGTCGCCGCGCTGAACGCCGGTAAGCACACGCTCTGCGAAAAGCCGATGGCGACCTCCGACGCTGAGGCCCGGGAGATGATTGCGGCGGCGCAGAAGTCCGGGAAAATCTTAATGATCGGGCACAACCAGCGCCTGGCTCCCCTGCACGTCAAGGCCAAGGAGCTGCTCGCCAACGGAACCATCGGCAAGGTGCTGACCTTCCGCACCGCCTTCGCCCACCCCGGCCCGGAAGGCTGGAGCATCGAGGGGAAGAAGAGCTGGTTCTTTGACAAGAAGAAGGCGTTCGTCGGCTCGATGGGCGACCTGGGCGTCCACAAGTCTGACCTGCTGCGCTGGCTTTTGGGCGAGGAGATCGTGGAGGTCGCCGCACTGGTGGAGCACATGGATAAGCCCTACGGCGACGTAGATGACAACGCCGTCTGCCTGCTGCGCACCCAGAGCGGGGCCATCGGCACATTGGTGGCGTCCTGGACGCACAACCCCGGCGAGGACAACGCGACGGTCCTCTATGGCACCAAGGGCATCCTGCGCATCGGTACGGACCCGCGCTTCAGCGTGATCGTGGAACTGGCAAACGGCGAGAAGCAGTTCTATGAGGTGGGCAAGCTCCAGACCAACGAGGCCGGCGGCCAGAGCAGTTCGGGCGTGATTGATGCGTTCGTCCAGTCCATCCAGACGAACACGCCCCCGCCCATCCCCGGCGAAGAGGGCCGCCGCTCGCTGGCGGTCATCCTGGCTTGCCTGAAGTCTTCGGAGACCAAACAGTTCGCCAAAGTCGAACTCTAACAGCAAAAATAGACCACCCGCTGCCGCTAGAGGCACGGAGACACGGAGGAGTCACGGAGAAAAACAAAGAGGAGGACAAAAGCAAAAAACTGTTAGACAGGATGAACGGGATGAACCGGATTTCAACAAAACAGAGAAGCCTTGCTTCTCCGCCTTTGTGTAATTCTGTAAATCCTATTCATCCTGTCCAAAAATCTGATCTCTTTCTCTTTGTTTTTCTCCGTGACTCCTCCGTGTCTCCGTGCCTCTAGCGGCAGCGGGTGGTTTATTTCCGTTAGTATTGGACGGTGACGGGCTTGCCGGTTTCCAGGCTCTCGTTGGCGGCCAGGGCTACCAGCGTCGTGCGGACGCCGTCGGGATAGGGGCACAGGATCTTGGAGCGGTCGCCCGACTTGACGGCCTCGATGAAGGCGCGGTCTTCCTTCGGGAAGATGTCTTCGATGTCGCCCTTGATCTCTTCTGCGCCGGGCTCGCCCTGGCGGAATATCTGGACATGATGCGCCCAGTCGGTGAACTTGGCGGTATGGTGCGCGGCCCAGATATTGAGGAAGACGCCGCCGCCCGCCCCGGCAGCGCAGCAGGACATAATGTTGCCCACGCCCCCGCTCTCGAACTTCATGGAGACGACCATCGCGTCGTCGAGGTTGTAGTTGGGAATCAGGTTGGGCAGCTTCTTGTTAAAGCCGTTGGCCGCGAAGGCGTACACCTCAGTCACTTCCCCGGCCAGGTAGCGCGCCAGGTCTACCGTATGGATGACCTGCTCCACGAACTGCCCGCCGCTCTTCTCCTTGATCGGCCACCACTGCCCGATAGGCGCCTTGGCGAAGTAGTCGCCCTCCTTCATCAGCGGCGGACCGCCAACCCAGGCGCCATCCAGGAGGATCGCCGGGTCATTTTTCAGCAGTTCTTTGACGCGGTTGACGGACTTGCGGTAGCGGTTCATGAAGCCGGCGGTGGCGATCAGGCCGGAGGATTCGACCTCGCTGGCGAGTTTGCGCAGATCATTGGGGTAGAGGCCCAGCGGCTTCTCGACCAGGAAGGGCACTTTGGCCGCGAGGCAGGCCCGCTCTGGCTCACCGTGCGCGTAGGTCGGGATCAGGATGTAGGCGGCATCCAGCGGCGTGTCCTCCAGCATTTTGCTGGCGTTATCGTAGACCTTACCGCCGTAGGTATCGGCATGCTTCTGCGCCCGCTCCACGACAATATCGCAAAATGCGGCCAGTTCGACGTCCTCAGCCCGGGAAAGCTCGGTCAGGTGCGCTTTCGAGATCCCACCGCACCCGATAATTCCGACACGAATCTTATCTTTCGTCTCTGCCATTTCGACTGCTCGTCCTCCTCTGGAGGGGCCGCACTGCGGCCCGTCTGTGCGTTCGGCGGCAGGGTCTTCCGTTCATCCCGATGGGGCAGGAAGAGGTCCCGGCGCGTTCGCGCGGTAAGGTTCGGCTTTGGCGGGCGCGCCTCCTGCCTGTTTTGCGCAAAATTGCCGTTTTGTCTTGCACGGTCCCTTTGTGGTGGTTACACAAACGGGTAGGCGCCGAAATGCAGCAGCGCCCAGGCGCAGAGGACGCCGCCGATGCTGGCGAGGAAGTTGACGACGTCGTTGTTGATCCAGGGCACGCCGCGCACACGTACGGTCTGCCGCCCGACGGTTTCCCGGCGCTCGGTGAACTCCCCGGTGGCCGGATCGCGGTACTGCGCCTGCACGCTGGCTCCGAGCACGCTGTCCATCAGGCTGCCCAGGAAACCGGCCCAGGCCACCGCGATGAACTCGGCGGCATCCAGACGCCACAGCCCCAGCGCCGAGAGTGGAATGACCACCGCCGCGCACAATGCCGCCAGCACCCCCAATCCGGTAATGGCGCCCGACGTGCCCGGCGCGACAGGCCGCCAGTTGGTCAGCAGGCGCGGCGCCCTACGGGAGAGCGCCCCGATCTCGGTGGCCCAGGTATCGGCATTGACGGTGGCGAGCGCGGCCAGGTAGAGTATCAGCAGAGCGCGCGTCTGATAGGCGGGCCAGTGGCGCACGGCGTAGGTATAGAGCAGCACGACCGCGACGGCCACGCCCCCGTTGGCCCAGACCTGCCCGGCGTCCCGGATGGCGCCTTTGTCGGCGCGGGCGTGCGCAGCCGCTTTATGCGCCCTTCCGACGCGGGAGAGCAGCGAAGAGGAGAGGAAGAAGGTCAGGAGCGGCACCGTAAACTTGCCGCCGCCCAGCCCGAACACGATGAAGCCGACGACAAACGTGGACAGCGCGCCGCTGCGGGTCAGCCAGCGGGCCTGCCAGGACAGCAGCGCGAACGCGGCGGACAGCAGCAGCGCCAACCAGAGCGGAGGCGTCGTCAAAATTGTGGCAAGGGAGTGACTCATGAACCCCTTATTTCCGTGTTATTTCCGCGAGATGAACCGTTCGCCGCGCCGGTAGAACCGCCAGGGAAACTCCACGCCCTGCGAGATCCCGATGCGCGGCGTTGCCACGATGTCAGCCGGATCGAGCGGGCGCTCGTTGGAATCGCCGGCAGCGATCCAGAGGCGTTCGCCGGCGGTCAGATCGGCGCCGTCGAGCGCGCGGGTCAGCCCCATCGCCTGACAGAGCTTGCCCGGCCCGCCGCAGAGAGCGCGGCCCAGCCGAACGCGCGCCGCTTCCGTTCCGGCCTCTGAGTGGGTGTGCGCCTGCTTTGGCTCCCGCTCGGATAGACTGCGGTTTTGCCGCATGAGTTCCACGCCCGTCAGCGGCTCCAGCGCCCGGATCAGCACCGCCTCCGCCACCCCATGCGGCGCCGTGACCGCGTTAAAGCAGAAGTACATTCCGTAGGTCAGGTAGATATAGGCATGTCCGGGCGGTCCGAACATCGTCGCGCAGCGCGGCGTCTGGCCCCGGTAGGCATGGCAGGCCGGATCGTTGTGCAGATAGGCTTCCGTTTCGGCGATCCGCCCGGCCAGCAGTCCCTCCGGGCTATCGTGGACGAGCACGCAGTTGAGCAGGGCGCGGGCCACCGTCAGCGTATTTTGCAGGTAGAAGGCGCGCGGCAGCGGCTCCCCGAACGCGCAGGCCGTCCGCAGATCACCCATGCCCTACCCCACCGCCGGTCGCGCCCTTCACGGGTAGCACTCGCTCCGGGCCGAACAGGCCCAGCGCCTCCGCCGCCCGCAGCAGTTGCGCGGCGTCTTCCAGCTTGATCTCATAGTCCTCGAAATCGGCCAGGCCGCCGTGCTGCGCCAGCTCTAGAAACGCCTCCACGTTCCGCACCTCAAATTTTGTCTCCAGCAGGCGCACCAGGCGCGGCGTCAGGCCCGTCACGCGCAGCAGCGCCTGGATCTCCTCCGGCGTCTCGGCCTTCAGCCGCTCATAGAGGCCGCAGGTTCCCGTCTGCAGGATCTCGACGATCTTGCCCGCGATGGCCGCGCCGATGCCGCGTAGAGTCTCCAGTTCCCCGCGCGCCGCGATGTCGGCCAACGGCTCGGCGAGCGCGCTGAGCAGCAGCGCCACCCGATAGTAGGCGCGCACCTTGAACCCGCTCTCCTCCCGGTACGCCATGATCTCAGCGATACGCAGAAAGATGTGCGCGACCTCCATATTGGTTATCGCATCTTCCTCCATCGGTACATCCCTCAGGCTACTAGACGTATCGAAGCCGCCTTGCCGTTCAGGGCTTTTCCCCTATGGCCCTCACCCCCTGTCCCCCTCTCCTAAAATTGGAGAGGGAGAGGAAAAATCAGGTTCTACCCTCATAGGGTCGTGTTCACGAGGCCGCTCGTGTTGTTATAGCGGGAAGAGAGAAGCCTTGTTCTCCCCTCCTCCCCGGCCCTTCTCCCTGCAAGGGAGAAGGGGAAGCAGATACTCCCTTGAGCAAGGCAGAAGGGGGAGCAGAAGCCAAGTCTCCCCTCTCCCGCAGCGTGGATCGCCAGGCGGAGGGCTGTCGCAAGGCAAAGCCGTGTCGCTAGGTGTGGCCAGGCGGAGGCAAGGGCCGTAACCCTGCCGCCCCTGGCAGTCCATTGCAGGCCCGCCCCTGGCAGTGGGTAAGGGGGTGGGGGCCGCTCCCCTCTCCTTGAGAAGGAGAGGGGTCGGGGGTGAGGTACTCTCCCCTCCCCTGTTCTTGGGGGTGGGGGCTGAATGCCGCTGGTCACTGGCACGGCCGGTATAAAATAGAAGGCTAGCGCCACGATCACATACGCCGCCAGCAGTTGCGCGCCCTCCAGCCAATGGCTTCTGCCGTCCAGGGAGATCAGCGCGGCGATGGCGACGGAGACCGCCACGGCGATCAACTCAAAGTTTATGAAGAGCACGGTGATGGGATGACCGATCAGCAGGCCCGCAAAGATCACGACCGGCGCGACGAACATGGCGATCTGGGTGCTGGAAGAGAGGGCGATATTAAAGCTGATATCCATCTTGTTGCGCAGGGCCATCAGAACGGCGGCGCTGTGCTCGGCGGCGTTGCCGATGATCGGCACGACGATCACGCCGATGAATAAGGGGCTGACCTTCCACTGGTGGACGACCGGCTCGATGCTGGCGACCAGGTACTCGCTCTCCAGGGCGACAAAGAGGGTGCTGGCGAGCAGTGCCGCCACCGCTTTGCCCTGCGGCCAGTGGGGCGGCTCCGCCTCTTCCGCCTCACCGCCGCGAAACAGATCCTCGTGCGTCCACAGCGAGAAGATGATGCTGCCCACGTAGAGGAGCAACAGCACGCCCGCCACGCCCAGGCTCAGGCTCTCGATGCGCCAGTTGGTCGGGTCTTCCCTCATGCCGGGCACGCTGCGCACAAACAGCGCGGGCACCAGGATGGAGATGACGGCCATCGCCAGCATCGCCGCGTGCATCCCGGCCAGGTCCTTATTAAAGGATTGTACCTTGTATTTGAGCCCGCCTAGCAATATCGAGAGGCCGAGCACGAGCAAGATATTGCCGACGATGGAGCCGATCAGGGACGCCTTGACCACCTCTATCTCGTCTCGCGAGAGGGCGACGATGGCGATAATCAGTTCGGTGGCGTTGCCGAAGGTGGCGTTGAGCAGGCCGCCGACCGCCGGGCCGCGATACTTGGCAAGCTCTTCGGTCGCCAGCCCCATGTATCCGGCCAGCGGCACAATCGCCAGGCAGGAGACAACAAACATGACCACGCCGGGCGCGCCCAGAAAATGCAGCAGGATGCTGATCGGGACAAAGACCAGCATCACCAACATCCAACGCATTGGGTCGTTTTTCTCCTTTGGGGGATGGGGAACTTTACAGCAGCCGACCGATGCGCCCGCCCTGATAGGTGGCCTGCTCAACGGTCTGGGGAAGGTTGGCATCGCCGATCACGTGCAGCTCCGGCACCTGATCTCGCAGTTGCTGCGCCAGCGCGGCGACGGGCGTGGAACCGACGGTCGCCACCACGGCATCTATCCCCGTGATTAGACGCTCCTCTGCCGTCTGCGTATTGCGCAATCGCAGCGCGCCCTCACGGTCCCACCCCGCGATCTCTTCTCCCGGCCAGAAGCGCACCCCCCGCTGCCGCAGATGGGTCAGCATCTCGTCCAGCATCATGCCCTCGACCGACCCACAGACCTCGGACAGCGCGGTCACGAAGTCTACCTCCGCGCCGCGCGCCGACAGGTAGTCCGCCGCCACCACCGGGCGATTAAAGCCCTCCCGGTCGAAGAGGAGGACGTGCCGGGCCGTGTCGGCGGCACCGGCGATGACCTCATGCACGGTCAGAGCGGCTGGGCCACCCGCGATCTCCAGGCGGTTCGGGCGAGAACCCGTAGCGATCACGACCACCTCCGGCTCCAGCGCCAGCACCGTCTCCGGCGTCGCCTCGGTGTTCAGGCGCACCCCAAAGAGGCCCTTCTGGCTCTGGCGCGTGTAGAACTCCGCGATGCGCGCCCAGGGCTTGCGCAGCGGGGAGGCGGCCCCCAGCCAGACCTGCCCGCCGACGCGATCCGTCTTCTCCAGCACGAGTACCTCATGGCCGCGCAGGGCCGCCGTCAGCGCG
>DASRGZ010000021.1:0-37845 GCA_035650735.1 Chthonomonadaceae bacterium
ATCCTGGAGTTGAACCTGCCCAGTTACCGTATGGAGCAGGCGCAAAGCCAGCAGCAAGCAGCAGAAATCGCACCATCCTGAAAAAGAGGCAACGGGAAATCTAATTGTCGCCGACCAGGAAGGATATTTGTCGTTCAACAGAGAAAGTTAGCGATCGGCTCCATAGCCGGAGGGAGACGGCATCGAGTCCCGGCTGGAGCGATAATCCTGCTCTTGCACGGCGTTTTGCCGGAGATTCTGCAGGCCATTCCAGGCCAGCACGCCCCCGTAGATGAGCAGCGCAAGGATGAGCAGGCGGAACAGGAGCCCGAAAAGAGAGTATAGAGCTTTCACGGAAGGCACCTCCCTATTCTAGTACGGAGAGGTACATCTATTGTGACGTGAGCCAAATCACAGACCACCTGTGAATTTGGCAATGGCCGGGATACAAGCAAGGATAGCTCCGATGGCGCGGCCAGAGCGCGGGGAGAGAGGCCCGTGAGCCCGGATACGCGGCTGCATCGCGGCGCCCATCCTGACGATAGGCGCCTTTTCGCTCCCAAATGGCTGCCGGCCCTGCGCGCGGCGACCGCCGAGCTCTCCTGGCTGCTCAGCCATGGCTACGCCATGCCCTCCTCGCTGAAACTGGTCGGCGACAGACACTCTCTGACGGAGCGCCAGCGTCTGGCGGTATCTCGCGCCGCCTGTTCCGATGCCAGTCTGGAGAGACGACGCGCCCACTGCCTGCCGGTCCAGAGCTTGCAGGGTGCCGCAGTCATCATAGACGGATTTAACCTGTTGATCACCCTGGAAGCCGCCCTAGCCGGCGGCGTGGTTCTGGTCTGCCGCGATGGATGCCTGCGCGACCTGGCCAGCGTGCACGGCACCTACAGAGCGGTGGAGGAGACAAAGGCCGCCCTGGAGGTGGTCGGCACGGCCCTGGCCGAGTTGAAGGCTGCCGAGGTGGAGTGGCTGTTCGATAGCCCGGTCTCCAACAGCGGGCGTCTGGCCCAGCATGTCCGGGACTTTGCCCGGGAGCGAGACTGGCCCTGGAGCGCGCAGGCCGTCGTCAATCCCGATGCGGCGCTCCTCTCCTCCGACAAACTCGCCATCTCCTCCGACTCTACCATCCTGGATGGGGTCGCGCGCTGGGTCAATCACGGCGCGTACCTCGTCGAGCGGTACGTACCGCGCGCCTGGCTGGTAGACCTGCGCGCATGACTTCCCCTCTCTCCAACGGACAGGCAGCTTTTCGGGCGGCTAAAGCCGCAGCAACAAAGGCACAAAACCCGCCTGCGCGGGTTCTGCCCTCACCCCCAATCCCTCTCCTTCTAAAGGAGAGGGGAGCAGAAAAGCTGGGTCCCTCCCTTCCCTCCCAGGGAAGGGGCCGGGGGGTTAGGTGAGTCGGCGAAGGCCGACTTCGTGCCTTGGTTGCCGCGAATTTATTCGCCCGCTTACCTCCAACGGGCAAGAATCTAGACCACGTTGGCGCAGATGCGGGCGATGGCCTCCCGGTCGAGCGCCTCGAGGCGCGGCCCCAACTGCGCGACGACCTGCGCAGCCAGATAGGAGGCCAGCCGCCCCGTCACCTCCAGGGGCAGATCATGGGTCAGGCCGTAGAGCAGGCCCGCTGCGTACATATCCCCCGCGCCAGTCGAGTCAACGGCATCAACGGGGAACGCGGGGATCTCATAAAGCTGGTTTCCCTCCCGCAGCAGCGAGCCGTGCGCCCCCATCGTCACCGCGGCCAGCTCACAGTAGGGCGCCAGCGCTCGAATGGCCTCATACGGGTTCTCGGTGTCGGTGAGGGCCTGCGCCTCTTCATGGTTGCCGAACACCAGGTCTACGTGCTCATGGATGATCTGTAAGAAGTCTGCCTTATGCCGGTGGACGCAGAAGGGATCGGAGAGGCTGAGGGCCACTCTCACTCCCGCCGCCCGCGCCGCGCGCATGGCGTGCAGCACGGCGGCCTTTTGCGTGTCCGTATCCCAGAGATAGCCGGTGATATAGAGGTACTTGCTGGCGCGCAGTGCCTCCAGATCCACATCCGCCGGCTCCAGTTCGCGGCACATGCCCAGGAAGGTGCACATCGTGCGCTGAGCGTCCGGCGTGACCAGGATGACCGAGATGCCTGTCTCTCCCACGCCGGGAGGCACGGCGTAGTGTACCTGCTTGGCGCGCAGCCCCTCGGCATAGAGGGAGCCGTGCTCGTCGTTGCCAATCTTGCCGGTGTAGCAGGCTTTGCCGCCTAGGAGCGAAACCCCGATCATGGTGTTCGCCCCGGAACCGCCCGCCTCGGAGTTGACGATATGCGTGTAGATCGAGGCGACAAGGGCGCGCTGTTGCTCCTCCTCAATCAGAAACATGCCGCCCTTCTGGACGCCAATCTCCTCAAGCAGCGCCTCCGGTATCTCCGCCTGAATATCATAGAGCGGGTTGCACATCCCGAACACGTCGTAACCCATTCGCTTTCCTCTCTAACTCCTCTCTTGACTCGTTCCACCTTACATGCCGCCGGGGATTGGTTTCCCGTTAATCTTTGCTGTTTCCCTGAGGCTCTTCGAGCGCTTCTGCAGCCAGCCCTTGCCGCTTTTGACCCAGGTATCCTCCGAAACGGAGTCGATACTCATGGTCAGTTTCTGCTTGTTCTGCGGGTTCACGCCCGTAAGGTCCGCATGCTCCTTCACCGTGACCACTGCCTGGTTGCCCTTCAGGCGAAACTTCTGAATCGTGGACTTGGCCCGGATAGATTGCATCATAGTAATCTGCTGCAACTGCTGACGTATCTGCGGCAGCATGATCTTTTTCCCATTTCTGGTGACCGCCTCGAAATCCGGGGCGAAATGGGCCAGACCGCCGTTGACATCCTTGCGAGCCATCGCGGCGTTCGCCTGGTTATAAGCGGTCTGGATGGCCTTGCGCGCGTCGGCGGTCGCATCGGCGGTGGCGAGCGGGGCCAGCGCCAGGGCCGCATACAGCGTCATTGCGATCGGTACAGGACGGCGAACCAACATGATTTTTCTCCTCTGCAATCCGATATACGGACGGTGATTGCGCCTTATCGCTTCTCAGTGGTTCCACACGTACCGCGCGGTTTCCTGCTCCCAATCTTGACCGGCAGGGAGCCAGGGGTTGAAACCCCCGTCTAGAGGGCGGTTACGCCGCCAACCGTCCTTCGGACGCTCACTACCTTTTAAGCTTTGCCGTCCGCAGGACGCTTGGCCGCAGGCCCTAGAGCCGGGGGTTGAAAACCTCCGATCCGTGCCGGGCATTGAAAATACCCGGCTAGAGGGCGGTTACGCCGCCAACCGTCCTTCGGACGCTCACTACCTTTTAAGCTTTGCCGTCCGCAGGACGCTTGGCCGCAGGCCCTAGAGCCGGGTACTTTCAGTGCCCGACATCGCGTGCGGGAAAACGCAAGAACCCCGTCTTGACCAGCATGTTGGGATAGGGTATACTCACGATCATAATCGCATAGAGCCGAGTATCTACCAACGCTAGGGGTGCTGAACAGGCTGAGAGGGCGCGGCTGCGCCCAACCCTAACCACCTGATTCGGGTAATGCCGACGGAGGGAAGCGATAGAAAGCCGAAATCCTCTTTGGATGCCGTTGCTCCCGCTTCCGTCGGGAGAATGGCATTTTTCGTGTCGAAGCCACACAAGCGCTTCGCGCGCCGGGCCGTCTCCCGTCGGAATACGCCGCTTCCGTCCCCATCCCGAACCCTGGAAACCAGAAAGGACGGATCACCGATGAACTCCCATCCACTCCCGGCGCGCGCCGCTCGCGGCTTCACGCTTATCGAACTGCTCGTCGTCATCGCGATCATTGCCGTTCTGGCAGCGATCCTCTTTCCGGTCTTTGCGCAGGCGCGGGAGCAGGCCCGCCAGACCGTCTGCTCCTCCAACGTCCGCCAGATTGGGCTAGCCGTGCGGATGTATGTGCAGGACTATGACGAGACCATGCCGATCTTCTACGCCTACAACACCCAGACCCCCGACGGCAGGCGGGCCTGGGCGGGCGATCCGACGCACAAAGGCGTTGAGCTTCTGATCCTGCCCTATTCGAAAAACAAGGACATCTTTAAGTGCCCGGACGACTCCGGCGGCCCCGCGCTGCCCGATCCGTTCTACGGATGTCCGGGCCTCAGCACCTACCAGGCCTGCTACGGCTCCAGCTACCGCTTCAGCCACGGCAGCTTCTCTACTATCGCTGGCGAATCCAGCCAGAATAACTTCCTCTACGATACGACCCGGCTCGTCACCGACGCCTCGTTCGCCCTGCCCGCCGAGACGCGCCTGATGCGGGATGAGATGATGCCCTGGTTTGGTACGATGGACAAGTACGGCTACATTCCCGGCTACTACCAGCAGTGGCACACGCGCGGCGGGGGCACGGTCTTCGCCGATGGGCACGCTAAGTTCACCGTCAGCAGCGGCGAGTTCGACCGGCAGGTCGTCTGCCCGGAGGGCGGTCGCAGCGGCGATCCCGACCCGAACGCGCCCGGCGACGGCAACGCCTACGGCACCTATTACGGCCTCTGCGATTAACAGGCCGGCCCTCCCTGCAAAGGATGAAGGATGAAGGTGGAAGGATGAAGAAAACCTCTGGCTCTTTTCATCCTTCTGCCTTCATCTGAATAGGGCAGCGGCCTGGACGGGCATCAGAGGGGCCAACACGACAAAGGGCAAGGCCGCAGAGATGGCTGAACAGACTCGGACACAGGCTGCCGCTACTTCGCTACAGACAACGGGGGATCAGAACGCGCCCGTGGTGATCGCCGGGGCGGGGCCGGTGGGGCTATCGCTGGCGCTGGGTCTCGCGCGGCGTGGCGTGCGCTCAATCGTGCTGGAGAAAAAGCCAGCCTTGAGCGAGCATTCCAAGGCGCTTGGCATCCTGGCCCGGACGCTGGAGATATTCCGTGCCTGGGGCATCCTGGACCGCTTCCAGGAGAAAGGCGCACTGCTTAGCCGGATCTCGGTCTGGCTGACACAGAGGCCCATGCCCGTCGCGACGGTTGATCTAGGCGTGCTCTCCGACGTCACCGCCATACCCGGCGTCCTCATTCTACCGCAGGACCGCACGGAGCGGCTTCTGCTGGACGCCGTGCGCGAGACGGGGCTGGCGGAGGTCCGTTTCAGCCATGAAGTCACGGCGTTTCGGCAGGACGAGGCGGGCGTGGACGTCACGATCTCTCCGGCAGGGGCCGATACCTATACGCTGCGCTGTACGTATCTGATTGGCTGCGACGGCCCGCACAGCACCGTGCGCCAGCAGTTTGGGTGGAATCTGGAGGGCCAGACCTATCCGACGCGGATGCTGCTGGCCGACGTGCGTCTCACCGACGAGCGGGACAGTCTGCCTTGGCCGCGCCTTGCACCGCAGAGGCGCGGGGCGCTCGCCGCGGTGCGGTTCGACGCGCAGGAATGGCGGATCATCTCGACCCTCCGGCCTGAGGAGACGGACGAGGAGGCGCTCACGGAGGAATCGCTGCGCAGACGCGTCGAGCGGCTGTTCGGGCCGGGGCCTTACGAACGGGTGTGGAGCAGCACCTTCCGCATCCACTGCCGAACCAGTCCGCACTTTCGTTCCCGGCGCGTGCTGCTGGCCGGCGACGCGGCCCATATCAACAGCCCCGCCGGCGGGCAGGGCATGAACAGCGGGATACAGGACGCCCATAACCTGGCCTGGAAGCTCGCCAACGCGCTGCGCGGCGGCGATGCGGAGGTGCTCCTGGAATCGTACGAGCAGGAGCGGCGCAGCGTGGTCATCGGGAGTATTGACCGCTACACCGACCTGCTGACACGCTACGTTCTGCTGGGGCCGCCGGTCGTGCGCACGCCGCTCCTCTGGCTGATGCAGAAGGCGATTCGCAGCCCTTTCTTTGTGAAGCGGCTAGGAATCCGGGCGATGATGCTCGACGTGCGCTACACGAGATCGGCGATCCTGGCAGGCGGCGGGCCTCTGGTCGGCCAGAGAGCCCCGGATGGCGAGGTCGTGGATGCGGGGGGGAAGCGGTTGCGCCTGCTGGACCTGGCGAAGCGCGAAGCAGTCCTGGTGATCTTCAGCGACGGGCAGACGCCGGAGCAGATCGATGCCGTCGAGAAAGCGCTGGCCGACATCGCCGGGCTGCGGGTCATCTGTCTCGTTCCGGACGCGGCTGCGATGCGGGAGGGCGCCCTCCACGATGCGGGCGGCGGGTTGCGGAGGCGATGGGGCGTCAAGGCCGAGACGGCAGCGCTTCTCCGCCCGGATGGACATGTCGGCTGGATAGGGACTATCTCCTCCGCAGAAGCGGTCCGCGCTGGAGTCGAGCGTGCTCTCGGCCTCACGCGCCACGATAGCGAACACGCCTGAGGGCACCTCAGCGCGCCGTTGAAGACCTTGCGCTCTAGACAGTGAAACAGTTATGATCATGCGAATACGTGCCGCATGGGTTCTGCCCATCTCCGGCCCGCCCCTGGAAAACGCCGAGGTCGTCGTTGAGGGCGACCGCATTGCCGAGGTGCGCCCGGCAGGCACATCCTCCATAGGCGGCGATGTCCTGGATTTCGGCGAGGCCGTGCTGATGCCCGGCCTAGTCAACGCCCACACGCACCTGGACTATACCGTGATGCGCGGCCTGCTGGAGGACATCGAGTTCTTCCCCTGGATACGCGAGCTGACCGCGCGTAAGGACGCCCTGACCTGGGAGGACTGGCTGGCCTCGGCTACCTGGGGCGCGGCGGAGGCGGTGGCGGGCGGCGTGACGACTATCGGCGACTGCACCGACAGCGGCGCGGCGCTCTGGGGCGCGAAGGCGCTGGGACTTGGCGGCGTCATCTATCAGGAAGTCTTCGGCATTGACGAGCGGCGTTCCGTCCCGGAAATCATGGAGGAATTGCAGAGCCGGGTCGCGCAACTACAGGCGGAAAGCGCGCACACACCGCTGGATATTGGCATCTCGCCGCACGCGCCCTATACGGTGCGTCCTGCTCTGTTCCGGGCGCTGGCCGAGTACGCGGAGCGCGAGGCGCTGCCCGTCTGCATCCACGCCGCCGAATCGCGGGCCGAAGCGGAATTGCTGCGGTCGGGAACGGGGCCGATTGCGGAGATGTTTGCGCGGCGCGGCATTGACTGGCCTATTCCTGGCAACAGCGCCGTCGCCTACCTGGACTCGATGGGCATCCTGGGGCCGCGCACGCTGCTGGTGCATGGCGTGCAGGTCTCCGCCGCCGACCGGCATATTTTGCGCGCGCGGGATGTCGCCTGGGCGCACTGCCCCAAATCCAACGCCAAGCTCGGCGTTGGTGTCGCGCCGCTGGGCCTTCTGGGCCGGTATCGGCGCAGCGGCCAGCAGGAGGATCTGTCGCCTTGCCCGCGCCTGGGCCTGGGCTCCGATAGCGTCGCCAGCAACAACACAATGGACCTGTTCGAGGAGATGCGCTTTGCCGTCCTCCTGCAGCGGGGCGCGCGGCACCGGATGGCGGCGCTCTCGGCGCGCGAGGCGGTGGAGATGGCGACCCTGGGCGGGGCGCGGGCGTTGGGACTGGACGCCCAGATCGGCACGCTGGAGCCGGGCAAGCGCGCCGACCTGTGCGCCGTACGGCTGGATGAATTACACAGCGTGCCTGCCTACGACCCCTACAGCGCCCTAGTCTATGCTGCCCGCGCCGCCGATGTCCTCTGGACGATGATCGCGGGCCAGACGCGCTACGCGGCCGCGCGTGGGCCGCGCCTGGACGACCGCTTTGCCCATCTCGATCTGGCGCCCGTCCGCGCGCAACTGAAGGCGGCAGCGCACAAAATGCGTCACTGGAGGCTACTCACGCCATGACGGTTCCCGCTTCCCCTCCGCCCCTGCGCATCGGCGTCATCGGGTGCGGCGCGCTCGGCCTGGTGCACGCGCAGCGGCTGAGCGCCCTGCCCGAGGTCCACGTCTGCGCCGTCAGCGACCCGAATCCAGAGGCCATGCGCCGCGTTGCCGAGGCCGTTCCCCCGGAGAAACGCGGCGGGCAGGCCCAGGTGGAGACGTTCGCCGACTACCGCGATCTGCTCCGACAGAGCGGGCTCGATGCCATCTCCATTAACTCGCCGAACCGCTTCCACGTCGAGCAGTTGCTCGCCTCGCTGGAACGCGGCCTGCACGTTCTCTGCGAGAAGCCGCTCTCGATGGTACCGGAGGAGGTGAGCCGGGTCGTGGAGGCGACGCGGGCTTCGGGGCGCGTGGTCGCCATCGCCTATCAATCGCGCTACCGACGCGACTCGCGCATCCTGCGCCGCGCCCTGAAATCCGGCCAGTGGGGCCGGGTCACCTCGGTCAGCATATTTGCCTGCGAGGACTGGGTCACGCCCTGCGTGGGCACCTGGCGACATGACCCAGCGGTCTGTCCGGGCGGCTATTTCGCCGACGCCAACGGCCACCAGCTCGACCTGCTGTTCTGGCTGACCGGACTGCAAGCCAATTGGGTGCGCGCCACGATGGAGACGCGCGGCACGCCCGTTCCCATCGTTACCTGGGGCGAGGCCCGGCTGATAGACAGCGAAGCGTGGGAGACGGTGCGGCGCGCGCCGCAAGCGCTGGCGAATGCGCCCTCCGCGCAAGGGGTTCCGTTCAGCTTTATGTTTGTCGGGGACGCCCACCAGTGGCGGGAGGAGATCAGCATTCAGACCGAGCGCGCCGACTTCGTGATGCGTGATACACGCCTGCTCTGGACGGACGGCAGCGCGCCGCTGGGGCCGTTCCCGGAATCGGCCCGCGATCCCGAAGACCTCAATCGGCCCGACACGCCGGATGGCGCCTTCATCGCCGCCCTGCGCGGCGGCCCGCCGGTCGTCTCCCCGCCGGATACTGTCTGGCCGGTGTTGCGCTTTACGCTGGCCGCCCTCGATTCCGCCGCTAACGGAGGCCAGCCCACGTCGACCCGCTAAACTTCAGACGCATTTTTATCGTAGTAAAGACCGGGGAAGTGATCTCCCGGTCTCTTCGCATTCTGGAGAGAAGGTTATCAGTCCCCATGCCCTTTCGGGGCGCCCGCTCGCATAGGAATGCCTCTCCCCTCTCCCGGCGCTGCGGGAGAGGGGAGAAGGGGGTGAGGGCTATTTCTTTCGGCGGCGCGCCAGGAAGAGACCGCCGCTCATCATCCCGCCGACAAGCAGCGCCAGGCTGCCCGGCTCCGGCACAGCGGCGCTCGTGCCATAGGTAACAGGAATGTCAAAGGATTGTTCAAAGCCGACGCCCGAAGCGTCGGTGCCCGAAATCTTCAGGGTTGCCGTAAAGGCGCTGCCGGGACCGTAAGGCTGCCGTTGCGTATCGTTGATTTCAGCCAGAAACTCGCTGGACGAGGGATTGGTGTTGTTCGGCGCTGTATCGTAGGAAACGGTCTGGCCGCTGCCTATGGTTACGCCCCCATTCTGGGCATCAAACCGCAGCGGGAATGAGAACTGATCATTGGGACTGCTAAAGTCCACCAGAGGAGGCAAGTTCGTCAGGGTTGCGTCTGTGATGGTTATAGCGGTTGGGCCGTTGTTTGTTAGCGAGCCGGTAATATCAAAGATGCCCCCACCCGCCGGGATTCCCGCACGGACTAGGGTGAAGCCAATGGCAGCATGGGCCTGCAGGGAGGCGGCTCCGAGCAGAGCGAAAACAGCACCGGTTAGTAACAGTTTGCTTTTCATGAGTCTCTCCTTATACGTGTGGCAGCTACAGCGGATGGAAGTTGGGTGGATGGCAAGCCTGTGATCATTGATGGCTGCTAGGATAGTATTGCAAGTTTCATGCCAGTAAGGACACGCGATGTCTGAATTCTCTACCCAAACCAGGACGTTTCTCTTTACCGATATTGAAGGCAGCACCCGGCTCTGGGAGGACTTCCCGGAGGCGATGCGCTCGGCCCTGGCCCGCCATGACGCCCTGCTCCAGGAGGCCATTGAGGAGCACGGGGGCCATGTCTTCAAGACCGTTGGCGATGCCTTCTACGCCGCCTTCGCCAACCCCGCGAATGCCGTCGCCGCGGCGCTGGCCCTCCAGCAGGCCCTGAGCCGGGAAGCGTGGGGCGAGACCGGCCCGCTGCGCGTGCGCGCCGCCCTGCACACGGGGGCCGCGCAGCAGCGCAGCAACGACTACTTCGGCCCCACCCTCAATCGCGTGGCCCGTCTGCTGGCTATCGGGCACGGCGGGCAGGTGCTGCTCTCGCGGACAACTTATCAACTGGTGCAGGGTACACTGCCTCCGGCGGCCTCGCTGCAGGATATGGGACAGCACCGCTTGAAGGACCTGGCCGAGCCGGAGCAGGTCTTCCAGCTGCTGCATCCCGATCTGCCCGCCGAGTTCCCCCCTTTGCGCTCCCTGGGCAACGCCGTTACCAACCTGCCCCAGCAGTTAACGAGCTTTGTGGGGCGGGAGCGGGAACTGGCCGAGATCAAGAGCCTGCTGCCGCGCACGCGCCTGCTCACGCTGGTCGGCGCGGGCGGCTGCGGCAAAACGCGGCTGGCCATGCAGGTCAGTGCCGATGTCCTGGAGGACTATGCCAACGGCGTCTGGATGGTGGAACTGGCCCCGATCTCCGACCCGGCCCTGGTGCCCCAGGCCGTTGCCACGGCGCTGCGCGTGCGTGAAGCGCCCAACAGTACGCTGCTCGAAACCCTTTCCGACTATCTGCGCGACAAATCGCTGCTGCTGGTACTGGACAACTGCGAGCATCTGGTGGGGGCGTGCGCGCAGTTGGCGGATACTCTGCTGCGCCACTGCCCGAACCTGCGCCTGCTCGCCACCAGCCGTGAGCCGCTCAACATCGCCGGCGAGCTGAACGTGCGCGTGCCGCCGTTGGCGCTGCCTGAGTCGGGCCGCAAGCTATCGCTGGAGAGCCTGCTGACGGCGGAGGCGGCGCGTCTCTTCGTAGAGCGGGCGACATTCAGCCAGCCGGGCTTCAGCCTGACGCGGCAGAATGCGCCCGCAGTTATCCAGATCTGCCGCCAATTGGACGGCATTCCGCTGGCCCTGGAATTGGCGGCGGCGCGGGTGAAGGCGCTGCCGGTGGAGCAGATCGCCAGACGCCTCCAGGATCGCTTTCGCCTGCTGACCGGGGGCAGCCGCACCGCCCTGCCGCACCAACAGACCCTGAGGGCCCTCATAGACTGGAGCTATGAGCTGCTGGAGGAGAAGGAGCGCACGCTGCTGCGCCGCCTGTCGGTATTTGCGGGGGGCTGGTCTCTGGCGGCAGCAGAGGCGGTCTGCACGGATGAGGAGATCGAGGATTGGGAGATTCTAGACACGCTCTCGCGCCTGGTGGACAAGTCGCTGGTGGTGGCCGACGAGCGTGATGGCGAGGCCCGCTATCGCATGCTGGAGACGATCCGCCAGTATAGCCGGGACAGGCTGCAGGAAACCTCGGAGGCCGAGGAGCTGCGGGCACGCCACCGCGACTACTTCCTGGCGCTGGCCGAGGAGGCCGGGCCATTCCTGACGGGCGCGGAGCAATCGGAGTGGCTGGCCCGGCTGGAACTGGAGCACGATAACCTGCGGGCGGCCCTCGATTGGTGCCAGCAGCATAGCGTCGGCACGGGCCTGCGCCTGGCCGGGGCGCTGCACTGGTTCTGGGAGATACGCGGCTATCTGAGCGAGGGGCGGGAGCGCCTGGCGGCGCTGCTGGCGCATCCGGAGGCGGAAGGCGCTACCCTCGCGCGGGCGGAAGCACTCCACGCTGCGGGCCGGCTGGCCTGGCATCAAAGCGACTACGCCGCCGCTCGCGCCCTCCACGAGGAGAGCCTGGCGCTCTATCGCGAGTTGGGCGAGAAAGCAGGCATCGCCGATGCGCTGGGCAGCCTGGGAGACGTGGAGTACGCGCAGGGCAACTATGAGGAGGCCCGCCAACTGCAGGAGGCATGCCTGGCGATTCGTAGTGAAATGCACGACCGGTACGGCATGGCCGATACGCTGCTCAACCTGGGCAACATCGCCCTCTGTCAGGACGACTACCCCACGGCGCGAGCGCGCTACGAAGAGAGCCTGGCGCTGGCCCGCAAGCTGGAGAACAAGCGCGCTATCGCCTTCTCGCTCATCAATCTGGGCCTGATTGCGCGGGAGCAGCACGATTATGCGGCGGCCCATACCTACTACGAGCAGAGCCTGGTGACTCTGCGCCAGTTGGAGGATAAAGCGGGCACCGCGACCTCGCTCCACAACCTGGCAGAAGTGGCCGCGCAACTGGGCAAGCACGTGGAGGCGGCTGCGCTCTATCGGGAGAGCCTGGAGCTCTTCCTGGAGATGGGCAACAAGCGCTGTATCGCCTATGTGCTGGAAGGTCTCTCGGGCCTGGCGCTGGCGCAAGAGCAGCCGGAACAGGCCGTGCGGCTGTATGCGGCGGCGGCGGCGCTGCGCAAAGCCATTGATGCGCCTCTCCCTCCCGCCACCCAGGAGGAATACGACCATTTCCTGGCCGACGTGCGCTCTGCGCTCGGCGAGGAGGTCTTTGCATCCGCCTGGACGGAAGGGAGCTTCCTATCGCTGGAGCAGGCCATTGCCTGTGCGCTGCCGCCACAGGAGGAAGCGAACGACGCCTCTCGCGCCGCATAAGCTCACCCAGAATCCCACCTAACCCCCCGGCTCGGCAGGCTAAACCCTGCCGCTGTGGGGCCTACGGCCTGCTGCCCACGTAGGTGGGCAGAGATCATGCTGACTGCCAGGGTCGGGCCTGCAATAATTCGGCCCTCCGCCTTGCGACACCTGCGCGGACAGAATACCGAGGAAGAGAACTTCTCCTCTCCCTTCTCCCTTGGAGGGAGAAGGGCCGGGGATGAGGGGAGAACATGGCTGCTCCGTTCCCCCTCTGCCGCAGCGCCGGGAGAGGGGGATAGGGGGTGAGGGCTTCGCCTCTCCCCTCTCCTTCTCAAGGAGAGGGGCCGGGGGTGAGGTCTACTCGGGTGAGGGCCATTTTCAAACTACAATTTCAGGAAACGGCTCTTTTCCTGAAACCGGGACAGCAATCGCCCCGTAGTGTCTCGTGAAAGCGCTCGCATTTAAGGGGGAAACGAGGACGATTACGCTGGTGGAACAAACTGACGCCGAATTAGTCAGGCAGACGCTATGCGGGAACACGGCGGCCTACAATAGCCTCGTCCAACGCTACCAGCGACAGGTCTATAATCTTGCGTACCGCATGCTAGGGAACGCGGAGGACGCGGGCGACCTGGTGCAGGAGACCTTTTTGCGCGCCTACGGCGCGCTCGCTTCGTTTCGTCAGGACGCCAGCTTCCTGACCTGGCTCTATAAAATCGCCTCCAACCTCTGTATTGACCAGTTACGCTCACGCAAAGCCAAAGGCGCGCTTTCCCTCGATGTGGAATTGGAGGAAGGACGGGAGCCCGCCGCCGACACCCGCGTTTGCGGGCCGGAAGCGACGGCGGTGCGCGGCGCCGTGCAGGACGTGGTGCAGCGCGCCATCCTCAACCTTCCCGAACGCTACCGCCTCGTGGTGGTCATGCGCCATTTGCAGGACATGAGCGTAGACGAGATTGCCCGCGCACTGGATATGCCGACGGGCACGGTCAAAACACACCTCTTCCGGGCCCGCGAGATGCTCCGTGAGCGTCTCTGCCCGGTATTGGAAATGGAAACGGATGGAAAATAGAATGGAACATACCCCCCCGGAGGAGAACCAGGGGTGGGGAGCCTACGCGACACCGCCCCCCGTTCCGGGGCAGCAACATACGCCCTATTCCGGCCTGACGCCGGAGATGTCTCTGTGCGCCCGCGTGCGTGAGCGGCTGCCGGCGCTGCTTGAAAACGACGGAGAAATCCGCCCGGAGCTGGCAGCCCAGATCTACGCGCACCTGGCCGCCTGTCCCGGCTGCGCGCAGGAGTTCGATCAGCAGCAGCGCCTCGTCGCCATGCTGGAGGCGCTCCCGCCGGTCGAGATGCCGATGGACTTCTCTCGGCTCATCATGCAGCGCATCCAGGGGAACCAGGCCGTGTCGGATACGGCGCAGGAGAGCCTGACGGCCCGCCCTTTTGCCTCGCCCTCCTCCGCCTCCTCAGAGGGCGCTCAGACACACGCTGGCTCTGAGGTCGGGCAACAGGCTGAGGCGGTCATCCAGCAGCGGACGCCGGTAAAGGGGACAAAGACTCTGCCGAAGGGGCTGCTGCTGGAGCAGAAGGTTACGCGGACGAAGGAGCTTGTTTCGCTGACCAGCACGCGCCTCCTGGAACGGCTGACGCTGGCCAGCCTGCTCTCGGCGCTCATCGCCTTCTTCCTGATGAGCGGCTGGGGCCGCCAGATGTTCGGCGCCAACGTAGACGGCGTGGCCTCCTGGCTGGCCCAGATCGGAGACGTGCTGCGGCGCATCCCGCTGCTGGGCGCGCTGTTTGCGGCCATCCTGCTAGGATTATCGCAGGTCGCCGAGATGATACGCGAAACCTACCGCTCTCTGGGCGCGACGGCGGCCAACGGCCTGGCGCTGGATGTCGCCCTCTGCGCCGCCGCTTACTATTTTCTTGCCCTGCGCCGGCAGCGCGGCCAGAGGCTCGGTGTATAGGAGGGCAGAACGATGCAGCGAATACTCCTTGCCCTCGTGGCATTACTCTCGCTTCTGACCGTCAATGTCCGCCCCGCGCGAGCGCAGGGTAACGAGACGCAGACAGCGGAGCCGACAGCGCCCGCCGCGCCGGGAGCGCCCGCGCCGCCAGCAGGCGGAGCACTGACCGTAGAAGCGGGCTCCACAGTGGATCACATCACCGTGCGCAACCGTCCGCTCGTTGTTGAAGGGCACGTCACCCACGACGTCTATGCCGAGAACAGCGACGTTACGATCCGACCGGGCGCGCGGATAGATGGGCATGTGGTCGTCCAGGGCGGCAGCGTGAGTATTGCACCCGGCCTGCTGGCAAACGAAACGCCGACAGAAACGCGCCCTGCCCCGCCCCTGCCGTCTGGGCCGGCGGCCTGGCATCATCACGCGCAGCAAGGCCACGACGACTGGTTTGGCGGGCAGTTCCGGCTGCTGCTGCTGGGTCTGATCAGCGGTCTGGTGGTCATGCTCATCGCGCCGCGCGCCGCGCAGCAGGTAGCCAGCGCGATATCCGAGGAGCCTGCCCGCTGCCTGGTCGTCGGGGGCATCGGCGCCGCCCTGCTGCTCGTCGTGGTGACCCTGGACTGCGCCCTGATGCACTCCGTGCTCAAACTGGTCTGGGCGCCATTCGGCGCGCTCATTTTGCTGGCTCCCGTGCCCATCCTGCTCTTCGCCTGGGTGTGTGGGATGCGCTTTGCCGGCGATCTGGTGGCGCGTCGGCTGCTAGGTCGCGCCGAAAATAGCGGCAAGATGTATTCGCGTATCGCGTTGGGACTGATCGCGTTCTTCCTCGCCTGCGCTCTGCTCGGCTCCATCCTCCCCGCCCTGGGCAGGATCGCCTTGCTGGTCGAGTGCCTGATCATGCTGATGGGCCTGGGCGCGATGATCGTCACCGGCTGGGGCTCTGATCCCAACTGGCTCTCCCGACGTCTGCGCGGCGAGGCCCGCTGGTTCTCCTGGGGCCGCAAGCGATAGCGAGGGGGAACGGCCCTCACCCCCTTCCCTCGTAGGGTCGCAAGGCGGAGGCGCGAACCATTGCAGCGCCGACCCGAGCAGGGGCCCAACCATGGCAGGCGCGACCCTGGCAGTGGGGACTGGGGGGCTAGGTCAAACATGCGGGCCGCTGTTTACCAGCCGTAGCGTTCCGGCCCCCAATCGCGCTCCACCGTCTCCTGCTTCAACAGAATCAACTTGCGGCTGGGCACGTCCGCATAGAGGACGATGCCCGGCCCCACGCAGCTATAAGCGCCGATCTTGATGCCGGGCTGGGTAATGACATTGACGCCCGTGCGCGAGTAGTCACCGAAATAGGTGGCGTTGGCTCCGAGGCGCGGAAACTCCCGCCGCCCGCCTATCCGATGGATGGTAGCGGCATCGTCGAAGCGCAGGGTGCCGCAAACCGTCGCCGCGCCGATGTCCACCGCCTCGCCAAGCACGCCGTAGATCTCCGAGTAGTGGTAGATGTAGGAACGATCCAGCATCACGCCATGAAACTCCGCCCCGTGCCCAACCACGCACTCCTTCCCGATCACGGACCCGCCGCCGACCAGGCAATAATCGCTGACTCGGGTACGCTCACCGACCATCACGCCCTTGCCGACAATGGCGCCGTTGGTGACTCGCGCCCCGTCGCCTAGCCACGCCGGACCTTCCAGCACGACCCGCTTGCCGACCGTCGCCCCCGGCCCGACACAGATCGGCCCCTGAATCTCCGCGCCGTCGGAAATGTCGGCGGTCGGGTCTACCGCGCTGCCGGACTCGGCCAGAGAGGCTGCTTTCTCGCGCAGAACCGCCTCCGTCGCCTCCAGGATATGCCAGGGCTTGTCCATATCCACGCAAGGGTGCCGGGCCTCCACCGCCGCCACATCCCGCCCCTCCTCGGCCAGCATCGCTATCGTCTCCGCCAGTTCCGCCTCCAGAGGCGGCATCCCGCCAACCGGTACATGCCGCAGGCGTCCCGGATGCGCGCGCAGCAGCGGCCAGGCTGCCGGGCCGAGCGCATAGGCCCCCGCCAGGCGGTGGGTGGCATCCCGCCCATGCCCTTCCACGCTCCCAAGCGTTTTGCTATCGACCGCTCTTCCGGCGCGCAGCGTCGCCCCAATCCAGTCCTGAGGCCGTTCGCCGTCCAGTGGCGCGCAGAGGGCCGCCGCATCGGCGCCTTGCTTCGCCACCCGTTCCCACGCCGCCCGCAAATCCTCCGTGGCGACGACGCAATCGCCATAGAGGACGAGGGCGTGAATCTCGCCAAATTCCACTCCGCTGATCTCCAATGCGGCAAGCGTTGCGCTCGCCGTTCCGGGCGTTCCTGAAGCGGGCTGACGCACAAACGTCAGTCCCTCCTCGCCCAGCGGTCGCAGCGCCGCCCGTATCGAGCCTTCCTGCGCGCCCACAACCACGAGGATACGCGCCAGGCCGAGCGCGCGCAACTGCCGCACCGCGCGCCCTACCAGGGGCTCATTGGCTATCGGGAAAGCGCATTTGTTCCGGATCTCGCTGTAGGGCCAGAATTTCCGGCCCGCACCCGCTGCCAGCACAATGCCGAGCGCAGTCAAAATGGCATCCTCCTTCCAGTACCGACACAGCAGAAACCCTCCGCCGCGCTCCGTAACGGGCCTCGTCCGGCCTTGTGGAGTGCAGCGAAGGGTTTTCTGGAAAGCCTCATCCCCTTTGCCGGAACCGTTCTGTACCCGGCTGGTGGGGTGGCTGCTTAGTGCGTGGTCAGATTTGGGGCGCGCTGGGCGGGCGCGCTGAGGGCATTTCCCGCCGGGGCGCCGTTCTCACCCGTCACCGGAACCGCTCCGCCCATCGGAGGCAGGCCCTGCGAGACCGGCGCCGTGGGCAGATTCGTCGGAACCTCGGTGGACAGGACGCGGCGGGCAATCTTCAGCTCGGTCACTTTGCCGATAGGCCAGATGGCGCGCTCGCTTCCGCGCTCCACCACCACACCGTACTCGGAAAGACGCCGCACCTTCCAGCCATAGAGGGAGTCGCCCACGCGCGGGAAGTAGGTCTGGTCGCCCTCGGTCAGCATCGCGAAGCCGTCCTTGCCGATCACGACGCCTTCGACCTTGAGCGGGTGGGCCACGTAGGTTGTCACCCACTGCGGGCGCGGCCCGGTCTCGGTATTCCCGCCATTCTCACCCCCCCAGGGGGACGGAGAGGGCCTGTAGAACGGATTGGGGGCCGGCGTAGGATTAGGATGCGGCGCAGGAGCGGGGGTCACATGGGGCAAGGAAGGCGGCGTGGGCTTCATAAGCCGGAAGGCATTCGCCGAACCGCCAGGCACGAGCGGGCTGCCGGGCTGCGGCTCCGCATCCAGCTGCGTCAGCGTCCGCACCTGGCCCGGCTGATACTGCGCGGTCTCGACCACGCTGGCCTTTTGCACCGTTGCCGTGGGGTTGGTGGTGGGCGCCGCCGCAGCGCTTGTGGCGGCGCCTGCCGCCGGCGAACGGGTCGCCGAGATAATTTGCCAGATAACGATAGGGATGACGATAAGAATGGCGATAATCAGCCCTATGATTTTTGGCGTGTCAGAAGGTTTTGTTTGCATGTTACTTTCTCCAAAAAACGCCGATGCGCCCCGTCCGGAGCCCGGGCAGACAAGGGCAGCATCGGGGCCTACTTCGATGGTACAGACCGAGCCCTCGCGTCGGATCGGCGCAGGCTACTCTTTGATGAGATGCGGCGTGACAAACACCAGCACCTCCTGGCGCGTATGCGTGCGACTGTGATTGCGGAACAACTGGCCGATAAGCGGGATATCGCCCAGAATGGGCACCTTGCTAAAGGTTTTCGTGTCCTCATCCTGGAGCAGGCCGCCGATGACGATGGTCTCCCCGCTCTTGATCCGGATCGTCGTCTGAGCCTCGCGGTTGAGCGTGTTGAAAAGGCCGGTAGTGGGATTTATGTCCGTAACAGAACTCACGATCGGATGCACGCGCAGTTGAATCATCTCATCATCCAGGATGCGCGGCGTCATCTGCAAAATGATGCCTACCGGGATCTCCACCACCTGGTTGAGGATGATGCTGCCGGTCCCAATGCCCACGTTCGTCGGGATAGTCGAGATCTGAATGCGGCGCGTCTCACCGACAAAGATGATGCCCTCTTCGTTATCCAGGGCCGTAATGGTCGGTTTGGCAAGGATTCGCACGTCCGTGCGCTGGAAGAAGGCATTGAGAATGGTGTTAAAAGAGAGCGGCAGACGCGCCCAGTTGCCCAGGCTAAAGTTATTCCGCACCGGGCTGGTAGGATTAAACTCAGGCCGCGTCGCGTTCGGCCCCTCGAACACGCTGGTCGAGAGGGAAGACGACCACTGGATGCCCAGGTTCTGTACTGTGGACGGATTGGCGCTGATCACTTTGACATCCAGGGCGACCTGCGGCGTAGGAATGTCTATCTCGTTGAGCATCTTGAGCGCCGCCGTGACGAGCTCCTCTGTGCCGCCAATGATCAGCGTTCGCGATTGCAGTCCGTTGATGTTCTGCTGGGCGCCGACCCCACCGGTGATCCCACCGGCGCCGCCGGTCTGGTCCGACGTCTCACCGCCCGTTCCGATCCCGCCGCTGGCGCCGCCCCCGCCGAAGCCGCCGGAAGTGCCGCCGCCAATACCGCCGCCCGTGGTGCCGCCGCCGGTGCCCCCCGTGGTGCCCAGAACGGCGCCGGTGGCCAGATCGATCCGGCGGCGTGGGATCAGGAACGGCTCGGGGCCGTTGACAACGGTGATATTCTGGAACGCCTGGCGCAGCGAATTGGCAAGGGAGCGCGCGCTGGAGTACTTAACACGATAGACCACGTAGCGGGAATTGGTCACCCGAACTTGATCCAGCGATTGTACCAGTTCCGTGGCCCGCTGGATTTCGGTCTGCGGCAGGGTAAGGGCGAGCCGGTTCTCTCCCACCGCCTGGGCCGCATCTTTGCCGAAGGCATTGTTGAGAACGGGCACGATGTCGGTCGCCTTCACATTTGATAACGGCAACACCACCGTTTCTTTGGAGACGGTGCTGGCTGCGGAGGTAATATCCAGATTGCGCAGCTGCTCGCGGGCTTTGGCGATGTCCTCCGGTGCGCCGATCAGGGTCAGGGTACGCCCGATAGGATGCACGGTCAGCATGGGGAATGCTTCGCGCAGGGCCGCAGCAATGGCGGCCGGATCGCCGTTGACGACGGGTACGTTCTCCTGGAAGCCAAACTGCTCCAGAACCTTGGGCATCTGCTCAGCCTTGGCCACGATGAACGTATTGTCAATGCGCCGATACGCCAGGCCGGCCAGTGCCGCGACCGTGCGGACCCCCTCATCCACTGTGACGTTGTTGAGCGTCACGGTGACTTTCGTATTGAGCTCTTCCGGCAAGACAATATTGGCCCTGGCCTTGCGCGCCAGGGCGCTGAGGACTTTGGAAACCTCGGTGTTGCGGAAATAGAGGCCCTGCACCCTGCTCTCGGCGCCCTGCGCCTGGAGACGGGGCAGGGCCGCGGGGGGAGCAAGCAGAACAGCACAGGTCATTACAGCCAAGCAGATACGCATGTTTTCCTCCGTGAAATCGGCTTCACCTTGCCGACAGGATGGGCTGCTGCAATTACCAGACTCAGCCCCAATGCCAGGGCGACTCAGGCCCTGGCATTGCCGGGCGCCGACCTCCCAGGAGCAGGGGATGGCGCGCAAGAGAGTGCATGGGACAGGAGGCCGCTCCCCTAAAGGGGTGGGCTTGCAGTCGGCAACCCGGTCCTTGAGGGCCGGGCGCAGCTACCTATCCCTACGCGCTCTCAGACCCGCCAGGCAGCAGGATCAGCGCGCGGCGCTGGCGGAGGTGGCGGCGGGAGCAGCAGTTCCTGTCAGGCCCGGACTGGCCGGAGCGCCCGGAGTGACGGCCGAAGGCGTCTCCATAGGACGCACAAACCGGGTCAGAGTCAGGCGCGCGGTGAGCTGGCCTTGGTCGGTTAGTTCGGAAAAGCTGGCCTTGTTGATGTTGATGGCCCGCGTGGTATAACGGTAGTTCTTCAGCAGATAGAGAAAGAGGCGGATCCGGTCATAGGTGCCCCGCACCGCTAACTCGCCCGAAATGGCCCTGGCATCACGCGGTAGGTTGGTCAGCGAATAAGTGGCGGCCTGATTGCTGTTAGGCTGCGACGTGTTGGTCGTTGTGGTCGCGGCCGTCGTCGCCGTTGTGCCTGCGCTGCTGGTGCTGCCGGGAGCGCTGCCGGCGTTGAGCGAGGGCAGCGGCTCGGGAGTGGTATTGACCCAGCTCTTGAAGGTAACCCCGGATTGAGCGATCAGGGCCCGCAATTCGGCCAGGAAGCGGGTGTTCTCCATGGTATTTTTCGGGTCTATCTCCAGAACCAGATTGCCTACCGGCGAGACCGTGAGCTGTTTCTTCTTATCTTCCATCGCGGCGATTTGCGTCTGGATTTCATTCTCTTGTTCCAGGGTTCGGCTATACTGGTTATATTTGTAGAACCCAATGGTAAAGGCCAGAACCAGGCAGACGATAGGAACCGCCCAGGTCGCTACCGTCATCCAATTATAACGCGACATAATACCTTCTATCTCCTCGCTCCAGGGCAAGAATGCGCTCTCCTTGCTGTGGCCCCTACGCTCCTCTGCAAGTTCGGCGAGGAAGCGGCGCCTTCTTACCGTGGATGGCGACCGGTGGCAGGCCGAGAGACCTGCCCACGGCGCGATGTTATTGCGTGGCGGTACGGGAACTAAGCATCTCCTGAGCCGCCTGCGTGCCTTTCAGAGCCGTCTCCATATTAAAGCGCACGATACTCGAGCCGCCTGCGCCGTTCTCCAGGCCCATCGTATCGAGCCGGACGACGCGCGGAGGCACCAGATACTCGCTGCAATCATGCAGGTGGGCATCAAAGTTAAGATATTCCAGCAGCGTGCGCGCATTTCCTTCCAGCGTGATCTTGCCTTTGCGGTCAATCGTGACGTTGGTAAGCCCGATGCCCGACTTGGGCAGCGCCCCGGTGATGACATCCATCAGGCCCGGCACCGGCAGGTTATCGGTTTTAATAATTCCCGCCAGAACGCTCTCTTCCTGCAAGTCCTTGAGCTTGGCGTTATAGTCCTTCGTGCTGCCGATCAAGGTATTCTTCTTGCTATCCACCCGATGCTGCTCGATGGTAGCGGAGCGGTTATACAGGAAGGCAAAGAAGAGACCGCCAAACAGGATACAGACCGAAATAATCATGGAGGCCGTCAGGCGATCCCGCTCCACGGGCACCATGCCGCCGGCAGCGGCAGCGGTCGCCAGGTTAAAGCGGGGCACCTGCTTCCAGTCCGGGGTCAGCGCATGCAGGGCCAGGCCCGCCGCGCCGAGGAAGCGCAGTCCCTGCGGGGGCTCCAGCATCGTCACCGTCTGCGGGGGCAGGCTGGGATCGGTCGGCGTTTCGACCACGCGCACATCCATGCGCAGGGCATCCTGCAGCCACTCGCTGACCCGTTCGGCTTCGGGATCGTTGGTCGTCAGAATAACGCGCCCGATGGCCGTGGAGTTGGGGAACTCACGGCGATAGTAATCCAGGGAACGCTGCACCTCATTGGCCAGCGCGGCCGCCGCCTGGGGGATAATATCGCCCACGTTGCTGGGGCTCACCGACCCCAACGGCCCGGTGCCGCTCCCTAACGGCCCGGTGCCGCCCTGATTGGTGCCGGCAGCCAGCCCGCCCGGGTTGAGCTCGGCCGTGTCCTCCTCGTTATACAGCGCGCGCGGCCCCGAGCGCCCGCCCGTCAGGTCCGCCGTCGACTCGCCGCCCAGGTTGACCGGCCCGCCCGGAGAGCCCGCCCCAGTCTTGCGCCCAACGATGAAGTCGTTGCTGCCGATCTCGACGCGGCGCGACAGGCGCAGGTGCGTATGGTCCACAATGGAGAGCTCCGAGCGCTGCGGGGTGATCGCCAGGCAGAGCGCAGCCGGCTCCGTCTCGATCATCGGGAAGGCGGCCCGATACAGCGCCAGGGTGATCGGCTCCAGCGCCAGCAGTTGCAGGCCGGCCTTCTCTATCGTCAGCCGATAGCCCTGCGCGATGCGCTCATCCACCGCCATCACCTGAACCGAGGGCAGCGCGTCCGAGTTGAACGTCGAAGCATCCAGGCGGAAATAGTCGAAGGCGGCGGTGCCGGCCTGTAGGATCTGGTAGTGGGTCAATTCGCCTTCGACGACGGTACGCAGCTCGGCATCGGGAACGCGGGGGATAGAGAAGATGCGCGAGACCACGCTCTGCACGCCCATACCGACGACGGCGGCACGGGCCTGGCAGTTGAGGCGGTTGTGCAGTCCACGGATGAGGTCGGCGACGACTTCGACCTGCACGATGCGGTCGCCGTCCATTGCGCCCGGCGGCAGGGGTACAAAGCCCGCTTTCAGGATCTGGGGCTGCGCGCCTCCGCCGCGCATTTCAACCATGCGGACTTCGCGCGCGCCGATTTCGACGCCCAGGACGGTCCGTTTTGGATTAGCCATGGTAAGAAGTACTCCAATTGATCGGTGAGATCAGTCTTACAGGGTCCGGGCAGAGCTTGCCCGAACTTAAGCGTACACAAGCTGCGCGGCTGTCCTGCAGGCGCAGCGGGATGCGAATGGCAAAGCCCGTGAGGTTCCCGGACAGAACCGCAGGGGCATCGGATAAGAGACCGCTTGCATCAGGTCTCAGAGTGTCTATGGAACCCAGCAGTACCCGGCCCTAAAGGAGGGTGCTAAGGGGACTAACTACCTCAGAACCTTGAGAACCTTCAGAACCCTTAGAAACCTCAGACTTAGGGCACGGCCCGGTTATAGGGCGAGCGCAGATGGACGGCGCTGGTCAGCGTACGCACATATTCCTTACTGCCGGTGACCGAAGCGGGAATGCGCGCCGTGACCGTCACATAGATGGTGGTCAGCTCGTACGCGGCGCGCGTCGTGGCTGCCGGCTGTGTGGTGCGGATAAACGTCCAGCCGTTATCCTGCGTGGCGGCCCGATATTCATACTCGAATGAGACCGAATCGATATACTTCGCCATTTTGGTTTGCATGAAGCCATCGGCGTAATTGCGCACCAGAAACGGCACATCCGATCCGGGTTGGACACTATAGTGCACCGAGTAGCCTCCCGCCGCCCAGGCAAGCGGGGTGGTTAACTGGCTGCCATCGCTGCTGGAAACATCGATCAGGGCGTTGTTATTGGAGTGGTCAATGGTTTCGATGGAGCCTCCCGCCATGCGTATCTCGTCGCAGAGCACATCCAGGGCGCGGCGTGCCTCGTAATTGACGCGGTTCCAATAAAGCGTATCCTGATAGGAGCGCCAGTGGGTCATCAGCAGGGCGCCTACCCCGGTAGCAACGATGGTGACGATGATCCCGGCAACCAGGAGCTCCACCAGGGTAAACCCGGAACGAGCGCCCCGAAGAGCACCCTCCCGGCGTCTTGCCGGTGCGCCCGTATTGGCAAGGGCACTCATTGGATCCCTCCTTCGGTCAGAAACGTCTGCACCTGGCAGAGCGGATCGGTCCCCACGGTCCCATTCGCGTTCACCAGATTGACGGTAACCGAGACCAGCTCCAGGTTCAGGTCCGAGCGGGGGGCGGTATCGGAGTGGCGCACCATCGTTGTCGCCCGATAGCGAATGTCGCCGACGCCAGCCGGCGGCGTTGGATCGGTATCGCTATAAGCCAGCTCCTGAAGCTCTGGAGAGTAGAAGCGATAGGTAACGATGTTGGGCGAGCTCCATTGACTGACGTTGGGATCGGTGGGGTCTGGCGCGCTGATCGGGTGCAGCTTTTGCGGGTCGCTTAGATTGAAGCCGTTCATGCTGAAGCCGTTGACACGGGCGCGCTCCAGCACCATGCGGGCGCACTCATAGCCGGCGCTCCGATCTTCGGTGGTGATGGTACTGCGCATCATGGTAAGCCAGGTTTCCACCAGCCCCATCAGGGCAAAGGCCAGAATCACGCCGGCAACCAGCATCTCCACCAGGGTCAGACCGTGATGGGCCCGTCTGCGCAGATGGGGGAGGCACGCTCTCCTGTACAAATAAGGATGTCTCAGTTGCATCTGTGCATGCTTCTCCATCTAGGGGTAGGGGCCATAGTTGGGCTGTGGCGCCTTGTTCTGGAACAGTGGGGTGTCATCGCCACTGCCGGGAGGAGGCGGAATGATCTCTTTATGCAGCGAGTCGAGCCGATAATAGAGCACATACTGGCGCGGATCGGCCGCGTCCTCTACGGCCCCTGACTGAGGCCGTTGGACGGTGATGGCGCCGCCGTTGGAGATCAGGGAAACGGTATCGCCGATGATATAGTTGACCGTCATGCGCCCGACGTTGTTGATGATGGAGTTGGAAATCTGAATGGTGCCTCCGTAAACCAGCCCTTGAATCTGCGGGGCAACATAGAAGGTATAGTTGCCGTTGTCCATAGAGATGGGCGTGAAGTTGCGTTGCGCTATGGTGGGCGTGAAATTGAGCGCCTTTGTCGAGTTATTGAGCCAGATAATCGAGGGGTTGTTCTGGCGCCCCTGCCGGTTAATCAGGTTACAATAGCCCAGATTGGTGACGGTATTCGGCTGCCCCAGATCGCCATCCAGAAGGATGCGCAGGGTGTTCACCCCCAGGGGCGAATCGGCGACCGCCTGGTTAGGCTCCGGCCCGGTATCCAGGATCAGGATGTCGTTGCGCCCCATCTGGATGCCCTTAAAATAGAACAGGTTGCCCATCCCGTTGCCGCTGGCATCCTTCACGCTCAGGCAGACGATATGGTATGAGCTATACGTACCGACCGGGGCCGATTTTGCGAAAACGCTATAAGGGTCGGCGGCGTTGTCTGTCAACCTATCCGGCGGGCGGCCGGTAAATTCGGAAAATTGGGAAAGCGGCTTCCAGATATTGCGCTGATGGAGCGGATCGGTCGGGTCTGCGGTATACACCCAGATCTGATCCAACGGATTGACGCCCGATTGGCGGTCCGGAGCCAGTTCTGCCGGGGCCTTGTTGGCATAGATATACCGGGTCACCTGCTCCACCGTGGGCCAGGCCACATTATCGGAGAGGCGGGCCACGTCCCAGTTTGCGGGCCAACTGCCCTGGCCTGCCGGCGGCTGCCGGTCCGCATCCGTGCCCATGATGAACTGGGAAGCGGTGCGGCGTCCCGGAGCGCTGCTATAGTTGGGGACACCTCCGGGCATCGCCACGCTGCGATTGATGCCCATCATGCCCGAGATGTTGATCCCGCTGCCGGGCGAAGGGGTGCTATTCAGAGTCAGCAGGTTCGTGGCAAACAGGACGTAACGGGTATACAGGTTCACCGGCAAGCCGTTAAAGGAGACCGCCCGCTGCACATGCGTGATCGGATCCTCCCCGATGGAAATGACCTTGAAGGCATTGGGAGGCTGCCAGGCATTCTGACCGTCCAGAGTAACGGTAAAGGTGCGAAAGGCACCCTGGAAGTGAGCCGGGTTATTGGGATCGGCGCTGTCTTCGTTAGCAATATTGTTGTAATCGGCAAACTGCACCGGGCTGCCGGCGCCGTTGAAGCGGTCGCTATTGGCCGCCTGAAACTGGTCATAGGTCATATAACCGGGTATGCCGCCCGGATGGCCGGGAGGAAGACAGCGCGACATCTGGTTTAGCTGCCAGTTGGCGCCGGCTTCGGCGATATGGATGACGCGGGAGGCATTGCGCTGGGTTTCCGCTAGGTTGACATGCGAGCCGACGAAGATGAACATGCCGGCGATGACTGTCATGGTGATCAGGACAGCCGCCAGCGCGAACATCAGCGCGGCGCCACGCTGCCGGCCTGGTTTGCGCGCCTTACCTGGAAGGCGGGGTGGGTAGAACTTCGCCATAATCGTTCCCTGTGCTTCCTTGCCTACGGTTCGCCGTGCAATGCCGCCTGCGCAGGGCACGGGTCCGGCGGTGAGGGCCAGCTTCGGCCAGGCCCGCAACAAGCGTAGGGGCATTGCGGGTTGATGATCTCTCCGTAAGGGCCTGTCAGCCTGAAAGCCTATCTCTTGCGGATGACGTTGCTGAGATTGAAGATGGGCATATAGAGCGCCAGCAGCACGAACAGGACAATGCCGCCGACGATCACCGTCAGCAACGGCTCCATCATGCGGGTCAACTTCTGGACGGTATACTCGATGTCCCGGTCGTAGAAGTGGGTCAGCTCGTTGAGCATCTCGTCCAGGTTTCCTGACTCTTCTCCGGCGGCGATCATGCGCGTGACGATAGGCGGGAACTCGCCGGATTGTTCCATCGGCATCCAGAGCCGGGCGCCTTGCTTGACAAACTCGGCAATTTTCTGGACGGCATCGATGATGATAACGTTGTTAGCCACGCGGGCCGAGATTTGCAGCGCCTGCAAAATCGGCACGCCAGCGCGAATCATGGCCGCCAGAGTGCGGGTGAAGCGGGCGATGGCGATCTTGCGGTTGAGCTTACCGAAAAGCCAGACCCGCAGCTTGAAGTTATCCCACAGATGCCGCCCTCGGGGCGTGCTGATAAACCGGCGGAACAGGTAGAAGCAGACCACGGCGCCAACCACCGCGATGACGTCGAACAAGGGGGTCGTCGCCCATTGGCTGATTTTGATCAGCAGCAGCGTAATGCCCGGCAGGGGCGCATTGAAGTCCTGATAGACTTTGGCAAATGTCGGAATGATAAAGAAGACAATAATGCTGACCACGAACACCGCCGTCGCCACAACAATAGCCGGATAGGTAACGGCGGCTTTGACCTTCTCGCGCAGCTCGGCCTCTTTGTCAAACTGCTGTGCGGCGGTCTCCAGCGTTTCATCCAGGACGCCGCCCGCCTCGCCGGCCCGGATCAAGGCGGTATAGAGCTCGGTAAAAACGGTGGGGTGCTTACTGGCCGCTTCGGCGAAGCTGCTGCCGCTGAGAATATCGCGGCGCACCTGCTGGATGACTTCCCGCAGATAGAGGTTTTCGGTCTGCGCAGCGACGGTATGCAGGCACTCATTCAGGGGCATACCGGCCCGCACCAGCGTGGCTAGCTGGCGACTGGCGACCACCATATCCCCGATGCGCACGCGCTTGCCCCGCCGACGCGCCTGGGTCATCCCCTCTCCGCCGGCATCCTGGACCGTCGCGCTGGTCAGGTAGAGGTCGCGCTCGCGCAGTTGCTCTCGGACCGCCGCAACATCGGAGCTGATCAGGCTGCCCTGGATCGGATTGCCGTTGCGATCTCGGGCAGTGTAGATGAACGTTGGCATGGCCTTGCTTACTCCATGAAACCCAAACCAGATTACACACTTTCACAGGGGCCGTGCAAGGAGACGCACAGCCGCAGCAGGGTGCCTTTGTGGCGAATCGCTGCATGCGCTCTATTCGACGGGCCTGCGGCATATTCCTCTTTTGCTCTTTTGCCTCGCTCCTGGTCCAGCGGACCTAACCCCCCGGCCCCCTTCCCTACTACGTTCGCTCCGCTCACAGGGAAGGGGGGACCCGGCTTCTCTTCCCCCTTCTCCCTGCTAGGGAGAAGGGACGGGGATGAGGGGAGAACAAGGCTTCTCCTCTCCCCTCTGCCGCAGCGCTGGGGGTCGCTAGGCGGAGGCCCGAACCATTGCAGGGCCGACCCTAGCAGTGGGCCGGGGGTGAGGGCGTCTGGGAATACGGGCAGCTACTCCTCAAGTACCAGGTTGCGAGTCACTTCCTCCAGCGTGGTAATGCCGCGCAGAACCTTCTCGACGCCGGAGTCGCGCATGGTCTTCATGCCCTGCTGGATGGCGACCTCGCGGATCGTGGCGCTGGAAGCGCGCTTGATGGTGAGATCACGCAGCTCGTCCGTCATGGGCATGAGCTCATAGACGCCGGTACGGCCCTTCATGCCGCGCCCGCCGCATTTGGCGCAGCCGCGCCCCCGAGCCAGCATTGTGGAGAACTCATCGGTGTGCGGCATCCCCAGGGCTTCCATTTCCGCCGGGGTGGCTGGCACCTCTTCGCGGCAGGCCGGGCAGATCGTGCGCAGCAGGCGCTGGCCGATCACGCCGATCAGGGCCGAGGCGATCAGGAACGGCTCCACGCCCATGTTCATCAGGCGGGTGATGGCGCCCGGCGCGTCGTTGGTGTGCAGGGTGCTCATCACCAGGTGGCCGGTGAGGGCGGCCTGCACGGCTATCTCAGCGGTATCCCGGTCGCGGATCTCACCGACCATGATCACGTCCGGGTCCTGGCGCACCAGGGTTTTGAGGCCCGTGGCGAAGGTGACGCCGATTTTGGGGTCCACCTGGGTATGGTTGATGCCGGGGATCATGTACTCGACCGGGTCTTCGACCGTGCTGATGTTGCGCGCCGGGTCGTTGATGCGAGTCAGCGCGGCCTGGAGAGTCGTGGATTTGCCGGAGCCAGTCGGCCCGGTGAGCAGGATCATGCCGTAAGGCCGCCTGATGAATCGCTCGAACAGCTCCTGCTGCTCGGGGAAGAAGCCGACCTGCTCCAGGGTGATCTGGCGATTGCGCTCCAGGATGCGCATAACGACTTTTTCGCCGTAGATGGTAGGCATAATCGAGACGCGCAGGTCGTTTTCCCGTCCGGAGCTCTTGAAAAGGATACGCCCGTCCTGGGCGCGGCGGCGCTCGGCGATATTGAGCTTGGCCATGATCTTGATGCGCGAGGCGACCGCCGCCTGGTAGTTGGGCGGGAAGGTCATCTGCTCAATCAGCAGGCCATCAATGCGGTAGCGGACGCGCACCACCGCCTCCATCGGCTCGATATGGATGTCGCTGGCGCCGCTGGCGATGGCGCCGGTGATAATGCTATGGACCAGTTTGACGACGGGGGCGTCTTCGGCGCTGGAGATCAGCTCTTCCTCGGACTGCTCCTGGATTTCCCAGGAGGGGCGCTCATCGAAGGATTCGATGATCTCCTGGGCCTGCTTGTTGACGTCGAAGGCGCGGTTAATGGCGTCGTTGAGGTCAGCCTCAAAGGCCAGCACTGGGGTGATGCGCCGATTGAGCAGGGCGGCCAGCTCATCCACTACGCCCAGGTTCAGCGGATCGGACATGGCGACCAGGACGTCGCCGCCCCGGTCTTTGATGGGCAGCGCTTGCAGCCTGCGGGCCCGCAGCTCCGAAATTCGCTGGGCTATCTCCTTCTCAATGGGCCAGTCGGCCAACTCGACGAACTGGCACTTGGTGGCCGCTTCCAGATAACGCCCCAGCACTTTGGGGGCAATACATCCCATCTGCAATAGCGTCTCGCCCAGGCGCTTCTTGGTCTGGGTTTGGCGGATGAGGGCGGCTTGTAATTGCTCCTGCGAGATCAGCCCATCATTGATGAGCTGCTCGCCCAGGTGACTACTCCGGTTGTATAGGGGTTTCAGGCTTTCAATCATCTGACGATCCTTTTCCGCGACTGGACCTCCCTTTACAAGCGGAGGACTCTCCCGCGTGCCCGTGCGACCTGCAGAACATGGAAGACAGAGGAGTGGCTATAGGTAAGAACGCCGGGTCGGGTTTCAAGAGCGTGTACGGTTAGTTGCCGGACAGCCGCTTCGACCGGGCCTGGGTGCCAGGCGCCGGGAAACGCAAGCGATGAGCGGATAGAGAGGGCTTCTAGACCCTCGTACTGGGTAGGAACGACAGGCCGCATCGCCGGGGAAAGCTACGATGGTCTTGCAACAGGCAGCATGACATGCGAATCATCGGAGGGAGCGGCGGTCTCACCCCGTCTCCAGGGCGATACCCTACCGGTTTGCGCCACGGCGCTTAAGCGGGAACGACCATTGCATAGCGGGGGAATCTACAGACAAAGCCGCAAGAGGCATCTCGCGAGCCAGCGTGACGCAATACCATCGGTACTATAGGGCAAGACTTCTCCCAATTATAGGGCAAATCCTGCTTCCTGTCAAGATGACGCAACGATTTCCCGTAAAATAACCACACGCGGTTATTTGTCAGTGTTAACGATGCGTTGGCTGTCTCCTCTCCTGCTCCCCGAGCTTGCCGACCCCGCAAGGGTTGAGGTCCTGCGCCGGTGAAGCACTGTCCAGTAATATTATCGGTATGTTGCATGGCGAAAGCTTAGCATATCGCCAGCAGTGCGCGCAGTGCGCTGCATCACACATGCGCTATGAAAAATGTCACTGCCGCCTCAATCAGAGTCCCGCACGTCCGTTTTCCAGGGAAACCCAGCCCGTGCCTGCGTGGGAGGGCAGCACAGCCGCCCGCCGTAGGGCGCGAGCAAGCCTGATGGGACGTGCGGACATCCTGGGCGTCATTATGGAGAAGGCGCTTCTTGGCGGGGAGAAAATCCCAATCAGCTTACCACGGGCAGGGGAATGAAGGTGCGCTCCGAGGGCTGCTCGTCCTCCGGGCGCGGCGGGACTTCGTGGTAGAGGCTGTCGCGCTCCACGGGCACGCGGCCCGCTTCGGTGATCAGCCGGATCATCTGGCGGCGCGTCAAGACCTGCCGCTTGTTGCCCTGCTCTCCGTCCTGATAGGTGATCTCGTACTCGTGGACGGTCCCATCCACGTCATCGGCCCCGTACCAGAGGGCCAACTGCGTGATCTGCGGGGAGTTCATGATCCAGAAGGATTTGATGTGGGCGAAATTATCCAAAACCAGTCGGCAGACGGCGATGTTGCGCAGGTCGTCATAGCCGGTCGGGTGCGCAACATGTTCGAGCTCCGTGCCCTCGGGATGGAACGAGAGCGGCGTCATGGTGACGAAGTGGCCGGTCTCATCCTGGAGGGCGCGCAATTGGATGAGGTGATCGGCCCGCTCCTCGACGGTCTCGATGTGGCCGTAGAGCATCGTGGCGTACTGCGTCAGGCCAACCTTCGCCGCCGCACGCGCTACCTCCATCCACTCGTTGCCGTCAAGCTTGCGCTCGAAAAGCTCCTGGTGCACCCGGTCGGAGAGGATCTCGATGCCGCCTCCCGGCAGCGAGTCCAGCCCCGCCGCTATCAGGTCACGCAGCACCGCCTCCATCGGCTTTTGGGCGACTCGCTGTATCTCGGCCAGCTCCACCGCCGTAAACGCCTTGATGTGCACGTCCGGGCGCACTTCCTTGACGGTCTTAAGCAGGTCGAGGTAGTACTGATAGGGCAGGCGCGGGTTGATGCCGCCGACCATGTGGACTTCGGTAATCGGCACGTCCCGATGGGCCAGCAGGCGGCGGCGGACCTCCTCCATATCCATCTGGTAGGGGGCAGGCCCGCCTTTTTTGGCGTAGAAGGAGCAGAACTTACAGAACTTGTTGCAGATATTGGTGTAGTTAATATGCTGGTTACGGACATAGTAGGCGCGGTCGCCATGCAGCCGCTCGCGCACGTAGTTTGCCAGGTAGCCGACGGCGGAAAGGTTGGGCGTGCGGTAGAGGCGAACGGCATCGTCATAGGTCAGGCGCTCCTGGGCCTGCACCTTCTCGTAGATATCCATCAACTCCGCGCCGATGTAGCGCTCCGCGCGCTTCCGCGCGCTATTGGTTGTCTCTGGCTCTGTGATCGCCATCTCAGGCGGCCTCCTGCGCAGCAGCACAGCGTATTTTTGCCTACGCTCTCCTGCCCGCACCTACACATAATCACGCACGTACCGCTGATTATACCTGCCCTATAGGGGAATAGACAACGTTCTCGGCCCAAAAACTTCACACTATCCGCCGCAAATTCTCCTGTTGCCCTCACCCCCTGTCCCCACTGCCAGGGTCGGCGCTCAACGGACTGCCAGGGACGCCGCTCAACGGTTCGCGGCTCTGCCTTGCGACACCCCTCCGCCTGGCGACCCCCGGCGCTGCGGCAGAGGGGAGAGGCTCTCACTCCCAGGTTCTTCGGTTCTGCCTTATCTCCCCTCCTCCCCGGCCCTTCTCCCTGCAAGGAAGAAGGGGGAAGAGAAGCCAACTCTGACTCTCCCCTCTCCTTCTAAAGGAGAGGGGAAGGGGGTGAGGTCTGTAGGAGAGCAGAAGCCGGGTCCCCCCTTCTCTGTGAGCGGAGCAAAGGTTCCTTAGTCCCTTAGAACCTTAGAACCCTAGCACCCTCAGAACCCTAGCACCTTGTGAGCGTAGCGAACGTATTAGGGAAGGGGGACGGGGGTTAGGTTAGCGCCGGGCGGATTGCACCCGGTTGAAGTCGAGCGCGTAGAGCGTATGGTCGTTGGCCGCAAACAGCCTGGTTCCGTATCGCCTTGCCAGCTTCGAAAGCGTGGTGGGCTCCAATTGCATGCGGCGGCGGCAGTAGTGGCTCTGGGCACAGTCCGGGGGAAACGTAGTCTTCAGCACCAGATGCGTAATGCCGAGGCGACGAAAATCCTCTTTCAAGCGCTCCAGCGAGCCGTAGTGCAGGGAATCCTGGAGCCAGCAGTCGGGCCACATCGCCAGCGCGTTATAGTAAACGAGATTATATTCGTACGTGCCGACCAGAATACGGGACGTGGGCGGAATGTGCGCGTTCGCGTACTCCGTAACGGCATAGTCAGGCATCTGGGCGCGCAGGAAGTCCTCGCGCGTGGTGCGTCCCAGCGCGACGCGCAAGGCCGTAGCGAGCGGAGGCTCCGGTTTACCAACGAGAAAGCCTACCGTCATGAGGGCGACGCCCCCGCAGAGAACCGGCGCGAGCATTCGCTCTCTGCCGCGAAAGACGCTCGCCCAGCAGGCCAGCGCTGCCGGAAAGATGGGCATCAGGAAGCGCGGGTGAAAGTAATTTCCCACGCAGATACAGGCCAGAAACAGCCCCGCCGCGCCCGCCGGAACCGCAAAGCGCGAGCCCCGCGTGGCGCGCAGTATCCAGATGCAGAACGCGAGGCCGACGGCGGCGAGGACGGTATGCGCCAGGGTCAGGATAAAGGGCGTGGGCTGCATACCGGGCGGCGTGTTTAGAATCAGGTGCGCCCGCTTGTAGTTGGCCCAGCCTGTCGGCGTCCACTCCCTGCCGCCGAAGAGGGCGTAGCCCATCGGATAGAGCGGATTGCCGGTCAAGACCCAGGTTTTCAAGAACCAGGGCAGGACGATAGCGGTCGCGATGGCCCCATAAGCGAGGGCGCGCGGGAGAAAATGGGCTCTGCCGGCACGGCGATCCAGAAGGGCACGCAGCAGAACCAGCGAGACAATGACCCAGACGCCAGTGAGCTTGGTCGTCGCCGCCAGCCCCGCGCAGACGGCGGACAGGCGATTCCACTGGGCCTCTTCCTGCCCTGTCTCAGCCAGAGTCGCGCGATGCAGCGCCATGATCGCCAGCGTCGTGAAGAGGGTCAGTCCCACATCCACGATGGCGAGCGTCATCTGCTGCCAGAACCCGCCTGCCGAGGACCCATCCAGCAGCAGAAACAGGCCAATCGCGCCCCAGCCCGCGAACGCTCCTGCGAAGCGGCGGGCGAACAGGTAGAGCGCGATCAGGGTCAGCACGCCCATGAGGAACTGGACGATGGCGACGGGCGCCTGGGGATGTAACGCCAGGAGCAGCGCCGTCAGCATCTCCATCCCGCTGGGCCAATTGGTCGGCGTCAGAGTCGGCAGGTAGATAAAGCGCCCGTTTTGCAGAAAGCGCACGGAGATGGAGAGATGGTAGGAGACGGCGTCGCCGTTAAAGGGCGGACACAGGGCGCGGGCATAAAGCGCCAACAGCGCAACCGTCAGCAGGCACAACAGGACGCGCTGCCACCACAACGCCAGGCGCACGGTTTGCGCCCAGCGCCAGCCCGCGCGTACGACGGCGGCCATGTCGGGGATAAGGAGCAGCGCCAGAATTGCCGTCGTCCAGCGGAGCGTAGCGGGGTGCCCGAAGTCGAGCGCGAACAACAGAAAGGGAACAAACTGGAGCGCGCCCAGGCCCAACGCCGTCGCGAACAGCCCATACTCCGCCCTATCCGGGATACGCACGCGCAACAGGCCAAGCAGGCGGCGGCCTAAAGCGGCGGAGAGGAGCATGAGCCAGACAATTTGCAGCGTGCCAAGAACAAGAGGAGGCATCCTATAGACCTGAACTACCAAATTGCAACCGTCTACTATTCTGTAACGGAGGGCACACCGTTTGCAAGCGAGCGACCAAGACTGCTTCTTATTAGCTTATCCGATCTCGATTGGTATCCGCGCGCCTGTTTAGCATCAGGACCCTTCCGAACGAAAAAGGAAAGGAGGAATACTGCCGGAAGCACACAGAAGGAGGGTCACGATGCCTCGACGAGATCAAAAAGAGCTTTTAGAAGATATACCTCGCCTGCTAGAGATGCTGACCTGCGGCACGCCGGAAACGCAGCAGGGTCTGTTGCGCCTGCTCTGTCCCTGCCGCACGCGCTGCTTTGCGGACGAGGTCTGGGCGGCTATCTGCCGCGCCTACGATAGCCCGGAATCCGCGCCGAGAGTGCGCGATCAGGCGTTCCATGCGCTGGAAACGCTGGTGGATCGCGCCCGCACCGATGCGCGCTGGAAAGAGATGCTTACCCATCTAAAGGAACAGGGCCTCTTGGCGCTGCCCCTGGAGAAGCCCCTCCCGACGACCAAAAAGCCCACTGCCGCCAAGAAGCGCGAGCCCAAAGTGCGCTCGTGGGACTTGCCACGCCTGCTGGCAACGCTGGAATGCGGCGATCCGCAGGAGCAGAAGGACACGCTGCGCTCGCTGTGCCCCTGCCGTAACCCCCGCTACGATCAGGAGGTCTGGCTGGCTATCTTCCGGGCCTACGAGTGCGAGGAGAACGTCCTGGTGCGGGACCAGGCATTTCACGCCATTGATACACTGTTCAAGCGCGCCCGCATCGATCCCCGCTCCCAGGAGCTCCTGCGCTGGCTGGCCGACCAGGGGGTCGTCCCACAGACGCTGGATGGCGTTATTCCTGAATGGCAGCCGGTCGGACGCGGCGGACTGAACGGCCTGTACATTCCACGCTACGAGCGAAGCCCACGCTCTAAAGCCAACCGCCGCCGCTAAAAAGCCAATACCTCAACAGGATGAACAGGATTACTCAGGATTTACAGGATAAAGGCTAGAGAGAGACACAAGCAGGGCTTGGATGGGTTCTAGAGATAGAAGCAGAGGTTGGGTTGGTTTTAGAAATCCTGTTTAATCCTGTAAAATCCTGTTGGGCCTTTGGCTGTTAAGTGCAGAGATCGTGGTAGAGTTCGGGACGGCGATCACCGACCGGATCAAGCTCGAAGACGCCCGGCTCGAAGACAAGTTTCTTCTGCCGGGCCTGCGCCGGAGCGATCTCGGCGTAGAGGAGGGTTTCCGAGGCACCGTCGCCCTGCGCGAGAAAGGTTCCATCCGGAGCGACGATCTGGCTCTGCCCAATGAAGCGCGTGCCGCGCTCCTGGCCAACCCGATTGCAGGCGACGACGTAGACGCGGTTTTCCCAGGCGCGGGCGCGGGTCAGGAAGAGCGGAGCGCTCTCCGCGCCCTGCGGCCAGTTGGTCGGCACGATGATCACCTCCGCGCCGCGCAGGGCCAACACGCGCGCCGCCTCCGGAAAGCGCACATCGTAGCAGATCAGGATGCCGATACGGGCGAACGGCAATTCTAAAATGGGCAGCGCCTCGCCCTTGCCGACGAAGCGGTCTATGCCGAGCACGGGCAGGTGGCACTTGCGGTAGTTTGCGATTAGCCCTTCCGGGCCGGCGACAAAGGCGCTGTTGAAAAGCTGGCTGGCGGCGTCGCGCTCCAGCAGGCCGACGATGGCGTAGAGGTTATGCTGGCGGCAGGCCGCCGCGACCGCCTCCGTCGTCTCGCCGGGCACGGTCTCTGCGGCGGGCAGCGCCTCCTCCGCGCTAGGGAAGACGTAGCCGGAGAGGGCACACTCCGGGAACACGACCAGAGCCGCGCCCGCCTGCGCCGCCTCTTCCATGCGCTCCAGGATCACGCGGCGGTTATAGGCCCTCTCGCCCAGATGCGGGTCTATCTGCGCCACCGCCACCCGAAACGTCTGCGTTGCTTCCTTCCCTTCCCTCATGACTTGCTCCTTTCGGAATTTAATCCCCTTCACGAAGCGTGACAATTCTATCGGCAGCGATGTTGGCGTAAACCTGGGTCTTGCCGTCAGGCCAGCGCACGCGCACGGTGGCCCGGGTGGCCCGGCCCAACCCCACATGAACGCGCTTATCCGAGGCGGAGAGATAGGAGCCGTCGGTGGCGCAGCGGCGCAGCAGCGTGCGGCCTGCGGCCTCAACGGTGAGCAGCGCGCCGATGCCATCCCGGTTGCTCCCGGTCCCGATCAGCTTGAAAAGCAGCCAGTGGCCGACCGGAGCCGATACGTTATGCAGCAGGAGCGGAGCGCCTTCGCTGTCGGCCACCAGCGCATCTACGCGCCCATCGTTGTCGAAGTCGCCGAGCGCCAGCCCACGCCCCACAATCGGACGGGAGGCATTCCCTCCCAGGCGGGCGCTAACGTCGTCGAAACGCGCTCCCTTCAGGTTATGGAATAGCTGCGTCGGCTCTCGGTAGCTTCCCGTTTTGAGGCCGCCCCAGAGGGCGTTGACCTCGGCGACGTTATCCTGCACGTGGCCGTTGGCAAGCATCAGATCGAGCCAGCCGTCGTTATCGAAATCCAGCCACTTGGCCCCAAAGGTGACGTAGGGTATCGCGGGAGCCAATCCCAGCCGCGCGGATTGCTCCGTGAACGTTCTCCCTTCGCTATGGAAGACGCATTTGGCCTGATCCTGATAGGTGGCGATGACCAGATCGAGCTTGCCGTCGTTATCGTAATCGCCCCAATCAATGCCCATGCCGCCATAGACGCTGCCGCTGGCGGAGTAGGCCATGCCGGAGGCTTGCCCAACATTTGCCAGCGCGGCGCCCTGCCTGTGGAGCAGGTCGCCGGGCGCCTGGTCATTGGCGATGGCAAGGCTCTGCTGCCCGGAGTGATCGTAATCCGCGACGGCGGCGCCCAGCGCGTAGCCGGAGACCTTATCGGCGTGCCAGGCCCGGGTCACGTCCCGGAACCGGCCCCTCCCCTCGTTGTGGTAGAGCACGCCGTATTCCGGCCTGTAGGAACGGGGACCGCAGGCGCTCGGGATACCGTGATTATCGCAAAGCTGCGGTTTGGTATCGGGACCGAACCGGGCGTAGTTGCAGACGTAGAGATCGAGCCTGCCATCGCCATCCAGGTCGGCAAAGCTGGCCGAGGAGCCCCACGGCTGAGGTTTCAGGCCCGCCTCTGTGGTCGCATCTCGGAAGCGCCGGCCCCCCTCATTGTGCAGCAGCAGGCCGGTACGGTAGCCGCTGATGTAGACATCGTCGTAGCCGTCGTTATCGTAGTCGCCGACCGCACAGCCTAAGAAGTGCCCGGAGAACTTCTCCAACCCGACAGCCGCCGTCACGTCAGTAAAATGGCCCTTGCCGTCGCCTTTGTAGAGGGCAAGCTTGGGTCCGACCAGCAGAATATCGAGGAAGCCGTCGTTATCATAATCC